>JAEZWW010000026.1 GCA_023442945.1 Pseudomonadota bacterium | reverse complement strand
GCGCTCACCAGACGGGCTGGCGCCCGCCGGCGCGTGGCCCACCGCGCCGGGCGGCGGCGGCAGGGGCGCGACGACCATGGCGACGGCGGTTTCGGGCACGTTGGCGCGGGCCAGGGCCTGCACCACTTCAGGCGGCAGGATGCCCTGGGCGGCGGCAGAGGGCGCGAAGGCCGCGGGCCAGGCGCAGGCCAACAGCCAGGCGGCCGCGCGCGCTGCACGGCCGCGCGCGGGGGATGCGATCGGGAACTTCATGCGCCCGCAGTCTAATCGCGCCGTGCGTCGCGGCGGTGGCGGGCGGGCACGGCTGGGCAACCCTGCGGCAGCGCCGGAAGGGGCGGCGGCCCGATAATCGCCGCCATGCGTTTGACCTCTCGCCAGCTCGGCGCCGTGGCCGCCGTGGTCACGGTGGCGATCTGGACGGGCTTCATCATCATCGGACGCGCCTCGGCCGGGCGCACCCTGCTCCCATTTGACATTGCCTTGCTGCGCATCCTGGGCGCCAGCGCGGTGCTGCTGCCCTGGGGCCTGTGGCTGACGCGCGCTGCGCGCCGCGCGGGCGCGCCGACTGGCTCGCTGGGCGGGCTGTCGCCGCTGCCGCTGCGCATGACGGTGCTGTGCGGGCTGTTTGGCGGGCCGCTGTACGCCGTGCTGTGTTACGCCGGCTTTTTCTATGCGCCGGCGGCGCACGCGTCGGTGCTGATGCCGGGCAGCCTGCCGCTGTGGACGGCGCTGTTGGCCGCCGTGCTGCTGCGCGATCACATCACGCCGGCGCGCGCGCTGGGCCTGCTGTGCATCGTCGCGGGCGATTTGCTGGTGGGCGGCGGCAGCCTGCTGGCGGCGCTGAACGGCGGCGAGGTGTGGAAGGGCGACCTGATCTTCATGGGCGCGGCCTTCTGCTGGGCCGTGTACGGCGTGCTGGCGCGCAAGTTCCACCTGGACCCGGTGCAGGCCACCATCGCCATCACCGCCTTCGCCTTCGTCACCTACGTGCCGCTGTTCGTGCTGCTGACGCAGACCGGCGTGCTGACCACGCACCTGGGCAGCGCGCCGTGGGGCGAGATCGCGTTCCAGACGCTGTTCCAGGGCGTCGGGTCGGTCGTCATTTCGGGCATCACCTTCGTGCAGATGGTGCGCGCCTTCGGGCCCGTGCGCTCGACCATGATCACCGCCCTGGTGCCCGGCCTGTCGGCCATGGGCGCGGTGCTGCTGCTGGGCGAGCCGCTGGGCTGGAACCTGCTGGCCGGCCTGGCGCTGGTCACGGCCGGCATTCTGTTTGGCGTGCGTGCGGCGCAGCCGGCGGCAACAAACGCTCCCAATTTGGGAGCTGCCTGCGCAGATTCCTCTAGGGCCGGAGGCTGATTTGGCATCAGAAACCGCTTCCCCCCTGCGCCTGCTGGCCTTCGACACCAGCTCCGACCGCCTGAGCGTGGCCGTGCAGCACGGCGACCAGCGCTTCACGCAGGACGGCGAAGGCGGCGCGCAGTCGTCGGCCACGCTGATCCCCCTGGTGCGCGCGCTGCTGGCCCAGGCCGACCTGCCGCTGAAAAGCCTGGACGCCATCGTCTTCGGGCGCGGGCCGGGTTCCTTCACCGGGCTGCGCACGGCTTGCGCGGTGGCGCAGGGCTTTGCCTACGGCGCGGGCGTGCCGGTGCTGCCAGTCGACACGCTGCTGGCCGTGGCGCAAGACGCGCGCAGCCGCCACGGCGCCACGCGCGTGCTGGCCGTGCTGGACGCGCGCATGAACGAGCTGTACAGCGCCGCGTACCAAGCGGACGGCGCCACCGGCGCTTGGCAGGCGCTGAGCGACATGGTGGTCGGCCCGCCCGAGGCGTTGCAGGCGCCGGCCGACGCCAGCGCCGCCGCCGGCTGGGTGCTGGCCGGCAACGCCTTCGCGGCGTACGGTGACCGCCTGCCCGCCACGCTGGCCGACTGGCCACGGCGGGACGCGCGGCCCACCGCCAGCGCGTTGCTGGACCTGACGCCGACACTGCTGGCCGCCGGCCATGCGGTGGACGCGGCGCAGGCGCTGCCGCTGTACATCCGCGATAAAGTCGCACAGACCACGGCCGAGCGCCTGGCCCGCGGCGGCGTGCGCTGACCGCGCCAGCGCCGCCCTTCAACCCACCATGAGCGCCCTGCCCACGCCCGCCCCGACCGCCACGCCCCTCGGCGTGCGCACCGCCGCGCCCGAAGCCCGGCTGGAGCCGATGACGGCGGCGCGCCTGGACGCCGTCATGGCCATCGAACAGCGCGCCTACAGCCACCCCTGGTCGCGCGGCAACTTCCTGGACACGCTCAGCGCCGGTCACCTGGCGCAGTGCCTGCTGGCGGACGACACGCTGATCGGCTACTTCGTCGCCATGCCCGGCTACCAGGAGGTGCACCTGCTGAACATCACCGTGGCGCCCGACTACCAACGCCAGGGCTGGGCGCTGCTGATGCTGGACGCGCTGGCGCTGTGGGCGCGCGGCCACCAGGCCGAATGGGTGTGGCTGGAGGTGCGCCTCAGCAACGCGCGCGCGCAGCAGGTGTATCTGCGGCGCGGCTTTGCGCGCGTTGGCCTGCGCAAGCGCTACTACCCCGCCGCCCACGGCGAGCGCGAAGACGCCGTCGTCATGAGCCTGCGGGTGGCCGCGCCATGATCGCGCCGGGCCGCTCCCAAGCGATCTGCCCGCAGCCCGCAGCGCGAAGGGCTGTTGAATGACTTTGCAACTGGATGCGCGCCAGCGCGCCATGCTGGCCGAAATGGGCGTCAAGCTGTGGACGCGCCCGAGCGCGCCGGCAGCGTCGGATGCTATCGAATCAGAAGCTGGCCGCGCATATGGGAGTAGGGCTGGCGGCACAAAAGACCTTGAATCGGCGAATTCAACGGCCGCGCCCAGCGCGCCTGCTGCCGCGCCGATGGCAGCACCCGCCACGGCGCCAGTGGCGCGCCCGCCAGCGCCCGCGGCGCCTGCACCGGCACCTGCCGCGGTCGAACCCCCACGGCCCAGTCGTAGCCCAGCACACGCCCCGGGCGCGGCCGGCGAAGCGCCCATCGCCCTCGTCCCACCACCACCCGGCGTCGACCAGATGGACTGGCCCACGCTGCAGGCCACCGTCGCCGCCTGCCACGCTTGCGCGCTGTGCGGCACGCGCACGCAGACGGTGTTCGGCGTCGGTGCCACACGCGCGCGCTGGATGGTGGTGGGCGAAGCGCCGGGCGAGCAGGAAGACCGGCGTGGCGAACCCTTTGTTGGCCAGGCCGGTCAGCTGCTGGACCAGATGCTGGCCGCACTGGGCCTGACGCGCACGCCGGAAGATGGCGCTATCGAATCAGAAGCTGGCCGCGCAGATGGTTCTAGGGCCGCAGGCCAAAAACACTTGAAAAACGACGTCTACATCGCCAACGTCCTCAAGTGCCGTCCGCCCGGCAACCGCAACCCGCAGCCCGACGAAATCGCGCAGTGCGAGCCGTACCTGCGCCGCCAGGTCGCGCTGGTGCAGCCGCGCGTCATCCTGGCCATGGGCCGCTTCGCTGTGCAGTCGCTGCTGCAAACGACCGAGCCGATCGGCCGCCTGCGCGGGCGCGTGCACCACTACCAAGGCGTGCCCGTCATCGTCACCTACCACCCCGCCTACCTGTTGCGCGCCCTGGCCGACAAGGCCAAGGCCTGGCAGGACCTGTGCCTGGCGCTGGAGGTGATGCAGGGTTTGGACGCCGCCGAAGCGCCGCAGGCGTACCGGGCCGGGTGACGGCGCGGGGCCAGGCCGAGCGGCGCCCCAGTCCGCCCGAGGGTCCGAAAAGCGCTGCCCGCAGAGTCAATCCGGGCTGGCCCCAGGCGCCTGCGCCAAGCCTTGCGCCAGCGCCTCGAACACGGTCTGGATCGGCCGGGACGTGCGCAGTTCGCGGTGCGACACCAGCCAGATCGGAATGGGCACCGACGGCAGCTCCTCCAGCACGCGGACGACGCCGGGCGTGCCTTGGGCGATATCGTCCATCATGGCGCCAATGCCCAGGCCCTGGCGCACCAGCGCCCAATGGGCGGTGCTGTGGTCGGCGTAACAGCTGAAGTTGTCTTCGCCGAGATGCAGCCCGTGTTGCCGCAGGTACGCCAGGTACTGCTGGTAAAACCCGGCGCGGTCGAAGCCGACAAAGGTCAAATGCGCCGCGTCCTGCGCTCGGCGCGGGTGGCCGTGCGCGCGGACCCAGTCTTGCGACGCGTAAAAGCTGGCGCTGGTCTCGCGCACCCGCCGCGCGATCAGCTCGGGCTGCGCCGGCTGGACGTGGCGGATGGCGATGTCGGCCTCGCGCCGCAGCAGGTCGCTGACCGTGTTGGACGAAATCACCTCCACCGCGATGCGCGGCGCCTGCGCGCGCAGCTGGCGCAACAGCGGCGGCAGCAGGTAGGTCGCCACGGCGTCGCTGGCCGACACCGACACCACGCCGCCCACCGCCTGCGAGCGCCCGCTGGCGGCCAGGCCCAAAGCCGCCGCCGCGGCGCCCATGGCGCGCGCGTGCGCCAGCAGGTCCTGCCCCGTGGGCGTCAGCACCATGGCCTTGCCCACGCGCTCGAACAGGGTCACGCCCATGCGCCGCTCGATCGCCGCCACCTGGCGGCTCAGCGTGGGTTGGGTCAGCCCGAGCTTGCGGGCGGCGGCCGACAAGGAGCCGGTCTGCGCCGTCTCCAAGAAAGCCTTCAGCTGGTTCCAGTCGAGGTTATCCATGCATCAACGTATAGGTTGTCTGCAATTTAACGCGATTTACCTTGCATTCGTGCATGGATAGCATGCGTTGTCCTTTGCTTCTCGCTGGCCTGCCTCCATGTCGTCACCTGTCACCGCTCCGCGCCCTTCGGCGCCCCCGCCCTCGTCCCCCGGCCGTTCGGCGGCGGACAAAGCTCTGTTCTGGGACCGCACCGCGCGCAAGTACGCGGCCGACCCGATCGCGGATCCGGCGGGTTACGAGCACACCTTGCACCGCGTGCAAGGCCTGTTG
The DNA here is from genome assembly GCA_023442945.1 of Pseudomonadota bacterium. GTDB lineage: Bacteria > Pseudomonadota > Gammaproteobacteria > Burkholderiales > Burkholderiaceae_C > Ottowia. The sequence goes on along the minus strand of JAEZWW010000026.1, from coordinate 194,647 downwards.
AACGCGGGCGACCGCGTGCTCGAGCTGGGTTGCGGCACCGGCAGCACGGCGCTGCGTCTGGCGCCACACACGCGGCGCTACCTGGCGACCGATGTGTCGCCGGAGATGATCGCCATCGCCCGCGAAAAGCTGGCGCAGCAGCCCACGCCGCAACTGCGCTTTGCCGTGGCGGACGCCGAGGCGCAGGGCCTGGCGGACGCCACCTTTGACGCCGTGCTGGCCTTCAACCTGCTGCACCTGACCACCGACCTGGACCGGGCGCTGGGCACGGTGGTGCAGGCGCTGCGGCCGGGCGGCTTGTTCATCTCCAAAACGCCTTGCATCGGAGAAATGAACCCGCTGATCGGCCACGTGGCCGCGCCCTTGTTGCGCCTGATCGGCAAGGCGCCGGCACTGAGCTGCTTCAACGAAGACCAGCTCCAGGCCGCCCTGGCGCGCCAGGGCCTCACCGTCATCGCGACAGAGCGGCACGGGACGCGGCGCAAGGACATGCGCGCCTTCCTCGTGGCGAGGCGACCGGCTTGATGCCGGCGAGCGCGGGCTTGCACAGGGCAGATGGACGCGCCAAAGACCGCGATTTGACAGCCTTGTCCTGGCCGCGATCCTGCGCGCCAAAAAGGCCGCCGCGCCGATTGAATCGGGGCAAACCCTGTGTTAGCCTCCGTTGGCCGTTGGCGTCGTCGTTTGGCGCAATGGCCGGGACAAAGGGCTTTCCTTGCAAGTGCGCACCAACTTTTTTGGCGCCCACGGCCTTTGCCGCCGCCCTCCATTTCAACTTCTTTCGGGAGCCCACGATGTCCTTGAATCTTCTCCGCGCCGCGGTTGCGGCCGCGGCCTGCCTGGCGCTGGCGCCGGCCATGGCCACCGGTCTGGCCTCTTCGGGCTCGTCGGCCAGCAGCGCGGGTTCGGCCTCGCTCAAGGGCTCGTCCGGCTCGATCGATAGCCTGAGCGACAGCAGCAGCGATGACAAGGACAAAACGAAGGACAAGACCGCCATGGTGCAAGACGGCGCCTACCGCGTTGCCGGCGTGCAGCCCGCGGCCGACGCCAACACGCTGCGCCTGCAATTGGAGCCGCAAGTTGAAGGCGCCCAGCCCTTCGCCCTGACCGTGCCGACCGAGGCCTTTGGCGGCCAAACGCCCGTTGCCGGTGACGTGGTACAGGCCACGCGCCGCGATTACGGCGTGCAGTTCACCCGGGCGCAATCGCAGGACCCCTTCTTCCTGGTGGTGGCCGACGCCTGGATGGCCGAATTGGATTCGCGCCCGATCACGCGCTGAAGCGTGCCGGCCCGCCCCAGCGCGTCCAGCACCGAGCGCTTCCCCCACGCCCGCGCAGCGACCCGCCCGCGCGGGCTTTTTCGTGCCCGTCGCCGTTTCACCGGCGGCGCGCCGGGCGCGCCCCTGCGCTGGGCCGCGGCTGCGCTGACCGCCGCCTGCGCCCTCGCCTTCGGCACCGCCCGCGCCAGCGCCCTGCCCGCCACCGCCGAGGGCGAGCCCGCGCGTGGCCTGTCGATGCAGTTTTGCGGCAACACCGCGCCGCAGACCGCGCGCCAGCAGGACCGCGTGCTGCAATTCGCGTCGGTGATCCGCAAAACGCTGCAAGCCAGCGGCGAAGACGTCGCCCTCATCGGCCGCAGCGGGCTGGACCTGTCGCGCTTTCAGCTCAACTATTCGCACGGTGGCGTCCTGCTGCGCTCGGACGGCGAAGGCGACATCCCGTGGACGGTGCGCCAGCTGTACTACGACTGCGACCAAGGCCGCCCACGCCTGTTTGACCAAGGCCTGGCCGGCTTTTTGATGAGCGCCGAGGCGCCCGATCTGGCCTACGTCTCCATCGTGCTGCTGCCCGCAGACGACGCGCGTCGCCTGCGCGAAGCCGCGTTGGATATGCCGCGCGTCAGCCGCCTGTTGGCCGCCACCTACAGCGCCAACGCCTACCCGTTCAGCACGCGCTACCAGAACTGCAACCAGTGGGTGGCCGAGCTGCTGGCCACCGCCTGGGCACCGCTGCCCGACGGCCCCGCGCTGCGCAGCGAAGCGCAGACCTGGCTGCGCCAAGCCGGCTACAACCCCAAACCTATCGCCATCGATTCGCACCTGACCAAGCTGGTCGGCAGCCTGCTGCCCCTGGTGCACCTGGACGACCACCCGGAAGACGTGCAACTGGGCATGGCCTTCCAGTTCAGCCTGCCGGGCGACATCGAAGCCTTCGTGCGTCGGCACGCCCCCAGCGCGCGCCGCATCGAGTTCTGCCACGACACCGACCAGGTGGTGGTGCGCGAAGGCTGGGAGCCGATTGGCACGCGCTGCACGCCGGATGCGCGTCTGGGGGACCGGGTACTGCCGTTCTAGCGGCGGGGCTGCTGATACGAGGACCCGCGGGGCGCAGCGCCACGAAGGGCGAGCGCGCACCCAGCCACGCAGCGCGCGCAGCAGCGGTGCGTGGGGGTCCAGCAAGCAGTTGCTCCTGATTCAGGAGCTGTCTGCGCAATCTGTTCCTGGGCTCAACCGCGATACGTCCGAAAGTCTCCGCACGATCCCAGCGCGTGTCGGGCGCGCCTTCGCCACCGACGGCAGCACGAAGACAGGTCCATGCGCCGGAAAGCGTCCCCCCGGTCGACGACCGAACGGCCGCCCCCCGCCGCTGCAGCCACCTCGCGCGCGCTAAGTAGCCCGTCTCCCCGCACGATGGGCAGCGGGAAAACCCCGATTCGCCTCGCCAGACCTTGATCTAAATTATTAGATAGCGAAGTAAACATCACCCAGCCTCGGATGCCGCTGCCGCTGACGTACTGCGATGCACGCTTCTCGCCGCCGCTGCCGCCCCAACCACACCACCCCACTTTTCACCCATGGACAAGCGCACTCTTCTGGGCCTGCTGCTGGCCGCTGCGGCGACGATGGCCGCCCCGGCCTTTGCCGATGACACCGCCTGGCCAAGCCGGCCGATCCGCATCCTCACGCCCGCCGCGGCCGGCGGCGCCGGCGATATCCTGGCACGCGAGTTCGGCACGCGACTGTCGACGCGGCTGGGCCAGCCCGTCATTGTGGAAAACAAACCGGGCGCCAACGGCGCCATCGCCACTGTGGCAGCGGCGCGTGCGCCGGCCGACGGCTACACCATCCTGTTAACGCTGACGCAGCACATCCAGGCGCCCATCCAGTACAAGTCGATCGGCTACGACCCATTCGACTTCACGCCGCTGACGCGCATCGGCGCGGTGGTCACGTTGCTGGTGGTGCGACCCGAATTGGGCGTCCACAACGCAGCCGATTTGCTGCGCCTGGCGCCCGGCAAGAAGTGGAGCTTCGGTGCCACCGCCACCGGCACGCAGGTCGTGATGGAGGCGTTCAACAAGCACCGTAACCTGGGCCTTCTCTCGGTGCCCTACAAGGGCGAACCCGCCGCGCTGACCGACCTGCTGGGCGGCCAGATCGACATGGCCCTGGCGACCATGGCGGGCGCGAAACCCTACCTGCAAACCGGCAAACTGGTGCCGGTGGGGATCAGCGCGCCTCAGCGCGCCAAATCTGCGCCCAACATCCCTACTTTTGCTGAGCAAGGCGTGGACGACTTCGGCTGGGTCGGCTGGTACGGCTTTCTGGCGCCGCCCGGCTTGCCCGCGCCCATCGCGACGCGGCTGAAGGCCGAGTTCAAGGCCATCCTGAACGAGCCCGCCATGCGCACGCGCCTGGAAGCCCTGGACATGATGAACAACTTCGCCGAGGGCGATGCCTTCATGGCCGACATGAAGCGCGACAGCGCCAACTGGGCGGCGCTGGTCAAGCGTTCGGGTCTGACTTTCGACCGCTGAGCGGCGCCCTCAGGCGGCGGCCCTTTGGGCCCGAACGCCACGGCGCGACAAGGACTTCTCCGATGAGCTCCCGCACCCTCGACAGCAAGTACTGGCGCGCCAGCTGGATCCGGTTTCGCGAGCCGGTCGACGACTTTGCGCAAGTCGAATCGCTGGTGCTGGACGCGCACGACGGCGTGCAGGTGCGCGGCCTGGCCTGGGCGCCACGCCACCACCCGCGCCCACGTGTGGCCGTCATCGCCGCACACCAACGGGTCGACTTTTCGCGCCACTACGCTTTTCCCGCCCTGGTGCGCGCCGGCTACCTGTGCGTGGGCGCCAATGTCCGATCGCACAACAACGACACCAACTGCGTGCACGAGCAGTTGCTGATGGACGTGGCCGCCTACGTGCAATGGCTGCGCGACGAGCGCGGGGTGGAGCAGGTCGTCTGGCTGGGCAATTCGGGCGGCGGCTCGCTCGGCTGCTTCTACCAGCAGCAGGCGAAGGCGGCGCCGTCGGCACGCTTGAAGCTGACGCCCGGCGGGCGCCCGATCCCGCTGGCCGACGTCGCCATGCCACCGTTCGATGGCATGATCGTCAGCGCGGCCCACACCGGTCAAGGCAACGTGATCAACGGGACCATCGACCCGTCGGTCGTGGACGAACACAACCCGCTGCTGACCGATGCGTCGCTGGACATGTACGACCCGGCCAACGGCTTTCAGCCCGCGCCGCAATGGACGCATTACACGCCTGAGTTCGTCACCCGCTACCGCGCGGCCCAACTGGCACGTGTCCAGCGCATCGATGACCTAGCGCGCGCCATGATTGCCGAACGGCAGCGCCATGAAGCGGTGTGCCGCTTCCCCGCGTTCGACCAACTGCCCTTTGCCGCCCAACGCGCCGCACTGCAGGGCGCCAACCACACGCCCGTCATGGTCACCCAGCGCACCATGGCCAACCTGCATTACGTCGACAACCGGCTGGACCCGAGCGCGCGCGACTACGGCTGCCTGCTGAGCAACCGGCCGGACATCATGAACTTTCAGCTGTTGGGCTTTGCCCGCATCCTGACGCCGGACGCCTGGCTATCGACCTGGTCGGGCATCAGCAGCCGTGCCGACGTGCTGAAAACCGCACAAGCGGTGACCGAGCCCGTCATCGTCATCCATGCCGGCAGGGACCTGGACGTCTACCCCAGTCATACGCAGGCGATCTTCGGCGCGCTGGCGAGTGTCGACAAGACGCGCCACGACTTCCCCAACCGCTTGCACTATTTCGAGCCGGAAGAAGGCGAAGACCCGAACGCCCCCGTGCTGGAGCAGATGGCCGCGATCCTGCCCTGGCTGCAGCAGCGCTTTCCGCTGTAACCGCGCGCTGAGCGCTGCGCCAGCGGGGGACGCCGACGCCACGCCGAGCGCAACAGACCCAAACGGTTTACTCTATTTTTTATAGCTGGTCGCGCAGACTGCTCTAGGGCCAGCGCCTCAAAAGGCCTCCAAGCCCACGTCAAGCCAGCCCCAACCGCGCGCGCCGCGTTGCACGGGCGGCGCGCGGCCCAGCGCCTTACGCGTCGATGTTCACCGCGCGCAGCGCGTTGGTTTCGATGAAGTCGCGGCGCGGCTCGACCTCGTCACCCATCAGCGTGGTGAACACGCGGTCGGCTTCGATGGCGTCGTCGATCTGCACCCGCAGCAGGCGGCGCACGGCCGGGTCCATGGTGGTTTCCCACAGCTGCTCGGGGTTCATCTCGCCTAGGCCCTTGTAGCGCTGGCGGCTGGTGGTGCGCTCCGCCTCCGACAGCAGCCATTGCATGGCGTCACGGAAGTTGACCACCGCCTGTTCGCGCTGGCGCTCGCCTTCGCCGCGGGTGACGCGTGCGCCGTCGCCCAGCAGGCCTTTGAAGGTCTGCGCGGCTTCGACCAGCGCGGCGTAGTCGGCGCCGTGGACAAAGTCCTGCGTGATCACGCTGCTCTTGATGTTGCCGTGGTGGGTGCGGCTGATGCGCAGGATCGGCTTGTCGGTGCGCACGTCGAATTCGCTCGCCACTTCGGGCGCGCTGCCATTGGTGTGCAGGGCCGCCAGCGCTTGCTGCAGCGCGATGGCGCTGGCTTCGGCGCTTTCGACCGTGTCCAGGTTCAGCGCGACGCCGCCGGCAATGGCGCGCAACGCTTCCGGGTCCATGAAGACCGACAGGCGGCCGATGACCGATTCGGCCACCTGGTATTTGCGCGCCAGCTCGGCCAGCGTGTCACCGGTCAGCGCCTGCGGCTCTGCGCCGCCGGTGTGGACCACGGCGTCTTTCAGTGCGATACGCATCAGGAAGGCGTCGAGTGCCGAATCGTCCTTCAGGTACAGCTCTTCCTTGCCGGCCTTGACCTTGTACAGCGGCGGCTGGGCGATGTAGATGTGGCCGCGCTCGACCAGCTCGGACATCTGGCGGTAGAAGAAGGTCAGCAGCAGCGTGCGGATGTGCGCACCGTCTACGTCCGCGTCGGTCATGATGATGATGCGGTGGTAGCGCAGCTTGTCGATGTTGAAGTCGTCGGCCGCGCTCTTGCCGGATTCGACCGCGGTCTTGCCGATGCCGGTGCCCAGGGCAGTGATCAGCGTGACGATCTCGTTGCTGCTGAGCAGCTTTTCATAGCGCGCGCGCTCCACGTTCAGGATCTTGCCGCGCAGCGGCAGGATGGCCTGGAACTTGCGGTCGCGGCCTTGCTTGGCGGAGCCACCGGCGGAGTCGCCCTCGACGATGTAGATCTCGCACTGCGACGGGTCTTTTTCCTGGCAGTCGGCCAACTTGCCGGGCAGGCCAAAGCCGTCCAGCACGCCTTTGCGGCGCGTCATCTCGCGCGCCTTGCGGGCAGCTTCGCGCGCGCGGGCGGCTTCGACAATCTTGCCGCAGATGATCTTGGCGTCGTTCGGGCGCTCCTCCAGGTATTCGGCCAGCGACTTGGCAACGATGTCTTCCACCGGCGCGCGCACTTCGGAGCTGACCAGCTTGTCCTTGGTCTGGCTGCTGAATTTCGGCTCGGGCACCTTCACGCTCAGCACGCAGGTCAGGCCTTCGCGCATGTCGTCGCCCGACACATCGACCTTGGCCTTCTTGGCCAGCTCGTTGTCGGCGATGTACTTGCTGATCACGCGCGTCATCGCCGCGCGCAGCCCGGTCAGGTGTGTGCCGCCGTCGCGCTGAGGAATGTTATTGGTGAAGGCCAAGACCTGTTCGTTGTACCCGTCATTCCACTGCATGGCGACTTCGACGCCGATATCGGTGCCGGGAATGCCGCCGTACGAATCGGCCGGGCGCGTGCCCGTGGCGTGGAAGGCGTTGGGGTGCAGCACGCGCTTGCCGGTGTTGATGAAGTCGACAAAGCCCTTGACGCCGCCGGCGCCCGAGAAGTCGTCTTCCTTGCCGCTGCGCTCGTCGATCAGGCGGATGCGCACGCCGTTGTTCAGAAAGCTGAGTTCACGCAGGCGCTTGCTGAGGATCTCGTAGTGGAACTCGTTGTTTTCTCTGAAGATCTCGGTGTCGGGCAGAAAGCGCACTTCGGTGCCGCGCTTTTCGGTGTCGCCCGTGATCTTCATCGGCGAAATTTCAAAGCCGTCGACCTGCTCCAGCACGCGGTCCTGCACGAAGCCGCGACTGAATTCCAACTCGTGCTTCTTGCCGTCGCGGCGCACGGTCAGGCGCAGCGTGCTGGACAGCGCGTTTACGCAGCTGACGCCCACGCCGTGGAGGCCGCCTGAGACCTTGTAGCTGTTCTGGTTGAACTTGCCACCGGCGTGCAATTCGGTCAGGGCGATTTCAGCGGCCGAGCGCTTGGGCTCGTGCTTGTCGTCCATCTTGACGCCCGTCGGGATGCCGCGGCCGTTGTCGACCACGCTGAGCGAGTTGTCGCTGTGGATGGTGACGACGATGTCGTCGCAGAAACCCGCCAGCGCTTCATCGATGGAGTTGTCGACGACCTCAAACACCAGGTGGTGCAGGCCGGTGCCGTCGCTGGTGTCGCCGATGTACATGCCAGGGCGCTTGCGCACGGCTTCCAGGCCTTCAAGGATCTGGATGGCACCTTCGCCATACCCGTCGGCGCCACGCGGCGCCTGGGGTTGGCGCGGTTGGTCGGGGTTTTGGTTGGGGTCGGTCATGTCGTTCTTTCGCACTTTTAAAGGTCAAAACCCGCCGGAGCCGGCGGGTTCAGAGCGCAAGCAGCTCTCAAATCAGTAGCATTGTTAGATGCGCATCGGCATCACGACGTACTTGAATTGCGCGTTCTCAGGGATCGTCACCAGGGCCGAGCTGTTGGAGTCCTGCAGCTCGATCTTGACCATGTCCTGGCCCATGTTGGCCAGCGCATCAATCAGGTAGGTAACGTTGAAGCCGATCTCGATGGCGTCACCGCCGTAGTCGATGTCGAGTTCGTCCACGGCCTCTTCCTGCTCGGCGTTGTTGGACGCAATGCGCAGCAGGCCGGGCTCGACGTTCAGGCGCACGCCCTTGAACTTCTCGCTGGTCAGGATCGCGGTGCGCTGCAGGCTGGCCAGCAGCGGCGCGCGCCCCAGGGTGACGGCGTTCTTGTGGGCCTTGGGAATGACGCGGTTGTAGTCGGGGAACTTGCCTTCGACCAGCTTGGTCACGAATTCCATGTGGCCGAAGCTGAACTTGGCCTGGTTGCCGGCGAACTGCATTTCGATCATCGGCGCCTCCTGGCCTTCGGGCACGCTGGCGTCGGACAGCAGGCGCTGCAGCTCGATCACGGTCTTGCGCGGCAGGATCACTTCCTGCTTGGGCACTTCCACGTCGAGCGTGGCGCCGGTATAGGCCAGACGGTGACCATCGGTGGCGACCAGGCTCAGTTGGCGGCCTTCGGCCACGAACAGAATGCCGTTCAGGTAATAGCGGATGTCGTGCACCGCCATGGCGAAAGCCACCTGGTCCAGCAGTTGCTTGAGCGTCTTTTGCGGCACCTGGAACGCGGGCCCGAAGTTGGGCGCTTCCTGCACCAGTGGGAAGTCTTCGGCCGGCAACGTCTGCAGCGTGAAGCGGCTCTTGCCGCCCTTGAGCACCAGCTTGGCCTGCTGCGATTCCAGGCTCACGGTCTGGTCGGCCGGCATGGTGCGCAGGATGTCGATCAGTTTGCGCGCGCCCACAGTGGTGGCGAAGTTGCCAGCGTCACCGCCCAGCTCGGCGTTGGTGCGGATCTGGATTTCCAGGTCGCTCGTGGTCAGCTGGATCGTCTCGCCCGTCTTGCGCAACAGCACGTTGGCCAGCACCGGCAAGGTGTGGCGCCGCTCGACGATGCCCGACACGGACTGAAGCGCAGCCAGCAATTGGTTTTGGGTGGTCTTCAGAACAATCATGTCTTCCTCGTCAGGGCTCGTCTTGGCGGGCAGCGCAGGGGCCACCACAGGTCGATGGAGATACTTCGTATCACGCGCGCGCGTGCGCGAATGTCAACCCCGTATTGTCGCCGTTTTTGTGTCAGCTCTTTTCAGCCTTTCAGCGTCTGCTCCAGCACGTGGAGTTGCTGGTTCAGTTCGGTCAGCTGCTGGCGTTCGGCCGCGATCTTGCGCACCGCGTGCAGCACGGTGGTGTGGTCGCGCCCCCCGAACAGCTCGCCGATTTCAGGCAAGCTTTTATGCGTCAACTCTTTGGCCAAGTACATCGCAATCTGGCGCGGTCGCACGATCGAGGCCGGGCGCTTCTTGCTGTACATGTCCGACACCTTGATCTTGTAGTAGTCGGCCACGGTTTTCTGGATGTTCTCCACGCTGATCTGGCGGTTCTGGATCGACAGCAGATCGCGCAGCGCTTCACGCGCCAGCGGGATGGAGATTTCCTTCTGGTTGAAGCGCGAATAGGCCAGGATCTTGCGCAACGCGCCTTCCAGTTCGCGCACGTTCGAGCGCACGTTCTTGGCAACAAAGAACGCGACCTCTTCCGGCATGTCGGCGCCTTCGCCGGCCGCCTTGTTGATCAGAATGGCCACGCGCATTTCCAGCTCGGGCGGCTCCAGTGCCACGGTCAGGCCCGAATCGAAGCGCGACACCAGCCGCTCATGGATGTCCGCCAGCCCCTTGGGGTAGGTGTCGCTGGTCATGACGATGTGGCTCTTTTTGGCCAACAGCGCCTCGAAAGCGTTGAAGAATTCTTCTTGCGTCCGGTCCTTGTTGGCGAAGAACTGCACGTCGTCGATCAGCAGCAAGTCCAGCGAGTGGTAGCGGTTCTTGAATTCGTCGAAGGTCTTGCGCTGGTAGGCCTTGACCACATCGGAAACAAACTGTTCTGCGTGGATGTAGAGAACTTTCGCATCTGGCTTGACGGCGAGCAACTGGTTGCCCACCGCGTGCATCAGGTGTGTCTTGCCCAAGCCCACACCACCGTAGATGAAAAGCGGGTTGTAAAGCCGACCCGGCGCCCCCGCCACATGCAGCGCAGCAGCACGCGCCATGCGGTTGGCGGAGCCCTCGACCAGGGTGTCAAAAGTCAGGGCCGTGTTCAAGCGGTGGCGCTGCGCATGGGCTTGCTGCGCTTCAGCGGCCTCGGCCTCAGCGCCCCGATCGACCGCTTCCGGCGTCGAGGCAACAGCATCCACCTCTGGCGCTGATGGCGAATCAGATCCTTGCTTTATCGAATTCAAACGAGGAGCAAGCGCTAACTCAACTCGAACAGGGCGGTCGTGCAGGCGCTCCAGAACGGCGGCGATACGGCTAGCGTACTGCGCGCGCACCCAGTCCAGCTTGAAGCGGTTGGCGATAAACAAGGTCAAGCGCGCGTCGTCGGGCGCGAATTGGGCCGTCAGCGGCTTGATCCAGGTGTTGAACTGCTGCTCCGGCAGCTCTTGCGCCAGAACGTCCTGGCAGGCCGACCAGAGAGAAGGCGCCGCATCACTGGCAGCCGCTGCGGGCGATCTTTCTTGCATGGAGGGGCGCCCGAAAGCTGTGGATAATTCGATATTCTGCAACCTTCAATTATCTCACAAATGAGGGTTTTCCACATACCCGATCCCGCATCGCAACGCCTCGCCCACCCGGTCGGGCGTGCGCCAACCTCTTGCAGCCATTGGCGCCGCGCGCAAACTCTGCGATAATGCGGGGTTCCCCTGTGTGCGTTCACGGTGGCGCCGTCGGTTCAGGCCGATGCTGCGCGCGCTAGGCAGCGTTTTCGCTCGCCACGCCAAGGGATGCCGGGCGCGCAAGTCGGCCGCCCAAACATTCAAGCCCATCGAATTCAAGGACGACTTGTCATGAAACGCACTTACCAACCTTCCAAGACGCGCCGCGCCCGCACGCACGGCTTCCTGGTCCGCATGAAGACGCGCGGTGGCCGCGCCGTCATCAATGCGCGCCGCGCCAAGGGCCGCAAGCGCCTGGCCGTCTGACAGCGGACGCTTTCGCGTTCCCTCGCCCCTCGGCGCGCCACGGTTCGGATAGCCAGGCCGGAGCTGGTTCATGCGGCGTTTGCGTACCCGCGCCCAGTTTCAGGCCCTGCTGCGCACGCCGCCCGTGGCCCGAACAGCCCATTTCGCGCTGCACCGGTTGAAAGCGACCTCGCCCGAGGTCGCTGAGGGCGCCGTGCCCGCCTCCGTCTTTCTGCCGGCTGGGCCCGCGTGGTTGGGTGCCATGACGCCCAAGCGCTGTGCTCGCCGCGCGGTCACACGCAACGCCATTCGTCGCCAGATCTACGCCTTGGGCGAGCAGTTGGATCCGCCCTTGACCGATCAGGCCTATCTGATCCGGTTGCGAGCAGCGTATTCGCCGGCCCAGTTTCCGAGCGCCCGCTCTGAAGCGCTGCGCCACGCGGTTCGCGCCGAATTGCTCCAGTTGTTTCAGCGGATTCAGCCTTCATGCGCGCCGCGCTGATCGCCCTCGTCAAAGGCTACCGGCTGCTGCTGTCGCCGTGGCTGGGCGCGTCGTGCCGGTTTGAACCTACCTGCTCGGTGTACACGATCGGTGCCCTCGAGCGCCACGGCAGCCTGGCCGGCAGCTACCTGACCCTGCGGCGACTGGCACGCTGCCAGCCCTGGTGCCAGGGCGGCTGTGACCCAGTGCCCGACACCCCTCCCAAGCTTTTCACCGGGCTGCTGGCCAGCCGGGACGCAAAGCCGTCTTCTCCCCGCCAGTCCTCATGAACGATATTCGCCGCACGATCCTTTGGGTGATCTTTGCCTTTTCCCTGGTCATGCTGTGGGATCAGTGGCAGGTTCACAACGGCAAAAAGCCCACCTTCTTCCCCGGCAGCGCGACCACGGCCGCCAGCGGGGCCAGCGCCCCGGCGTCGGCCGCGCTGGCCGCAGGCTCGGCACCATCAGCGCTGCCCAGCGCACAGGCCTCGGCAACAGGCACGACGCCGCCAACCGGTGTCCCCGCAACAGCGGCCGCCGCCACGCCGCGAGAGCGCGTGGAAATCACCACCGACGTGCTCAAGCTCACCTTCGACACCGAAGGTGGCACGCTCATCAAAAGCGAGTTCCTCAAGTTCCCCGAGCAAGACCAGCAGGGCGCGCCCTTCGTGCTGCTCGACACCAGCGCCAACCGGGTTTACCAGGCGCAAACCGGCCTGATCGGCGGCAATTTCCCGACCCACAAGACGCCGATGACCTTCACCGGCGACCGCGCGCTGAAGGACGGCACCAACGACCTGGTGCTGCGCTTCGCGTCTGCCGACGTGGGCGGCGTGCGCCTGACCAAGACCTACACGCTCAAGCGCGGCTCCTACGTGATCGATGTCCACCACGAGGTGGTCAACGACAGCGGCCAGCCCGTCAACCCGCAGCTGTACCTGCAACTGGTACGCGATGGCAACAAGGCGCCGGGCGAATCCTCGTTCTATTCCACCTTCACCGGCCCGGCGTTCTACACCGACGCCAAGAAGTTCCAGAAGGTGGCTTTCACCGATATCGAAAAGGGCAAGGCGGAATTCGTCACCCAGTCGCCAGACGGCTGGGTCGCCATGGTGCAGCACTACTTCGCCAGCGCTTGGCTGCCCACAACTGGCAAGAACCATGAGAACTTCGCCCGCAAGGTGGGTGACAACCTCTACGCCGCCGGCTTGATCACGCCCGTCGGCGCCGTCGCCCCCGGCCAGACCGGCACGACCGACAGCCGCCTCTTTGTCGGCCCGCAGGAAGAAAAGATGCTGGAAGGCATCGCCCCCGGCCTGGAGCTGGTCAAGGACTACGGTTTCTTCACGATCCTGTCCAAGCCGCTGTACTGGCTGCTCGACAAGCTGCACGGCTTCATCGGCAACTGGGGTTGGTCGATCGTGGCCCTGGTGGTGCTACTGAAGATCGCCTTCTACTGGTTCAACGCCAAAGCCTACTCGTCGATGGCCAAGATGAAGGCCATCAACCCCAAAGTGATGGAGCTGCGTGAGCGCTACAAGGACAACCCGCAGCAGATGCAGATGGAGATGATGCGCATCTACCGTGAGGAAAAGGTCAACCCGATGGGCGGCTGTCTGCCGATCATCATCCAGATCCCTGTGTTCATCGCGCTGTACTGGGTGCTGTTGTCGTCGGTTGAAATGCGCGGTGCGCCCTGGATCCTGTGGATCAAGGACTTGTCGGTGCGTGACCCGTACTTCATCCTGCCGATCATCATGACGCTGACCACGCTGCTGCAAACGGCGCTGAACCCGGCGCCGCCCGACCCGATGCAGGCCAAGCTGATGTGGTTCATGCCCCTGATCTTCAGCGTGATGTTCTTCTTCTTCCCGGCCGGCCTGGTGCTGTACTGGATCACGAACAACATCCTGACCATCGCGCAGCAGTGGCTGATCAACACCCGCATGGGGGTGCCGCCGCAGTTCAACCTGCCCAAGTTCAAGTAGGTCGCCAGACCGCTGACCCAAAGCCGCACCGGTCTTGCCCGGTGCGGCTTTTTTATGTCTGGACGGGTGGTAGAAACACGGGTCGACCACCCGGCGTTTCTTTGTAGGATTGCCGGTTTCAACATTCCGTCCGGAAAGGTTTTTCCTATGGCACGTTCTCTTTTTGTCCGCGGTGCGGTCGCGCTGGCCGCGCTGGCCGCCGTGGGGTTGACCCAGGCCGCCACCTTGCGCATCGCCGGTGCCAACGACATCCTGACGTTCGACCCGGCCGGCCAGAACCACCAGACCACCCTGGCCTACCAGCAGATGGTCTATGAGAGCCTGGTCCGTTACGACGAGAAGTTCCAGATCGTGCCCTCGCTGGCCACCAAGTGGACTTTCGTGTCGCCCACGCAGCTGCGCTTCGAGTTGCGCAAAGGCGTCAAATTTCACGACGGCGCGCCCTTCACGGCCGACGACGTGGTGTTCTCGCTCACCCGCGTGATGACGCCGCCGTCCAACCTCACCTCGTCCACCCAAAGCGTGAAAGAGGTCAAAAAAGTCGACGATTCGACCGTCGACGTGATCCTCAAGGGCCCGAGCCCCGTGGTGCTGCGCGAACTGGTCGAAGCGCGCATCATGAACAAGGCCTGGGCCGAGAAGAACAACGCCACCAAGGCGCAGGACTACAAGGCCAAGGAAGAAAACTTCGCCGCCCGCAACGCCAACGGCACGGGCCCCTTCATGCTGGTGGGCTGGCAACCGGACACCAAAACCACGCTGAAGAAAAACCCCAACTGGTGGGACAAGCCCAAGGGCAACATCGACGAGGTGGTCTTCACGCCCATCAAGTCGGCCGCCACCCGCTCGGCCGCGCTGATCTCTGGCCAGGTCGACATGGTCGTCGACCCACCTGTGCAGGATCTGGAGCGCACCAAGCGCGACCCCAACGTCCGCGTCATTGAAGGCGCCGAGAACCGCACCATCTTCCTGGGCTTCGATCAGTTCCGCGACGAGTTGATGGGCTCCAACGTCAAAGGCAAGAACCCGCTCAAGGACAAACGCGTGCGCCAGGCGCTGTACCAGGCGGTGGACATGGCCACGATCGAGAAGAACGTCATGCGCGGCCTGGGCAAGCCCACCGGCACGATGATCGCACCGATGGTGCACGGCTGGACCCCGGCCCTGGGCGCGCGCGCGTCCAAATACGACGTGAACGCCGCCAAGAAGCTGCTGGCCGACGCTGGCTACCCGAACGGCTTTGAGCTGACGCTGGACTGCCCGAACGACCGCTACGTCAACGACGAGGCGATCTGCCAAGCCGTCACCGCGATGTGGACGCGCATCGGCGTCAAGACCAAGCTGCAGACCAACCCGATGGCGATCCACAGCGCCAAGATCCAGAAGTGGGACGTCAGCGCCTACATGCTGGGCTGGGGCGTGGCCACGTTCGACGCTCTTTACTCGCTCGATTCGCTGATCAGCAGCGTCGATCCGAAGGGCGGCGCGGCCGGCAACTTCAACTGCGGCCGCATGAGCAACCCGAAGGTCGACCTCTTGATCAACAACATCAAGACCGAGATGGACCCCAAGAAGCGCGACGACATGATCCACGAAGCGCTGCAGATCGTGAAGGACGACTACAACTACCTGCCGCTGCACGACCAGATCCGCCCCTGGGCCATGCGCAAGAACGTGACCACGGTGCACCGCGCGGACGACCGCCCAATGCCCACCTGGACCACTATCAAATAAATAGCTGCTTGCGCAATTGGCTCTAGGGCCAGAGGCGCATTTCACTTAAAAGGCCCCGGTCAGAGCGCCGGGGATTTTCGTTTCAGGCCTGCAGCCGGTTCACCCGCAGCTGGCCGCCCTGCATCACCAGCGGGATGCGCTCGCCCTGGCCCGTCAGGCAGCGCAGGTCGGCCAACGGGTTGCCGTCGACCAGCAGCAGATCGGCGCGCGCGCCAGGCACGATTTCACCCAAGCGGCCGGTCTGGCCCAGGATCTCGGCGCCGATCAGCGTCGCGCTTTGCAGCACCTCCAACGGTGTCTGGACCTGCGCGCGGATCAGGAATTCTTCGCTCTGCAAGTTGTGCGACGCGCCCAGCAGGTCGGTGCCAAAACCCAGTTTCACGCCCGCATCCCGCAAGACCTGCAGCGATTGCAGCCCCGCCTCGCGCACCAGCGCGATCTTGACGACGCTGTCGGCGCCCAGGCCCAAGCGCTGGCCGTCCCGCGCCAGCGCCTCGTAGGTGATCAGCGTGGGCACGGCGTAGGCGCCGCGCGCGGCCATCAGCGCGGCGGTGGGCGCGTCGATCAGGTTGCCGTGTTCGATGGTGCGCACGCCGCATTCCACGGCGCGGCGGATCGCCTCGGGCGTGTACGCGTGGGCCAGCACGTAGGTGTGGCGCGCCGCGGCTTCGTCGACGATGGCGCGCGTTTCCTCCAGCGAATAGCCCAGCGCGTTGACCGGGTCGGTGGGCGACGCCACGCCGCCCGACGACATGATCTTGATCTGGTCCGCGCCCATCTGCAGCAGCTCGCGCACCGCGCGACGCACGTTGTCCACGCCGTCCACCACACGCGTGCTGGCCAGGCGCTGGCAGCCGCAGCCCACCGGCTGCAAGCGGTCGCTGCGCGGGCGAAAGTCGCCGTGGCCGCCCGTGGGGCTGAGCGCCGGGCCGCTGACGAACAGGCGCGGGCCGGTCACCGTGCCGTCCATACCGTCGTCGATGGCCGCCTTCAGCGCGTGGTCGGCGCCGCCCGCATCACGCACCGTGGTGAAGCCGCGCTGCAGCATGCGGCGCAGGATGGGCAGCGCGCGCAAGGCCAGCGCGGTGTTGGCGGTGTCGGCCAGCAGGGCCAGTTGGGTCTGCGAGAAGGTGACGTGCACGTGGCAGTCGATCAGCCCCGGCATCAACGTGCGGCCGCCGCCGTCGATGGCGCGGGCGCTGCCAGCGGTGATCGGGCGGTCGGACACCTCCCGAATCGTGTCGCCGTCGACCAGCACGCTGCTGCCCGGCCGCAACTCGCCCGATCGCACGTCAAGCAGGTGGACGTTGTGCAGCAGGATCAGGCTCATGGCGGGGCGCGTGGCGGGGTGACGGGGTGACGGGGTGACGGGGTGACGGGGTGACGGACAATCATGCCATGCAGCCGCCGCGCCCCGACCCCATTGTTGCCATCGCCACCGCCCCGGGCCGCGGGGCGGTGGGCATCGTGCGCGTGTCCGGCCCTGACGTGCGGGCGTTGGCGCGCGCCCTCACCGGGCGCGACCTGGCGCCGCGCGTGGCGACCTATGGCCCGCTGCGCGACGCGCAGGGCGACGCCATCGACCAGGGGCTGGCCCTGCACTTCCCCGCCCCGCATTCGTACACCGGCGAGGACGTGCTGGAGCTGCAGGCGCACGGCGGCCCCGTCGTGCTGCAACTGCTGCTGGCGCGCTGCCTGGAAGCCGCGGCCGAAGTGGATGCCACCACTGGCCAACCACACCTGCCGCGCCTGCGCCTGGCGCGGCCGGGCGAGTTCACCGAACGTGCCTTCCTGAACGACAAGCTCGACCTGGCGCAGGCCGAAGCGGTGATGGATTTGATCGACGCCAGCACCGAAGCGGCGGCGCGCTCGGCCAGCCGCTCGCTGGCGGGCGAGTTCTCCGGCGCCATCCACGGCTTGCGCGACGGGCTGATCCACTTGCGCATGCTGATCGAGGCGACGCTGGACTTCCCTGAAGAAGAAATCGACGTGCTGTCGGCCCACGATGTGCGCGGTCAGCTATCACAATTGCAGCAAACGTTGGCCGACGTGCAGGCGCGCGCACGCCAGGGCGCGTTGCTGCGCGAGGGCATCAAGGTGGTGATCGCCGGGCAGCCCAACGCGGGCAAGAGTTCGCTGCTGAACGCGCTGGCGGGCGCCGAGCTGGCCATCGTCACGCCGATTGCCGGCACCACGCGCGACGTGGTGCAGCAGACCATCCAGATCGAAGGTGTGCCGCTGCACGTGCTGGACACGGCCGGCCTGCGCCAGAGCGACGACGAGGTGGAGCGCATCGGCATCGAACGCGCCTGGGCCCATATCGCGTCGGCCGACGCGGTGCTGCTGCTGCACGATTTGACGCGCCTGCAAGACCCGGCCTACCAGGCCGAGGACCGCCACATCGCCGCCGAGATGGCCGCGCAGCTGCCGCGCGCCGTGCCGCTGCTGCACGTATGGAACAAGCACGACGCGGTACCGGGCGCGCTGCCGGCAGGCGATGGCATTGGCCTGTCGGCCAAGACGGGCGAAGGCTTGCAGACACTGCGCCAGCGCCTGCTGGAACTGGCGGGCTGGCAAGCGGGTGCGGAAGGCGGCATCTTCATCGCGCGACAGCGCCACCTGGAAGCGCTGGCGCGCGCGGGGGAGCACCTGCAGGCGGCCAAGGCGCACCTGAGGCCGCCGAGTGCGGCGCTGGACCTGCTGGCCGAAGAGCTGCGGCTGACGCAACTGGCGTTGGGCGAGATCACCGGCGAATTCACGGCCGACGATTTGCTGGGCGTGATCTTTTCGCGCTTTTGTATTGGGAAGTAGGCCATGAAATTCGAAACCTTCAAAGCAGGCAACTGGCGTCCACGCTATCAATACAAGAGCTTCGAGCCGGCACTGGTTAACCAGCTCTGGACCTGGGAAGATCCGACCATCAACATCTTGCTGGAGCAGGCGACGCGCGCGTTGGGAGAGCTGAACGCGTTCTCGCTAATCGTGCCAGACATTGATCTGTTCATTGAAATGCACGTAGTCAAAGAGGCGCAGTCGTCCAGCAAAATCGAGGGAACGCAGACTGGCATCGACGAGGCACTGATGCCGGAGGAGCAGATTCGCCCCGAAAAACGCGATGACTGGCGTGAAGTGCGCAACTACATTGACGCAGTGAACACGGCTGTGGCTGAGCTGCATCGACTACCACTGTCCAATCGCTTGCTCAAGAACACTCACGCCACACTCATGCAGGGCGTTCGAGGAGAGCATAAACAACCGGGAGAATTCCGCCTCAGTCAGAACTGGATTGGTGGCTCGGGCCTGTCTGATGCGGCGTTCATTCCGCCCTACCACGACGGCGTGCCGGGGTTGATGGGCGATCTGGAAGCGTTCTGGCACAACGAGGACATTGCCGTGCCGCACTTGATTCGGATCGCCATCAGCCACTATCAGTTCGAAACGATTCACCCATTTCTAGACGGAAATGGACGGATTGGGCGCTTGCTGATTCCACTGTACCTAGTCAGCCATGGCCTGTTGGCCAAACCTTCGTTGTATCTGTCGGACTTCTTTGAGCGCAATCGCGCAAGCTACTACGACGCGCTGATGAGAGTGCGAACAAGCAATGACCTGATCCACTGGGTGCGCTTCTTCCTCAGCGGTTTATCCCAAACGGCGACCAAAGGCAAAGCGGTATTTCAGCAAATCCTCGCGCTACGCACGCAAACCGAGCAGTCGATCTTGGACCTAGGCAAGCGCGCACCGCTCGCTCGGCAGACGCTCAACCACCTATACCGGCAACCAATCGTGGACGCACGCGGACTGGAAGTGGCACTGGACATCAGTGCGCCAACTGCGAATGCGTTACTCAAGGCCTTGGTAAACAAGGGCATCCTGACTGAAGTGACAGGACAGCAGCGCGGGCGAATCTACGAGTTCAAACCTTACGTTGACCTGTTTTTAATTTAAACAAAGACCATCATCTTTAATTAAAGAAAGACTGAAGTTAAACTACTGATCGAGGCGCACTTGTGCCCCGTTGAATACGACGTGACCGATCTCATGAGGAAGTGCCCAGGACACTTGCCCGTCGAGTGTCGGATACAAAAGAAGTTGCCAAGGCCTCAATGTCCCTCGAAATCCACCAGCGTGAAGAGCGGCAGGCCCGATTCCTTCAGGCGATCCGATCCGCCCAGCTCGGGCAGGTCGACGATGGCCGCACCTTCGGTGATCTGCGCGCCCAGCTTTTCCAGCAAGCGCCGCCCGGCCATCATGGTGCCGCCGGTGGCGATCAAATCGTCGATCAGCAGCACGCGCTGGCCGGCGTGCACGGCGTCGGTGTGCAGCTCGACGGTGGCGCTGCCGTATTCCAGCTCGTAGGTTTCTTCGACCGTGGTGAAGGGCAGCTTGCCCTTCTTGCGGATCGGCACGAAGCCAACGCCCAGCTCGTACGCCACGACCGAGCCGACGATGAAGCCGCGCGCGTCCAGCCCCGCCACCACGTCGGGGCGCAGCGCCGGGTCCATGTAACGGTGCACGAAGGCGTCGATCAGCACGCGAAACACGCGCGGGTCCTGCAGCAGCGGCGTGATGTCGCGGAACTGCACGCCCGGCGCGGGCCAGTCGGGCACGGTGCGGATGTGCTGTCGCAGGTAGTCGCTGACGGACAAGGGCATGGTCATGCGCCCATTGTGCCGCGTGCTGGGGGTGTCGGGCACTTGCTTGGCGCAAGCGGCCGGCCCGATCTGATCGGCCTTTGACCTGCGGCAGACGCGGCGGCCGCGCGCCTCAGGCGGCCAGGGCTTCCTCGGCGCGGGCGAGCGCGTCGGCCCGGCCGGACAGCACGACCGTGTCGCCGCCGCCGACCTGCGGGTCGTCGTCGGTGGGCGCCGGGCGGCCGTTGCGCCGGCGCAGGCTGATGGCGCGCAGCTCGCCGCCGCTGTCGGTCAGCACCTGGGCCAGATGCTGGCCCGCCAGGCGTTCGGGGATGGTGAAGGTGGCCAGGCGCTCCTGCGCCATTTCGTCTTCACTGACGTCGTCGGCGCCGTGGAAGAAGCCGCGCAGCAGGCCGTAGCGCGCCTCGCGCTGCTCCTGCACGATGCGGATCACGCGCCGCATGGGCACGCCCACCAGCGCCAGCGCGTGACTGCCCAACATCAGCGAGCCTTCCAGCGATTCGGGGACGACCTCGGTGGCGCCAGCGGCGCGCAGCGCTTCCAGGTCGCGGTCGGTCTGGGTGCGCACGATGACGGGCACGTGCGGCGCGTGGTGGCGTACCGCGTCCAGCACCTTCATGGCGCTGTGCTGGTCCAGGTAGGTGATGGCGACGGCGCTGGCGCGCCCCAGGCCGGCGGCGATCAGCGCCTGCGCCTTGGCGGCATCGCCAAACACCACGGCCTGGCCGGCGGCACGGGCCTGGCGCACGCGATCGGGGTCCAGGTCCAGCGCGACGTAGGGAATGCCTTCCAGCTCCAGGAGACGCGCCATGGCCTGGCCGCTGCGGCCGTAGCCGCAGATCAGCACATGGGCGCGGGTGTTGATGGTGTCCTGCGCGATGGCCGTCATCTGCAGCGACTGCTGCATCCATTCGCTAGCGACCAGACGCATGACGATGCGGTTGCTGGCCATGATGATGAAGGGCGTGGCCAACATCGACAGCACCATGGCCGCCAGCACGGGCGTGAACAGTTCTGGTGGAATCAGGCCTTCACGCCGGCCGATGGACAGCAGCACGAAGCCGAATTCACCCGCCTGCGCGAGGTAAAGACCCGTGCGCAGCGCCACGCCGCCACTGGCGCCCAGCCAGCGCGCCAGCAGCGTCACCAGGCCGAGCTTGAACAGCACCGGGATCACCAACAACATCAGCACCAAATGCCACTGCATGATGACTTGGCGCCAATCCAGCAGCATGCCGATGGTGATGAAGAACAGGCCCAAGAGCACGTCGTGGAAGGGGCGGATCTCGGATTCGACCTGGACCTTGAATTCGGTCTCGGAGATCAGCACGCCGCAGATGAAGGCGCCCAGCGCCAGGCTCAGCCCGGCCTGCTCGGTCAGCCAGGCCAGGCCCAACGCCAGCAGCAGCAGGTTCAGCACGAACAGCTCTTCGCTCTTGGCGCGCGCCACCAGTGTCAGCCACCAGCGCATCACGCGCTGACCGCCCCACAGGAGCAAGGCGATCAGAAGCGCGCCCTTGACGCTGGCGGCCAACAGGGAGGCAAGCAGCGCTTCTGGCTCTGCCCCTAAGGCGGGCACCAGCACCAGCAACCAGACCACCGCCAAATCCTGGAACAGCAGCACGCCCATGACGCGCTGGCCATAGGGCGTATCCAATTCCAGGCGGTCGGCCATCATCTTGACCACGATGGCGGTGCTGCTCATCGCCAGCGCGCCCGCCAGCGTGAGCGAGGTCTGCCAGCCCAGGGGCCACCATTGCGGGGCCAGCGCCTGCAGCGCCATGCCCGCCAGGGTGACGAACAGCATGGTCAGCCCGACCTGCGCCAGCCCCAGGCCGAACACGTGCTGGCGCATGGCCCGCAGCTTGGGCAGGTTGAACTCCAGCCCGATCACGAACATCAGGAACACCACGCCATACTCCGCCAGATGGCGGATACTTTCCGCGTCCTGGCCATAGGCAAGGCCGAGCGTATGCGGCTCCATCAACACGCCGGCCACCAGGTAGCCCAGGATCGCCGGGAGCTTGGCCCAACGGCAGACCGTGACCGCCGTCACAGCGGCCAGCAGGTACAGCAGGGTCAGCTCCAGGGCATTCATCTGCGCATGCTAGCGGAAGGCAATCGATAAAATCCTCCCCATGAGTTTCGATCCCACCCAGGCCTTGCGCCTGGCCCATGAAACGCTGGACATCGAGGCGGCCGCCGTGCAGGGCCTCAAACACCGATTGAACGGCGACTTCGTGCGCGCCGTCGAGTTGATGCTGCGCGTGAGCGGCCGTGTGGTCGTGATGGGCATGGGCAAAAGCGGGCACATCGGCCGCAAGATCGCCGCCACGCTGGCGTCCACCGGCACACCGGCGATGTTCGTGCACCCGGCCGAGGCCAGCCACGGCGATCTGGGCATGGTGATGCCGGTCGACGTGGTGCTGGCCATCTCGAACAGTGGCGAGGCCGACGAACTGACCACCTTGCTGCCCCTGATTCGCCGAATGGGCGCTCCGCTGGTGGCCATGACGGGGCATCCACAGTCCACCCTGGGCCGCAACGCCGACCTGGTGCTGGACAGTGGCGTCGAAAAGGAAGCCTGCCCACTCAACCTGGCCCCGACAGCGAGCACCACCGCGCAGATGGCGCTGGGCGACGCCCTGGCCATGGCGCTGCTGGACGCGCGCGGCTTCAAGGCCGAGGACTTCGCCCGCTCGCACCCCGGGGGCGCGCTGGGGCGCCGCCTGCTGACGCGGGTGATGGACATCATGCGCAGCGGCGAGGCCGTGCCCGCCGTCGGCCCGGGCGCGAGTTTCAGCGAACTGATGCGCGAGATGACCCGCAAGGGCCTGGGAGCCTCAGCGGTGGTGGATGGGGGCGGACGTGCCCTGGGCATCTTCACCGACGGCGATTTGCGCCGGCTGGTGGAAACCGGGCGCGACCTGCGAGCGTTGACCGCCCAGGAGGTAATGCACCCCAGCCCCCGGCAGATCCGCGACGACGCCCTGGCGGCCGAGGCCGCCAAAATGATGGAACAGCACCGCGTGACCGTGCTGCTGGTGCAAGACCAAGCGGGTCAGCTGGTGGGCGCCATCAACAGCAACGACCTGATGCGCGCGAAAGTCATTTGATGTCCCCTGCCCTGACCTGGCCGCCCGAAGTCCTGCTGAAAGCGCAGGACATCCGCGTGGTGTTCTTCGACGTGGATGGCGTGTTGACCGACGGCGGCCTGTACTTTTCGGCCGAGGGCGAAACGCTCAAGCGCTTTCACACGCTGGACGGTCACGGCATCAAGCTGCTGGCGCAAGCCGGCATCGTGCCGGCGGTGATTTCGGGGCGCGATTCTGCTGCGCTGCGCAAGCGCTTGGCGGCCCTGGGCGTGACCCATGTCCGACTCGGGACCGAGGACAAGCGCCCGGCGGCCGAAACGCTGCTGGCCGAATTGGGCTTGGGCTGGGAACAGGCCGCCGCCATGGGCGACGATTGGCCCGACCTGCCGGTGCTGACGCAGGTGGCCTTCGCCTGCGCGCCGCCGCTCGCGCACGCAGAAGCCCTGCAAGTGGCCGATTACGTGACCCAGGCCCGCGCTGGCGAAGGTGCCGCACGTGAACTGTGCGACCTGTTGCTGGTCGCCAGCGGGCAGTACACGCGCCTGCTGGCAGACGCCTTGGGCAAGAAAGGAACGGCATGAGCGAATCGCGCCTGGCTCGCATTGGACGCGACCAGCTGTCCACCTGGCTACCGGCCCTGATGATGATGATGTTCGCGTTGGGCACCTGGTGGCTGGTGCGCAGTGCACCCAAATTTGTGACGGACTCCCAGCCGGCTGCAGTATCGAAGGAGCCGGACTATTTCATGCAGCAATTTCGGGTGCGCAGTTTCGACGTTACCGGGCGTTTGACGTCCGATCTGACCGGTGTGGAGGGCCACCACTACCCCGCCACCGACACCCTGGAAGTCAAGGACCCGCACATGCGGTCGATCGACGCACAAGGGCGCGTCACGGTCGGTACAGCCTTGCGCGGCGTCTCCAACAGCGATGGCTCGGAGATCCAGCTGTACGGCAACGCGGTGGTGGTGCGCGAACCCGTCACCCTGCCCAATGGCAGCGTACAGCCGCGCTTGGAATTCCGCGGCGACTACCTGCATGCTTTTGTAGACGAGGACCGCGTGAGCTCGGACAAGCCCGTCGAACTCCTGCGCGGCACGGACCGGTTCGTCGGCGACCAGTTTGAGTACAACGATCGCACCGGCGTGGCCGAACTGAAAGGGCGCGTGCGTGGCGTCCTGCAGCCCAAGAAATAAGCGCCGGATGGCGGGTCCTGACTGGCTGCGCGCCCAACGCCCATGACCTTTTCGGCCAACGGGTCGCCGCCAAGCGCCCCCATCGCCAGCCCCGAGTCGGCGCCTTTGGTCTTCATCACCGGCGCGTCGAGCGGCCTGGGACAGGCGCTGGCGCTGCGCTTCTACCAGGCGGGCTGGCGTTTGGCACTGGTCGCCCGGCGCGACGACGCCATTCGCGACTGGGCTGCGCAGCTGGGCTGGTCGCCAGACCGCTTCTGGGTTGGCGCGGCAGATGTCTCGCAGCCCGACAGCATCATTGCGGCAGCCGAAGCCTGTCTGGCCCAACAGGGCTTACCTGACGTGGTCATCGCCAACGCCGGCATCAGCATCGGCATGGACACGGCCGAGCGCAGCGACCTGGAAGTCATGGCCCGCACCTTTGCCGTCAACAATGTCGGGATGGCGGCCACATTCCACCCTTTTGTCGCCCCGATGCGCCAGCGTGGCCATGGCAGCCTGGTCGGGATAGCCAGCGTGGCCGCCATTCGCGGCTTGCCCGGTCACGGCGCCTACTGTGCAAGCAAGGCGGGCGTCGTTAGCTACTGCGAAAGCCTGCGAGGTGAGCTGCGCCATTCGGGTGTTCGGGTCCTGACGCTCACGCCAGGGTTCATCGACACGCCGCTCACGCGGGGCAATCGCTACGCCATGCCCTTTCTGATGTCGGCCCCGGCGTTTGCAGACCGGGCGTTTCGCGCCATTCAGGCGGGACGGTCTTACACCGTGATCCCCTGGCCCATGGGCATCGCGGCCAAAGTGCTGCGCGCGTTGCCCAACCGCTGGTACGACCGGCTCATGGAGGGGCGCGGTCGCAAGGCACGCGAGGGTGAAAGCCAATCTTGAGAATTGGCTCGTTCGCTGGCTGGCGGCGATAGACGGCGCTAAGCTCTGCCCATGAAAAAGGCTCCCGAAGGAGCCTTTGTGCAACCGATCAAGCGCGGTTGTCGCTTCTGTGGTCACGCGTTCTTGGCGCGACTGAGGGCGAGATCAATAGTCGTCGCCACCACCATCGCGGCCACCGCCGTCGTAACGGTCGTCACGGCGACCACCGCCGTAGCCGCCACCGCCTTCACGGCGACCGCCACCAGCACCGCCACGCGGGCCGGCGCCATAGGGGCTGCGGAAGCTGCCATCGCCGCCACCGCCGTCACGACCACCGCCGTAACCGCCTTCGCGACGGCCACCACCGTAGCCACCACCGCCACCGCCGCCTTCGCGACGGCCGCCGCCGTAACCACCACCACCACCACCGTAGCCGCCACCGCCGCCGTAACCACCACCGCCACCGCCGTAGCCGCCAGAGCGGGGCGGACGCGCCTCCATCGGACGGGCTTCGTTCACGACGACGTTGCGGCCGCCCAGGGGCTGACCGTTCATGCCGTTGATCGCGGCCTGGGCCTCGTCATCGCTGCCCATCTCCACGAAGCCAAAGCCTTTGGAACGACCGGTGTCGCGCTCCATCATGACTTTCGCGCTCGTGACCGAGCCAAATTCGGCAAATGCTTGCTCCAGATCGGCGTCGCGCACCGAATACGGCAAGTTGCCGACGTACAGTTTGTTGCCCATTAAACAGGGACTCCTCAAAGACAAAAGAAACGCGATGGAGTCCGCAAACCGCCTTCGACGAAGCTGCGCAGGGCTGGCAAGGAAGGGAGACTGACTGAGTTCACCGCAAGACCACAAGATGTGCTGAATGCACACGCGGAGAATTATGCGGCAGAACCACCAAAGTCAAGCATTGGGAAAATCCCCGACCAAAATAAATGGCTATTTCAGCTTGCGCCCTGTTGCGCGCAAGACACGCTCGCCCCCTACAATCCGCCGCCCTCGGCCAGCAGTCACCTGACTAAGGGGCAGTTCAGCCAACCGCCTCGGGCTCCTGTCAAAATTACCACTTTTGTACCCATTTATGGAAGCCTTTCTGATCTCCACCGGCATCGTGGCGCTCGCCGAAATGGGCGACAAGACCCAGTTGCTGTCCCTGCTCCTCGCCGCGCGCTTTCGCAAACCGTGGCCCATCGTCCTGGGTATCCTCGTCGCCACGCTGGTCAACCACGCGCTTGCCGGCGCCGTGGGCAGCTGGGTCACGACCTTCCTCGGCCCCAACGTGCTGCGCTGGGTGCTGGGCCTGTCGTTCATCGCCATGGCGATCTGGATGTTGATTCCCGACAAGCTGGACGACAGCGACACGCCGTCCAGCACCGGCAGCCTGGGCGTCTTCGGCACCACCGTCGTGGCGTTTTTCCTGGCCGAGATGGGCGACAAGACGCAGATCGCCACGGTGGCCCTGGCCGCACAGTACAAGGCGTGGTTCGCCGTGGTGGCCGGCACCACCCTGGGGATGATGCTGGCGAACGCGCCCGTCGTCTGGTTTGGCGACAAGCTGGTCAAGAAAGTGCCGATCCGGGTGGTCCACATGGTGTCGGCGGCGATCTTCGCCGTCCTGGGTGTGGCGGCCCTGATCGGCTGGGGCAGCTGACCAACCGACTCGGCAGCGCCCATTGGCCGGCGCGGCGGCGGCCCGCGCGCTATACTGGTTTTTCAGCGCCGATTTGCCTCAGCTTGCGGGCGCTCAATAAATACCGCTAAAACCGAGCGCACGCAAAGAACCCGGCGCCGTTTTGGCGGTCCGGGTTTTTTGTTGCCGCCATGACCTTCATTGCCACCCCGCAGTCGATGCCGTTCGACATGCCACTGCCGCTGCAAAGCGGTGCGTCGATCCGCGATTACGCCCTCAGCTACGAGACCTACGGTCAGCTCAACGCCGCGCGCGACAACGCCGTGCTGATCTGCCATGCGCTCAACGCCTCGCACCACGTGGCGGGCCGCTACGAAGGGCAGAAGCGCAGCGAAGGCTGGTGGGACAACATGATCGGCCCCGGCAAGCCGGTCGACACCGACCGCTTCTTCGTCATCGGCATCAACAACCTGGGCTCGTGCTTCGGCTCCACCGGCCCCATGCACCGCAACCCCGACAACGGCACGGTGTACGGCGCCGACTTCCCTGTGGTCACGGTGGAAGACTGGGTCAACGCGCAGGCGCGCCTGCTGGACGCGCTGGGCGTCGGGCAACTGGCCGCCGTCATGGGCGGCAGCCTGGGCGGCATGCAGGCGCTGTCGTGGGCGCTGCAGTACCCCGACCGCGTGCGCCACGCCGTGGTCATCGCCAGCGCGCCCAACCTGTCGGCCGAGAACATCGCCTTCAACGAAGTGGCGCGCCGCGCCATCGTGACCGACCCCGACTTCTACGGCGGCAACTTCTACCAGCACGGCGTGGTGCCCAAGCGCGGGTTGCGCATCGCCCGCATGATCGGGCACATCACCTACCTCAGCGACGACGTCATGAACGCCAAGTTCGGCCGCCAGCTGCGCGAGGTGGTGACCGAAAACGTCAACGGCTACCGCTTTAGCACGCAGGACGTGGAATTCCAGATCGAAAGCTACCTGCGCTACCAGGGCGACAAGTTCAGCGACTACTTTGACGCCAACACCTACCTGCTGATCACCCGCGCGCTGGACTATTTCGACCCGGCGCGCGCCTTTGGCGGCGACCTGACGCAGGCGCTGGCGCGCGCGACGGCCAAGTTCCTGCTGGTCAGCTTCACCACCGACTGGCGCTTTTCACCCGCCCGCAGCCGCGAGATCGTCAAGGCCCTGCTGGAAAACCGCCGCGACGTCAGCTACGCCGAGATCGACGCGCCCCACGGCCACGACGCCTTCCTGCTGGACGACGCGCGTTACCTGAACGTCGTCAGATCCTATTTTGATAGCATGTTGCGCAGATCCGACCAGGGCCAGGGGCCAGAAAGCCTTGAAAAATCGCCTGCGGAGGCGCAGCCATGAGCGACACCGCGGTCCTCCAATCCATCGCCCGGCTGGTGCCCGAAGGCGCGCGCGTGCTCGACCTGGGCTGCGGCGACGGCGCCCTGCTCGACCTGCTCACGCGCGAAAAGCGCTGCACCGGCTACGGCATCGAGATCGACGACGACAACGTCCAGGCCTGCGTGCGCCGCGGCATCAACGTGCTGCAACTGAACCTGCACCAGGGGCTGAAAGCCTTCCAGGACCAAAGCTTCGACGTGGTGCTGCAGATCGACACCTTGCAGCACCTGCGCAACGCCGAAGTCATGCTGCGCGAAACCGCGCGCGTCGGCCGCATCGGCATCGTCGCCTTCCCCAACTTCGCGCACTGGCCCAACCGCCTGTCGGTGCTGCGCGGGCGCATGCCGGTCACGCGCCGCCTGCCCTACCAGTGGTACGACACGCCCAACATCCGGGTCGGCACTTACCGCGACTTCGCCGCGCTGGCGCACAAGAACGGTTTGCGCGTGCTCGACAGCTTCGGCCTGCAGGACGGCCACGAGGTGCGCACGCTGCCGAATCTGCGCGCGGCGACCGCGGTGTTCAAACTCAGCGGAAATTGAGTCTTATTGGGCTTTGGCCCTAGTCCAATCAGCGCGGACAGCTACTTTTTCAATAGCAAATACGATGCCACCACTTACCCTTGAATCGCTCGGCGCCGATCTGGCCGCTGGCCGCACTACCTCGTTGCAACTGACCGAAGCCGCCCTGGCCCGCGCGCAGGACCCGGCCGGCGAAGGCGCCCGCGTGTTCACGCAACTGGACGTGGAACGCGCCCGCGCCGCGGCGCAGGCGTCCGACACGCTGCGTGCGGCGGGCATGGTGCGCTCGCCATTGGAAGGCGTGCCGGTGTCGGTCAAGGACTTGTTCGACGTCGCCGGCCAGGTGACGACGGCCGGCTCGGCCGTGCTCAAGGGCGCGGCGCCCACCCAGCGCAACGCGCCGGTCATCGACCGCCTGATCGCCGCCGGCGCGGTGATCGTCGGCCGCACCAACATGACCGAGTTCGCGTTTTCCGGCCTGGGCCTGAACCCGCATTACGGCACGCCCAGGAACCCGTGGGACCGCGAAGGCGCAAGCGGGGGCCGCATCCCCGGCGGTTCGTCGTCGGGTGCGGCGGTGTCGGTGACGGACGGTATGGCCGTGGTTGGCATCGGCAGCGACACCGGGGGCTCGGTGCGCATTCCGTCGGCGCTGTGCGGGTTGACGGGCTTCAAACCGACGCAGCGGCGCGTGCCCACGGCCGGCACCTTGCCGCTGTCGACCTCGCTCGACTCGATCGGCCCGCTGGCCGCCAGCGTGCGCGACTGCGCCATCGTCGACGCCATCCTGGCGGGCGAGGCGGTGCCCGCCGCGACCCAGCAACCGCTGCAGGGCGCCCGTCTGGCCATCCCGACCACGCTGGCGCTGGACGGCATGGACGCCACCGTCGCGGCCGCGTTCGAGCGCGCCTGTGCCCGCCTGCGCGAAGCGGGCGTCCACCTGCTGCGCATCGACGTTCCCGAATTCGCCGAACTGGGCGCGCTGCACGCGCGCGGCACGCTGGCCGCCGCCGAAGCCTGGGCCTGGCACCGCGGCCTGCTGGCCGAGCACGAAGCCGCCTACGACCGCCGCGTGGCCAGCCGCATCCGCGGCGCGCAGGCCATGGGCGCGGCCGACTACATCGACCTGCAGCAGGCCCGCCGCCGCTGGATCGCGCAGGTGGAGGCGCGCATCGCGCCGTACGACGCGCTGCTGATGCCCACCGTGCCCATCGTCGCGCCGCCCATCGCCGATCTGCAGGCCAGCGACGACGCCTACACCGCCGCCAACGGGCTGATCCTGCGCAACTGCACCTTCATCAACTTTCTGGACGGCTGCGCGCTGTCGCTGCCCTGCCACCGCCCGGGCGAGGCGCCGGTTGGCCTGATGCTGACCGGCCCGGCCATGGCCGACGCGCGCATCCTGGCGCTGGGCGCCGCTGTCGAGGCGCTGCTGGCGGCCTAAAGCAGCGCGTAGGTGGTGCTGGCGCGGCAGACGCTCTTGCCGTCGTCAGCGCCGCTCAGGTCGATCTCGCCAAACGCCATGGTCTTGCCGGCACGCAGCACGCGCGCCTGGACCAGCGCGTCCTGGTTCGACAACGGCTTGAGGAAGCTGGTGCTCAGCTGCACCGTGGTGCACGGCCGGAATTCACCGAAGTGCGCAATCAGCGCCAGCACCATGGCGGTGTCGGCCGCCGCCATCATGGCCTGACCGCACAGCATGCCGCCGCTGCGCGCCAATTGCTCGCTGTGCGGCAGGCGCAGCAGGACGGCGCCTTCGGGCTGCTGCGGCGCCACGCGCAGCCCCAGCGCCTGCACCCAGGGCGCGAAATACTCGGTCAAGGCGTTCTGGAGCAAAGTGGTGTCGGTCATGGCGCGATGGTAGCGGCGGTGGCCCGCGCAGTGCGGCACAGCGCGCTGCGTGTCACGCCGCTGTCATGGGGCGCGGTGGCTGCGGCCGGCCCGGGCTGCGCGCCGGGCACGGGTCGGCCTGTGGTGGCACGGGTACAGCTTATTACTCCTGTTTTAATAGCTGTCTGCGCTGATTGCTCTAGGGCCAGAGGCCGATTTCGCCGAATCCCCTGGGGAGTAGCCGTCCTCCAGATGGGGGATGACCGCTTTGCACACGCTCCCAACAATTCCTCTTGCCGGCGCCCTGGACGTATGCCACAACCCCGATGGAGAGCGCACCGCCGACAGAAGGGATCCCACCATGTCCACCGCCGCCCCGCACCCGCAGGCGCTGCGCCTTGCCGAGGGCGAAGCACTGGGGCCGGCCCCGGGCGAATTTTCGCTGGCCGCGTTCGAGCGCCTGCAGGCGGCGCTGTACGGCGCGGTCGGCGCCGACGCTGCCTGGACCGAGGCTTTGCGCGTGATGGCCGAAGCCTTTGACGCCAGCTGCGCGATGCTGGTCGCGTCCGGCCAGGGCCAGCGCGACAGCAGCTTTTACGCCGCCTGGAACCACCCGGAAGCCGCCGTCCGCGCCTACGCCGAGCACTGGTGGCGCCACGACCCCTGGCTGGCACAGGGCGTCGCCCGGGGCTTTTTCGTGCAAGGCGCCATCGCCCGCGGCAGCGACCTGGTGGCGCCGCCCCAGCTGCGCGCCAGCGCGTTCTACCGCGAGTACCTGACCACGCTGCCGGCCGAGCACCTCTTGATCTGCCTGGTGTCCGACGGGCTGACGCCCGGCATGGCGCCAACGGCCCATCTGTGCTTTTTGCGCCGCCCGGACCAGGCCGACTTCAGCACCGACGACGTGGCGCGCCTGCGCCGCCTGTACCCGCACGTGCTGCGCGCGTTCGACCTGCACTGGAGCCGGCGGCGCCTGGAGGACCAGGTCACGCTGCTGCACCGCTTTCTGGACGCGTTCGACTTCGGCCTGCTGATGCTGGACCCGGCCGCCACCGTCACCTACGCCAACCAGGCCGCGCGCGAGCTGGCCGCGTCCCCCGCGCTGACGCGCTGGCTGGGCAGCCTGCCGCAGCGCGTGCAGGCGCACGAGCCCCTGGCCAAGCTGGTGCGCAGCTGCGCGCACGGCCAGGGCGGTGGCCGCGTGCTGGGCGAGCAGACGCCCGAACTTATCGTGCTGGCGCTGCCCGTGGGCGGCCCCACGGCGCAACCCGGCGCCTGCATGCTGCTGCTGACGACGTACGCGCACATGCCGTCATCGGCGCTGGACTTCGTGATCCGCACCTTCGGGCTGAGCCAGGCCGAGGCGCGCCTGCTGCCGCTGCTGCTAGACGGCAACGCGCCGGCCAGCATGGCCAGCGAACTGGGCATCAAACTCAGCACCGTGCGCACCCAGCTGTCGGCCATCTTTGCCAAGACCGGCGCCATGCGCCAGCAGGACCTGATCCGCCTGCTGGGCAGCGTGCCGCCGGTGCGTTTGCTGGAGAAGATGCCCTGAGGACGGCCGGGCCGCGCGGACCAAGGAATTTGAATCAAATTGGCCACCAGCCCTAGAACCACTTGCGAGACCAGCTATCCTAAAAATAGCAATTCATTTCACTGAAGGGCCGACCTCGCGCGCCACGTCCGCTTCGAAGTTATCGGCCTGCAGCGCGCTTTGCAGACCGGCGCTGGCCAGCCAGCCCGGGTACTCGCGGCGGAAGTCGCTCACGATGCGCTCCAGCGGCAGGTCGTCGAAGCTGCCGCGCTCGTTCACGTACTCCATGTGCCGGTTGCCGGACTTGTCGAACGCGTGGTAGATCGAATCGTGCTCGCCATCGAAGTCCAGCGGGTGCAGCCCGAACTTCTCGCACAGGCTGAGGTTGAAGGCCGGCGTGGCCTTGCGCCAGGCGCCGTTCAGCCAGATTTCGGTGTAGCCGTGCCAGATGAACATGTCGGTCTTCATCGTCTCGCGCATGCGTTGCGTGGACAAATGGTTGCGCACGTCGGCAAAACCCAGGCGCGCCGGCAGGCCGGCGGCGCGGCACACCGCCGTCAGCAGCGTGGCTTTGGGCACGCACCAGCCATAGCCTTGCGCCAGCACGGTGCTGGCGCGCACGCCTTCGGGCGACAGGTCAATCCGGTACGGGTCGTAGCGGAAGGCATCGCGCACAGCGTAGGTCAGCGCGACGGCGCGCTCGCGCTCATCAGCGCCCTGACCGTGGATGCGGGCGAACGCAACGACGTCGGGGTGCGTGCTGTCGATGGCGGTGGTCGGGGCCAGGTGCGCGGCGGTGGGTGGGTCGGTCTGTCGGTCGGTCATCGGCCAACGGTAGCAAAAATCGTCGCGGGCCGTGTGGCGCCGCGGCGCATGCCCGCGCGGGCCTTGCCGTCAGCGCCGATCAGGTGCGCAGCAGGCCGGGCAAGTCGTCCATGCGCGCGAACAGCTGCTGCGCACCGGCGGCGCGCAAGGCGTCTGCGGTGCCGCCCGGCGGACAGTACGCCCACACCGTGGCGCCCGCAGCCACGCCGGCCTGCACGCCGGTCGGCGTGTCTTCCACCACCAGGCAGCGCGCGGGCGCGGCGCCCAGGTGCGCGGCGGCAGCCAAATACACATCGGGCGCGGGCTTGGTGCGCGGCATTTCGTGGCCGCTGAAAACGGCGCCTTCAAACCACGGCGCCAATCCGACCTGGGCCAGCTGCATCTCCACCTTGAAGCGGTCAGCGCCCGACGCGCAGGCGATGCGCCCGCCGGTAGCCGCGTGCGCGGCCTCCACCGCCGCGTGGGCGCCGGGAATCGCCTGCAGGCTGGCCGTCAGGGCGGCGTTGCGCTCGGCATAGAAGCGCGCCATCCACGCGTCGGTCAAGGGCTGGCCCGTGCGCGCCTCGATCAGCGCGGTCTTGCTGCGCACCGTCACGCCCACGAATTCGGCCATGCACTCGGCCAGCGGCATGTCCCAGCCGGCCTCGGCCAGCAGGTCGCGAAGCACCGCCATGGTGATCGGCTCGCTGTCCACCAGCACGCCGTCGCAGTCGAAGAGGATGGCTTCAAAAGGGGGTGTCATCTTGTTCCTTGTGGTGCTTGTGCGGATGTGAGGTGGCATGGCGGAGATGCCCCCATCCCTGCCTTCCCCCAGAGGGGGAAGGAGCAAGTCCGGGCGCCTATCGTGCATTAACGCCCGCTGCACTCCGCGCACTGATCGAAAGGCCGCGGAGCAGGCCACACCAGCGACCGCCGTGGGCGGACTCCCCCTTGAGAGGGTCGCGCAACGCCCCACCAGCAGACGCCGTGGCCGGGCTTGCACCGGCCACTGGCGTCGTCCCCCTGCCCGACCGGCGCAGCAGGGCGAGAGCGGAGGGAAGCCGCGCCAGCGGCGCAGGGGGGTGATCACCGCTTCCAGAACTGCGGCGTGAAGAGCACCAGCACCGACAGCAACTCCAGCCGCCCCAGCAGCATGGCGATGGTGCAGATCCAGATCTGGAAGTCGGTCAGCGCACCGTAGTTGCCGGACGGGCCGACCTTGCCCATGCCGGGGCCGATGTTGTTGAGGTTGCCGACGACGGCGGTGAAGGCGGAAACCACGTCCAGGCCCGAAGCCAGCATAAGCATGGTCAAGAACACCATCACCCCGCCGTAGATCAGCATGTAGGCCATCACGGCCCAGATGATGTCGGTGGGCACCGTCACGCTGCCCAGCGCGATGGGCCGCACCATGCGCGGGTGCAGGATGCGCACCAGCTCGCGCTGGGCCAGCTTGATCAGCACCAGCATGCGCACCATCTTGATGCCGCCGCCCGTGGATCCGGCGCAGGACGCAAAGCAGCCCAGGAACAGCAGCAGCACCGGCACGAAGGACGG
Source organism: Pseudomonadota bacterium (assembly GCA_023442945.1). GTDB lineage: Bacteria > Pseudomonadota > Gammaproteobacteria > Burkholderiales > Burkholderiaceae_C > Ottowia. The sequence goes on along the minus strand of JAEZWW010000026.1, from coordinate 160,173 downwards.
CCACAGCAGGTAGTCGGTGGTGGCGTAGCCGGTGGTGGTCGCCACCGACACGACCTGGAAGGTGGCCTGGCGGATCGCGGTGGCGAAATCGGGGTACTCCTTGTGGATCAGCAGCATCAGCGTGACCACGATGGACGACAGCAGGAGCACCATCACGTAGGCGCGCACTTCGGCGTCGCGCGTGACGGGGTGCAGCGAGCGCTGGCGCCACACCAGGAAGTAGCGCGCAAAGCTGATGCCGGCCAGCGTCATGAAGACCACCGCCATCCATTCCAGCGTGGGCGAGTTCCAGTAACCAAAGCTTTCGTCGTGCGAAGACAGCCCGCCCAGCCCCACCGTGGTGCACATGTGCATGAAGGCGTCGGGCCAGCTCATGCCGCCCCAGCGGTAAGCCAGCATGCACGTCAGCGACAACACGAAGTACACGCCCCACAGGCCACGCGCGGTTTCGGCGATGCGCGGCGTCAGGCGCTGCTCCTTCATCGGGCCGGGCATCTCGGCCTTGTACAGCTGCGTGCCGCCCAGGCCCAGCAGCGGCAGCACCGCAACGGCCAGCAGCATGATGCCCAGGCCACCGATCAGCTGCAGAAAGCAGCGCCAGATGTTGACCGATGGCGCCAGCAGGTCCAGCCCGGCCAGCGAGGTGGCGCCGGTGGCGGTCAGCCCGCTCATGGCTTCGAAGTAGGCGTCGGTGAAGCTGATGCCGTGCACCACGAACAGCAGCGGCAGCGCCGCGTAGGCCGGCAGCACCACCCACACCAGCGTCACCAGCAAAAAGCCGTCGCGCACCGACAGCTCGCGTGAGGTCTGGCGCGTGCGCCACCAGAGCCAGGTCCCGGTGGCCAGCGTGAACAGAAAGCACCAGGCCCAGGTGCGGGTGTGCTGACCGCCTTCGCCAAACCAGTCCCAGGCCATGGGCACCAGGAAGGCGAACGAAAACCCCATGATCACCCACGAGAGCACGAGAAAGGTGGCGGCAAAGCGCTTCATACGTCAGCGTGTCGGCGGTGCGGTCACAGGAAGGTGGCGCGCACCTGGAACAGCTTCTCCACCTCGCGCACCATGCGCTTGTGCGGCAGGAAGATGATGACGTGGTCGTCCGTTTCGATCTCGGCATCGTGCGTCGGGATGACGACCTTGGCCTGCGCGCCCGTGCCGCGCACGATGCCGGCGATGCGCGCGCCCGCCGGCAGCGGGATCTGCTCGATGCGCCTCCCCACCAGGCGCGAGGTGTGCGCGTCGCCGCGCGCCACGCCTTCCAGCGCCTCGGCCGCACCGCGGCGCAGGCTGTGCACCGCCGCCACCGCGCCCCGGCGAACGTGCAGCAGCAGCTCGCCGATCACCGCGTGCGATGGCGAGATGGCGATATCGATCGTGCTGCCCTGCATCATGTCGGCGTAGGCGCGGCGGTTGATCAGCGCCATCACGCGGCGCGCGCCCATGCGCTTGGCCAGCATGGCGGACATGATGTTGTCCTCGTCGTCGCTGGTCAGCGCGATGAACAGGTCCATGTCGTGGACGTTCTCGTCCAGCAGCAGCTCCTCGTCGGCGCCATCGCCTTCCAGCACCAGCATGTCGGGCGGCAGTTCCGACGCCAGGTACTCGCAGCGCTTGCGGTCGCGCTCGATCAGCTTGACCTCGCACTTGCCGATCAGGCTGCGCGCCAGGCGCAGGCCAACGCGGCCGCCGCCGGCGATCATCACGCGGCGCACCGGGCGGTCGGGGTTGCCGATGGCGTGCAGCGCGGCGCGCACGCCTTCGCGCGGCACCAGGATGAAGATCTCGTCGCCCGGGAATACCTTGGTGTCGCCGTCGATCAGGTAGTCCTGGTCGCCCCGGTACAGCGCGACGATGCGCACCGGCAAATCGGGGTGCAGCGCGCGGAATTCGGCGATCGTGTGGTTGGCCAGCAGGCTGTCGGCGGCCACGCGGACTGCCACCAGGTGCGCCTGGCCTTGCGAAAACTGCAGCACCTGCAGCGCCTCGGGGTATTCGATCAGCAGGTGGATGTAGCGCGTGACGGAGTTTTCCGGGCAGATCACGTGGTCGACCGCGAAGCCGTCCTTGTCCAGCAGCTTGTCGCCGGTGGCGAATTCGGGCGAACGCAGGCGCGCGATGGTGGTCGGGATGCCGAACACGTCGTGCGCGATCTTGCAGGCGACCAGGTTGGTTTCGTCCATCGAGGTGCAGGCGATGAACAGGTCGCAGTCGTCCGCGCCCGCGCCGCGCAGCACCGAGGGCTGGATGCCGTTGCCAGTGACGCCGCGCAGCTCCACCCGGTCTTCCAGCGCGTGCAGGCGCTCCGGGTCGGGATCGACCACGGTGATGTCGTTGGCTTCGGACGCCAGCGTCTCTGCCACGCTTTCTCCGACGCGGCCGGCGCCCAGAATGATGATTCTCATGCCGCCATCCGGAGCGATTCCGGTCGATTGATGACTATTATTTTCATAGCTGCTTGCGCTGACTGCACTAGGGCCATCGCCCCAAAAGCCTTAAAACTGATCACCATCCACATACCACCAACGCAGCACGCCGTCGGCGCCCGCGCGGCGCACGAAGCGGCTGCGCTCGTGCAAGCGCACCGCCCGCCCCGCCACGCGCCAGCGCGCGACGAATTCCACCTCGGCCCGATCATCGCCCTTCGTGCTGTGTGACCGCACGTCCAGGCCCAACCAGCGCGCGCCGGGGTCGAAATCCAGCGTGGCCGGCCGCTGCTCGTCGGCCCAGGTGGCCAGCAGGTAGTCGGCGCGTTCGCGCACGAAGGCACTGTAGCGCGAGCGCATGAGGCTTTCCGCGTCCGGCGCGGGCAGCGCCCAGTCGTCCATATAGCGCCCGCAGCACGCGCCCCAGGCCAGCGGCTGGTGCCGCACGTTCAGGCGCCCGCAGGGGCAAAGGTCGACGGGGGGCGAAGGCATGGCTTGCGGCAAGATGGCTGTGTTCAACAGCTATTGTCGGAGATGAGCCATGTTCCAGATGAGCGTGCCGTGGTGGGAATTCATTGTGCGCGGCGTGGTGGTGTACGCCTTTCTGCTGATCTTTTTGCGCCTGACGGGACGGCGCCAGATTGGACAGTACGACCCGTTCGACCTGATCCTGCTGCTGATCCTGTCCAACGCGGTGCAAAACAGCATGAACGGCGGCGACAACTCGCTGATCGGCGGCATGATTTCCGCCGTGACCCTGATCGCCTGCCACATCGTGATGGCGCGCCTGGGCTGGCGCAACCGGCGCATGGCGCGCTGGATCGATGGCGAGCCCCAGACGCTGATCGACAAGGGTTCGCTGCGCGAGGACGTGATGCGTGCTGAACGCCTCACCGTCGACGACGTCCACGCCGCGCTGCGCGGCGCGGGCTGCCTGCACACGCACGAGGTGCAACTGGCCACCATCGAAACCAACGGTCAGATCACCGTGGTGCTTCGCAACCGCGATTCACAGCGGGCAATGGACGGGGATGTGTGAGCAGCGGTGCCGGCACTGCCTTCGCCGCACCCACTGCAAAAAAGGTCCTGGCGCCGACCCAGTGGCCCGCCCAACACCAACAGGCGCGGCGAGGACCAATTCTGTGCACCCTGGAGCAGTACGTATTCAGCCACCGCATGCTACCAATAGCGTAGCTGCCTGCGCAGACTCCACCAGGGCCATCAACCCGGTTTTCTCCGAATAGCTCGACTGCGCCGCTCTCAGCGTGGGGCACAGGCTGCGCCCTCGTTGTCGCCCCGACCTGCCGTGCCCGCCACCGTTTCGCGCACAATCGGGTCGTTATGAGTACTAAATTACTCTTTTCAAACGTGCCTGCCCGCGCCCCGGCGGGGCGCCGGGCCTGCCTGATGGCGCTCGGTGGCGGGTTCGCCGCCGCCAGCTGCACCAGCCTGGGCATCAGCCCGCGCCCGACGGCGGCGCTGATCCGGCTGGGCTTCGACCACAATGGCGAGGCGACGGCCAAAGCGCTGGCCAAGCATTTGCCGCCCGGCGTGAACGCCGTGCTGGACGAGCCCTACGACCCCGATGACGAGGACGCGCGGCTGGACGTCTTCACGCCCGCGCGCCTGGCGACGGCGGGGCGCGCGCTGCCGACCATCGTCTGGGTGCACGGCGGCGCCTGGGTGTCGGGCGACAAAAGCCAGATCGCCAACTACCTGCGCATCCTGGCCAGCCACGGGTACACGGCGGTGGGGGTCAATTACGGGATCGCGCCGCGCAAGACCTACCCGACGCCGCTGCGCCAGATCGGCGCCGCGCTGCGCCACCTGCAAACGCACGCGGAGCGCCTGCACGTGAACCCGCGGCGCATCGTTCTGGCGGGCGATTCGGCCGGTGCCCAGCTGGCCGCCCAGGTCGCCAACCTGATCAGCGTGCCCAGCTACGCCCGGGCGTTGGGGGTCGCGCCCACCTTGCCGCGCGCGCAGTTGCGCGGCGTGGTGCTGTACTGCGGCGCCTACGACATCAAGGCGGTGGATTTCAATGGACCCTTCGGCCCCTTTCTGAAGACCGTGCTGTGGGCCTACGCGGGCGAGCGCGACTTCGTGAACGACCCGCAGTTCGCCCCCGCGTCGGTCCTGCACTACGTGACACCGGCCTTTCCGCCAGCCTTCGTCTCGGCCGGCAACAACGATCCGCTGGAAGCGCAGTCCCGTGCGCTGGCCGACGCCCTGGCGCGCCAGGGCGTGCGGGTCAACAGCCAGTTCTATGCCCAGGACCACCAGCCCGCGCTGGGGCACGAATACCAGTTCAATCTGGACCAGATCGACGGTCAACAGGTGCTGCAGCGCTCGCTGCGCTTTCTGGCGTCGTGTACCTGACGCACGGCGCACGTGATTTGGCGCGACACGGTGCGGCACCTTGGGCCACGACGGGCATTCGACCCGAATGCTATGCTTTTTCTAGCTGTCTGCGCAGTTGTATCTAGGGCCAGGTCCTATTTTTGCTTTATATCCCACGCGAGCGAGCCTTCTGGCCACAGTCCCTACACCAACCCCAAGTCGCGCGGGATGACACCCGAAAACACCTTGACCAGTTGCGCCGGTCGCAGGCCGAACTGTTTGGCGAACAGGCCACCCAGCACGGCGCGGTACTCGTTCAGCACCAGGTAGTCGCGGTTCTGGAACAGGTGGCCGGCGTCCACCGGCACCTGTTCGCCCACCACGCGACCGCCGCGCACGGCGCCACCCAGCACCCAGTACACGGTGCCGTGGCCGTGGTCGGTGCCGCGGTTGCCGTTCTGGCGGAACGTGCGGCCGAATTCGCTGACCACGACGACGGTCGTATCGCGCCAGGCCGTGCCCATGGCTTCGGGCAGTTGCGCCAGGCCCTGGGCCAGACTGCCCAGCCGGTTGGCCAGATCGCCCTTGGCACCGCCCTGGTTGACGTGGGTGTCCCAACCGCCCACGTCGACAAAGCCCAGGTTGTAGTCGCTGGCCATCAAGCGGCCGATGCGCCGCGCCTCGGCGCTGAAGCCGCGCGCGGTCAGTGCGTTGCGGCCGGCGGCGTCCATCTCGCCCGCCAACTGGCTGGCGACTTTCGCGCGCACGGCAAAGCCTTCCTGCACCGGGGCGGCCAGCGGCGTGTCGTCGTACATGTCAGCGATCAGGCGGGATTGGCGCGCGTCCAGTGCCGGCTTGCCGACCGCGCGCAAGGCCATGTTGGGCACCTGCACGCGGCCTTGCAGCACCAGCGGCAGCTGGTCGGTGAAGGCCATGGGCTCGGCGCCGTTGACGACTTCGGCCAAACGGCTGAGGAAGCCCGAACGGTAGTCGCGCCGCTGATCGAGCGGCTGGCCCAGCTCGATCCCGTCCTGGGTCTCGAAGTGGCTGCGCGAGGTGTCGTCGGTACCGGCGAAAGCGACGAAGGCCAGTTCGCGCTTCTGGTACAGCGGCCACAGGCTGTCGCGCAAGGCCGGGTGCAGGCCCCAGTTGGCGTCCAGCGCGATCGCGGACTGCGGGTCGGCTTCGTTCGGCCGGGCAATGGCGATGTCGGGCCGGCTTTCGTAATAGAAGCTGCTGCTGGTGGGCACCAGCAGGCTGCTGCAGTCGTAGGCGCCGCGCAGAAAGACCACCAGCAGGCGCGATGACGCGGCCGGGGCCGCCATTAGCGCGCCTGCGCCGCCCGCCAGCGGCAGCGCGCCCAGGGTTTGGAGGAGTTGGCGACGTCGCATGGCTGTCCTTGGGTGAATGCCTTCAGCGGTGCATGAATTCGGGTGACGAGAGCCACAGCGCGTTCCATTCCGCCGGCGTGCGCGCCTGCGCCAACGCCTGACGGGTGCGCGCGCCCAGGGTGGTCGCGCCGGGCGGGTCGCCGTAGAGCGCACGCGCGCCAGCGGGCACGGGCGGTGCTTCAGCCGGCGTGCCCGGGGGCGCATTCGTGGCCGGCGGCTGCAGCAGATCGGGGCGCCCGGACCCCATGGCCTTGGCGATCTCGAAACGCGTTTCCATCTGCCCGGGGCTGGACCAGGCGCTGTCGGTCAGCGGGTAGCCGTCGGGCGTCTGGCGGCCGTACAGCGGCTCGCCCAGACGGTTCAGCCAGTTCAGCGCCGGCGCGGTGTTCAGGATGGGCGTGTTGCCGTAGTTGAGCCGCAGCGCCGAGACGACGTAGCGCATCGGATCCTTGAACTTGCGGCCCGCGCCCTGCGCGAACTCGGTCGAAGTGAACAGCGTGCGCAAGGTGGTGGCGATGTCACCGTCGCTGCGCTGGAAGGTCTGCGCCATGCGGTCGATCAGCGGCTGCGGCGCGTCGTCGGCCAACCAGTAGTGAGCCAGCTTCGTGCTGATGAAGCGCGCCGTGGCGGGCGCGCGCGCCAGCCGGTCCAGCGCTTCGTCGACCTCGGCCATGCCCTGGCCGCGGATCGGGTGGCCCAGGAAGGTCTTGGGCCCGAAGTCGTGCCGGCGCGGGTTGAATTCAAACAAGCCCTGGCGCACGTACAGCGCCTGCTGTGGCGGTGGCAGCTTGGGCGCGTCGCGCGCGATGTCGATCTGCACACCGACGCCGGTCAGCACACGCGCCAGCTCTTGCACGTCGCGCTGGGTGTAGCCGCCATCGACGCCCAGGGTGTGCAGCTCCATCAGCTCGCGCGCGTAGTTCTCGTTGATACGGCCGGCGGCGTTTTGCGCGTTGTCCAGAAACTGCAGCATCGCCGGGTGGCGCAGTACCGCGCCCAGCAGGTCACGGAACTTGCCCAGCGCGTGCGGGCGGATCGCGCTGTCTTCGAAATCGCCCACCATGGCGCGGATCTCGCCCTTGCCCTGGAACACGCTGAAGTGGTTGAGCCAGAACCAGCCCATCTGCTCCTGCACCTGGTGCGGCGAGTACACGGCGCGCAGCAGGTGGCGCTGGGCGGCTTCGCGCGCCAGGCGGTTCATCTCCTGCTGCCAGGCGGTGCGCGCGGCTTGTTTGGCGGTGTCGTCCGGCAACGCATTGGCGGCCTTGCGCTGCGCAGCCATGTCCGCCACCAGTTCGGGCGCTGGCCGCTGGGTGATCGTCATGGCGTCGATCTGCGCCTGCACCGGCGCGGGCAGCGGCGCCGCCGTCTTCCCCGGCTGGAGCTGGCCATCCAACCAATGCCGGGACGATTGCCGGGCCAACACCGCTTGCGTGGGCGCGTTCGCGCCCCAGGTCAGCCGGTTGGCCGACTGCAGCGCCACAGCGGGGCTGTCCGGTGGGCCGGAGGCCCCGGGCGCCGCGCAGGCACCCAGCAGGGCCAGAGCCCAGACGCCGCCCCACCGAAGCGGCGACAGGCGGTGCGCAAGCGGCGCGAAAGAGGTGCAATGCATGGCGTTTCCGGCGTTCGGGGCGTCAAGCCTAGCCAGATAACGCCGCGGCACAAGCGCCCGTGGATTGGCGCTTACACTTTCGCGCCAAATTCACACGCGCTTCATCCGCACGCGGCGGACTTCACAGTGCGCGCTGGATCAGGATCTTCTGCACGTCGCTCGTGCCTTCGTAGATCTGGCAAACACGCACATCACGGTAGATGCGTTCGACCGGAAAGTCGTTCACGTAGCCGTAGCCGCCCAGCGTCTGGATGGCCGCACTGCACACCTGTTCGGCCGTTTCGCTGGCGAACAGCTTGGCCATGGCGGCCTCCTTCAAACATGGCAGGCCCGCGTCACGCAGCGACGCCGCGTGCCAGATCAGCTGGCGCGCGGCCTCCAGCCGCGTCGCACAATCGGCCAGGCGAAAGCCCACGGCCTGGTGGTTGAAGATCGCGGTGCCAAAGCTCTCGCGTTCCTTGGCGTACTGGATGGCCACCTCCAAAGCACTGCGCGCCATGCCCACGCTTTGCGCGGCGATGCCGATGCGGCCGCCCTCCAACGACGACAGCGCAATCTTGTAGCCCTCGCCTTCCTCGCCAATGAGGTTTTCGGCCGGCACGCGGCAGTTTTCCAGGTTGATCTGCGCGGTGTCGCTGCTGTGCTGGCCCAGTTTGTCTTCCAGCCGCGCGACCACCCAACCGGCGTTGCCCAGCTTGTGCGTGGGCACGATGAAGGCGCTCATGCCCTTCTTGCCGGCGGCTTTGTCGGTAACGGCAATGACCACGGCCACGTGCCCGTTTTGCCCGCTGGTGATGAACTGCTTGACGCCGTTCAGCACGTACGCATCGCCCTCACGCACCGCCGTCGTGCGCAGGCTGGACGCATCGCTGCCGACCTGCGGCTCAGTCAGGCAGAAGGCGCCCAACATCTCGCCGCGCGCGGCGGGCGCCAGCCATTGCTGCTTTTGCGCTTCGCTGCCGTAGCGCATCAGGATGGCATTGAACGGGCAGTTGGTCACGCTGATCGGCGTGCTGGTGCCACCATCGCCCGCGGCGATTTCCTCCAGCACCAGCGCCAGCGTCAGGTAATCCAGCCCCGCGCCACCGTACTCCTCTGGCACGCAGATGCCGTAGGCGCCCAGCTCCGCCAGGCCGCGGTGGGCGGCTTCAGGGAAGGTGTGGTCGCGGTCCCACTGGGCGGCGTGCGGCCACAGCTGTTCCTGCGCGAAGGCGCGCACGGCGTCGCGCACCATTTGCTGGTCGGTCGTCAACAACATCTAGGGTTTCCTTTTGGACAGCTCCATGATCATCCGCGCCGTGAGGTACAGGCGCCGGGGAATGGCGTCCACCAGCACGTATTCGGCCTGGTCGCTGTGGTAACCATAGCCGGGCAGGCCCATGCTTTCGATCACCGGCTTGCCCGACAGGGCGGCGTAGGCCGCGTCGGTGCCGCCGCCGGTGCGTTCGACCACCGTCAGGGTGTGGCCGAGTTCGGCGTAGATCGCGACCGCGGTGGCGCCCATCGACCGGCCGCCGGCGTCGGCCGTGAAGGGTGGCCGGCCCCGCCGGATGCTGATGGTGTTTTGCGCTTTGCCCAGCTTCTTTTGGTTCTGGATGCGGTCTTCCAGGCCGTCCAGCAGGCTCTTCAGGTCGTCCTCGCGCGCGTAGCGGATGTCCGCGTCCAGCCGCGCCTGATCGGGCACGACGTTGGGCACGGCGCCAGCGTTCATCACGGTCCAGTTCAGGCGCAGGTCGCGCGCCGGGTTGTCCAAATCGCGCGTGCGGCCAACGATGTCCGCCGCTTCGACGAGAGCGTTGACGCCCATCTCCGGGTTGCCCCCGGCGTGGGCGGGCGCACCCTGCACGGCAACCCGGTAGTAGACGATGCCGGATGTGCCCAGCAAGACCGATTCCGCCTGCACCGAAGTCGGCTCGAACGACAGCACGGCGTCCGCTTCGCTAGCCAGCCTCTGGATCAGGGCGCGCGAACCGAAGGAGCCGCGCTCCTCATCGCTGTTGAACAGCACGGTGATCGGCCCATGGTCGGTCACGCCGCGCGCTTTCAGCAGGCGCATCGCATGCAGGATGACGGCAATGCCCCCTTTGTCGTCGGCGATGCCCGGCCCATACGCCCGGCCGCCCGCCACATGGAACGGCCGGCGGGCCAGCGTGCCCTTGACGTACACCGTGTCCATGTGCGCGATCAGCAACAAGCGGGTCGCGCCTTGGCCGGGAATGCGGGCCACCAGGTTGTCGCCCACCACATTGCCCTCGGGCTTGTGCCGCGTGACGGTGGCGCCCAAGGCGCGCAGCTCGCGCTCCAGCACCTGCGCCATGGTGGCCAGGCCTTCGGCGTTGCCGGTCCCCGTTTCGATGTTGACCAGGCGCTCCAGCGTGGCCATCACCGCCGCTTGCTCGGCCTGGGCGGCTTGCATCAGGCCCGGGTCGGCTTCGCCGGTGCGCGACGCGGCGGCGGCCGCGCTCGGCGCCGCCGTGCCTGCAGGCGCGGGGGTCTGCGCGCACCCGGTCAACAGCGCTGCGGCCGCAGCCCAAGCCAGCGCCGCGGCGGACGCCTTCCAAGCCATTACCATCGGTCTCCTTTTTTTAGTGCAAGCCATGCGCTTGCTTGGGGCCTATCGTAGCCCACGGGGCATGGCGCGACGGCCGTCACCAGCCCGCAGCGGGCGTGCCGTCGTGGTGCAGAAAACGCACCGCGCCGTCCGCTTCCAGGCCCGCCACCACCTGGCGCAGGCCGCGCGCGCTGCCTTCCACGCTGACCGGCGCCTGCGCGCCCCCCATGTCGGTCTGCACCCAGCCGGGGTGCAGGCACACGAAGCTGGCGCCCGGGTACGCGGTGTGCGCCGACGCCACCGCCATGTTCAGCGCCGCCTTGCTGACGCGGTACAGCCAGGCACCCGAGCCCGCCACCCCGCCGATCAGCCCCATGGCGCTGGACAGAAAGGCGAAGCGCCCACCCGCCGCCTGCACCAGGGGCGCTATCTGCGGGATGACCTGCATCGCGCCCAGCACGTTGGTGTGCATCACGCGGTCGAACTGCTCGCGCGTGGGCGGCTGCGTGGCGTCGGCGCGCGTGCACATCACGCCGGCAACGTACCAGGCGGTGTCGATCTTCTCGCCGTCCAGTTGCCACGCCAGGCCGCTGACGCTGGCCGGGTCGGCCACGTCAACGCGCAAGGCCGTCGCACCCGCCTCGCGCAGGTGCGCCAAGTCCGCGTCGCCGCGCGCGGTGGCGATGACGCGCTCGCCCGCGGCCAGCGCCTGTTGCGCCAGCGCCCAGCCGATCCCGCGCGACGCACCCAGCACCAAGGTCGTGGCCACAAGTCAGTCCTGCTGCGCCGCGACTGCCGCCAGCCCTTCGTCGGCCAGTTGGGCGGCGTAGCGCGCCGCCGCCTCGGCGTCTGTCTCAGTGACGATGGCTGAACCCAGCTGCGCCTTCAGCATCGCGTTCATCGACGGGAAGGTGCCCGCCGCCACGCGCGCGTCGGCGTCCCACAGGCGCGAGCGCATCAAGGCCTTGGGGCAGTGCAGGTATGCCTCTTGCACCGCCACCTCGATCACCAGCGCCGGCAGCTTGCGCGCCTCGGGCTGGGCAAACCGTTCGACGAAGGCGGCCTCATCGCGCAAGGCAGCGCGGCCGTTGACGCGCAGCACTTCGTTGACGCCCGGGATCAGGAAGAACACGCCGATGCGCGGGTCGGCGATCAGGTTTTCCAGCGTGTCCAGGCGGTTGTTGCCAGTGGCGTCGGGGATCAGCAGCGTGCGCTCGTCCGCCAGTTGCACAAAACCGGGCAAGCCGCCGCGCGGTGAGGCGTCGAGCAGCGCGCCATCGCCCAAACCGCCCGCGCTGGCCAGCATGCAGAACGGCGCATGCGCGACGAAGCGCTGCATCGTCTCGTCCAGGTGGTCCAGCTCCTTGGCGCGCGAACGCGCCGACGCTTGCGGGTACAGGCGCCGCAGACCGGCGATCGAGGTGATCATGGCTTGTTCACTCCCATTTTCAAATCAAATACGTCAACAGCCCTACAACCATCTGCGCAAACAGCTACTCAATTTATAGCATTTCAACCGCCATCGCCGTCGCTTCGCCACCGCCGATGCACAGCGTGGCCAGGCCTTTCTTCAGCCCACGTGCCTTCAGCGCGTACAGCAGCGTGACCAGGATGCGCGCGCCGCTGGCGCCGATCGGGTGGCCCAGCGCGCAGGCGCCGCCGTTCACGTTGACCTTGTCGTGCGGCACCTTCAGGTCGTGCATCAGCGCCATCGGCACCACGGCGAAGGCTTCGTTGATCTCCCACAGGTCGACGTCGTCCACGGCCCAGCCGGCTTTCTTCAGCGCCTTCTCGGTCGCGCCGATCGGCGCAGTGCTGAACCACTCGGGCTCTTGCGCGTGCGTGGCGTGGCTGGCGATGCGCGCCAGCGGCTTCAGGCCCATTTGCTTGGCCGTGGATTCACGCATCAGCACCAGCGCTGCGGCGCCGTCGTTGATGCTGGAGCTGGCCGCGGCCGTCACCGTGCCGTCTTTCTTGAACGCGGGCTTGAGCGTGGGGATCTTGTCGATGTTGATCTTGCCCGGGCCTTCGTCGGTGTCGACCACGCGCTCGCCCTTGCGGTCCTTCAGCGTCACGGGCGTGATCTCGTCCTTGAATGCTCCGCTCTTGATAGCTGCCTGCGCACGCTGGACGCTGGCCATGGCGAATTTGTCTTGCTGATCGCGGGTGAAGTTGTACTTGGCCGCGCAGTCTTCGCCAAAGGTGCCCATGCTGCGGCCGGGCTCGTACGCATCTTCCAGGCCGTCCAGCATCATGTGGTCGAAGATACGGTCGTGGCCCATGCGGTAGCCGCCGCGGCCCTTCTGCAGCAGGTAGGGCGCGTTGGTCATGCTTTCCATGCCGCCGGCCACCAGCACGTCGTGCGTGCCCGCCACCAGCATGTCGTGCGCGAACATGGCCGCGCGCATGCCCGAGCCGCACATCTTCGACAGCGTCACCGCGCCCGCCGACTTGGGCAGACCGCCCTTGAACGCGGCCTGGCGCGCTGGCGCCTGGCCCTGCCCGGCCAACAGGCAGTTGCCAAACAGCACTTCGGTGACCAGTTCGGGGGCGATGCCCGCGCGCTCCACCGCCGCCTTGATGGCCGCGCCACCCAGGTCGTGTGCGGCCAGACCAGAGAAGTCGCCCTGGAAACTGCCCATGGGGGTGCGGGCGGCGGAAACGATGACGATGGGGTCGGACATGAGTTTGAACTCCTGAATGATTTAAGTTGAAAACGCCAGCTGAAGAAAAGGAACGACAAATACCGCCAGCAAACCGATGGGCACCAGGCAGCCCGATAACTGGGCGAAGAAGAACATCAGCCTGGAAAGCCCGCCCTCCTCTTCCATGCCCTGCGGCGCGGATCGCCAAAATCGCCAATAAGCAACCCGCAAAAGCCGAAAGCCATAGTCCGGGCTGATGGCCGAGTTAGGCACGGCGAATAGCGCTGCCGTCAGATCGCTATTCCACCCAATGCGGTAGCGCAGCAGCTGAGAGAGCAAGACGTGAATACCCAAGCTCCAGCCGCCCAAATTGAACCATGCCTCGATGTCACCCATGACGGCACTATTCCCCTGGTTCCACCATCATGGCCGAAGAACCGATGTCCGGCCGATCCGCTGGCGTTTCCGCGTCGGCCGCCGCCGGGTCCACCAACTCGCCCGCGCCCTTCACCCCGCCATTGAACTCAAACCGCCGGTGCGCGCCGTAGGGGAAGAAGTCCAGCACTTCGCCACGCTGGATGCGCTCTTTGGTGCTTTGCCAGAAGCCGGGCTCCAGCAAATCGGCGTGGTGGCGTAGGAAGGCGTCGCGCACGCGCGGGTTGCCGAGCAGGAAGGGACCGAAGGTTTCGGGGAAGACGTCGTGCTTGGCAACGTGGTACCAGATTTCGCCGGACAGCTCGTCCTCTTCGTTGCGCGGCGCGGGCACCTTGCGGAAGTTGCAGTCGGTGAGGTATTCGATCTCGTCGTAGTCGTAGAACACGACCTTGCCGTGGCGGGTGACGCCAAAGTTCTTCCACAGCATGTCGCCGGGAAAGATGTTGGCGGCGACCAGATCCTTGATGGCGTTGCCGTATTCGATGACGGCGTGCTCCAGCTGCGCGTTGGCGGCGGCGTCATCGGGGCCGGCGTCGAAGGCTTCCTGCAGGTACAGGTTGAGCGGAATCATCCGCCGCTCGATGTAGGCGTGGCCGATGATGACTTCAATCTCGCCGTCGCCGTCGCGGTCGGACACTTCCAGCTGGCTGGCGGCGTGCTGTTCCAGTTCGGCGATCAAGGCGTCGTCAAAACGACTGCGTGGAAAGGCGAGGAGCGAAAACTCCATGGTGTCGGCCATGCGCCCGACGCGGTCGTGGCGTTTGACCAGCTGGTACTTGGCGCGCACCTGCTCGCGCGTGGTGTCCTTGGGCGGCGGAAACCAGTCCTTGATGACCTTGAAGACGTAGGGGAAGCTGGGCAGGTCAAACACCAGCATGACCATGCCCTTGATGCCCGGCGCGATGCGGAAGGCGTCGGTCGAATGCCGCAGGTGCCACAGCAAGTCGCGGTAGAACAGGTTCTTGCCCTGTTTGGCGAGGCCCAGCGCGTTGTAGATCTCGGCGCGTGGCTTGCGCGGCATCAGGCTGCGCAAGAACTGCACATAGCCCGACGGGATCTCCATGTCGACCATGAAGTAGGCGCGCGAGAAGCTGAACAGCAGCAGCATGTCCTCTTCACCGAACAGCGCAGCGTCGACGTACACCACGCCGGGCTCGCGGTGCAGCAGTGGCAGGGCAAACGGCACTTCGCGAAAGCCGTTGATCAGCTTGCCAACCAGGTAGGCGCCCTTGTTGCGGAAGAACAGGTTGGACAGCACCTGCACCTGGAAGTTGGGGCGCTGGCGGTCGGCGCCGAGTTCGCTGCGCAGCGCATCGGCCACGCGCTGGGCGTCTCGCGTCAGGTCTTCGAAGCGGCAGCGCAGGTCGTAGGACTTCAGCACCTCGGCCATGCTGGCGGGCAAGGCGTCGATACGCGGGTAAAACGAACGAAAGGTCGGCTTGGCGCCGGGGTCGTCGGTTTCGAGGTACTCGGTGCTGATCGCGGGCCGAACGAAGATGAAGTCGTTATGGAAGTAGCTGCGGTGCAGGATCTTGGTGGTGACCGAGTTGAAGAAGGTCTCGGCCAGCTCGGGTTGCTTGTGCTGCACCAGCAGGCCGATGTAGTGCAGCTTGGCCTGCTGCCAGACGGCCATGGGCTGATCGCCGGCCTTGAATTCACGCTCCAGCCGGCGTTGGCATTCGCGCACGCGCAGATCGTAAAACTCGATGCGCTCGCGCTGGGCGCGTTGCTGACCGCGCCAGTCGCAGGTTTCAAAGCGGTGCTTGGCGCGCGCGGACTCGGTGCGAAACAGCCGGTAATGGCGGTTGAAGCCGTCGATCATGGCGTGGGCCATGTCGCGCGCCAGCGCGGCAGCGACGGCGTCCAGTTGCATGTCAGCGCTCGTCGGGCTGGGGATCGGTGTCGTCCAGCTCGGGCACGAAGGCGGCCGAGCGCGGGTAGCGCTTGATCGCCGCGCGGTAAACGTCGACCACATGGTCGGGCCGCGACATGGTGACCTGCAGGTCCTTGACCTTGCCGTCCTTCAGACCGTAGCACCAGCCATGAACCGACAGCTGCTGGCCGCGCGCCCAGGCGTCCTGCACCACGGTGGACTGTGCGACGTGGCCGACCTGTTCGATCGCGTTCATCTCGCACAGCGCGTCTTCCTGTTCGCCGCCGCACAGGTGCATCAGGCGGCCGCGGTGGCGCATCTTCACGTCGTTGACGTGGCGCAACCAGTTGTCGGCCAGGCCCACACGCTTGTCGTGCAACACCGCCAATACGCCACCGCAACCGTAGTGACCAACGACCATGATGTGCTTGACCTTCAGCACGTCCACGGCGAACTGGATGACCGACAGCGCGTTGAGGTCCGAGGGCACCACCACGTTGGCCACATTGCGGTGCACGAACACCTCGCCCGGCGCCAGGCCGATCACCTGGTTGGCGGGCACGCGGCTGTCGGAGCAGCCGATCCACAGGTATTCCGGCGTTTGCTGCGCCGCCAGCCCTTTGAAGAAGCCGGGTTGTTCCTGCTCCACCTGTTCGGCCCAGGCGTGGTTGGCGTTGATGAGGTGTTGGAGCGAGGAGGGCATGGTGTTAGGTGGTAGAGCAGAACGGATGCGCCAGGGCTGCGGCCCGTCGCACAACGCCAATCGGGGGCATTGGCCGTCGGCAGGCCCCGGAGGCGCTACGACGCCCATGCTGCCGCAGCGACGTGACGAAGAGCCCTCTGTGTCGGGCACAGCAGCGCCCGAAATTTTACGGGCGCCTAGCGCGGACCGTTCGAGCGGCGTGCGATCACCCCGTTGCCATCCTTACATCGTCTCTGCAAACAGCTCGCGCCCGATCAGCATGCGGCGGATTTCGCTGGTGCCGGCGCCGATCTCGTACAGCTTGGCGTCGCGCCACAGGCGGCCCAGCGGGTACTCGTTGATGTAGCCGTTGCCTCCGAAGAGCTGGATGCCGTCGCCGGCCATCTTGGTGGCCATTTCGGCCGTCCACAGGATGACGCTGGCACAGTCCTTGCGCACCTGGCGCACGTGCTCGCTGCCCAGCGCGTCCAGGTTCTTGCCGATGGTGTACAGGAAGGCGCGACCAGCCTGCAGCACGGTGTACATGTCGGCCACCTTGCCCTGTACCAGCTGGAATTCGCCGATGCTTTGACCAAACTGCTTGCGGTCGTGGATGTAGGGCACGACGTTGTCCATCACGGCCTGCATGATGCCGACGGGGCCGCCGGCCAGCACGGCGCGCTCGTAGTCCAGGCCGCTCATCAGCACCCTGGCGCCTTGGTTCAGGCCGCCGAGAATGTTGGCTTCGGGCACTTCCACGTTGTTGAACACCATTTCGCCGGTGTGGCTGCCGCGCATGCCGAGCTTGTCCAGCTTCTGCGCGGTGGAAAAGCCCTTCATGCCCTTTTCAACGATGAAGGCGGTGACACCACGCGCGCCCAGCTCGGGCTCGGTCTTGGCATAGACCACCATGGTGTCGGCGTCGGGGCCGTTGGTGATCCACATCTTGGTGCCGTTCAGCAGGTAGTAACCGCCCTTGTCCTCCGCCTTCAGCTTCATGCTGATGACGTCGGAGCCGGCGCCGGGCTCGCTCATGGCCAGCGCACCCACGTGTTCGCCGCTGATCAGCTTGGGCAGGTACTTCTTCTTCTGCGCGTCGTTGCCGTTGCGCTTGAGCTGGTTGACGCACAGGTTGGAGTGCGCACCGTAGCTCAGGCCGACCGAGGCGCTGGCGCGGCTGATCTCTTCCATGGCGATCATGTGCGCCAGGTAGCCCATGTCGGCGCCGCCGTAGGCTTCGGGCACGGTGATGCCCAGCACGCCCAGTTCCCCCATCTTGGGCCACAGGTCCATCGGGAACTGGTCGTTCTTGTCGATCTCGGCTGCGCGCGGGGCGATTTCGGCTTGCGCGAAGTCGCGCACCGCGTCGCGCAGGGCGTCGATGTCTTCACCCAGGTTGAAATTCAGGCCGGGCAGATTGCTCATGGTGTCTCCTCGTGTGAATGGATGGAAAGTCAGTAAACCTTGGGCACGGGCGCCAGCGTCTGCTGCATCAGCGCGCAGGGCGACTCCTTGCCGTTTGCGTCGACGTGGGTAACCTCGGCCGTCGTGATGATGAGGCGCTTGCCGGGCCGAACAACCCGCCCGACGGCGCGCAGCGTGCCGCCCTTGAAGCTCGTCAGAAAGTTGATCTTGTATTCGACGGTGACCACTTCCATGCCGTCCGGCGCCACCGTCAAGCCGGCGTAGCCTCCAGCCACATCGGCCAGGGTGCCCATGGCACCGCCGTGAAAACCACCCTGCTGCTGCGTCACGCGGTCGGCGTAGGGTAGCCAGATCTCGACCACGCCGGGCGCGACCGAACGCAATTCGGCGCCAAGGGTCTGGAGCATGCCCTGGCGGGCGAAGCTTTGGGCGATGCGGTCGTGCAGCGAATCGGTGGGGTTCGACATGGCGGGGCTGGCGGTGAAACTTGGATTTTGATTGACGTTTACGTAAACGTCAATCAAACAGCGGGACTGGTACCACGCTTGGTCGCGGCGCGCTCCAGCTTGGCCAGCAGCGTGCGCGCCTCTTTCTCGTGCTCGGCGACCTCGCTCAGTGTGGCCTCCAGCTCGGCCAGCTGGGCTTCCAGCTGGGCGCGGTGGCCGGTCAACACCTCGAGGAATTTGCGCAACTGCGGCTGTGTGTCGCGCGGGCTGTCGTACATGTCGATCAGCTCGCGCGCCTCGGTCAGCGACAAGCCCAGCCGCTTGGCACGCAGGGTGAGCTTGAGGCGCGTGCGGTCGCGGTTGGAGTACACGCGGTTGCGCCCGCCGGGGCCGCTGCGCTCCGGCTGCAGCAGGCCCATGTCTTCGTAAAAGCGCATGGCGCGCGGAGTCAGGTCGAACTCGTGCGCCAGGTCGCTGATGCTGTAGGTGGTCGCCATGACGGGGTCTGGGTGTCTCCGAGGTTCTGTGCAGCGCGGGCCTTGCGTCCCTAGAATGTGCTTTCAAGTTGACGTTCACGTCAACTCTTCCATCCTACAACAGCCCACCGCCCATGTCCGTTTCCGCCGAACTCGAACGCGCCCTGCACTACCCCCTGGCCGACCAATTGCCGCCGCCGGGCGAAACGATCGAGCTGGCGCCGGGCGCGCGCTGGGTGCGCATGGCGCTGCCCTTCGCGCTGGACCACATCAACCTCTGGCTGCTGCGCGACAAGGTGGAAGGCCGCGAAGGCTGGACCATCGTCGACACGTGCATCGACCACGCGGCTTCGCGCGCGCTGTGGGAACAGGTGTTCGCCACCCAATTGGAAGGCCTGCCGGTGCTGCGCGTGATCGTCACGCACATGCACCCAGACCACATCGGCCTGGCGCACTGGATCTGCGAGCGCTGGACCACGCCCGAGCACGAATGCCGCCTGTGGATCAGCGCCACCGACTACATGAACGCGCGCTACGCCAGCCAGGTGGTCAACAGTTTCGGCGGAGAACGCCTGGCCGCGTACTTCCGCAGCCACGGCATGACCGACGAAGGCGATCTGGACCAGGTGCTGAACCGCAAGAGCTATTACAAGAACCTGGTGCCGGCCGTGCCGCTGTCGTACGCGCGCTTGCTGGACGGGCAGCTGGTGCGCATCGGCGGCCGCAGCTGGCGCTGCATCGCCGGTTACGGCCACGCGCCGGAGCACATGGCGCTGTACTGCGACGAGCTGGGTGTGCTGATCAGCGGCGACATGGTGCTGCCGCGCATCTCCACCAACGTCAGCGTGTACGAGATGGAGCCCGAGGGCGACGCGCTGTCGCTGTTCCTGAACTCGCTCGACCGCTACAAGGACCTGCCCGCCGACACGCTGGTGCTGCCCTCGCACGGCAAGCCTTTCCGCGGCCTGCACACGCGCGTGCAGCAGTTGCAAGACCACCACCGCGACCGCCTGGCCGAAGTGATGGACGCCGCGCGCGACCAGGCCGTGTCGGCCTACGACATGCTGCCCGTGCTGTTCAAGCGCCCGCTCGACCTGCACCAGACCACGTTCGCGCTGGGCGAGGCCGTGGCCCACCTGCACCGCCTGTGGCACGGCGGCCAGCTGGTGCGCACACGCGACGCCAACGGCATCTGGCGCTTTTCCCCCGCGCCCTGACGCCGCTCCCGCCCTGGCCGGTGTCCGCCTTGACGCAGCCTTCTCCCCATGCGTGAGCTGCGCCTGAACGGCCAAGGCCTGCGCGCGCTGCCCGCCGCGGCCTACGACCATGCGGACACGCTGGAGCTGCTGGACCTGTCCGGCAACGCCTTCGAAGCGCTGCCGGACGACCTGCACCGCTTTCGCCGCCTGCGCATCCTGTTCGCGTCCAACAACCGCTTGACCGCGCTGCCGGCCAGCCTGGGCGAATGCCCGGCGCTGGAAATGATCGGCTTCAAAAGCAACGCCATCGCCCAGGTGCCCGGCGAAGCTTTGCCCGCGCGGCTGCGCTGGCTGATCCTGACCGACAACGCCCTCACCACCCTGCCCGACGCGCTGGGCCAACGCCCGCGCCTGCAAAAGCTGATGCTGGCCGGCAACCGCCTCAGCGCCCTGCCCGATGCTTTGCGCAGTGCGCCCGCGCTGGAGTTGCTGCGCATCGCCGCCAACCGCTTCGAACGTTTGCCCGACTGGCTGCCCACGCTGCCGCGCTTGATGTGGCTGGCCTGGGCCGGCAACCCGATGACGGCGGCGCTGGAGGCCAACGCCCTGGCCGCCGCCCACGCGCGCGCCGTGCCCGCCACTGCACTGACCCCGGGCGTGCGCCTGGGCGAAGGCGCGTCTGGCGTGATCGACGCTGCCAATTGGTCGCACGACGGCGCCACGCTGCCCGTGGCCGTCAAGCGCTTCAAAGGCGCCGTCACCAGCGATGGTTGGCCCGACAGCGAAATGGCAGCCTGCCTGGCCGCTGGCGCACACGACGCGCTGGTGCCGGTGCACGGCACGCTGGCCGGGGCAGCAGCTGGCGCGCACGCGCTGGTGCTGGGCCGTTTGCCCGACGGCGCTTGCGCTCTGGCCGCGCCACCCAGTTTTGACAGCTGTACACGCGACGTTTACGCCGCTGACACCTGTTTTGACAGCGCCAGCGTGCGCAGCTTCGCGCGCCAGGTGGCAAGCGCCATGGCCCAGCTGCACGCGCGCGGCCTGGTACACGGCGACCTGTACGCCCACAACCTGCTGCGCGCGGGCGACCGCATCTGGCTCAGCGACTTTGGCGCCGCAGCCTTCCTGCCACCGGCTCAGCCGGGGCTGCACGCGGGCCTGCGCGCGCTCGACGTGCGGGCGTTTGGCGTGCTGCTGGGCGAGTGGCTGGCGCGTGTGCCGGCTGACGGCGCACAAGCGCTGAGTGCGCTGTCGGCCTTGCAGGCGCGCTGCCTGGCAGCGACGGCAGACGGCGGCATCGGCTTTGGCGCCATCGCCGATTCGCTATCAATAGAGTAGCTGTTCGCGCAGATATATGTAGGGCCAGAGGGCTGTTTTATTCAAATTTCAACCAGGAGACTCGCATGAACGTGCAGGACATGTTTTCGCTCGCCGGGCGCACGGCGCTCATCACCGGGGGCTCGCGCGGCATCGGCCGAATGATCGCCGAGGGCTTCTTGCGCGCCGGCGCGCGCGTCTACATTTCGGCGCGCAAGGCCGACGCCTGCCACGACGCGGCGCGCGCGCTGTCGGCCTTCGGGCCCTGCACCGCGCTGCCAGCGGATGTGTCCACGCTGGAGGGCATGCAGCAACTGGTGGCCGACTACCGCGCGCACGAGAAGGCGCTGGACATCCTGGTCAACAACGCCGGTGCCGCCTGGGGCGCGCCCTACGCCGACTTCCCGGAAAGTGGCTGGGACAAAGTGGTTGACCTGAACATGAAGACGCCGTTCTTCCTGACGCGCGAACTCACGCCCCTGCTCAAGGCCGCCGCCACCGACCATCTGGCCAAGGTGATCCACATCGCGTCGATCGACGGCGTGTCCAACAATCCGCAGGAAACGTATTCGTACCAGGCCAGCAAGGCCGGGCTGATCCACCTGACGCGCCGCATGGCCCTGCACCTGGCGCCCGAGCGCATCGTCGTCAGCGCCATCGCGCCTGGCGCGTTCGCGTCCAACATGAACAAGGAAGCGCGCGACCACGCGGACGAGGTGTCGTCGCAGATTCCCGCCGGGCGCATCGGCACGCCCGAAGACATGGCTGGCGCCGCCATCTACCTGGCTTCGCGCGCGGGCGACTACGTCGTGGGCGGCACGCTGGTGGTCGACGGCGGGGTGGCCTGGTCGCGCTGACGGCCGCCGTGGCGTGATGGGCCAGAATCGCGCCATGTCGATCGGACCCGCCTCCCGCATCCCGCCGATTCAGGCCCTGCTGGCCTTCGAGGCGGTGGCGCGCCTGCACAGCGTGACGCTGGCCGCGCATGAGCTGAACGTCACCCCCAGCGCCGTCAGCCACCGCATCCGCCAGCTGGAGATGCGGCTTGGCGAAAAGCTGTTCGTCAACCGCAGCGAATTTCAGCCCAGCAGAATGGGCGCCGCCTACCTTGAACGCGTGCGCGAGGCCCTGGCCGCGCTGCAGGCGCACCCCCACGCCAGCGCTGACGCGCGGGACGCCAGCCATGGCCCCGTGCGCCTGCGCGTCGCCGTGACGCCCACGTTTTCGCGCCAGCTGCTGCTGCCCCGCCTGTCCCTGTTTCGCCATGCGTACCCGGACATCGAGCTGATCCTGCAGGTCGCCATCCCCGGGCTGATGATCCCGACGGAGGATGCCGACATCGAACTGCGCTTCGGCACCGGCCCTTTCCTGGACCGCGAATCGGTGCATCTGCTATCGGACGAGGTGTGCCCCGTGTGCAGCCCCGCCTACCTGCACGAAGCCGGCCCGTTTGGCGCTGAATTCGATACGGCGGCGGCCATCGGCCGCGCGCACCTGATCCGCTCGCCGCTGGAGCCCTGGCAGACCTGGTTCAGCGCCTTCGACATCGACCTGCCCGAACCGATGTCCGGCAACCAGTTCAATGACCTGGGTCTGGTGCACGATGCCGCCGTCGCCGGTTTCGGTGTGGCGCTGATGCGCCTCAAACTGGGCCAAAGCTGGCTGGACAGCGGGCGGCTGGTGCGCCTGTCGCCGCGCAGCGTGCGGTCACCCTACGACTACTTCCTCTGCTGGAAGCCCGGCACGCTGGCCCGCTGGGAATGCGCCAGCTTCGTCGAGTGGCTGCGCCAGGTGATGAGCGAATAGGGGCGCACACGCGCTTCAACCGGTCGAGCGTCTCAGCGGCTCCGTCTAAACCGAATGGGCGATGCCGAGTTGAAAAAAATTCACAATTGATTTGGGCACTTTTCATGCCTTTGGCGAATCGCCGCTCCTAAACTGAGCCGCCACCACCGCCGGGCAGTTTCGGACGCGGTGGTTTTCTTTGTGCAGCCAGGCAGGGGCTTTTCTTCCCCGGCCATCGCCGACAACAACACTGAGGAGACACGCGCCATGACCTGGCAACAAATCTACGACCCAATGGGCAGCATGGTGCTGTCCACCTTTCTGGCGGCCATTCCGGTCGTGGTGATGCTCGGCGCGCTGGGCTTCTTTCACATCAAAGCCCACATCGCCGCGGGCATGGGCCTGATCGCCGCCTTGCTGGTAGCGATCTTTGCCTATGGCATGCCCGCCGACATGGCGGGCCGCGCAGCCATGCTGGGCGGCTTCACCGGCCTGCTGCCCATCGGCTGGATCGTGCTGAACATCATCTTCCTGCACCAGCTCACCGAGCAGAACGGCAGCTTCAAGGTGCTGCAGGACTCGCTCTCGGGCATCACCGAAGACCGCCGCATCCAGCTGCTGCTGATCGCGTTCTGCTTCGGCGCGTTCTTCGAGGGTGCGGCCGGCTTCGGCACGCCGGTGGCGGTGACGGCGGCCATCCTGATCGGCCTGGGCTTCTCGCCGCTGGCCGCGTCGGGCTTGTCCTTGATCGCCAACACGGCGCCGGTGGCCTTTGGCGCGCTCGGCACGCCGGTGATCACGCTGGCCCAGGTGCACGGGTACGACCTGCATGCGGTGACAGCCATGATCGGCCGCCAATTGCCATTCTTCTCGCTGCTGGTGCCTTTCTGGCTGATCTGGGCCTTTGCCGGTTTCAAGGGCATGAAGGACATCTGGCCGGCCATCGCCGTGGCCGGCGTGTCCTTCGCGATTCCGCAGTTCCTGGTGTCCAACTACATGGGGCCCGAGCTGGTGGACATCATCGCCGCCATCGTGTCGATGGTGTGTCTGGTGGCTTTTCTGCGCGTCTGGCAGCCCAAGAAGGTGTGGACGTCGCCCGCCATGCGGGGGCGCGACCCCAGCGCCGCTGAAGCCAAACCGGCGCAGCCCGTGGTTCGCCATTCGCGTGAAGCGCTGATCGCCGCCTGGACGCCCTGGGTCATCCTGTCCGTGTTCGTCTTCATCTGGGGGCTGCCGCCCGTCAAGGCCTGGCTCAACGGCATCTTTGCGCCCAAGTTCCCCATCGACGGGCTGCACAACCTGGTCATGAAGGTGCCCCCGGTAGTGCCAACGCCGCACCCTGAAGCGGCCGTCTACACGCTGAACCTGCTGTCGGCGACCGGCACCGGCATCCTGCTGGCAGCCGTCGTCAGCGCGCTGGTCATGAAGTACAACCCCGTCGCCATCGTGCGGACCTTCTTCAAGACGCTGTGGATGGTCAAGTTCTCGTTGCTGACCATCGTGCTGATGCTGGCGCTGGGCACGCTCACGCGCTTCTCGGGCACGGACACGACACTGGGCCTGGCGTTTGCCAACACCGGCATCCTCTACCCTTTCTTCGGCACCTTGATGGGCTGGCTGGGTGTGGCGCTGACGGGCTCGGACACGGCATCGAACGTGCTGTTCGGCGGCATGCAGAAGGTGGCGGCCGAGCAGTTGCACCTCTCGCCCAACCTGATGGGCGCGGCCAACAGCTCGGGCGGTGTGATGGGCAAGATGATCGACGCGCAGTCCATCGTGGTGGCCTCCACCGCCACGCGCTGGTTCAACAAGGAAGGCGAGATCCTGCGCTACGTATTCTTCCACTCCATCGCGCTGGCCTGCCTGGTGGGCCTCTACGTGACGATGCAGGCGTACGTCTGGCCGTTCACGCTGATGGTTGTGAAGTAAGGCGCCCGTTCACCGCACGCGCTACAGGGCCTAGCCATGATCATCTCTTCCACCACGGACTACCGTGCTGCGGCGCAGGATCGGCTGCCGCCCTTCCTGTTCCACTACATCGACGGCGGCGCCTACGCCGAAAAAACGCTGGCGCGCAACGTGGAAGACCTTGCCAACGTCGCGCTGCGCCAGCGCGTGCTCAAGGACATGAGCCAGCTGGACACCGGCATCGAGCTGTTCGGTGAAAAGCTGTCCATGCCCGTGGTGCTGTCGCCGGTCGGCCTGACCGGCATGTACGCCCGGCGCGGCGAGGTGCAGGCGGCGATAGCCGCCGACCGCAAGGGCATCCCGTTCACGATGTCCACGGTGTCGGTGTGCCCCATCGAGGAGGTCGCACCGCGGCTGAAGCGGCCGATGTGGTTCCAGCTCTACGTGCTCAAGGACCGCAAGTTCATGCAGAACGCGCTGGAGCGCGCGCAGGCGGCGGGCGTCACCACCTTGGTGTTCACCGTCGACATGCCGACCCCCGGCGCGCGCTACCGCGACGCCCACTCGGGCATGAGCGGCCCCAACGCCGCCTTGCGCCGCTATGCGCAGGCCGTCACGCACCCGCACTGGGCGATTGACGTGGGCCTGCTGGGCCGGCCGCACACGCTGGGCAACATCTCGACCTACAAGGGCGAGAACGTCAGCCTGGAAGACTACATGGGCTACCTGGGCGCCAACTTTGACCCGTCCATCTCCTGGAAAGACCTGGAATGGATCCGCGACTTCTGGAAGGGCCCCATGGTGATCAAGGGCATCCTCGACCCGGAAGACGCCAAGGACGCCGTGCGCTTCGGCGCCGACGGCATCATCGTGTCCAACCACGGCGGCCGCCAGCTGGACGGGGTGCTGTCGTCCGCGCGCGCCCTCCCGCCGATCGCCGACGCGGTGAAGGGGCAGATCAAGATCCTGGTCGACTCAGGCATCCGCAACGGCCTGGACATCGTGCGCATGCTGGCACTGGGCGCCGACTGCACCATGATCGGCCGCGCCTACATCTACGCATTGGCCGCGGCGGGCGAAGCCGGGGTGGCTCACCTGCTGGACCTGCTGGAAAAGGAAATGCGCGTGGCGATGACGCTCACCAGCGTCAAGAACGTGGGCGAGATCACCGGCGACCTGCTGGTGCGCGAGTAAGCGCCGTACGCGGTGCAAGCCGCACGCGCGACAACCGCGTGCGCGCAGTCAGCGCCCCTACCAGTGCGGCACCGGCTGGTTCTGCAGCGTGTCGCGCCGCTCGGCGTAGTCGGGCAGGATGTCTTCGACGTGCTGCCAGAAGCGCGGGCTGTGGTTCATCTCGCGCAGGTGGGCCAGTTCGTGCACGACCACGTAGTCGATCATGGGCAGGCGGAAGTGGATCAACCGCCAGTTCAGGCGGATCGAGCCGTCCACGCTGGCGCTGCCCCAGCGCGTGCCGGCGGACGACAGACTCAGCTTCTGCCAATGCACGCCCAGTTGCGGCGCGAAATGGTCCAGCCGCTCGGTGAACAGGCGGCGCGCCTGGCGCATCAGCCACGCGTGCACGGTGTCGCGCAACTGCTCGGGCGTGGCGGTCTGCGGCAGGCCGATGTGCAGCGCCATCGCCGGCACGCCGGGCAGGGCGGCGTCACCGGTCACCAGCACCGCGCCGCCGCGCCCATGCCGCTGGCGCGGGTCGATCACCAGCACCACCGGCTCGCCCAGGAAGGGCACTTCAGCCCCTTCGCGCCAGTCGATCTGCGCCGCCGCCAGCCGGACCTGGCGCTCGCGCGCTTCGCGCAGCTTGGCGACGATCCAGCGCTCCTTGCCGCGCAGGGCGGCATCCACATCGCGCAGCGCCGCCCAGCGCGGCGCGCTCACGCGCAGGCCGTCCGGCCCCACCTGAAAGCCGATGCTGCGCCGCTGGCTGCGGCGGAATTCGTAGGCCACGCGCACGTTGGCGAACTGGATTTCTCGGTTGGCGCGGGGGTGCGAAAACTGCGCCGGCTGCAGTGCGCCGCCCAAGGCGATCGTCGGCTCTATTGCTACGCTTTCGATAGCCTCTTGCGCAGGTAGATCTAGGGCTGGCGCCGTTTTCTGCCTCAAGTCCTCGGCGACAGGCGGTGGCGTGCCTGGCACCTGCGCCTGTTCGGCGCGTGCGTCGCCGAACAGGTCGAGCAGCAGTTGCAGCATGGGGTGCGCGGCGCGCCGCTTTCAGTCGGCCTTGACCTTCGGCTGCGCGAGGCGCGCCTGGCCGTCGGGGTAGGCCTCGGGGTCCAGGCGCAGCATTTCGGCCTCGATCCAGGCCTCGACTTCGCGCATCAGCTCGGTCGGCTTGCGGCCCTGGCTGGGGATCGGCGGGCCGATGGAAATGTCCACGATGCCGGGCTTCTTGACGAAGGCCTTGGCCGGCCAGCACTTGGCCGAGGTGACGGCAATCGGGATCACCGGCGCGCCGGTTTCGATGGCCAGGCGCGTGCCGCCGCTCTGGTAACGCCCTTTCTCACCGCGGGGAATGCGCGTGCCTTCGGGGAACATGATCACCCACACGCCCTTGGCCAGCAGCGCGCGGCCTTGCTGCACGACGCGGCTGAAGGCTTCGGTGCGCCGGCTGCGGTCGATGTGGATCATGTCCAGCCGGCCCATGGCCCAGCCGAAGAAGGGGA
Organism: Pseudomonadota bacterium; assembly: GCA_023442945.1. Classification (GTDB taxonomy): domain Bacteria; phylum Pseudomonadota; class Gammaproteobacteria; order Burkholderiales; family Burkholderiaceae_C; genus Ottowia. Next base: position 132,984 of record JAEZWW010000026.1, on the reverse strand, counting down.
CGTGCAGCAGCTCCTTCTTGAACACGAAGGCCAGGGGGTGCGGCATGATCGCGACCATGCTGAAAGTCTCCCAAGTGGACTGGTGCTTGACCAGCAACACGGCCGGGTCCAGCTCGCCCTTGGGCAGGTTTTCATAGCCGGTGACGCGGTTGCGGATGCCCAAAATCCAGCGGCCCGAGTTGACCGCGTGCGTCAGCCAGCCCGCGCACAGCTTGTACACCGTCTTCTGGCTGGCAAAAGGCGCCACGACCACCACCAGCAGCGCCCACGGGATGACCGTGACGATCATCCACAGCATGTGCAGCACGGAACGAATGAAATTCATAGATAAGAAATCAGGCGGTGGCGCAAGCTGGATCTGCGCAACCAGCTATCGTTTTTAAAGCATTCATGGGGCCGCGGCAACACCTGCCGGGGCGGTGCCCGGCGCCAGTGCGGCCAGGGCTTCGGCCGCGGCCTCCTGCTCGGCGATGAAGGCGGTGGCGAAGGCGGCCAGGTCGGCGTGCACGCGCGTGGCCGCCGGGTACGCGGGCGGCAGCGGCTGGTCGGCCGCGGGCGCGTGGCGGCCGGTCAGCACCAGGTGCGGCACGCAGCCAGCGGCTTGCGCGGCCTGCACGTCGGCCAGGCTGTTGCCCACGGCGTGCACCAGTTTCAGGTCGACCTTGTAGCGCTCGCCGATCTTGTGGAACAGCCCCGGCGCGGGCTTGCGGCAGGTGCAGCCGTCGTCGGGCGCGTGCGGGCAGAAGAACACCGCTTCGATGCGCGCGCCCAGGGCGCCCAGCTGCTTGGCCATCTTGGTGTGGATGGCGTTGAGGGCCGCCATGTCGAACAGCCCACGCCCCAGCCCGGGCATGTTGGCCGCAACGACAACGTGAAAGCCCGCGTGGTTCAGCCGCGCGATGGCGTCCAGCGCGCCGGGCAGCGGCTCCCACTCGTCGGGCGTCTGGATGTAGCCTTCGCGCTCGACGCAAACCGTGCCGTCCCGATCAACGATGACCAGTTTCATGCGCCGATTATCCGTTGCCGGCTGCGGGCGGTGTGGCCGATGCGGGCGATGCGGGCAGCGCGAGCGGCGTGACTGTGCCCCAGCGGCCCCACCAGCGCCCGCGCTCGGTCTGCAGGCGCACCGTGCTCTTGGGCGGGAAACGGGTGGCGGGCTGGCCCTCGGCCAGCAGGTGCACCGGCGCAGCGTCACCGGGCAGCTGCAAGTAGACCTCGGCACCGCCCACGCTGCGTTCGCTGGGGCGCACTTCGCGCACCAGCAGCACTTCACCCTGGCGCTCGGCCTCGACCTGGCGGCCACTGCGGTTGAGGTGCTGGGCCAGCAGCGCACCGGCGGCGATCAAACACAACGCGACCCAAGCGCCGATCACGCGCGAGCGCATGCGCGCCCAGCCGTGGTGGCGCACGCCGCGGCGGATCCAGACCACGGCAGCGCCGATCACGACCAGCGCCGTCACGAGCGTCAGAACAAAGGGCCGTGCGGCGGCCCACATCGCCTCGCCCGGCGTGGTGACCAGGGTCGCCGCGTGCACGGCGTTCAGGCTCGCCGTCGCCTCATCGGTCTGTGCCTGCAGCGCGGCGCGCAGCAGCAGCACGGCGATTGGCGGCAGCAGCGCCCAGGCCAAGCCGCGCCAGTTCGGCCGGGGCGCGGCGTCGGCCCCGCCGTCCGTCATGCGGCCAGGCGCGACAAGTCGGCCACGCGGTTCATGGCTTGGTGCAATTGCTGCAGCAGCGCCAGCCGGTTGGCCTTGAGCGCGGCGTCGTCGGCGTTGACCATCACGCCGTCAAAGAAGGCATCGACCGGGCCTTTCAGCGCGGCCAGGGCGCGCAGGCTGGCGGTGTAATCGCCGGCGTCAAACGCGGCATTGGCCTGCGGCGCGACGCTTTGCAGCGCGGCGTAGAGGGCCTTTTCGGCGTCTTCTTGCAGCAGCTCCGGCTTGACGGTGCTGCCGACTTCGCCATCGGCCTTCTTGAGGATGTTGCCGACGCGCTTGTTGGCGGCGGCCAGGGCGGGGGCTTCGGGCAACTGCGCGAACGCGCGCACGGCTTGCAGGCGCTGGGCCACTTCCAGCAGGCGCTGCGGGCGCAGGCTGAGCACGGCATCGACCTCTTGCGCGCTGAAGCCGTCGTCGCGCAGGCTGCCGGCCATGCGGTCGTAGTTGAAGTCGATCAGCGCCGGCGTGGCGTCGCTGATCTTGTCGCCGAACGCGGGCACAGCGCTGGCCAGCAGCTGGTTCAGATCCAGCGGCAACTGCTTTTCGACCAGCATGCGGATCACGCCCAGCGCATGGCGCCGCAGCGCAAACGGGTCGCGGTCGCCGGTGGGCAGGTTGCCGATGCCGAACATGCCGACCAGCGTCTCCAGCTTGTCGGCCAGCGCCACCACCACGCCGATGTCGCCGCGCGGCAATTCGTCGCCGGCAAAGCGCGGTTTGTAATGGTCTTCAATCGCGTCGGCCACGGCTTGGGGCAAGCCGTCGTTCAGCGCGTAGTAGCGGCCCATGGTGCCTTGCAGCTCAGGGAATTCGCCGACCATGTCGGTCACCAAATCGGTCTTGGCCAGCTGCGCGGCCTGGTCGACCTGCTGTTGCTGCTCGGCCGACATGCCGAGCTGCGTGGCAATCGCCTTGGCGATGGCGCGCACGCGCTCGACGCGCTCACCCTGCGTGCCCAGCTTGTTGTGGTACACGACCTTGCCCAGTTGCTCAACGCGGCTGGCCAGCGGTTTCTTGCGGTCCTGGTCAAAGAAGAACTTGGCGTCGGCCAGGCGCGGGCGCACCACGCGCTCGTTGCCACCCACCACGGCGCTGGTGTCTTGTGGGCTGATGTTGCTGACCACCAGGAACTGGTGCGTCAGCTTGCCAGCGGCGTCCAGCAGCGGGAAGTACTTCTGGTTGGCCTTCATCGTCAGGATCAGGCATTCCTGCGGCACGGCCAGAAATTCGGGCTCGAACTGGCAGACCAGCACGTTCGGGCGCTCGACCAGGGCCGTCACCTCGTCCAAAAGCGCTTCATCTTCTATAGCTGCCAGCGCAGGTCCTGCTAGGGCCGCAGCCGATTTCAATTGCGAAGCAATGTCCGCACGGCGCTCGTCAAAGCTGGCGATGACGGCGCCCTTGTCGCGCAGCGTGGCGGCGTAGCTGTCGGCATCGGCAATGGCGATCGGGTCGGCCTTGGCCTCAAAGCGGTGGCCGTGCGTGCTGTTGCCGGCCGTCAGCCCCAGCGCGGTGACCGGCACCACGCAGCTGCCGTGCAGCGCGACCAGTCCGTGCGCCGGGCGCACGAACTGCACGCTGGTCCAGCCCGGCAGCTCAGCGCCGCCCTGCAGCTGGTAGGTCATGACCTTGGGGATCGGCAGCTTGGTGATGGCTTCGTGCAACGCCTTTTGCAAGCCGGCTTCCAGCGTGACGCCGCCGACCACGCTGTCGTAGAACAGCGCTTCGGCCTTGCCGTCCATGGCGCGTTGGAGCTGCGGCACGACCGACACATCGGCGCCCAGCGCGGCCAGCTTCTTGATCAGCGCGGGCGTGGCGTTGCCGCTGGCATCCAGGCCGACGGCCACCGGCATCAGCTTTTGCTGCACCGCCTTGTCGGCGGCCTTGCCTACCACCTGCGTGATGTGCGCGGCCAGGCGGCGCGGGCTGGCGAAGGGGGTAACGATCGCGTCGGCCGCGGCCAGGCCTTGCGCCTTCAGCTGGTCGGCCAGCTGCTGGGCAAAGGCTTCGCCCAGTTTCTTGAGCGCCTTGGGCGGCAGCTCTTCCACGAAGAGTTCGACCAGAAGATTCTGCGGGGTCATGTGTGTGGGGTTTCCATCGGGGGCGGCGCGCGCGGGCGCCGCACGGGGCAGGTTCAGATCGGGGGCAGGCGGCGCTTCAGGCGGCCTTCTTGGCGCGCGGCTCCAGCTGCGCCACCCATTCGCGCGGCGCCAGCGGGAAGCCCAGGCGCTCGCGGCTGTCGTAGTAGCTTTGCGCCACCGCGCGCGCCAGGTTGCGGATGCGGCCGATGTAGGCGGCGCGCTCGGTCACGCTGATGGCACCGCGCGCGTCCAGCAGGTTGAAGGTATGCGCGGCTTTCAACACCTGTTCGTACGCGGGCAGCGCGAGCTGCTGCTCGATCAGGTGCTGCGCCTGCTTCTCGTGCGCGGCGAAAGCGGTGAACAGGAAGTCGGCGTCGGAATGCTCGAAGTTGTACGCGGACTGCTCGACCTCGTTCTGGTGGAACACGTCGCCATAGCTCAGTTGGCGGCCGTCGCCATCCACCGTCCAGACCAGGTCGTACATGTTTTCGACGCCCTGCAGGTACATGGCCAGGCGCTCCAGGCCGTAGGTGATTTCGCCGGTCGCGGGCTTGCAATCGATGCCGCCGACCTGCTGGAAATAGGTGAACTGCGTCACCTCCATGCCGTTCAGCCACACCTCCCAGCCCAGGCCCCAGGCGCCCAGCGTGGGGTTCTCCCAGTCGTCTTCCACAAAGCGGATATCGTTCTTTTTCAAGTCGAACCCGAGCGCTTCCAAGCTGCCGAGGTACAGGTCCAGGATGTTGGCCGGCGCGGGCTTGAGCACCACCTGGTACTGGTAGTAATGCTGGCCGCGGTTGGGGTTCTCGCCATAGCGGCCGTCCTTGGGCCGGCGGCTGGGCTGCACGTAGGCGGCCTTCCACGGCTCCGGCCCGATGGCGCGCAGAAAGGTCGCGGTGTGCGAGGTGCCAGCGCCCACTTCCATGTCGTAAGGCTGCAAGAGCGCGCAGCCCTGGTCGGCCCAGTACTGCTGGAGCGTGAGGATGATTTGTTGGAAGCTGAGCATGGCGTGGCAGGTTTCAAAACGGCGTGCCGCCGTCAGCGGGCACCGTCCAGGAAGCGGGGTCTGCGCCGGGCGGCTTGGCCAGCAGGCCGTCACAAGCGCCGCCGCACGGGCAAACCGTTGATTTTAGCGGGGCGACGCGCATTTCGCCGCCAACAGGCGGCGCGCCAAATATTCAGGCCAAATAGGCCAGCAACCCTACAACCATCAGCGCAAGCAGCTATATTTTTTACAGCAGCCGATGCGCCGCCGCTCAGGCTCCGTCCCAGCGCCGCAGCACCAGGCTGGCGTTGGTGCCGCCAAAGCCGAAGCTGTTGGACAGCACCTGGCGCAGATCTGCGTCGCGCGTAGCGGTGACCAGCGGCAGGTCGCCCACGGCGGCGTCGGGGGTGTCGACGTTGGCCGAGCCGGCGATGAAGCCCTTTTGCAGCATGAGCAGGCAGTAGATCGCCTCCTGCACACCGGTGGCTCCCAGCGAATGGCCGGTGAGCGATTTGGTGGACGAGAAAGGCGGCACTTTGCCGTCACCGAACACAGTGCGCATGGCCTTCAGCTCGGGCACGTCGCCCACGGGCGTGGAGGTGCCGTGGGTGTTGATGTAGTCGATCGGGCCTTCCAGGCCTTCGATGGCCTGGCGCATGCAGGCCACGGCGCCTTCGCCCGAGGGTGCGACCATGTCGGCGCCGTCGCTGGTGGCGCCAAAACCGACCACTTCACCCAGGATGGTGGCGCCACGCGCCTGCGCGTGCTCCAGCGATTCCAGCACCACGGCCCCGCCGCCGCCGGCGATGACAAAGCCGTCACGGTCGGCGTCGTACGCGCGCGACGCGTGCGTCGGATCGTCGTTGCGCTTGCTCGACATGGCGCCCATGCCGTCGAACAGCAGCGCCATGCCCCAGGACAGCTCTTCGCCGCCGCCGGCGAACATCACGTCCTGCATGCCCCAGGCGATCTGCTGCGCCGCCGAGCCGATGCAGTGCGCCGAAGTGCTGCACGCCGAGGTGATGGAGTAGTTGATGCCCTTGATGTGGAAGTGCGTGGACAGGCAGGCCGACACCGTGCTGCTCATGCAGCGCGTGACCTGGTACGGCCCGACGCGGCGAATACCTTTGCTGCGCAGCGTGTCAGCGGCCTCGATCTGGTTGGCGGGCGAGCCGCCGCCCGAACCCATGATCAGCCCGGTGCGCGGATGCGACACCTGCTGGGGCGTCAGGCCGGCCTGAGCGATGGCGTCGGCCAGTGCGATGTGCGCGTAGGCCGCGGCATCGCCCATGAAGCGCAGTTGCTTGCGGTCCAGCCGCGCTTCCAGGTCGATCTGGGGGCGGCCCGCCACTTGGCTTCGCAGGCCCAATTCGGCGAAATCGGGCGCCGCGCTGATGCCGGATCGGCCTTCGCGCAGGGCGCTTTCCACGGTCTGCAAGTCGTTGCCGATGCACGAGACGATGCCCGCACCGGTGATCACGACGCGGCGTTTCATGATGCGCCGCCGGCCGGGGCTTCCCCCGCCGCGTCTTTTCCGAACAGGCCCACCCGCAGATCGTTGGCCACGTAAATCTCCTTGCCGTCGGCCAGCAGGCGGGCGTCGCCAATGGCCATGGTCAGCTTGCGCTTGATGACCCGCTTGATATCAATCTCGTATGTCACGCGTTTGACGTCGGGGCCCACCTCGCCGGTGAACTTGACTTCACCCGCGCCCAGCGCGCGCCCGCGCCCAGGCAGGCGCAGCCAGGTCAGGTAAAAGCCGATCAGCTGCCACATGGCGTCCAGGCCCAGGCAACCGGGCATGACCGGATCACCTTCGAAGTGGCAGGCGAAAAACCACAGGTCCGGCTTGATGTCCAGCTCGGCCACCACACGGCCCAGGCCGTGCGCACCGCCGTCCTGATCGATGTGCGTGATGCGGTCGAACATCAGCATGGGCGGCAGGGGCAGGCGGCCGCTGTCGGGGCCAAACAAGCGGCCTTCGCCGGACGCAATCAGTTGTTCGTAGGAAAAAGATTCAGCCATGGGGCCCAATTGTGCCTTGCCGGCGGATACCCGTGCCTACTGACACCAGGGGTGTATTCAGGACCGCGTGCGGCGCAAGCCCCAGCCCAAGGCCAGCGCAGCGCCGGCGCAAACGATCCACAGCGGCCATTGGCCCGCCACAGCCGCCCAGCGGGCGAACGGCGTGATGCCGGTGCGGCCCTCGAAGTGGCCGTGCAGCACCCCGCGGGTGAGCCGCGGCAGCCGGTGCGTGACGATGCCACGGTGGTCGATGATGGCCGTGGCGCCGGTGTTGGTGGCGCGCAGCATGGGGCGCTCGAACTCCAGCGCGCGCATGCGGCTGATGGCCAGGTGCTGGTCGATCGCCACCGAATCACCAAACCAGGCGATGTTGCTGACGTTGACGAAAGCCGTGGGCGCCAGCGCCGGGTTGGCAAAGCGGGCGGCCAGCTCCTCGCCAAACAAATCCTCGTAACAGACGTTGGGCGCCAGCCGCTGGTTCTGCCAGACAAAGGAGGGCTGGCCCACGCCGCCGCGAGCAAAGTCGCCCAGCGGGATGTTCATCATCTCGGTGAACCAGCGAAACAGCGGCGGGATGAATTCGCCAAACGGGACCAGGTGGTGCTTGTCGTAGCGGTAGACCGCAGCCTGCCCCGGCGCCAGGCCGACCACCGAATTGGTGTACCCGGTTTCCATATCGCCCAGCGGAATGCCCACCAGGGCCGCCTGCCCCGGCTTCTGAAAGCGCGCGACCAGAGCGTCCCAAAAGCCTTCGGGCAACTGGCGCGGCAGCAGCGGGACGGCGGTTTCCGGCCCAACGATCAGGCTGGCGGTATTGGCCTCCAACTGTTCGCCGTACCAGCGCAGCGAATCGGCGATGCCGCGGCCAGGCACGAATTTTTCGTCCTGCGGGATGTTGCCCTGCATCAGTGCCACGTCCATGGCCATCTCAACTTGCGCCACGCCGGGCGACCCGGTGTTGAGGGCGTTGGCACGCACGGCCCACAGGCCACCCGCCACCAGCAGCACCGCTGCGGCGCCGATCCAGGTGCGGACGCTGCGCCAGCGCAGCTGGGGCGCCAGCGCCAACAGCGCGGCCAAGGCAACGGCGATCCCGCCCAGGCCGTAGACGCCCACGTAGCGCGGCAGGAAGGCCAGCAGGCCGTCGACATGGGCGTAGCCGCCCGCGCCCCAGGGAAAGCCGGTCAGCCAGGTGCCGCGCGCCAGCTCGGCCAGGGTCCACAGCACGGCGAACAGCAGCGCCACCGCCACCGGCCGCTGCGCCAGCGCGCGCGCCGACACCAGCGCGACGAAAGCCGCCGACGCCGCTGCGTAGTACAGCGCCAGAAAGCCTGCCAGGGCCAACACCGCCAGCACCGCCAGTGCGGCGTTCAGCCCGCCGTAGGTGTGCATGGAGATGAAGAGCCACCAGAAGGTGCCGGCCAGCCAGCCCAGGCCAAACAGCCAGCCGATCCCCGCGCCGCACAGGACGGTACGCGGGCGCCGCCGCGCGCCGGGCTGGCCGTGCTCGCTGGCGCGCGCGTTGACGACGGCCATCAGCAGGCCGACCAGCGCCGCCAGGCTCAACATCTGCAACCAGCCGTGCGTCTGGCCGGTGAAGGGGTCGCTGATCGACAGCGCCTGCGCCCAACCCGCGACCAGCGCAGCCAGCGCCATGGCCATCCCACGGGTGCGTCGCATGGCGGGGGCTTTCTTTCCGGGATCAGCCGTGCGGGTGCAGCGGCAGGCGCGACACCTTGAACCAGCGCACCGCCCCACCCTTGGTGTGCAGGGTCAGGAATTCCAGGCCGCCGACGTTGTGGCGTTCGCCGCGCTTGGGCACATGGCCCATGCGGTGCGCGATCAGGCCGCCGATGGTGTCGAAGTCCACATCCAGGTCACCGTCCGGCTCCGGGTCCAACTCGACCCCGAACTGCTCTTCCACCCGCTCCAGCGGCGTGTCGCCGGCCACGCGCCAGGTGTTGTCGGCCAGCGCGAAGATGTCGCCGTCGTCGCCGTCGATGTCGAATTCGTCCTCGATCTCGCCAACGATCTGCTCCAGCACGTCTTCGATGGTGATCAACCCCGCCGTGCGGCCGAACTCGTCGACCACGATGGCCAGGTGGTTGCGATTGACGCGGAAAGCGCGCAGCAGGTCGTTCAGCCCCTTGCTTTCCGGAACGAAGTAGGCCGGGCGCACCAGGGTGCGCACGTTCAGCTCGGGTGCGCGCTGCAGTTTGAGCAAGTCCTTGGCCAGCAGGATGCCGATGATGTTCTCGCGCTCGCCCTGGTACACCGGAAAGCGCGAATGCGCCGTGTTGATCACGTGGTGCAGCAGCGCGTCGTACGGCGCGTCGATGTCCAGCAGGTCCATGCGCGGGGCGGCGACCATCGCGTCGCCGGCGCTCATGTCGGCCAGGCGGAGCACACCTTCCAGCATCACGCGGCTTTCCGCGTCGATGAGCTCCTTGTCCTCGGCCTCGGCCAGGGTTTCGATCAGCTCATCGGTCGAGTCGGGGCCCGGCTTGATGAATTCGACCAGTTTTTGAAACAGGCTGCGCTTGTCTTCGCGCTCGGTGGCGCGCTCGGACGAGCGCGCAGGGTGGGGGTCAGCCACGGTCGGTGTGCAGGACTGCGGTAGTTGGCAAGACGCCAAGGATAGCGGAACTGGCCGCTGCCCCGTGTGTCGACGCGCGGGGCGGGCGCCGGGCCCGCCCTGCCCGGCTGCGCCTCAGGTGCCGGTGCGGTGGTTGTTGTCGCGCACGGCTTCGCGCACTTCCTGGGCGGTGGCGACCAGCTCGCGCAGGTGGCGGCCTTCGGATTTCAGCCAGTAATCGACCTGGGCGACCTGCCCGGCGAGCAACTCGCTGACGCGCGAGGCGAAGGTCGCTTCGGGCAGCTTCAGGTGGGCTTCGCTTTCGCTGCCCGAGCGTTCGACCACCGCGCCAGCGCGGCGGGCGATCTTGAGCATGGCCGTGTTTTCGCTCAACGCGTGGATGTACAGCGTCTTCACGCCGTCGTTCACGGCGTGGATGGCGGCGCGGTCGAACAGGCGCGCGCCGTAGCCGCGCCCACGGGCGTGCGGCGCCACGGACACGCCGAATTCGGCGAAGCCGGCGGTGGCGAAGTCCTGCGGGTAGGCCAGGTGCGCCATGGCGATCAGCTCCAGGCGGCGGTTGAAGATGCCGAACACCTGGTCGCGCCCGAAGTCGAGCTTGTCCACGTAGTTGCGGATCTGCCCGTCGTTGGCGGCGTAGCCAAAGCGCAGGTAGCGGTCGCGCTCGCCCAGGCTCAGCAAATGCTGGGCGACCTGTTCGCGGTAACGCGCGCCGATCTCGCGGATCGGCACGATGGCCGACGACTTCGCAGCCGAAGCCGTGGGGCTGGGGGCCGCCGGGCTGTCCGACGGACGTGGGTCGATACGAGGTTCCATGGCGTCAGATATTAGGGCGAACTTATAGAGTTGCGACTCCAAAGTGCTACTTATTGCTGCACCGCACCATGATGGCGGACTTTTGCCACAGCGCCAAGTCCGACAAGCATCCCCGCACAGGTTTCAGGGGCAAAGGTGAGAAGACGCAAATGCTATGCTATGTATAGCTGCTTGCGCAGATTCATCTAGGGCCAGCGGCCATTTTTATCCAAATATCGGCAAAGCGGTGGTCGCCTTGACCCGGTCCATCACGAAGCTGGTTTTGCAATCCTGCACCGCGGGGTGGCGCAGCAAGGTGTCCATCATGAAACGTGAGTACGCACTCATGTCCTGAAGCACCAGGCGCAACAGAAAATCCATTTCACCCGTCAGTGCGGTGCACTCCACGACCTCCGGCCAGCCCTGCACGCTGGCGCGGAATTCGTCCATCGGGTTGCGCTTGTTGCCGTCGACCCGCTTTTCCAGCCGTACGTTGACGTACGCGACCAGGCCCAGGCCCAGTGCCTCGGGCTTGAGCAAGGCGACATAACGGTCGATCACGCCCGCATCTTCGAGCTTTTTGATGCGGCGCAGCACAGCACTGGCGGACAGACCAATCTGCTCGCCCAAGACCTCGCAGGTGGCGCGGCCGTCCGCCTGCAAATGGCGCAGGATGGCGCGGTCCAGCCGGTCGAGTGCGTCGATGGAGTCCATGGCGCAATTTTACGGCGTACAGCACCCATGACAAGCGCGTTTCCCCAGCCACCCTATCGTTCACGCCGACTTCCTGCATGCATTCGCGTCAACGCGCAGACTGCCTGCGCTGTCGCCCTGGCTGACGTGGCGGAACGCTGGAAAGCAGCAACACCTTCGGCCTACAGTGACGCCTTGACGCCGATCAATCTAGGAGACACCGCGATGAGCAGCCCCGCCACCAACGCCAGCACCGCCACCGCCCAAGCCGGCACGACCTGGGACAACCCCATGGGCACCGACGGTTTTGAATTCATCGAATACGCCGCACCCGACCCCAAGGCCATGGGCGAACTGTTTGAGCGCATGGGCTTCACCGCCGTGGCCAAGCACCGCCACAAGAACGTGATCCTGTACCGCCAGGGCGAGGTCAACTTCATCATCAACGCCGAGCCCGACAGCTTTGCCCAGCGCTTTGCGCGCCTGCACGGCCCCAGCATCTGCGCCATCGCCTTCCGCGTGCAGGACGCCAAGGCCGCGTACGAACGCGCGATTCAACTGGGCGCCTGGGGTTACGCCGAAACGGCCGGCCCGGGCGAGCTGAACATCCCGGCCATCAAAGGCATTGGCGATTCGATCATTTACCTGATCGACCGCTGGCGCGGCAAGAACGGCGCCAAAGAGGGCGACATCGGCAACATCGGCTTCTACGACGTGGACTTCGAGCCGCTGCCGGGCGTGAGCGGCAGCGCCGCCGTCAGCCCCGAGGGTTACGGCATGACGGTGATCGACCACCTGACGCACAACGTGCACAAGGGCCGCATGGACGAATGGGCCGGCTTTTACGAGCGCCTGTTCAACTTCCGCGAAGTGCGCTACTTCGACATCGAAGGCCAAGCCACGGGCGTGAAGAGCAAGGCCATGACCAGCCCCTGCGGCAAGATCCGCATACCGATCAACGAAGAGGGCAACGACCAGAAAGGCCAGATCCAGGAGTACCTGGACAGCTACCGCGGCGAAGGCGTGCAGCACATCGCCATGGCGACCAAGAACCTGTACGAGACCGTGGACGCGCTGCAGATGGCTGGCGTGAAGCTGCTGAACACCAGCGAAACGTACTACGAGCTGCTGCCCAAGCGCATCCCCAACCTGCAGGAGCCGATTGGCGAGCTGCAGGCGCGCAACATCCTGGTCGACGGTGCCGACAACGAGTTGCTGCTGCAGATCTTCAGCGAAAACCAGCTGGGCCCGATCTTCTTCGAGTTCATCCAGCGCAAGGGCAACGAAGGCTTTGGCGAAGGCAACTTCAAGGCGCTGTTCGAGACCATGGAGCTGGACCAGATGCGCCGCGGGGTGCTGGCAGCCAAACCCTCGGCATGAGGGAACGGGCGCGGGCGCGCGATGGCGACAACTGCGCGCCCTGAACGGGCTTGATCTGCGCCATGCCGCTGGCGCGAAGGGTCGGCGGGCCAGCACGCGGCGGCGCACGCCGTCTGGCCATCCACGCTGAACCGCCCACCAGCGCCAGATCGGCAGCACGGGTGTCGCGCGGCCGATGCCGTAGTCAGGCTGCCCACAGCGCCCGTGTTGCTGACGGTTTCTGACATGCACCGTGCCTAGCATGGGCCCTCTCAATGACTTGTGAAAGGGCCATGCATGTCAACGACCGAAGCCGCCCATGTGTTCGGGCGCGAACTCTATCTGCGATGGACAGCGTTCTGGAATCTGGACCTTGATCTGGCGCCCGACATCCTGGCGCCCCAGTTCGTCCTGCGTTACGCGCAGCCTGGTACGAAAGCCATGGACCGCGCCATCGTCCCGGTCGATCTCGTCAACATCGTGCGCAACTGGCACGACAAACGAAGGAACATCCGCTTTTCTGCAGTGGGTGAGGCGGTCGTCGATCTCTTTGCTGACGCGCAAAGCTTCACGGGCTTGATCGCTCAACCTTACGAAGTGAGCTTTGAAATCGCCGGTTCGGGCAGAGTCTCATGCGGCGGCACGGACACCTTGCGCGTCGTACGCGGCAGGATTTCGGAAGTGTGGTCGGTTTCGTCCGGCCCGCAAGGGCGCTGCTTTTACCGGGATGTCACGCCGTGAATCTCAGGAAATTGGCCTGTTGCCGGCGCCCAGACTGCGCAGTCAGCTATTTTTATCGCAGCACTCAGGCGCACACGCCCTGGTGATGCACGGTGCGCGTCGGCGCCTCATGCCGGCCACGCCGCGCGCAGACGGGCGGCGTAACCGTTCAGCACCACCGGACCGGGCTCCTGCCGCGGCCAGGTGAAGCTGATGCCGTCGCCCTCGTGCCGCGGCACCACGTGCAGGTGGAAATGCCCCACCGTCTGCCCGCCTAAGGCGCCGTTGGCCTGCAACAGCGTCAGCCCCGGCGGGTCAAACGCGGCCTGCACAGCCAGCGCCACCTTTTGCGCGGTCTGCATCACGGCACCAGCTTCTTCGGGTGTCAACTCAAACAGCGTCGCCGCGTGCCGCTTGCTGGCGACCAGCACATGGCCCGGCGTGACCTGGCCCAGGTCCATGAAGGCGATGGTCAGAGCGTCTTCATGGACCTTAGCGGACGGGATTTCCCCCGCGATCAGCCGGCAGAAGATGCACTGGCCGGGCGGCGAGGTGTCGACGAACATGGGCATGGCGGTAGTCGCTTAAAGGTGATGAACCCGGGGATCACGCGCGGTAGACGCAGCAGTCAGGATAACGCCCCAAAAATGCAGCACCACGCCGCCGATTCTGTTGCCAACCACGGGCAGAACCAGGCGTTTTCCCGCTTGGATCGCGGCGGGCGTGGCTCGTTGCTTGCCGGAACATGGGGCGCATCCACTTGCTTGCCCTCGCCCAACGGAGCTGGCGGCATGTCGGCCATGACCAGCGACTGGGCCCGCAGCACCACCGCAGCTTGGTGGCAACGCCGAAACTGCCGCATCAGCAACGCCCAACCCCGCACCAAGCCATAGCGCCCCATCACCCGCCGGCCCCAGGCCGAGCAGGTGGTTTTGCCGGTATGCACGCCCCAGGCGCAGCAATAGCCCTTGTGCGGCGACACGTAGCGCTGATAGGCGCCGATGGCAGCCACCGCCGCTCCAGCGCCGATCGGCGGGCGACGCCACACCTGCGCAGGCGTCGCCACCAGGTTCTGCTGGCCGCTGAGCAACGGCATGTTTGAGGACTGGCGCATCGATCCTCCAAGGTAGTCGATGGTGGCCAAGCATAGCGGCTGAGCGTTTGGCTGCTGCGGGCAAATTTCCAAGGCCAACGGCGGCGCGCGGGCAAGCCGTCGACGCGCGCCGCCTATAGTCGTTGCTGTTTTCACCCGCAGGGAGTTTTATGCGCGTTCATCTTTGGCTGTCGGCCAGCGTCCTGGCCGGCAGCGCCCTTTTGCAGCCCGCCCATGCCCAGACCACACCCACTGTACAGGCCGGCCCGACGGCCAAGGCGATTGGCGAATTCACCGACCAGCGCGGGTTTCGGCGCAAGTACTACGTGGTGCCTGCGGGGTTGAGCGACGCTCAGCTGACCGCCCTGGCGCGCCAGCTGCACGGCACCGAAAAGAACGCCTGGCTGTGGCTGCTCGACAGCGACGAGCAGGCGCAGCAGATGATGGCGACCGTGGCCAAAACGCAGTCCGGCGACATGGCCGGCTACCCCGGCAAGTGGGTGGAGCAGCACACCGCTGCCCATTCCGGGCTGGCGGTGATGCCCAAAGGCAAGGGGCGTCAGTGGCTGCTCTACAAGGGGCCTTACACCAGCCAGCAGCTCGGCGTGTTGCCGTGTCTGGATCGCTCGTGCTTGCCTTGAGCTGAAATGCCGTGCGCCGCCGCGCGCACTGAGATGGCCGCGAAGGCCTGCCCGCCACGCTACACCGACGCGCCATGCGCCCGCAGCGCCTCGAAAAACCCTTCGCGGTCGGCCGGCGACACCAGCACCGCTTTGCCGTTGCCGTAGCGGACGCGCAGGCGGTTGAGCGACAGCGCCGGGCTGGACAGCGGGCTGCGCGTGGGCTCCACCGCGCGGATCTGCACCACCGGCACGCGCCAGCGGAATGGCCCGCTGCGCACGTGCAGCTCGCCAGCGTGCACGCGGTAATCGGTGCCGCACAGCACCCACAGCGGCAGCGCGACGCCCAGCAGCCCTACGAGCGTGGCGCCCAGCGCGCCGGGCCGCCCTTGCGCCCAAGCGAAGACCAGCGACACGCCGATCAGCGCCAGCGCGCCCACCAACAAGGCGACCAACCAAGGGTCGCGCTGGGAGGGAAAGGTGGATGACGGCGGCATGGCTAAGCTCCTGCAACGGCCGCGCGCCGGTCATGGGTTGGCCGTGGCGCGCGAGCCAAACATGATGACGGCCATGCCCGCCAGGCACAAGCCCACGCCCAGCCAGTCGGTTGGCGTCGGCCGCACGCCGTCCACCCACCACAGCCAGGCCAGCGCCACACCCACGTACACCCCACCGTACGCCGCGTACACGCGCCCCGCCGCCTGCGGGTGCAGCGTCAGCAGCCACGCGAACAGCGCCAGGCTGGCCGCGGCCGGCAACAGCAGCCAGGCTGACTTGCCTTCGCGCAGCCACAGATAAGGCAGGTAGCAGCCAACGATCTCGGCCAGGGCGGTGGCGATGAAGAGGGCTAGGGTGCGCAGGAGGTCAGCAGTCATGAGCGCTTATCTATAGAGCCGACGGATGCCCGCCGCGTGGCCTGTCCGGGTAGTGACTCAGATGAAAGGTTATTTTGTTTGAATTTTTCTCGACGAGTGCGCCGTCCCGCATAAATGATTTGTCTTTGGCGGGCTGACTAGAAAAATACTCCCGTTCCGCTGGCCAAGACCCTACAACACGCATCTCATAGATCTTCTGCGTCGCTGACCCGATGAATTGGGATTTCTCCAATCCATTCAATAAATAGTTGGATTGAAATAGCCGTGCGTCCTTGTTGTCCAGATGGATCGCAAGCGGCCCTCCGGTCTCCCTGCCACCCGGCTGAACCAAAAAACTAAAGCCTTGTATTAGCAAAAACACTGAGCAATCCAGTTCAGCGAGGTACTCTCTCTGAGCAATTACGATATTGAAGTTTTCTGGCAATTCATCGGTGTATCGAAGTTTGTAAACCTTTCTATTCAATTCGAAAAAATCAATTCTCAGCTTACTCCAATTGACCGGATCGAAATTCTTTGCAGCATTCCAATGAGATTTTTGAAGATGGCCTCGGCTCTCATTACCGTGAAATGCCAATATCGCCTTGCAAGCCTTCTCGATTGCTGTGCTGCCCAAGATTGCACCCTGTTGAAGCAATCCAGCATTCAATAGCGTTCGCGCGCCTAGGTAGTCTTTTACGCAGTCGGCCAAGAAAAACTGAACCGCCTTTCCGGTTAAAGAGGTCTTGTCAACCACTACCAATCTCTCGGTTTGCCACGGTCAGTGCGCTGGCTCGCGCGTCAGCCTCGGCCTCTCTGATATGACCGACAAGTAAGCCGGGGCCGCTTATTGGATTCGGTACTTTATGCACTCAACCACCACCTTCCTGCTTATCCAGCCGCTTCAAAAACACCCGCAGCTCCTTCCCTACCTGCGCGTCGCCCTTCGCTTCGGCGCTGGCGATGCCCTGGTTCCAGGCTTCGCGGGCGGCGGCGGTGTCGCCTTGGGCCAGGTGGGCTTTGCCCAGCAGCTTCCAGGCGACCGAATAGTGCGGGTCCAGCGCCACCGCGCGCTGCAGGTGCTCGCACGCCTTGGCGCCGTCACCGGCGTCCAGCGCGGACTGGCCCAGCGTACAGCGCAGCAGGGCCGTTTCCTTGCCTGCGGCCAGCAGGGCTTCCAGGCGTTCGACGATCGGGTTCATAGAGGCAACTCCGTCAGGGGCGGTACCGCATGATGCCAGCGGGGCGCGGCGCCGGGGCCACTGCGGACGAAGTGCCAGCACCGCTGCCAGGGTCCGGTTTGCCCCTGCGCGGAGGCAGGCCCGTCAGGCCTGCCGGTCGCGCTGCCCGGGCAGGCCGAAGGCCAGCGCCCCTAAAGCGCCCTGCGCCAGCTGGTACAGGCCGTAGATGACGCCTGTGCCCACGGCCGCGGCGGCCGGCACACCAAAGGGTGCCAGCGCGGCGACGGCGGCGGCTTCGCGCGTGCCCCAGCCGCCCACGCTGGCGGGCAGCGCGGCCATCAAAAAGACCGGGGCGATGGCAAAAGCCCAGGCGGCCAGCGGGATGTGCACGCCCAGCGCCAGACCGCCAGCGGCCAGGGCGGCGGCGGACAGCACCTGCACGGCGGCCGAGGCCAGCGCCTGCCAGCCGAGTTGGCGCAAGAAGTCCGGCCGCTCGATCGCGGCCTTCAACGGCGCCAGCCAGCGCAGGCCGCCGCGGTGCAGCAGCCATGGCAGCGCCAGCGGCAAAGCCAGCCACAGCGCGGTGCCGACGAGCATCAAGGCGATGAAGGCACCATGCGGCAGGCGCAATACCGGCGCCAGTTGCGGCGCGCACGCCGCGGCACCCAGGCCGCCGATGGCGCACAGCATCCACAGCCCGCTGACGCGGTCGAGCACGACGGACCAGGTGGACGCCAGCGTGTCCTGCCCGGCGCGTTTCAGCACCACGGCGCGGTACACGTCACCGCCGACCACGGCGCCAGGCAGCAGCGCGTTGAGGCCAATGGCCTGGAAGTACCAGCGCCCCGCATCGCGCGCCGCCATGTCGGCGCCCAGCCAGCGCGCCAGCGCCCGCCAGCGCAGGGCCGACACGACGTTGGAAGCGATGGCGGCCAGCAAGCCCGCGACCAGCCACACCGGGTCTGCCTGGCGCAGCTGTGCCCACACGCGCGCCGGGTTGGCCAACGCGACCACGGCGCCCAGCAGCGCCAGCCCGATCAGGCCGCGCAGCAGCGCCTTGTGCGAGCGCTTCACGCTATATTTTCAGTAGCTGGTTGCGCAGATGGCCGTAGGACTGAAGGGCGATTTGACTCCAAAACCGCCTCTTCGTCCACCCGGTACTCCTGCGCATGGAACTGCGGCGCGCCGCCGGCTTCGTAGTACACGCGGGTCAGCAATTCGCCGATCAACCCGGCCACGATCATCTGCACGCCCATCAACACCAGCATCACGCCCACCAACAGCAGCGGCCGCCCGCCGATGTCGTGGCCGAACAGCTTGACGCCCAGCAGGTACAGCAGGATCAGCATGCCCGGCGTCATCAGCCACAGGCCCAGGCCGCCAAAGGCGTGCAGCGGGCGCTGGCGGTAGCGCATCAAAAACACCATCAGGATCAGGTCCAGAATGACCCGGAAGGTGCGGTCGATGCCGTACTTGGACACACCGGCGGTGCGCGCGTGGTGGCGCACTGGCACTTCAGTGATTCGCGCGCCGGCGTCCTTGGCCAGCGAGGGGATGAAGCGGTGCAGCTCGCCGTACAGGCGGATGCGGTCGATGATGGGACGGCGGTAGGCCTTGAGCGCGCAGCCGTAGTCGTGCAAATGCACGCCGGTGGCGCTGGAGATCAGCCGGTTGGCGATGCGCGAGGGCAGCTTGCGCGACAGCTCGGCGTCCTGGCGGTCCTTGCGCCAGCCGCTGACCATGTCGACGTCGGGGTCGGTCTCCAGGCGGTTCAGCAGCAGGGGGATGTCGTCCGGCTCGTTCTGCAGGTCGGCGTCCAGCGTGACGACGTAGCGGCCGCGCACGCGGTCAAAACCGGCCTGCAGCGCGCTGGACTGGCCGTAGTTGCGCGCCAAAAACACCGGGCGCAGCCAGGGCGCGGCGGCCGCCAGCTCGCGCAGCTTGGCTCGGCTGCCGTCGGTGGAGCCGTCGTCCACTGCGAGCAATTCGAAGCTGAGGGGCTGCTGCGCCATGGCTGCGCCGATGCGCCGCACCAGCTCGGGCAGGTTGTCGACCTCGTTGTAGATCGGGACCACGATGGAGACATCGGGCGCCGCGGTGCGTTCAGCGGTCATGAAGGGGGCGGGCACAGGCGGGATAATGGGCCGATTGTGCCTTGCACGGTTTTTCCGCATCCCGCGCGGGCCAACCGGCGTCGGCCGTTCGCTTTCACCCTGCATGAATTCCGCCGACGCGCTGTCCGCGCCCACGCTGCGCGCCCCCGTGGCCCACCCGCTGTTCTGGCTGCTCGCCCTGTGCGCAGCGCACGTGGCCGTGCGCGTGGCGATTTCGCCCGCCCTGAAGTGGGACGAGGCCGAGCAGATCCTCTGGAGTCAGCAACTGGCCTGGGGCTACGGCGCGCAACCGCCGCTGTACACCTGGCTGCAATGGGGCATGAACCAGGTCTTTGGCCCCAGCGTGCTGTCGCTGTCGCTGCTGAAACACGGGCTGCTGGCGCTGACCTACGTGCTGATGTACCTGGCCGGGCGCGAGCTGCTGGGCCCGCGCGGCGCCTGGTGGGCTTCGGCCAGCATGCTGCTGCTGCCGCCGCTGGGCTGGTTTTCGGTGCGCGACCAGACCCACACCATTCTGGTCACCGCCATGACCTGCGGCGCCTGGTGGCTGCTGTTTCGCATCGTTAAGCGGCCGCGGCCGCAGGACTTTGCGTGGCTGGGCCTGGTCTGTGCCATCGGCGTGCTGGCCAAGTACAGCTACGTGCTGGTGATGGGCGTCATGCTGGTGGCGGCGCTCTCGCTGCCGGAAGGGCGGCGCGCCTTGTTTTCGCGCGGCTGGTGGCTGGCACCGCTGGTGGGTGTGCTGGTGGTGGCGCCGCACGCGGTCTGGCTGCTGTCGCACCTGAACGAGGCGACGGCCGGCACGCTGCACAAGATGCAGATCCAGCCCGAGCGCGGTCTGCTCAAGGGCCTGCTCAGCCTGGTCGACGGTGTGGCCGGCATGCTGGCGCTGTTCGCGCTGCTGGCGCTGTGGGCCTTTCGCAGCGCCTGGTGGAAAAAGCCGGTGCATCCCGCGGTGCCGTGGGCGCAGCGCCTGCTGTGGCGTTACCTGGCGCTGATGCTGCTGGCGCTGCTGGGCATGGTGCTGGTGGCGGGTGTGTCCAACTTCAAGGGGCGTTGGGTGCTGCCGCTGCTGTGCGCCGTGCCGCTGGCCGCCTTTGCGGCCCGGCCAGAGCTGCAGCAACACCCGCGCGCCGGGCGCTACACCGGCGCCGTGGTGGCCGTCGCCCTCATCCTGCTGGTGGCCGCCGGCCTGCGGCCCTGGTTCAGCGGCGCGCGCGGTGACACGGACGAGTTGAACCACCCTGCCCGCGCGCTGGGCGAACAGCTGCAAGCCCAGGGCTACGACGGCCGCAGCCCCATCATCGCGGCCGACCACATGATCGGCGGCCTGTTGCGCACCCGCTTCCCGCAAGCCCGCGTGGCCGCCTGCAACGCCGACGAGGCCGACGTCGCCCGCTGCGTGGCCGACCAGGTGGCGCGCGCCCAGGCCGCAGGCCAAGGCTGGTTGCTGGTGTCACGCGCCGACCGGCTGGAGCCCAACTGGTGGGCCCAGGCGCAGGCCCAGATCGGCCCGCAGACGCGCCGAAACATCGTCCTGCCCTTCCGCATGGTGCGCGCCGGCACGCCACCCGCGCATTACGACTTCGTCTGGCACCCTGCAGGAGGTACCCCCCGATGAGCACCGCTTCGTCACAGGACCGCCCTGAGGGTGCAAGCGCCCCCTCAGGGGACAGTGAACCTCGCGCGATGACGAGCGCGGGGGCGATTCTCGTTACTGGCGCCGCCGGATTCATCGGCATGCACTGCGCCGAACGCCTGCTGGCGCGCGGCGACACCGTGGTCGGCATCGACAGCCTGAACGCTTATTACGACCCGGCGCTGAAAGAAGCGCGCCTGGCGCGGCTGACGTCGCACCCCAACTTCCGCTTTGAGCGGCTGGACGTGGCCGACCGCGTTGGCATGGCCGCGCTGTTCGCGCGCGTGCGCCCCACGCGTGTGCTGCACCTGGCCGCGCAGGCCGGCGTGCGCTATTCCATCGACCAGCCTGACGATTACACCGACAGCAACTTGCTCGGCTTCGGCAACGTGCTGCAGGGCTGCCGCACCGCGCAAGTGCAGCACCTGGTCTACGCCAGCAGCTCCAGCGTGTACGGCGGCAACGCCAAGCTGCCCTACAGCGAACGCGACGCGGTCGACCATCCGGTCAGCTACTACGCCGCCACCAAAAAGGCCAACGAGGTGATGGCGCACAGCTATGCCCACCTTTACGGCATGCCGACCACCGGCCTGCGCTTTTTCACCGTGTACGGCCCTTGGGGCCGGCCGGACATGGCGCTGTTCAAGTTCACCCGCGCCATGCTCGCCGGCGAGCCGATCGACGTGTACGGCAACGGTCAGCTGGTGCGCGACTTCACTTACATCGACGACATCGTCGAAGGCGTGCTCCGCGTGCTGGACAAGCCCGCCACGCCCGACTCGGCCTACGACCCGCTGGCGCCCAACCCCGGCACCAGCACGGCGCCCTACCGCATCTTCAACATCGGCAACAGCGCGCCCACCGTGCTGATGGACTACATCGCCGCCATCGAAGCCGCGCTGGGCACCACCGCCGACAAGCGCATGCTGCCGATCCAGCCGGGCGACATGCACAGCACCGCGGCCGACGTGTCGGCCCTGGCGGCGTGGGTGGGCTTCAAGCCGGCCACGCCGGTCGGCGAAGGCGTGGCGCGCTTCGTGCGCTGGTACAGGGAGTTTTACCAAGTATGAAAGTCACCGTTTTCGGCACCGGCTACGTTGGCCTCGTGCAAGGCGCCGTGCTGGCGGACGTGGGCCACAACGTCATGTGCGTGGACATTGACGCGGCCAAGGTCGCCGCGTTGCAGGCCGGGCAGATCCCGATCCATGAGCCCGGCCTGGCGCCGCTGGTGCAAGCCAACCACGCGGCCGGGCGCCTGCACTTCACCACCGACGCGGCCGAAGGTGTGGCGCATGGCGAGCTGATCTTCCTGGCCGTCGGCACGCCGCCGGACGAAGACGGTAGCGCCGACCTGCAGCACGTGCTGGCGGTCGCGCGCACCATCGCCACCCACATGGACCGGCCCAAGACCATCGTCAACAAGTCGACGGTGCCCGTGGGCACGGCCGATAAGGTCGCGGCCGAAGTGCGCCAGACGCTGGCCGCACGCGGCGCCGACATTGCGTTTGAAGTGGTGTCCAATCCCGAATTCTTGAAAGAAGGCGCGGCCGTGGCCGACTGTATGCGGCCTGACCGCATCGTCATCGGCACCAGCAGCGCCGCGGCCGAGCGCCAACTGCGCGAGCTGTACGCGCCCTTCAACCGCAACCACGACCGCATCGTGCTGATGGATGTGAAGAGCGCCGAGCTGACCAAGTACGCCGCCAACGCCATGCTGGCCACCAAGATCAGCTTCATCAACGAGATCGCCGGCCTGGCCGAACGCCTGGGCGCCGACATCGAAGCCGTGCGCCGCGGCATCGGCAGCGACCCGCGCATCGGCTACCACTTCATCTACCCCGGCGCAGGCTACGGCGGCAGCTGCTTCCCCAAGGACGTGAAGGCGCTGATCCACACCGCGCAGTCGATCGACTACCGGCCCGAAGTGCTGCTGGCCGTCGAGCGCCGCAACGACGCGCAGCGTGAAGTGCTGGCCGAGCGCATCCTGGCGCACTACGGCGCCGACCTGCGCGGCAAGACCATCGCTGTGTGGGGTCTGGCCTTCAAGCCTGAAACCGACGACATGCGCGAAGCGCCCAGCCGCAACCTGCTGCAGGCGCTGTGGGCCGCTGGCGCCCAGGTGCGCGCGCACGACCCGGTGGCCATGCGCGAAGCGCGCCGCATCTTCGGCGACCGGCCCGACCTGGTCTTCTGCGATTCGCCCATGGCCGCGCTGGACGGCGCCGACGCGCTGGCCATCGTCACCGAATGGAAGCAGTTCCGCGTGCCCGACTTCGACCGCGTCGCCCGCGCCCTGCGCGATCGCATCGTCTTCGACGGCCGCAACCTGTACGACCCCGCCGTGGTCGCGCGCCATGGCTTGACGTACGAGTCGATTGGGCGACCGGCGACGCCCGCGGCGTCAGCGTAGCGCCGCTGGAGCGCCCGCAAATGTCAGTTGAGGTCACGCGGCGCGTGGCATCACCTGAGGAACGCGCTGAAGCGCGGCGGATGTTGAGCGTCGCACCGACGACAGCGCGCCGGCTGAAAGACACAGCGGAAGAGGCGCTGGTGCTGTGGGCCGTCAGCTTGCTTTGTTTGATGGTGGCCTATTTTTTCGTCGGCTGGATCGCGGGAAAGATCTGGGATATTCATTTGGGCTTGACATCCCAAGTGACCGTCTGGGTGATGGCCATCGCCACACCTGCGTGCTTCGTCATCGCCGTTGTGTCGAGCATCCGTTCTGCACGCCAACGGCCCGACGACCGCGTGGCACTGCGGCGCGATGTGCACGAAGCACAGGTGAACGAGGAACGGTATGTCTTTGCCGAAGCCAAGTGCTTTCAGGAACCCGAGCGTGGAGGGCTTTTGTACATGCTGCGCTGTTCCGAGCACGACGCATTCGCCTTCTACGACCAGGAGGCCCTGATGCTCGCATTGAATGATCAGGACCCATTTAAAAGCAGCTTCCGCCCCAGGACTGAACTGACCGTCGTCCGCGCGCTCCACACGGCCCTGCCGCTCTCTATGACGTGGTCCGGTGATCCGCTGGATGCTGGAAAGCCGATTTCAGTTTGCGAAGGGCCCGATCGGTGGCCCGAAGGTGACACGCTTTCTAAGATTCCTTGGAGTGAGCTTGAGCAGACATTGGGCTGACGCTCGCCATGGCGGTCGCTCTGTGCCAAGACCCTTTCATTCATCACACTGACTGCATCAAACGCGATCTGGGCTACATCAAAACCGGCGAAGATATCCGCATGCCCCGCCTCGCCGCCAACCTCAGCATGCTCTACCAAGAGCTGCCCTTCCTCGACCGCTTTGAAGCCGCCGCGCGCGATGGCTTCAACGGCGTGGAATTTCTCTTTCCCTACAGCTTCGCGCCCGAAGAGATCGCCGCGCGGTTGCGCGGCAACGGCTTGCAGCAGGTGCTGTTCAACGCGCCGCCGGGCGGGTCCGATGCGGCGGGGTTTGAACGCGCGTGGGCCGAGGGCTTGCGCGGCACGGCCAGCCTGGCCGGCAGCGAGGAGGACTTCCGCACCGGCGTGCAATGGGCGCTGCGCTACGCCGAGGCGCTGCAGTGCCCGCGCGTGCATTGCATGGCGGGAATTCCTGCCGAATCGGCCGTCAGCCCTAGTGCAACCAGCGCGGCCAGCTCCGTTTATGAGAGCAATCTGCGCTGGGCCGCGCAGCAGGCGGCAGCCGCGGGCGTGGACATCCTGATCGAGCCGATCAACACGCGCGACATGCCCGGCTTCTTCTTGAACCGGCAGGACCAGGCGCACGCCGTCGTGCAGGCCGTGGGCGCGCCGAACCTGAAAGTGCAGTTCGACCTGTACCACGCGCAGATCATGGAAGGCGACCTCGCCACCAAGATCCGCCAGACCCTGCCCACCGGCCGCGTCGGGCATTTCCAGATCGCCGGCGTGCCCGAGCGGCACGAACCCAACGTGGGCGAGCTGAACTCCCCCTACCTGTTGGCCGTGATCGACGACGTCGCCGCCGCGTGCGGCTGGGACGGCTGGGTCGGTTGCGAATACCGGCCGCAGCGCGGCGCTGTGCCGAATGGCACCACCGACGGCTTAGGCTGGCGCCCGTAACGCCTGGACGCACTGCGCCACGCACCGAAACATTTGGCGCGCGGATTCGACCTTGACCGGATAGGAACGCGGCAGCGTCCTACAGGCCGGCCGCGGCGCCGCCCTAAGCTGGGAGCCACCGGAACGCAGGCGCCCAGCGCCTGACCGAAAGCGGACGAAGGGCGCCCGGCTGTGGCGTCGCTTTGTCCGCCCACCAGAAAGGAGATCCCCATGAAAATCCTCACCTTGCGCCACCTGCGCGTTGGCTTGCTGGCCCTGGCGGCCATGGTCGCCTGGGGCGGCGCGGCGGCCCAGGATTCACCGGGCGCCAGCAAAGGCTTTGACCGCTACGGCCGGCGCATCGACCACGGCGACCACGATGGCTACTGGCGCCACGACAAGCACCGCCGCAGCCGAAACGACCGCTATAACGATGGCAACGCTTGGCAGCGGGACCGCGACCACCGGGATCGCGACCACCGCTACGACCGCCACAACCGCGATCGCGACCGCTACGACCGCGGGTATTTCGGTGGCGACCGCAGCGGCAAGAGCCACCCCTTCGTGCGCGACCCGGGCGCCAACGGCGGCTGACCGCCCAGGCGCCCTTCAGCGGTCCATTTGCGCTGATGGGCACCGAGTCTGGGACACGCACCGACGCTGCGATAGACCCAGCCAGGGCGGCCGCCGTCAACGCGGCGGCAGGCTGCGGGGTTAAAGACATGCAGGCCGTTGGGCTTGGGCGCAAAGAAGTGCGTTCGCGTCATCAGTCGACCAGCACGCCGTGCCAACCAGCGCCCGTGCAGCAGCCCCCTGAGAAAGAGGAGAAATCCGTGAACAAACCCCTATCGCTGGGCGCGCTGCGCACCGGCCTGATCGCCCTGGCGGCCCTGCTGACGCTGGGCAGCGCCATGGCCGAAAAACCCGAATGGGCGGGCAACGGCAATGGCAAACACGGTCATCCCGACAAGTCCGACCGCGGGCCGCGCCACGACCGTGGCGACGACCGCCATGGCCGCGACGATCGCAAGCAAGACAAAAAGCGCGAGCGCGAGTACGACAAGCAGCGTGATCGGGCCGAGCGCGACCGCCGCGAGCACTGGGAAGCCCAGCGCGATCAGGATCGTCGCCATGCCTATGAGGATCGGCGCGAGCGCGACCGTGATCGCCACGACCGCTACAGTCGCCCGCCCGCCGTCGTCATCACACCGGGCGGCTACTTCAACGACAGCCATCGCCGTTACGCACGCGACTGGTACGGCCAGCAGGTGCGCACCGGCCATTGCCCGCCGGGCCTGGCGAAAAAGCACAACGGCTGCATGCCGCCGGGCCAGGCGCGCAAATGGGCCGTGGGCCGGCCGCTGCCCGCGGGGGTGGCCTATTACGCGGTGCCGCAGCCGATCCTGGTCCAACTGGGCCCGCCGCCGTCAGGCTACCGCTATGGGCGCGTGGCCAACGACATCGTGCTGATGCCGGTCGGCTCCCGCCTGGTGGTGGATGCGATCATCGACCTGGGTCAACTGTTTTGAACGCGATGTCCGAAGCCCACTCTTCTCTCACACGGCGCCAGTGGCAGCGCCTGGTCACCGGCGCGGGTCTGGCGGCGCTGCTGCCGCCGCTCAGCGCTTGCGCGGCGGGCACCAGCGCCGCCAACGTGCTGCGCACGATGACGCTGTCGCAAGGCCAACTGAACGATCTGGTGGCCAAGCGCTTTCCGTACACACGCAATTTCTCGGGCCTGGCCGATCTGTCGCTGCAGTCGCCGCGCCTGCGCCTGCTGCCGCAAACCAACCGGCTGGGCACGGCGGTGGATCTGGTGCTGGCCGAAAAGCTGACCGGCTCGCGCTACACCGGCGGGCTGGACCTGGACTACGGCCTGCGCTTTGACGACCAGGAAGGCGCGATCCGCATGGCCGACCTCAAGGTCAACCGCGTTGACGTCGACCAGGTGCCGCCCGCACAGCGCCAGCTGCTGTCGCAGTACGGCCCGCGTGCGGCCGAAACCCTGCTGTCGAACATGGTGCTGTACCGCATCCCCGAGGAATACCTGGGTATGGCGCGCAACCTGGGCTGGGCAGTGAACGCGCTGCGCGTGCTGCCCGAAGGCCTGCGGATCGAACTGGGCCCCAAGGGGGCAGGCTGACTCGCCCGATTTAT
The DNA here is from genome assembly GCA_023442945.1 of Pseudomonadota bacterium. GTDB lineage: Bacteria > Pseudomonadota > Gammaproteobacteria > Burkholderiales > Burkholderiaceae_C > Ottowia. The sequence goes on along the minus strand of JAEZWW010000026.1, from coordinate 106,302 downwards.
AAGAAATCGGGCTCTGGCCCTACAGCCAATTGCGCAGCCAGCTTCTTTTTAAATAGCAAGTTGGCCGATTCACTCAACCCAGCTTGCAGCCTGCGCCGGAGTCCGAGAGCGCCTTGGCGGCCACGCCCAGCACCTTGTTCTCGCCCTTGACGACCTCGCGCAGGTAGAAGTCCTGCACCGGGTTGTGGGCCTTGCTCATGGTCCACTTGCCGCGCGGGCTGTCGATCACGGCGGACTCCATCGCCTTGTACAGCGCGGGCTTGGCGTTCAAATCGCCGTTCACCGCCTTGGCGCCGATGGCCAGCAACTGACCCGCGTCGTAGCCCTGCACCGAATACACGTCCGGCTGCGACTTGAACATCTTGGCGTACTCGGTGCGAAACTGCTTGTTGCGCGGCGTGTCCAGCGAATCGCTGTAGTGCATGGTGGTCATGATGCCGTCGGCGGCGGGGCCAGCGGCGTCCAGCACGCCCTCGGTCAAGAAGCCCGAACCCCACAGCGGGATCTTGCCCTTCAGCCCCGCGCGCGCGTAATCGGTGATGAACTTGCCCGCGCCCGCGCCGGCAAACATGCAGGCCACGGCGTCGGGCTTCAGGCTGGCGATCTCGGTCAAGAGCGCCTGGAATTCCACGTTCGGGAACGGCAGCCACAGGTCTTTCAAAATCGTGCCGCCGGCCTTGGTGTAGCTGTCCTTGAAGCCTTCAAACGCCTCTTCGCCCGCCGCGTACTTCCAGCTGATCCACACCGCCTTCTTCAAGCCCTTGTCCACCATCGGCTTGCCCAGCGCCAGCGTGGGCTGGCTGTTGCTGAAGCTGGTGCGGAACACGTTGGGCGCGCACATGGCGCGCGTGGCCGCGTGCACGCCGGCGTTGGGGATCAGACACAGCACGCCGGTTTCGCGCGCCACTTTCTGGATGCCCATTTGCACGCCCGAATGCACGGTGCCGACGATCACGTCGACCTTGTCGCGCTGTACCAGCTTCTGCGCGTTTTCCACGCCCTTGGACGGCTCGGATTCGTCGTCCAGCTTGATGAATTCCACCTCGCGCCCGGCCAGCTTGCCGCCCTGCTCGGCGATCGCCATGCGAAAGCCGGCTTCGATCGCATTGCCGATCTGCGCGAACGTGCCGGTGTACGGCAGCATGAAGCCGACGCGGATCTTCTGCCCCTGCGCCCGCGCCAGGCGCGGCAGGCCAACGGCGGACGCGCCCAGCAGCAGGCCGCCACCGGCCAGCAAACGGCGGCGGCGCGTGGGGGCGGTCAGTGCGGTGGCGGAGGTGTTTTGTGTTTCGTGGCTCATGGTCGTGTCTCCTCTTTCCTTGTGAATCGGTGGGCGCGCGCTGTGCGTCGGCGCGTCAGATCTTCTTGCGGCCTTCCCAGAAAGGCGCCTTCAGCAGGTTCTTCTGGATCTTGCCGATCGGCGTTTTGGGGAAGCCATCGACAAAGCGCACCAGGCGCGGGCGCTTCAGGCGCGCCAGCTGCGCTTCGCAGCGTGCGACCACGTCGGCTTCAGCCAATTCGGCGCCGGGCTTGAGCTGGATGAAGGCCGCCGGCACCTCGCCAAACTTGTCGTCGGGAATGCCGAACACTGCGACCTCGGCCACCTGCGGCAGGCCGTAGATCGCGTCTTCGATTTCCTTCGGATAGACGTTCTCGCCGCCCGAAATCAGCATGTCCTTGGCACGGTCGACCAGGGTGATGCAGCCGTCGGCGTCCACCGTCGCCACGTCGCCCGACAGGCCCCAGCCGTGGCCTTGCTTGAAGAAGGCCGCGGTCTGCTCCGGCTCGTTGTAGTAGCGCAGCATGACGTTGTCGCCGCGCGTGGCAACTTCGCCGATCTCGCCCACCGCCACCGGCGTGCCGTCGGCGCGCAGCACGGCCAGGTCGACGTTGAAAGGCTGGCGCCCCACGCTGCCCAGCTTGGCCGGCAGCAGGTGGTGCGGCAGCGCGGCGATCACGCCCATCTCGCTCTGGCCGTAGATCTGCGTCAGGCGCAGCTGGGGCAGCTTGCCCATCAGCTCGACCTGCACCCAGTCGGGCATGGGCGCGCCGGCAAAGGACAGCTTGGTCCAGCTGGCCAGCGCGGCCGCGTCAAAACCGGCGAAGGTGACCAGGCTGTTGGCCTGCGTGGGCACCATGAAGGCGGCGGTGATGCCCTCGGCCGCCACCGCGGCGATGAAGGCCGCGGGCGACCACGGCGTGACGAAAACGCAGGTTGCGCCCACCAGCATGGCCGGCTGGAACATGATGTTCAGCGCCGCCACGTGGAACAGCGGCGTGACGATGGCGACCACGTCTTCGGGCACCAGGCGTTCTTCCACCACCACGGTGAGCGCCGTGACTTCGCGCGCGCGGTGGCTGACCAGCACGCCCTTGGGCCGGCCGGTGGTGCCGCCGGTGTAGGTCATGCAAAACGCGTCGCGCTCGTCCAGCACGATGTCGGGCTCGCTCGTTGGCTGGCCGGCGATGAAGGCGTCCAGGCTGGGCGCGTCGGCGTGCGGCGCATCGCCGATGACGATGACCTGGCGCAGGCCGGCGACCAGCGCACGCACCACCGGGATGCGCGCGGCAAACGCGGCGTCAACGATCAGCACTTCGGTGTCGGCCTTGTTCAGCACCCAGGCCAGCTCGGCGTCGGCGTAGAGGATCGACACGTTGTTCAGCACCAGCCCGGTGCGTGCCACGCCAAAGAACACGGTGCCGTAGTCCAGCACATTGCGCGACAACATCGACACCTTGGCGCCCTTGGCCAGGCCCAGCGCCAGCAGCGCGTGCGCCAGCTGGTTGGCGCGCGCGTTGAGCGCGCGGTAGGTGATGCTGGCGCGGGCGCCATCGGGGCCGCGGAAGACGATGGCGGGTTTGTCGGGGAAGCGGGCCGCCGAGCGGCGCAGCATGTCTCCAGTCAGCATGGATCGGTCAGGGTGTCGCAGGCAAAGCGCGATGGTGCGCGAAATACCCCACCTGTGCATCGGTGAAAACGCCGCCCTTCGTATGATGCGCGGCATCCATGACCACAGGAGACAAGCGCCATGCCCAACACCCACCAGATCGTCGGCCAGGGGCCGCACAAAGTCATCGCCCTGCACGGCTGGTTTGGCCACGCCAAGGGCTGGGGCCCGTTCCCGCAACACTTGAACGGCCAGGACTTCAGCTACGCCTTCATGGACCAGCGCGGCTACGGCGGCATGAAGGGCTTGGGCGGCCCGTACACGATCGAGCAGATCGCGCAGGACGCGCTGGCCCTGGCCGACGCGCTGGGCTGGCAACGCTTTTCGCTGATGGGCCATTCGATGGGCGGCGCCGCCATTCAGCAGGTGCTGGTCGCCGCGCCCGAGCGCGTGCGCAGCCTGGTCGCGATAACGCCCGTGCCGGCGTCGGGCGCGGGTCTGGACGAGCAGGGGTGGCAGCTGTTCACCGCCGCCGGCAGTGACCGAGGCGCGCGCCGCACGATCCTGGACTTCACCTCCGGCAGCCGCCTGACCGGCACCTGGCTGGACGCCATGGTCGCGAGCACGCAAGCGAATTCCGACGACGAAGCCGTGGCCGGCTACATGCCGTCCTGGGCCAAGGCCAACTTCGTCGACCGCATCCAGGGCCAGAAGCTGCCCGTGCTGGTGGTCCCCGGCGAGCACGACCCGGCCCTGAGCGAAGCCGTGTGCCGCGCCACCTGGCTGCAGCACTACCCGCAGGCGCAACTGGAAGTGATGGCCAACGCCGGCCACTACCCGATGGACGAAACGCCCGTCGTCCTGGCGACGGCGGTGGAGAAATTCCTGGCCGGCGTGCCAGCCTGAGGCGGGTCGTTCACCAGCGGTTCTTTGAAATAAAAACGACCGCTGGCCCTACAACCATCTGCGCAAGCAGCTTCTTATTCGATAGCAAATCGCAGATAGCGCAAGGGGGCGCGCCAGCGCGGCGCAGGCCGCTTACACCGCCGCGTGCACCGCCAGCGTCTGCTGGCAGGCGCGCGCGGCTTCGGCGCCTTTTTCCACGAAGTGGTGGCTGAAGAAGTCGCGGTGCACGGCGTTTTCGTGGAAGTCCTTGGGCGTCAGCACGACCGAAAACACCGGCACGCCGCTGTCCAGCTGCACGCGCATCAGCCCGTCAATCACGGCCGAGGCGACGAACTCGTGGCGGTAGATGCCGCCGTCCACCACCAGCGCGCAGGCGACCACGGCGGCGTAGCGGCCGCTGCGCGCCAGGCGCTGGGCCAGCAGCGGGATCTCAAACGCGCCCGGCACGGTGAAGCATTCGATGCCCGGTGGCGCGGCGCCGCCGTGCAGGCGCGCCCATTCGGCGGCAAAGCCCTCATGGCCGCGCGCGACGATGTCGGCGTGCCAATGCGCGGCAATCCACGCGATGGGCAAGCCGGCTGCGGCGCGCTCGCGCGCAGCGGCGGTGGACGAAGAGGTGGGAGCAGAAGAAGCCAAAGACACAGGCTGATTCATGGCTGATTTCCTTTGAGAGGAGGTCGACAAATGAATCAGGGCGCACGCGACGCGCGGGCGCAAAACCTTGCGCCATGGCGCGCACGGCCACCGACGCCCGCAGGCACGGCGGCCGCGCGCGGGCCACGGCGCCGCGCGTCGCACGCTCTCTTTCATCCGGACTGTGACCGTCGGCCCTGGCATCGCACCAGATCTGCTGACCTTGGGCGGCCATGGGCTGGCCAACCAAGCGCTCGCGGGCTCCTGCCGTGAAGGCAGATACCGCCGGTGGGGAGTTTCGCCCCGCCCTGAGAACGTGTGTGCCGGCCCAAAAGCCGGCACACACCAATCATAGGGCGAGCGCTTTGCACCTTGGGCGCGCAGGGCATTGGACTTGAAAGCCGTCGGGCGGGGCGTCGGCGCCGCTGAACCGGCACGGGGCTGTGGCAGGGCGCGCTCAGTCGGCGACCAGCAGCCCAATCAACGCTTGCGCCGCCGCCGGGTTGCGCGCCTTGGCGCCGCTGATGAACTGCACGAACACGTCGCGCGGTGCCTGGCCCAGGCGGGCCGCACCTTCGGGGTCGATCAGCGGCAGGTCGGCCGGCAGCCGGCCGGCTTGCCAGTCAAGGATTCGCTCGGCCCAGCGCTTCAGCGCGGGCCGCGAGTAGCCAGTGGCGTAGCGCTCTTCGCTGCGCATCAGGCGCGCGTAGATGAAGTCGGCCGTCGGATCGAAGATGTTGGGGTAGTCGGGCGAATCGGTCGCCACCGTGGCCACGCCGTAGGCACGCGCCAGCGCCAGGTAGTCGGCGCAGGCGAAGCTGGGGTGGCGCGGCTCCAGCACGTGGCGCAGGCGCTGGCCGTTCACCGCATCGGGCAAGGTGGCCAGAAAGAGCTCGACGTCGGCCGCGTCGAACGCGTAGGTGGGCCGCAGCTGCCAGACGATGGGGCCGAGGTGCGCGCCCAAGTCGGTCACGCCGCTGTTCAGAAAGTGCGCCACCGCGTCGGCGCCGGCCGCCAGCTCGCGCCGCAGCGTCGCCATGCGATGTGCCTTGACGCTGAAGACAAAGCCAGCCGGCACGGTGCTGGCCCAGCGCGCCCAGCTGGCGGGCGTGGGCGTGGTGTAGTACGTGGAATTGATCTCCAGCCCGCTCAGGTGCTGGCCGGCGTAGGCCAGCTCATCGGCGGCGCGCAGGCCGGGCGGGTAGAAGGCGCCGCCGCGCCAGCCGTCAAAGCTCCAGCCGCCGATGCCGACGTGGACCTGGGTTTTGCCCGTGCGCTTGGCCATGGCGTTTGCTCCTGTTTTTCTAGCTGGCCGCGCAATCTGCTGTAAGGCCAGCGGGCGGAAACACTTGAAATCCGCTGGCCGCCGTCACCTTACTTGGCGGCCGGGATCTGCAGCCCGCGCTGCACGGCGGGGCGCGCCACAAAGGCCTGCAGCACGCGATCGACCTCGGGAAAGCGCTCGTACTGCACCAGCTCGCGCGCTTCGTAAAAGCCGATCAGGTTGCGCACCCAGGGGAAGATGGCGATGTCGGCCACGCTGTAGGCGTCGCCCACCATCCAGGCTCGGCCCTTCAGGTGCGCGTCCAGCACGCCCAGCAGGCGCTGGGCTTCGCCCACGTAGCGCTCCAGCGGGCGCTTGTCTTCGTAGTCCTTGCCGCCGAACTTGTTGAAGAAACCGACCTGGCCAAACATCGGCCCGATGCCGCCCATCTGGAACATCAGCCACTGCAGTGCCTCGTAGCGCCGCGCCGGGTCGGTGGGCATCAGCTGGCCGGTCTTGTCGGCCAAGTACACGAGGATGGCGCCCGACTCAAACAGCGCCAGCGGCTTTCCGCCCGGGCCATTCGGGTCCAGGATGGCGGGGATCTTGTTGTTCGGGTTGAGCGACAAAAACGCCGGCGACAGCTGGTCCTGCGTGTCGAAGCTGACGCGGTGCGCCTCGTACGGCAGGCCGGTCTCTTCCAGCGCAATCGACACCTTGACGCCATTGGGCGTGGGCAGCGAATACAGCTGCAGCCGGTCGGGGTGCTGGGTCGGCCATTTGGCGGTGACGGGGAAGGCTTGGAGGGTGGCGCTCATGCCGACCACTATAGCGGCGCAGGCATTGGCGCGCTGCCTGCGCGGCGCGCCCAGGCACCGGCGCCGCTACTGCTACCGCCACCGCTACGGCGCGCCTTTCCGCGCTGGGTCAGGGGCTTGGCCAGGACGATGGCGGGACTAGGGGTTTCTACCAATAGAGCATCCGGGACCAGAGCCTCTAAAATTCGTTTCATTGGTGGATCAACGTTTTATATGAGAAACACTTTGTCCCTCCCCACTGCCAGTTCCCTGGTTCGCGCAACGCTGTTGGCCGGGGTTGCCGCAGCAGCGGGCGGGGCATGGGCGCAGCCGGCCTGGCCGGCCAAGCCGATCTCCATCGTGGTGGCCTACCCTGCCGGCGGCGACACCGACGCCGTCGCCCGCCTGTTGGCGGAAAAGCTGTCCACCCGGTTGAAGCAACCCGTTCTGGTCGACAACCGTCCGGGCGCCAGCGGCGTCATCGGTAGCAGCTTCGTGGGCAAGGCGCTGCCGGACGGGTACACCTTGCTCATGGCGCCCAGCACGTTCACCATGGCGCAGCTGGTACTGAAGACCGGCCCAGGCTCCAGCTACGACGTCCGCGCCTTCACCCCCATCTTTCAGGTTGGCGCTCAGCCGCTTTTCCTGGTCGCCGGCGGTAGCACCAAGCTGCAAAGCGTGTCCGACGCCGTCCGTGCCGGCAAGTCGACGCCGATGACCTACGCCAGCCCCGGCAGCGGCTCTCCCATGCATGTGCTGGGCGAAATGTTCAACAAGGCGGCAGGGACCTCGTTCAAGCACGTGCCCTACCGCGGCGTGGCCCCGGCGCTGACCGATGTCGTCGGCGGTCACGTGCCCCTGACCTGGATCACTTACGGGCCGGTGGAGCCTTACCTGAAAGATGGAAAGATCCGCCTGCTGGGCGTGGCGCAGGCCGAGCGTTCCGCGCTGGCCCCGTCCGTACCGACCCTGGCCGAGCAGGGCGTCGCAGGGGTTGGCGTCACGGCCTGGAACGGTTTGTACGGCCCCAAAGGGCTGCCGGCCAACATCACGCAGACGCTGAACAAGCACCTCAACGAAATCATCCGCGAGCCCGAAGTCGCGCAACGCATGCGCACGCTGGGGATGATCCCGGTGGGCGGCACTCCCGAGACCCTGTCCAAGACCACCATCGCCGATCTGGAGCGATTCACCCAGGTGGTCAAGGACCTTGGCATCCAGGCGGATTGATCGATGAGCACCGTGACCGGCGTCGTTGACGCACAAAGCCTGGAGGTGCTGCTGGCCCAGCTGCCGCGCGATCTGCTGCGCGGGCGCCGCGTGCTGGTGACCGGCGCCGCGCGCGGCCTGGGTCTGGCCTTCGCCGCCACCATCGCCACGGCCGGCGCACGCGTGGTCATGGCCGACGTCCTGGCCGACCTGGCAGAGTCTGAAGCCGCTGCGCTTCGGGCCAAGGGCCTGGATGCCGCCGCCTTCGCGCTGGACCTGTGCGATCAGCCGTCGATCGAGCGGTGTGCCGCCGATGCGGTCGCGCACCTGGGCGGCCTGGACGGTTTGGTGAACAACGCGGCCATCACCAACTCCGGTGGCCGCGATGCGCACGCCCTCGACGTAGAGACCTGGGACCGCGTCATGGATGTGAATGTCCGTGGCAGCTGGCTGATGAGCCGCGCGTGCCAACCCGCGCTGGTGCAGAGCGGGCGCGGCGCGGTCGTGAACCTGGCGTCCGACACCGCGCTGTGGGGCGCACCGAACCTACTGGCCTATGCCGCCAGCAAGGGCGCCGTCATCTCGATGACGCGGTCGCTGGCGCGCGAATGGGGTCCGGGCAATGTCACCGTCAATGCGATCGCCCCGGGCCTGACCCTGGTGGAAGCCACGGAATACGTCCCCAAGGCCCGCCACGAAAAGTACCAAGAAGGTCGCGCCTTGTCGCGCGAGCAGCAGGCGGCCGATGTGTGCGGCGCCGTGTTGTTCGCACTGTCCGATTTGTCACGCTTCGTTACGGGCCAGCTGCTTGCGGTCAATGGCGGATTCGTGATGCATTGAGGGCCACCCCGCCCATTGTTCAACTCTCGAAAGGAAAGACCATGTCCGCCGTTGATACAGCCGCGCCGTCTACATCGACCCCTGCGCCCGGATGGGAGCGCCCAGAAGGTGCCAGCTTTGAAGAGTGGATGACGGCGCGCATCGCGCGTTTCGCCACCCGCAAGTACGACTGGGACGCCCTGAAGTTCCAGGCCGACTTCGACCCGAAGTTTCGCCGCGCGCAGATGCGTTACCTCGGCACGGGCGGCACCGGCGTGTCCGCCGACTCGAACACCGTTCAGAACGACAACTTCACCTTCTCGACCATGCTGATCCCGGCCGGCCACATTGGCCCGTCGCACTTGCACGTGGACGTGGAAGAAGTGTTCTTCGTCATGCGCGGCAAGATGAAACTCATCCTTGAAAAGGACGGCGAACGTTTCGAGACAGTGCTGAATGAGCGCGATCTGGTTTCGGTCCCGCCAGGCGTTTACCGGGAAGAACACAACATCGGCGAAGAAGACGCGCTGATGTGCGTGATGCTGGGCGCCAAGAAGCCCATCACGCCGACCTACCCGCCCGACCACCCCCTGTCGAAGATCAAGCGCTGAATCAACACACGCCAACCACCGGACAACCCATGACCGCCGACCAGAACTTCGCCCTGCCCGACGCCGAGCTCGCGCGTTTGGAAGCGAATTTCCCCGCACGCGCCGTGGCGCTGTCCGGCGGCGGCAGCATCGCGGTCCGCAGCTGCGGCACTGGCCCGGCGGTGGTGTGTTTGCACGGCATTGGCTCCGGCGCCGCGTCGTGGCTGGGCACAGCCATGGACCTTGCAAACCAGGCGCAGGTCATTGCCTGGGACGCGCCGGGCTACGGCGCGTCGACGCCCGTGGTCCCGCAGGCGCCCTGGGCGGTGGCCTACGCCGATCGCCTGCGCCTGCTGCTGGACAGCCTGAAGATCGACCGCTGCATTCTGGTGGGCCACTCCCTCGGCGCGCTGATGGCCGGCGCCGCGGCGCACGCCCAAGACGGCTTGGCCGAGCGCATCGCGCGCCTGGTGCTGATCAGCCCGGCGCGCGGCTATGGCGCGCCGGAACAGGCGGAGTCGGCGGCGCGGGTGCGCACGGAACGCTTGCAGACACTCGACCGGCTGGGCGTCGCAGGAATGGCCGCTGAACGTTCTTCGCGGCTGGTGTCCGATCAGGCCAGCGACACGGCGCGCGCGTGGGTGCGGTGGAACATGTCTCGACTGAACGTGGGCGGCTACCGCCAGGCGGTTGAACTCCTGTGCGGCGACGACCTGTTGGCCTACCTGCCACCGGCCATGCCGGTGCGCGTGCTGTGCGGCGACCAAGACGTTGTCACGACACCAGCGGCCTGCCAACAAGTCGCCACCGCCTGCGCCGTGCCGCTCGAGTTGATCGCCGATGCCGGCCACGCCTGCTATGTGGAACGCCCCGGCGCAGTCGCCGCCGTGCTGGCCGAAGAGGTGCAGGCGTTGCGGTCGCAGGGCCGCGCGCCGGCATGACGCTTCAATTCCCCAACAACCGCCCGCTGAACCCAGGACCTACCCCGTGACAGACCGCATCGAGAACGACGAAGGCAGCGACGCCGCCGACCGCTACAACGTCCCTGGCCTGGAGCGGGGGCTGCGCTTGCTGTGCGAGTTCGACCGCGAAACGCGCACGCTGTCAGCGCCCGAATTGGCGCGCCGCTTTCAGCTGCCTCGGTCCACCGTGTTTCGGCTGCTGACGACGCTCGAGAACCTGGGCTTTGTCGAGCGCAGCGAAAGCGGTCGGGACTACCGACTGGGTGTCGCGGTGTTGCGCCTCGGCTTCGAATACCTGGCGTCGCTGGAACTCACCGAACTCGGCACCCCCGTGCTGAACCGCCTGACCGAAGAGCTGGGGCTGACATCCAACCTGGTGGTGCGCGACGGTCGCTCGGTCGTTTACGTGGCCAAGGTAACGCCTGCGGCAGCGTCCTTTCGCAGCGCGGTGTCGGTGGGAACGCGGCTTCCCGCCCATGCCACCGTCCTGGGGCGCGTCCTGCTCGCCGACATGACGCTCGCCCAGCTGCGCGAGCTCTATCCCGAAGCCGTCCTGGAAGCGTTCTCGGACCGCACACCGCACACCACGTCGGAATTGTTCGACATGGTGCAGGCAGACCGTGCACGGGGCTATGTGTGGGGCGAAGGTTTCTTCGAAACTGCCATTTCCACCGTTGCCGCACCCATCCGGGACCGCGCGGGCCACGTCGTCGCGGCCCTGGGCATCACGGTGACATCGGGGCACATCCAACGGGACACGCACGATGACCTGATCCGGCAGGTGCGCGCGAGCGCCGCTGAGCTTTCTGGCCTTTTGGGCCACAAGGCCGACAGCGACGCGGGCCGCGTAGTCCCCATTCGCGGCGGCGCTGGAGCACGCTGAGTCGTTGCTTACGTCCCTCACTCAGTCCGACCCACGATGACCACGCTCCCCGCACCCGCTTTGTTTCACTCAGACGCCCTCGCCGGCCGAACTGCCGTGGTCACAGGCGGATCGTCGGGCATTGGTCTGGCGACCGTTGAAGTCTTGCTGTCGGCTGGCGCCGCCGTCGCCTTGTGCGGACGCAATTCACAACGCCTGGACGACGCCGTCAAGCAACTCCGAGCTGCCTTTCCCCAAGCCCGCCTGTTTGCGCAAGCCTGCGACGTCCTGGATCCGGAAGCCGTCAAGGCCTTTGCGCAAGCCAGTCAAACCAGCTTGGGTCCAGCGTCCATGTTGATCAACAACGCTGGCCAAGGACGCGTGTCCACCTTTGCGGACACCGACGACCAAGCTTGGATGGATGAGCTCAAGCTGAAGTTCTTCTCGATCATCCATCCGACGCGCGCATTCCTGCCGCAGCTCAAGGCCGAGCGTCAGCGCCTGGGCGATGCGGCCATCGCCTGCGCCAACTCTCTGCTGGCGCGTCAACCGGAGCCCCACATGGTGGCCACCTCCGCCGCCCGCGCAGGGATCCTCAACCTGGTCCGCTCCCTCGCCACGGAGTTCGCGCCGGACGGCGTGCGCGTGAACGGCATCCTGATCGGGCTGGTTGAGTCTGGCCAATGGCGGCGCCGGTTCGATGCACGAGACGACAAAGCCGTGGACTGGCCTGCCTGGAGCGCTCAGCTCGCGGAGCAAAAGCACATCCCGCTGCGTCGCCTCGGCTTGCCCGCAGAAGCCGCTCGAGCGCTCGTCTTCCTCGCTTCCCCCTTTGCCTCGTACACCACGGGCAGCCATATCGATGTTTCCGGAGGTCACTCTCGTCATGCCTAACACCACGCCATCCCAGGCCGCAGACCCGCAGAAGGTCACCGTCGGCGCCGTCATCGCGGCCTTTCTCGAGCAATGTGGCGTCGAGGCGGCATTCGGCGTGATCTCGATCCACAACATGCCGATCCTGGACGCCTTTGCGCAGCGCGGCAAAGTTCGCTTCGTAATGGCGCGTGGTGAAGCAGGCGCTGGCAACATGGCCGATGCCTACGCCAGATCCACCTCCAGCCTGGGGGTGGCCATCACGAGCACGGGGCCAGCGGCGGGCAACATTGCCGGCAGCCTGGTCGAAGCGTATACAGCGGGCGCCCCGCTGCTTCACATCACAGGGCAGATCGAAACGCCCTACATCGATCAAAACCTCTCCTACATCCACGAGGCACCGGACCAGCTGACAATGTTGGGCGCCGTATCCAAGGCAGCGTTCCGCGTGCGCAGCGCGCAAACCTGCCTCTCGACGTTGAAAGCGGCCGTGCATGCGGCCATGTCGGCCCCCACCGGCCCAGTCAGCGTGGAAATCCCCATCGACATCCAGCAGACCGTGATCGACATGCCGGCCGATCTGACGCCGCTGCCGGTGGCTGCACCTGCACCTGCAGACGACGCTCTGGACGCTCTGGCAGAACGACTGGCGACAGCCAAACGCCCTCTGCTCTGGTTGGGCGGTGGTGCCAGGCATGCCGGCGCCGCTGTGCAGCGGCTCAAGGCAATGGGCTTCGGCATCGTGACGACCGTTCAAGGCCGCGGCATTGTGGCGGAGGATGACCCCGCTTCCCTGGGCGCCTACAACATCCACAAGCCGGTCGAGGCCTTCTACCAAACCTGCGACGCCATGCTGGCCGTAGGAACCCGTCTGCGCAGCAATGAGACTCTCAAGTACGAACTGAAGCTGCCGCGCCCCCTGTACCGCATCGATGCCAACGCCGCGCAATCCGGGCGTTGCTACGCGGACGATGGCTTCGTCTGCGGCGATGCCAACCTCGCGCTTCAAGGGCTTGCTGACCGCCTGGAGAAGCGCCAGTACCGCGCCGACCCCTCTTTGCTGTCGGACCTGCGCAAGACGCACGAAGAAGTTGTGCGAAGCCTGCACGACGGCTTGGGCCCCTACGCGACCCTGGTCGACGCGTTGCAACGCGCAGCAGGGCGCAACTTCAACTGGGTGCGCGACGTCACTGTCTCGAACAGCACGTGGGGCAACCGCGAGTTGCGCATCTTCGAACCCAACGCTGGCGTCCACGCCACCGGGGGCGGTATCGGCCAAGGCATGCCCATGGCCATCGGTGCGGCCGTCGGCGCCAGCGTGACTGGCTCTCAACGCAAGACGCTGTGTCTTGCTGGGGACGGGGGGTTCATTCTCAACTTGGGCGAGCTCGCCACACTGGTGCAGGAAAAGTGCGACTGCCTGATCGTGCTGATGAACGACCAACGTTACGGGGTCATCCGGAACATCCAGGACGCCCAGTACGGTGGACGGCGCTGCTACGTCGAACTGCATACGCCCGACTATGCGCAGCTGTGCGCGTCGCTCCAACTGCCGCACGCTCGGCTGACCAGCCTTGACGCCCTGCCAGCCGCACTTGAAGGCGCCATGACCCCAAAAGGACCCTTTCTGCTCGAGATCGACATGCGCGCGATCGGTAGCTTCAAAACGGCGTTCGCGGGCCCGCCGGTGAACAAGCTGGATCAGATTCCCGCAACGCCGGCCGCTTGAGCTCGGATGACCATGAACATCGCCCTGATCGGATGTGGCGCCATCGGCACCGCATTGCTTGACCTGCTGAAGGACGACGCGGCCCTCACCGTGACCGCTCTGGTGGTCCCGCAGGACGCTGCCGAAGCAGCGCGCGCCGTCGCTGCAAGGCTTGCGCCGCGGGCCAACATTGTGCAATCGATCCCCGCAGAACATATTGACCTGGTGGTGGAAGCCGCGGGACACGCCGCGATCGAGCAGCATGTGCTGCCGAGCTTGGCCCGTGGCGTGCCGGCCATCGTCGCATCCGTCGGGGCGCTGTCCGCGAGCAACTTGTTCGAACAGCTGGAAGCGGCAGCGCAAACCGGGAACACCCAGGTGCAGCTCATCGCCGGCGCCATCGGGGCCATTGACGCGCTGGCAGCCGCACGTATCGGCGGCCTGTCGACCGTCCGCTACACCGGTCGCAAGCCCCCGAACGCTTGGAAGGGCACGCCGGCCGAACAGCTGGTCGACCTGGAATCGTTGACCGAAGAGAACGTGATCTTCACCGGGTCGGCACGAGACGCCGCCAGCCTCTACCCGAAGAACGCCAATGTTGCCGCTACCGTGTCGTTGGCTGGCCTGGGCCTGGACCACACATCCGTCCGCCTGATCGCCGACCCGCACGTCAACGAAAACGTGCACCAGGTCGAAGCCGAAGGTGCGTTCGGTCGCTTCGAGCTGACGATGCGCAACCTGCCCCTGGCAGCCAACCCGAAGACATCGGCCCTCACCGTGTACAGCGCGATGCGAGCACTGCGCAACCGTGTGGCCCCTCTCATCATCTGACGTTTCCCTAAGGTCCTCTTCATGTCCACACGCGAACTCCTTCCCATCAGCGTCGGCGGTGAATGGCGCTTGGGTGGCGGCGCCACCTATGAGAGCCTGTACCCTGCCACCGGGGAGCCGATTGGCCAACTGAGAGCCGCCAGCCTTGAAGACGTCGAAGAAGCCATAGCGCGCGCTGACCACGCTTTTCGCACCAGCGGATGGGCACAGATGTTGCCGCATGAGCGCGCAGCGGTCTTGCACCGGGTCGCAGCCCTGATTCGATCGCGCGCCGAAGAACTGGCCCAGAAACAGCGCCTCGATAACGGCAAGCCCATCAATGAAACGCGTGCTCTGGTCGCCAGCGCCGCGGGCACCTTTCAGTTTTTCGCAGCCGCTCTAGAGACGCTGGAAGACACCATTACGCCGTCCCGCGGCCCGTACGTGACCATGAGCGTCCACGAGCCCATGGGTGTTGTCGCGGCCATCACACCGTGGAATTCGCCCATTGCCAGTGAGGCGCAAAAACTTGCCCCCGCGCTGGCGGCCGGCAACGCGGTCATCGTCAAGCCCGCCGAGGTCACGCCTTTGATGGCGTTGGAGCTCGCCAAGATTTGCGAAGAAGCCGGCGTTCCGAAAGGCATTGTCAGTGTCCTGCCCGGCAAAGGGTCTGTGATTGGCGACGCCATCACGAAACATCCTTTGGTCAAGCGTGTTTCCTTCACGGGCGGAACCGTGACCGGCAAGCACATTGCCCACATTGCGGCCGACAAGATGATGCCCGTCTCCCTGGAGCTCGGTGGCAAGTCACCCACGATGGTGCTGGAAGACGCCGACCTCGACCATGCTGTCAACGGTGTGCTGTACGGCATCTTCAGCAGTTCGGGCGAATCGTGCATTGCTGGCTCGCGCCTCTTCGTCGCACGCAGCATCTACGATGAGTTCGTGACGCGACTGGCCGAGGCTGCCAAGTCGCTGCGGGTGGGCGACCCCGCCAGCGAGGCAACGCAAATGGGCCCGCTGATCACCGCCAAGCACCGCGAAAGCATCGAGCGCTACGTGCAACTGGGCGTTGACGAAGGCGGTCGCATACGCACCGGCGGCGTACGTCCTCAGGGACATGGTCTGGAAAGCGGCTATTTCTATACGCCTACGATCCTTGAAGGTCTGGACAACAGCGCCCGGATCACGCAAGAAGAAATTTTTGGGCCCGTTCTTGTCGCAATGCCCTTCGACTCGGAGGAAGAACTTGTAGCCCAAGCCAACGACAGCGTTTACGCGCTGGCGGCCGGCGTCTGGAGCCGGGACTTCAAGCGGGCCTGGCGTTTAGGTCGCGCGGTTCAGGCCGGCACGGTCTGGGTGAACACCTACAAGCAGTTTTCGGTGTCGACACCGTTTGGCGGCTGGCGCGATTCCGGCCTGGGGCGCGAAAAGGGTCGCGAAGGCATCTTTCAGTACATGGAGCAAAAGAGCATGTACTGGGGTACGAACGAGGCCCCTTTGCCCTGGGCGAAGTAAACCGGAGAAGCAGAGATGAGTGTTCTTGGCATCGATCAAATCACCTACGGCACCGACGATCTTCCTCTGTCCCGTCGCTTCTTTGAGGACTGGGGTTTGCGACTTGTCGACCAGACGTCCGATGAGCTCATTTTTGAATGCTTGAATGGCTGTCGCGTCGTGGTCGCGTCGCTGGATAAAAGCGGACTTCCACCAGCGATTGAGGAAGGTCCAACGTTGCGCGAAGTCGTATGGGGCGTCAGCGACGAAGCCGACCTGGACCGCTACGCCAATGCGATTCGTCAAGATCCCGGTTTCATGGACACAGAGGTCGATGGCGTGCGGCGTATTGGCTGCACCGACCCCAATGGCATGGCCATTCGCTTTCAGGTCTCGCGCAAGCGCGAACTCCCGGAGATAACGAGCGCGGTCATGAATACATGGTCGAGCAGAAACCGCGTGAACCAGCCCGCGCCCGTGTATGAGCGAGCGTCGCCGATCGAAGTCGGTCACGTGGTGTTCTTCGTCGCAGACGTAAAGACCACGGAAGGCTTCTACGCCGACCGATTTGGCTTCGTCTCGTCCGACCGGTACCCCAATCGCGGGGCATTCATGCGTTGCGCACCTGAGGGCGGCCACCATGATCTTTTCCTCCTGCAGTTGCCCTCTGGAAAGCGCGGGATCAACCACGTCGCCTTCACGGTGCGTGACATCCATGAGGTCTTTGGTGGCGGATTGCACTTTGCCCGTTGCGGCTGGGAAACACAGCTTGGTCCGGGACGTCATCCCGTTTCCTCCGCATACTTCTGGTACTTCAAAAATCCCGCTGGCGGCCTCATCGAGTACTACGCTGACGAAGACGAGCTCACGGCGGACTGGCAGCCGCGCGAGTTTGAGCCCGGGCCCACGGTTTTTGCGGAATGGGCTGTGGACGGAGGCCTCGACGGCCATACGCGGCGCCAAAAAGGCGTAGACGCCGCTGGCAAGTTCCTCACGGAGAAAAAGTAATGACCGGTCCCAACATGATGCGCGCGTTCGCCATCTCGCTACTCGTGGCCCAACCATTCGCCGCCGCTGTGGCTCAGGATGCTGCCGCCGTGACGCGCCAGCTGTCGTCGCAACGCTTCACGATCATCTCCCCTTTCCCGGCGGGCGGCCCTGTTGACATGCTGGCGCGGCTGCTCGGTGAAGACCTGAGCAAGCGCTATGGACAGCCCGCCGTGGTGGAGAACGCCGTCGGGGCTGCCGGAAACATTGGCATTGACAAGGTCAAGCGAGCCAAGGCCGACGGCCACACGCTGCTCGTGATTCCGGCCGGCAACCTGACCATCAACCCGACCTTGATGCCCAACTTCCCCTTCAACATCGAAAAGGACTTTGTTCCCGTGACGATGTTGGCCAAGGCGCCCAACGTTCTGGTTGCGTCACCGGCGAGCGGCATCAAGAGCGTGAAAGACCTCATCGCGCAGGCCAAGGCCAAGCCGGGCGCACTTTCCTACGCCTCCCCTGGCGTGGGCAGCGGTCTGCATCTCGCGGGTGAACTGTTCAAACAGCAAGCCGGCGTCGACATGCTCCACGTCGCCTACAAAGGCACGGCACCGGCCATCAACGACGTACTCGGCGGGGTCGTGCCGCTGATGTTCACGAATCTGCCCGCCGCCCTGCCGTTCTTCCAGAACCAAAAGCTGATTCCCTTGGCCATTACGGAAGCCGAGCGAACGCAGGTCGCGCCCAACATTCCCACACTGGCGGAACAGGGCGTCAAAGGTGTCAACGTAACGTCCTGGTACGGCCTTCTCACCCCGGCGGGAACACCGCCCGCGATCGTTGCTCAGCTGGCCCGTGATGCCGCAGAGACCCTTGCACGGCCCGACGTCCGCGAAAAGCTGAAGGCCCAAGGCATGGTGCAGGCCACCACAACACCGGCGGCGTTCGCCAAGGCCATTAAGGACGAAACCGCGGTATGGGCAGACGTCCTCAAGCGCCACAAGATTTCGGCTGAGTGAGTCAGCGCGCATCGAAGTACACCTTTTCTCAACCAAACAAGGAGACAGCCCATGTCCGATGGATTTATCCAGATGGTGCAGATCGTGGAGGGTCAGCATCCTGAACCCAGTCAGGCACACGACCGTTACCTGCAACCCAAGCAGGCACAGCGACGTCGCCCGACGCTTTACGAAGATCTGCTGGGGGATGCGATCGAGCGCACCTTCGCTGCCGGGGTGCACGACCTCCCAGGCCTGGTCGAAAGCCTGAATCGTCAGGGCATCACGACCCCGGCAGGCGAGCCCTGGACCGAAGCCAGCTACGCGTCCAGCATGGCCGAGCTGAGCCGTTGACGCCTGCCTTGGATAAGGCAAGTTCCCACAAAGGAAACCATCATGACCGAAGCAAAACACGATGCCGTGGATCAACTGCTGGCCACTGGCCTGAAGGACCTCTGGTACGCCGCCTGCCCCTCAAGCTTCATCAAGGAGAAGCCGATTTCAGTGGATCGCTTAGGACAGCGTCTGGTGTTGTGGCGTGACCATGAGGGCAAGGTGTGTGCGCTGGAGGACCGTTGCCCACACCGCGGCGCGCCGCTTTCGCAGGGGGCCATTCTGGGCGACCGGCTGTCCTGCCCCTACCACGGCGTGGAAGTGCGCTGCGATGGCACCGTGACCCGCGTTCCTGGCAGCCCGGGATGCAAGCTCGAAGGCCAGCGCGCAACCAAAAGCTATCCGACGGAAGAACGTGCTGGTGTGGTCTTCATCTACAACGCCAGTGCGCCCACCGACACCCCGCCGCCACTGGAGCTGCCTCCTGAATTGGCCGACGACCAGCAGTACTCGCGCTTTCTTTGCTACACGGAATGGAAAAGCGACTACCGCTATGTGTTGGACAACGTGATGGACCCCATGCACGGGACCTTCCTTCACAAGCAATCGCATTCGATGGCTGAAGGCGACAACACGGCGAAGTTCGGCATACGTGCCACCGACACCGGGTTCGTCTTCGAGAAGGAAGGCCAGCGCAACGTCAACTTTGACTGGAGTGAGTTCGCCGACACCGGCATCCACTGGATGCGGTTGGAGATCCCGTACCCCAAATCAGGGGGCCCAGGGGGCAACTTCATCATTGTCGGCATGGTCACGCCCATTTCCGAGGAGCTCAGCGGCGTGTACTTCTGGCGCGTTCGCAAGATCGCTCCGGGCTGGGAACGCGACACCTGGCGCTTCCTCTACCGCAACCGACTTGAAGCACGGCATTGGCACGTGTTGGAGCAAGACCGCGTCATGCTCGAGCAAATGCCGCGCGACGCGAACCAGTTCGAGAACCTGTACCAACACGATCTTGGGATCGTGCGCTTGCGTCGCCATCTGCGCGGCTTGGCGCAGGCGCAACTGGACGCGGCGCTGGCAACGCCGGCTTGAGTCCGCACCGTGTGACACCTTCTTGTTCGGAGCGCCACAGCCGTGACTGCCGCCACCCTCAAAGCTCTCGTCCACACCATGCGCCACGAAGCGGATAGCATTGTCAGCGTCGAGTTTCGGCCGAGTGCGCCGAACGTGGAATTTCCGCCTTTCGAGGCAGGGTCTCACATCGATCTCCATCTGGCCAATGGCCTGGTGCGCAGTTACTCCCTGTGCAATTCCGCCAGCGACAAGAACCGGTACGTGGTGGGCGTGCTTCACGACAAGGCCAGCCGCGGTGGCTCGCGCTTCGTTCATCAGCAACTGCGCGTTGGCCAAGTCATCGACATTTCCGCGCCCAGGAACAACTTTCGACTGGAAGAGGACGCGCCGAAGAGCGTACTCGTCTCGGGCGGCATTGGCGTGACACCGATCTACAGCATGCTCCAACGGCTGACGGCGCTGGGCCGGCCAGTGGAGGTAGTTTACTGCGCGCGCAATCGAAGCGAAGCCGCCTTCGTCGAAGGCATTCTTGCCCTCGCCGGCAACACCGCCTCCATCACCTGGCACTTTGACCAGGAGCAAGGGGGCCCGCCGCGGCTGGATCAGTTGCTGGCGGGGCGCGGCGCGGACAGCCACTATTACTGCTGCGGCCCCACGCCGATGCTGGACGCCTTCGAGAAGACCTGCGAGCAGCTGGGTTACCCCCATGCGCACATTGAGCGCTTCGCGGCGGTTGTCGCTCCGTCGGCCACCGAAAAACACGGGTTCGAAGTCGTTTGCGAAAAATCCGACAAGACGGTCGACGTCCCCGCGGGAAAGTCCATCCTCGATGCTTTGATCGACGCCGGACTCAACCCTGACCACAGCTGCAAAGAAGGCGTCTGTGGCGCCTGCGAAACGGCAGTGGTGGGCTTCGACGGCGAACTGGACCACCACGACGGCATCCTCACCAAAGTGGAGCGCCAGTCCGGCAAGACCATGATGATCTGCGTCTCCCGTTGCACTGGCCAGCGCCTGGTGCTGGACATCTGAAGCACCTGCATCGCCCGTCGCCCGACGAACGAACGATCGGCGGCGTGGCAACCAACCCCGGAGCGAACCATGAAGATGTTCTCGGCGATGGCCGCCTTGGCTGCGGCAACTCTGTGGAGCCTACCCGTGCTTGCGCAGAACAGTCAGGTCACGCTGTTTGGCACGGTGGACGTGGGCGCTGCCCACTTGCGCAATGCGGGTGGCTCGTCCACGGGGATGTCACACAGTGGCGCCAACGTCACCCGCGTCGGCGTACGCGGCGAGGAGAACCTGGGGTCAGGCTACAGCGCTGGCTTCTGGTTTGAATCGGGCATGAACCCGAAAACAGGCGGGGCAGGTGGACCGACCGGCGCTTTCTTTAACCGACGTGCAACCGTCAGCGTCCACACGCCGTACGGAGAAGTTCGACTTGGAAGGGATGACGCTGCGACCTTCCTCAATACGCTGGTCTTTGACCCGTTCATGACCAACGGTGTCGCAGGGACCAACACCTTTTTGATGAATGGGGCACCGATCCAGATCAACAGCGCCTTGAGCTACTTTCTGCCCAAGGATCTGGGAGGCGTCTACGGCCAGGCTCAGTATGCGTGGGGGCCCGCATCCACGCCGGGCAGCACAACGTATCAGGGTGCACGCATCGGTTATGCCTCGAGCGCGTTCAACGTGGCCGTGGCGCTGGGGCAGCTCGGTTTTGAGGACCGCTACAAGCTCAAGATCGCCAACGTGGGCGCTAGCTACGACTTTGGCGTGGTGAAGCCGTCGATCCTTTGGGCGCAGGAGAAGCGGTCTGGCGGTGCCGCCATCCGAGGTCTTCAACTGGGCGCCAGCGCCACGTTGGGCGTGCATTGGCTTCGCGCGAGCGTGGGCGACTACAGGGCCTCGGGAACCGACCACATCCGCTGGCGGAAATTCGGCCTCGGCTATGGCTACAACCTGTCCAAGCGGACGCTCCTCTACACCAGCTACAGCTTCCTGCAAAACCGAAAGGGTGCGACACGTGCGGTCTCCACCCAAGGGTTGACCGCACCGACCAACGCCGCCAACCACAGCGCTTCGGGCGTCGAAATAGGTCTTCGGCACTTCTTCTGATTCGCCACCGCGAGTCCACCCTCGTACCCATCTTTTCGAGGCAAGCCACCATGCAGAGCAAATCCTTTCGCTGGTATGGCGTGATCACGCTGTTCCTGATCGTCGCCATCTCCTACATCGATCGCATCAACATCGCCGTGTTGATCACCGACCCAGGGTTTCTCGACCACATGGGCATCGGTCGCTCCGACCGGGTCAGCCAGGGTCTGCTGACAACCGCCTTCCTGGTGGGCTACGGCATCTCTGCCATCGTCCTGACATCGTTTTGCTCCACCTTGCTCGGGGTGCGAAAGAGTCTGCTGCTTGGCCTCACGCTCTGGGGCGTGGTGACCTTTTTCTCTCCGCACTTTCACAATTTTGAGCTGCTGGTGGCGTCGCGCATTCTCCTGGGCGTGGCCGAGGGTCCCTTGTTCTCGCTGGCGGGGCACTACATCAAGGCCTACTTCGCGACCCATGAAAACGGCAAGCCAAACGCCTTCGTCAACATGGGAACCGGCCTCGGCCTGGCGATCGGCTATCCCTTCATCGGCTACCTGGTGGTCGGGCACGATTGGGAAACATCGTTTCACGTCCTGGGCATCATCAACATTGTGATCGGCATACCCCTGGTTTTGGCCTTCATCAGGATGCCCGCACCGAAGGCGACTGCCGCGGACCTCCCGAAAGACGCGCACGCGGTGACCCCTTTGGCGCAAGTGGGCTGCATCATGTCCGGCGCGCTGAAGACGCGTTACCTGCTCCTGCTGACCGTGATGACGTCCGCCTTTCTGGCCTACCTCTGGGGTGCCAGCAGTTGGCTCCCCGCCTACTTGAAAGAAGCACGCGGCTTCTCGATGCGCGAGATGGGGTGGTTGGCCTCGTTGCCGCAATACGCCACTGTCGCAGGCGTTTTCATCGGCGGTGCCATCATCGACCGGATCCCGCGGCGGCAAGTCCCGCTGATGTTTGTGTTCTGCAGTGTTGGGGTGGCCTTGTCGGTGCTGGCGGCCATCCAGATCAGCCACCCCTACGGCGCGGCGTACAGCCTGGTGGCGGCCAGCTTCTGCTGGGGACTGATGAGTCCGGCGTACCCCAGCACCGTGCAGTACTGCGCTCGTCCCGAACACGTTGCCAGCGCCTACGGGGTTGTGAATGGCGTCGGCAGCCTGGTCGCCGGTTTCATGCCCGCCATCATGGGCGGCGTGATCGCTGCCGTGAACGGCGGCGCGGGCGGCAGTACCGGCGCGGGTTTTTACGCTGGCTTTGCTTCGCTGATCGGAACCCAATTGGTGGTCTTGGTCTGTGGGCTGGTCTTGTGGCTGCGCGAACGGCGATCACAGCAAGCGAACCCAGTGCATTGATTTAAAAAAAGGAGCATTGTGATCCCTCGTCGCCAACTTCTTCTGGCTGGCTCTGCCAGCCTGCTCGCCGGCGCAGCGCCGGCCGCCTTTGGTCAAGCCGCTTATCCCCAGCGGCCCGTCACCATCGTGGTCTCTTTTCCACCAGGCGGCGACACCGATGCCCTGGCACGGGTGTTCGCCGAAAAGTTGAGTGCGCGGCTCAACCAGCCCGTTGTCGTCGAAAACAAGACCGGCGCCAGCGGCACCATCGGCAACGCCTACGTTGCCAAGGCGAACCCAGACGGACACGTCCTGCTGTTCACGCCCAACACGATGGCCACGGCGCCGCTGGTGCTGAAGCCGGGCTCGGGGGCCGTCTACGACCCGATCAAGGACCTCACGCCGGTCTTTCTCGCCGGCACGCAATCGCTGTTTCTCGTCGTCAACGCGTCGACCGGGATTCGCACCGTCAAGGACTTTCTGGACGCGGTCAAAGCAGGAAAGGTGTCCAACTACGCGACGCCAGGGGCGGGCTCCCCCATGCATATCCTGGGCGAAATGTTCAACATGGCAGCGGGCGTCAAACTTGCTCAGGTGCCCTACCGCGGCAGCGGGCCCGCCATAGTGGACCTGGTGGCTGGCCACATCCCAGCCATGTACACCACGCTGGGGCCGGTCGCCCAGTACCTGAGCAAAGGCCAACTCATCAACATCGCTGTCGCCGACGCTCAACGATCGCCATTGCAACCCGCGGTACCGACGCTCGCCGAAGCTGGCGTCAAGGGCGTGGAAGTCGGCGCTTGGCAGGGCTTCATGGGTCCGCGCGGCATGTCGCCTGCGGCCATCAAGATACTCAACCAGCACCTGAACGAAATCATTCGCCTGCCTGACGTGCTCGATCGCATGAAGACACTGGCACTGGTTCCGGCCGGCGGTGAGCCCGCTGCGCTCAGCCGCTTGGTCGCGGACCACAACGGGCGCTTTGGCAAGGTGATCAAGGAAGCGGGCATCGTCGCCGAATGACGCCGAGCGTATCTGTCGACGCGCACGTGTCCACGCTTTTGGATGCCCAGGACAACCCGGACGCGCAAGAGCCGTTTCCAGTCGCAGCAGCGGTTGACTACGCGCGGGCCGTGATGGCGCTGGCGCGGGAGTCCTTGCCCAGCGCCATCCGCGTGACGGCAGATCAGGCCTACGGGCCCGATCGGCTCCAGAAATTCGATGTGTACGCGCCGATTCAGACCCAAGGTGCGCCCGTGCTGGTGTTCTGGCACGGCGGGGGCTGGACGCACGGCTACCGACAATGGGTTCGCTTCATGGCGCGCCATGCCACCCAATTGGGCATTGTCCTGGTCGCACCGTCGTACCGTTTGGCGCCGACCCATCCGCTCCCGGAAACTGTGGACGACGCCTTGAACCTGTTGGCGCTATTGCGCTCCCGTGCCGACGAATGGGGTGGCAACCCAGATCGCCTTCTGCTGAGCGGTCACTCCGCCGGCGGCCACCTGGCGGCTATGGTGGCGGTGTTGCGCCAGGAGCGGCGTGAGCGCGGCATTCCCGACGCGGCGATCCTCGGTTGCCTGCCGATCAGTGGCATCCTGGATCTGCAGGCGAGCGACCCGCTGCCAGGCAGTCTGGAAGAACGCGTCTATACCCATGTGTTGCGCGGGCGGGATGCCGAAGACGACGTCGTCTTCAGTCCCTTGTACCGAAGCTCATCCAACACCATCCCTTTCGATCTGACCGTGGGTCAGATGGACAGCGCCCGGGTACGCCGATCCAACAAACGCATGCAAAAACTGCTCGAGGCTCAGGGCTCTCCGGTCGCGCTGCACGAGTTGGCTGATCGAGATCACTTCCAAACCCACCTGGATCTGCGCGCACCCTCACATCCCTGGTACGCGCGGCTGCACGCGCTGGCCCACGCGCCCGTTTGAGGCCCTTCATGCGAGAACTTGTCGACGTTGGACTCCCCCCTCTTCACCAACCATTCTCTTGGATGGTGCGCTCGGGTGGTGTCCTCTACACCGCCCATGGGCCAGTACGCGCCGATGGCACCATCGACACCGGTCCGATCGAGCGCCAAACGCGTCTGACGCTCGACAACCTGAAGCGCGCCGTTGAACGTGGCGGGCGTACCATGGCCGATGTCGCGCAAGTGCTCATCTACATGACTGACGTCGCGGACATGCCGGCGATCGATGCCGTTTACCGCGAGTATTTCCAGCCACCCTGGCCGAACAGGTCGAGCGCTGGCGTGGCGCTGGTTGTCCCGGGCATGAAGATCGAAATCGTCGCGTACGTCAGCTGAACCGCCGCCGGTTCGGCGCAAATCGGGCAGCGGGTATACATTGGCGGATTCGTCCACCACACTGCCCTCCCATGAACGCCCCACACCACCGTGAAATGTCAGCGCAATTGCTTGACGCGGCCGCTGCCCAGCGCCAGATCGACGCCCAATGGGACGGCGACATCGTTCGTCAGCTGACCAACTACATCGCCATTCCGGCAAAGTCGCCCACCTTTGACGCCGACTGGCAGCAACACGGCTTTATCGACACCGTGGTGCGCAACGCCGCGCAATGGGTCGAAGCGCAGAAGGTGCCCGGCCTGAAGCTGGAAGTGGTGCGCATCGGCGAACGCACGCCGGTGATCTTTTTCGAGATCGAAGGCACCAAAGCTGGCACCGCGCAAACCGTGGTGATGTACGGCCACCTGGACAAGCAGCCCGAATTCAACGGCTGGCGCAGCGACCTCGGCCCCTGGACGCCCAAGTACGAGGACGGCAAGCTGTACGGCCGTGGCGGCGCGGACGACGGCTATGCGGTCTACGCCGCCATCGCTGCGGTGCAGGCGTTAAAAGCGCAGAACGTGCCGCACCCGCGCATCGTCGGCCTGATTGAAACGAGCGAAGAATCCGGCTCGCCCGATCTGCTGCCCTACATCGACGCCCTGCGCCCGCGCCTGGGCGACGTCGGCCTGGTGGTGTGTCTGGATTCGGGCGCCGGCAACTACGACCAGCTGTGGCTGACTACCAGCCTGCGCGGCATGGCGGCCGGCACGCTGAAGGTCGAGGTGCTGACCGAGGGTGTGCACTCTGGCGACGCGTCCGGCCTGGTGCCCAGCAGCTTCCGCATCCTGCGCCATGTGCTGGACCGGCTCGAAGACTCGGCCACTGGCCGCTTGCTGCCCCCCAGCTTCCATTGCGACATCCCCGAAGAGCGCGTCGCGCAGGCCAAGGCCACCGCTGCCATCCTGGGCGAAGACCTGTTCAAGCGCTTTCCCTGGGTGCACTACGACTGCGGCGGCAAGGAACAAAGCGTGCTGCCCATGACCAGCGACCCGGTCGACGCGCTGCTGGCGCGCACCTGGCACCCCACGCTCAGCGTGACCGGAGCCGAAGGCTTTCCGGCGCTGCAGGACGCGGGCAACGTGCTGCGCCCGTACACCGCCTTCAAGCTCAGCCTGCGCCTGCCGCCGCTGGTGGATGGCGCGCAGGCGGTGCAGGAGCTCAAGCGCCTGCTGGAAGACAACGCGCCCTACCAAGCGCGCGTGACGTTTGACGGCGGTGGCGGCGCCACCGGCTGGAACGCGCCGCCATCGGCCGACTGGTTCGCGCAGGCGCTGGACGCCGCGTCGCAAGCGCACTTCGGCGCCCCTTGCGGCTACATCGGCCAGGGCGGCACCATCCCGCTGATGAGCCAGCTGAGCGAAGGCTTCCCCACCGCCCAGATGATGGTGTGCGGCGTGCTCGGCCCGCGCAGCAACGCGCACGGCCCCAACGAATTCCTGCACGTCCCGTATGCCAAGCGCTTGACCGCGGCGGTCGCTGAGGTCATCGCGCGCATGCCTTGAGCACCGCCATGGCGCCGTCGGTGCTGGCCAGCACGCTGGACGACAGCCTGTCCCTGCACGACTGGCCCTTGTCGATCGGCTCGCCGACCCGTGGACAAGTGCTGCTGGTGCATGGGCTGGGTGAGCACATCGGGCACTACACCGAGTTGGCCGACCGCCTCAACCAATGGGGCTTCGCCGTGCGCGGTTACGACCAGTACGGCCACGGCGAATCCAGTGGTGGCCGTGGTGAATTGCCGCAGGAAGACCGCCTGGTGACCGACCTGGCGGCCGTCATCGACGACACGCGCGCGCGTCTGGACGACCGCCTGCCGCTGATCCTGCTCGGCCATTGCCTGGGCGCGCTGGTGGCGGCGCGCCTGGTGTCGCAGAAGCTGCGGCGCGTGGAAGGGCTGGTGCTGTCGTCGCCGCCGCTGGACGCGGGCCTGGGCTTTGCGCGGCGCGCACTGGTGCGTGCGCTGAACGCCGTGGCGCCGGGTTGGCGCGTCAGCAACGGCGTACAACCCAGCCTGTTGACGCACGATGCGGCCGCGGCCGAGCTGCTGCGCCAGGACCCGCTGCTGCACGACCGCATGAGCGCGCGGCTGGCCCACTTCATCCTGACCAGCGGCCACGCCGTCGTGGCGCGCGCCCCGCGCTGGAAGGTGCCGACCTTGCTGCTCTACGCCGGTCAGGACCAGCTGGTCGACCCGGCCGGCAGCCGCGCATTCGGCGAAAGCGCCCCCGCCGACATGGTCACCACGCTCGGCTTTCCGATGCACTTCCACGCGCTCTTTCACGAGCTGCAACGCCGCCCGGTGTACGACGCGCTGCAGCAATGGCTGTGGGCGCGCTACCCGGCGATGACGCTGGAATGGTCGGGTGCGCCGGCCTGATCAATAGAGAGCTTTTTCCTCGCTTTTATAAGAAACTGGTCGTCAGCCCTAGAACCACCTGCGCGACCAGCTATCGATTTGATATCAAATCGTTGCGCCTGGTGCACCGCGCCGGCGCAGGCCCAGCCACAGCAGGGCGACGGCGATCACACCCATGACGGGCAGCGAGCCCATGTTCAGCCAGGTCCAGCCCTGCGTCGTGACCAACGCGCCGCTGGCGAACGAAGTGAAGGCCATGGTGGCGAAAACACAGAAGTTGATGGCCGCCTGCGCGCGGTCTTTTTCCTCGGGCCGGTACGCGGTCAGCGCCAGCGTGGTGCTGCCGGTGAAGAGGAAGTTCCAACCCACGCCCAGCAGGAACAAGGCGGTCAAGAACTGCTGCAGTTCCACGCCCGACAGCGCGATCGCCACGCACACCGCGTTCAACACCACGCCCACGCCCATGATGGGCAACGCGCCAAAGCGCTTGATCAAATGCCCGGTGACAAAGCCCGGCGCAAACATGCCGATCACGTGCCACTGCAGCACTTGCGCCGTGTCGCCAAATTCAAAGCCGCACACCTGCATGGCCAGCGGCGTGGCGGCCATCAGTAGGTTCATCACGCCGTAACCCAGCGCCGCGCCCAGCGTGGCCACGACGAACACCGGCTGGCGCATGATTTCGCCCAGTGGCCGACCGGCAGCCGCGCCGGCCTTGCGCTCGGGCGCTGGCGGGAATTGCACCTGCGTCATCACGCCCATGGCGATGACGGCGATCACCGCCAGCGCCAGGTAGGCGCCGACGAAGGGCGTGGGCAGCAGGGTGCGCGTCCAGGCCGCCAGGTTGGGGCCGACGATGGCACCCAGGAGGCCGCCGGCCATGACGAACGACACCGCCTTCTCGCGCCAACCCGGCGCCACCACTTCGGCCGCGGCGAAGCGGTAGAGCTGGCCGTTGGCGCTGTAGTAACCGGCAATCACCGTGGCCGCCACCAACAGCCAGAACTGCCGCGTCCACGCCGCGAAGGCCGCCAGCAAGGCCGACCCCAGTGCCACCAGCAAGCCAATCTGAAACGAGCCCTTGCGCCCAAAGCGCGTCTGCGTGCGCGCCACGAGCGGCGTGGACAGCGCGCCGCCGACCACGTAACCCATCACCGGCAGCGTCGCCATCCACCCGTAGGGCGCCAGTTGCAGGCCGACCAGGCCATTGATGGCGATGAAGGTCACGTTGTTGGTCAGGAACAGGCCCTGGCACAGGGTGAGCAGCAGCAGATGGCGGTTCATGTCGGCGGTTGAGGGGCTGAATTAGCTACAAATAGCGTAGCTGCTTGCGCAGGTGGCACTAGGGCTGATGGCGCGTTTCTTCCTGATTTTGCTCCATAACCGCTGGCCGGTTCATCTGCCGCACCAGCGCCCAGGCCATGCCCGCCAGCAGCAGCACACCGCCGACCAACACCGCCCACAGCAGCCAGCGCCGCCGGTCGAGTGGGTCGCCAGGCGCCGTGGTTGGCAACGCGGCGGACGCGCCGGCGCTGGTGGCGGTCACCAGGCTGGCCTGCGGCAAGCGGGCGGGCGCGCTGGGCTCGTAACCCGGGATCAGGCTGGGCAGTGGCAGCGTCACCGCGGGCGCATCGGCGCGCCCCGCGGCCAGCGTGAACGGGCCGTCCCCGCTGGCGACAAAGACCAGCTGCGCCGGCGCCAACCAGGCCGTGATGCGCGGCGCCGCGGTGAAGCCCGGGGACGTCGGGTCGACCTCCACCCGCCATTCGCGCCAGGCGGCCTGGCCCAGTTCGAGCGGCGCGTTGTGCTGCGTCTGGCCGTCCTGCGCCAAGTGAAAGACCACCAACTGCCCGAGCGGCGTCCACGGCGCCTCGCGCTGCTGGCGCGCCAAGATGCGCACTGGCACCAGCGTGGCCGCGCCGTCCGCGCGGATGCCCAGCGCCGCCACGGGCGTCGCGAACGGCAGGCGCCATTCCAGCAGCTTGGGGTTGTTGGCCACAGGCTGCACGGCCAGCTCCACCGCCACGCGCACCGGCGGCAGCGCCACGCCCAAGGGCTGCAGGCGCACGCCGCCGATCTGGACGGCGTTGGGCGTGGTGCTGGGGTCCCAGCTCAGGCGCAGGTAGCGGTCCTTGAGCGACTCGCCGTTCAGCGCCACGGTGGCGGGCGCCAACACGCCGCCGTCGGCGCCGCGGAAGGCCATCACGCGGCCCAGCGGCGTCCAGTGCTGCAGATCGCTGCTGGTGTGCGCGTCAAAGGCAAACGGCCGCGCGGCGGGCCATTGGGCGTCCAGCTCGATCGCGCGCAGGCGCGCGGTCTGGGCGCGGGTGTCGACCAAAACGCCGGTCAACACCGCGCCGGACACGGCCGCACTGGCGGGCGCCGCGGCGTGGCTGTCGACTTTGACGACGCGGCCACGGGGGCCTTCTTCGATGCGCAAGGCAAAGTCGCCACCCGAAGCGGTCGCGGCGTCGGCCAGGATGGGCAGCACCGGCAAGGTGATCGGCAGCGGTGTTGGCTCGCCAGCGCGTGGGTCCGACCGGTCCAGCGCCGTGGGCACCGCCTGCCCGGCGGCGTTGAAGATGCGCAAGTCGCGCAGGTCAGGGGTTTGCAGGCGCGTCAGCACCTCGGCGGGCAGCGGCAGGCGCACCAGGCTGGCGCCGGCCGGCACCGTGAGCGGCCATTGCGCGGCGTAGGCCTGCGCGGTGTCCGGCGTGGCGGCCTGGGCAGCGCCCACCCACCACAGGGTCATGGCGGCCAGCGCCGCGGAAACCAGCCGGCTCATGCCGTCTCCTTTTCAATGGCCGCAGCGCGCTTGGGCGGCAGCGGCGCCAGGTAGCCCACCACCAGCATCAACACACCCACGCCGATGAAGGCGATGATGCGTTCGCCCCCGCCCCGGTTGGACAGGTCCACCAGCATCAGCTTGACGATGACCAGGGCCAGCAGCCCCGCGCCGGCGAGCCACACCGGGCGCTGGCCGCGGCGGTACGCGACCACCATCAGCGCCAGGGCCAGCAGCGTCCACAGAATGGCGTAGCCGGTCTGAACGACGAAGCTGTTGAACAGCGCCGACGCCGTCCACGGCACCCCGAAGAAATGGTGCGCCACGCGCAGCCAGACGGTGCTGACGATCACCAGCAACAACACGCCGATCGCGCTCCAGAACGCCCCGGAGTGCAGCGCCGCCATGCCGGGCGCGGCGGGCTGCACCCGTACCATGACCGAGCGCCACAGCAGGATGGCGCCGACCGCCAGCAGGACCACCAGGTCGGTCGGGTTGAGCACGGGGATATAGGGCAGCGGGTCGGTGCGCCCGGACGAGGTCCAGGCCAGACCCAAGGCGCCCAGCCACAACCCCACGGCCAGCGGCGCGGCCGCCCACCAGCTGTAGTCCAACGCGTGGGTGGACAGCGGCCAACGGGCGCTGTGGCGCACCGCGCCGCGCCCGGCCCACAGCGTCAACACCACCAGCACGGCGGTGGCCGCCGCCACACCCGCCACGCTGGCCCAGGCCGTGGCCAGCAGGTTGGCGCGCAGGGCCCAGGCCCACAGCGCGTCGCCGAACAAGGCCACCACCAGCCACACCGTGCCGGCGTGCTGCCAGCCCATCCAGCCGCGCCACGGGTCTGCCAGTGGCGCGGCCGTGGCCGGCGCCTCGTTGCGCCGCATCAGCCCCAGGTGCAGGGCCAGCGCCAACGGCCACAGCAGCCACGACGGCCAGTCGGACACCTGCGCGCCCGCGCCCCATTGCATGCACAGCACCCACACCAACAGCGGCAGCGTGCAGCGGCTCGGCCACGCCGCCACGGCCCAGCGCGCGCGTTGCGACCACGCCAGCAGCAGCGCCGCCGTCACCAGCGCCGCCCCGGTCACCAGCCACACGGCGCCGCTGTGGGTCCATGCCCGTTGCAACGGTTCGCTGGTGACAACAAGGGGCAAGCGGCGCGCGCCTTCCAGCCACCATGCTTGCAGCCACAGCAGGCCACCGAGCAGGAAGAGCGGCACGGACAGGCGGCTTTCGATACCGGCGTAACCCTGCGCCCAGCGCGAGTCGCTGTGCGGCAGCGGCTCGCGCGCCCACCAGGCCGTGGCGATCAGCGGCAATGCGATCATCACCGCGCCCAGGAAGGCCGAATGCAACAGCGGCCAGGGCGAGACCACGAACGCGGCGGTCGCGCTGAAGAAGCTCAGGCAAGCCATGCCTTGCAGCAGCAGACCGAAGGCGCGCGGCATCCAGCGGCCTTGGCGCGCACCGACCCAGAACGCGCCCGCCCCCTCCAGCGCCCACACCGCACTGGTCCAGCGCGCGTCCAGTGCCAGCGGCACCGTCAGCGTGGCAAAGCCCACGCCCAGCGCAAGAAAACATTCGGCCAGCAGGCGGTAGCCCAGCCCGCGGCGCACCAGCACGGTCGCCAGCACCAGGTACAGCGCGCCCAGCGCCAGCGCCGAAAACGCTTCGCCGTACGCGAAGTGCTGGACCAAGCCGCACTGCAAGCCAAAGCCCACCAGCGGCGTGCCGAACACCAGCGTGCTGTCCACCGCCTGGCTGGTGCCCCAACCCAGGCGCAGCGGCGTGGCGCGTGCATACAGGATCGACGTGGCGATGAAGATCAGCACGAACACGATCAAGAACAGCTGCGCGCTGAGGTAGTCGGCTTCGCTGTAGCGCATCCAGCCCCAGGCGCCCGCCGTGCCAAAAGTGGCGACGAAGCCGAGCAGGTTCAGCTCGCGCCAGGCGCGCCGCGTGGCGATGAACAGAATGGCCAGATCCAGCAGCGTGTAGTAGCCGAACAGGGCGATGTGGCTGCCCCCGCCGGTGGACAAAAGCAGCGGCGCGGCAAAGCCGCCGGCAAAAGCCACGAAGGCCAGCGCCCGCGCGTTCTGCAGCATGGCCAGCGCGCAACTGAGGGCACACACCGCCACCATCAGCCCCATGGCCACCAGCTGCGGCACCAGGCCGTACAAACGGAAAGCGGCAAACACCGTCAGGTACAGCACCGCCACACCGCCGCCCTGCAAGGCCAGACCAAACGCGGGCTGCTTGTCGCGCTGGCGAAAGCCGATGGCCAGCAAGGCAATGCCGACCGCACCGATGGCGGCCAGGCGCAGCTCCACCGGCAGCAGGCCGGCCTGCGCGGCAAAGCGCGCCAGAAAGGACAAGCCGATGAACAAAATCACCAGCCCGGCCTTGACGATGGGATTGCCCTGCAGAAACCACTGTCGCACCCAGCTCACGCCCTGCTCAAGCGGGCTGGGCGCCGCGGTCGGGGGCGGTGGTGCGGACGCGCGTACCGGGGCGGCGCTGCGTGCCGCCGCCTGGTTGGCGGGCGCGTCCTCACCGAACAGGTCTTCCAGCACATCGGTCGGCACGGCGTGGCCGGTGTGTGCGGCGGCCGCGGGCGCCGTGGCCGTTTCAGGCAGCGCTGCGTGCAGGGCTGCCTGCGCACCGGCCGGCACGGTGTCGGCGAAATCGGCTTGCGGTGGCTCGGCCACTGTTTCGTCGGCCCACACCGGCGCGATCCCGATAGGCACCGACGCGTTCGCCGCGTCGGGTGCAGCAGCAGCTTTTGCGCGCGCCGCCGCGGCCAGTTCCTTGCGCACGACCGAACGCACGGCGCGCTGCAAGGTCCAGCCAGCAAGCAGGCCCAGCAGCACGCCGCCTACCCAGGCCCCCTCATCCGTATCGGGCCACAGCGCGGCCAGCACGACGCCCCAGAACGCTCCCCAAATCAGCATGCTGGCCTTCCTCCGTCAACTTGGCATGTGGCCGCCATTCTGCCCGCAGGCTTCAGCAGACGTGGGCCGGCGGCGCGCCGTACCGCGTGGCGATGCTGGCAGGTCCGCGGCGCGGTACCGCGCACCGCTGGCGATCGTCAGCGCGGCGCCATCAGGGTCAGCACGGCCAGCGCGGCCAGTGGCGCAGTCTCGGCGCGCAGCACGCGCGCACCCAGGCCGACGGGCACAAAGCCCGCGGCACGCGCGGCCGCTTCTTCGGACGGGCTCAGGCCACCTTCCGGGCCGGACAGGACTGTGACCGGCGCATCCGCGGACAAAGCCTGCACCAACTCGCCGATCGGAGCGGCACCCGGGTCCAGCGACAGCAACCAGCGCGCGCCTTCACTGCCACTAACATACTCCTGAAATATGAGCTGCTCGCGCACATCCATCAAGCGGTTGCGGCCACTTTGCTCACTGGCGGCCACCGCCACGGCCTGCCAGTGGGCGCGCTTCTTCTGCGCCCGCTCGCCCGACAGACGCAAGGCGCTGCGCTCGGCCAGCAGCGGAGTGAGCGACGCAGCGCCCAGCTCCGTCGCCTTTTCCACCAACCAGTCCATGCGGTCGGACGCCATTACCCCCGTCGCCAGATGCACCGGACGCCCGGGCTCGCGCTCCACCGCGCTGTGCACGCCCACCAGCACCTGCACGTTGCTGCGCCCCATGGCCGTGACCGTCGCCTGCCATTCACCGCCCGCGCCGTTGAACAGCGTGATGGCGCTGCCCGGCTGCAGACGCAGCACCTGGACATGGCGGGCCGCACCCGCAGGCAGCGCCAGATCGGCGCCAGGGCTCAAGGGGCAATCAACGTGGAAGCGGGGCATGGCGGCGGGCAAAAAGCATGGGCCCGATCGTAGCCGCCAGCGGCCGCTGCAATACCCGCCGGCTCAGTCCACCAGCGCCGGCAACACCGTGCCGCGGCAGCTGCCGAAGCCGATGCGCGCGGCGCCGGGCTTTTCGCACCAGCCGCGCAGGATAACGGCGTCGCCGTCTTGCAAGAAGGCGCGCTGTTCGCCGGTGCCGGGCAGGGTGACAGGCTGGGTACCGCCCACGCTCAGCTCCAGGATGGCGCCGGCTTCGGCGTGCGTCGGACCGCTGATGGTGCCGGTGCCGCACAGGTCGCCGGCCTGCAGGTTGCAACCACCCACGGTGTGCTGCGCCAGCATTTGCGCGATGGTCCAGTACTGGTGGCGGAAGCTGGTGCGCGACACCGTGTCGCCGAGCAAGCCCTTGGCGCGGTGCTGCGCGCTTTCAATCGACACCGTCAGCTGCACGTCGATGCCACCGGTCGCGCGGTTGGCCGCTCCGTCCAGGTAGGGCAACGGTTGCGGATCACCCGCCGGCCGGTCGAACGGCACGCGGTAGGGCGCGAGCGCGTCCATGGTGACGATCCAGGGCGAGATGCTGGTGCAGAAGTTCTTGCCCAAGAAGGGGCCGAGCGGCGTCATTTCCCAGAACTGGTGGTCGCGCGCCGACCAGTCGTTCAGCAGGCACATGCCGAAGATGTGCTGCTCGGCCTCGTCCAGCTTCACCGGGCGACCCAGCGCGTTGCTGGGGCCGATGAAGAAGCCCATCTCCAGCTCGTAGTCCAGCCGCGTGCAGGGCGTGTAGACCGGCGCTGCGGCGCCCGGCGGCAAGGCCTGGCCGTTGGGGCGGTGGAAGTTGGTGCCGCTGATCACCACGCTGCTGGCGCGCCCGTGGTAGGCGATGGGCAGCCACTGGAAGTTGGGCGACAGCGGGCGCGGCGGCGCCATCAGCTTGCCCACGTTCACCGCGTGGTGCAGCGAGGTGTAGAAGTCGGTGTAGTCGCCCAGGCGCGTGGGCAGGGCGTGTTCCAGTTCGGCCTGCGGGATCAGGCAGGCGCCGACGGCCTGCTGCACGTTGGGCGCCGCGTCATCGCGCAGCACGTTGAACAGCGCGTGGCGCAGCGCGCGCCAGGCGCTTGGGCCGGCGGCCATGAAGTCGTTCAGCGTGGGCTGCGCGGCCAGCGCCAGGGCCAGCGCCGCGTCGTCCGTCAACACGCTGCGGCCGTGCAGCGCGGCCAGGTCCAGCGCCTGGTCGCCAATCGCCACGGCGCCGCGCAGTGCCTCCTGGCTGCCGCGCCGGCGCACCACGCCAAAGGGCAGGTTCTGAATGGGGAAGTCGGCGCCCGGCGCCTGGGCCGAAGCCAGCCAGCTGCGCGCAGCGGGGTCGTGGGTGAAGTCGATTGCACTCATGTTTGCTCTGTTTTAAGTAGCTGCCCGCGCAGATGGCTCTAGGTCCACCGGCCGATTTGATGGATAAACCTTTGTCAGGCCGCTTGCAGCGCGTCGTCAAAGATCGCCACCGCACGCGTCCACCCCGCCGAGGCGCCGCGGATCTTGTGCGGGAAGCACGAGATGTAAAAACCGCTGGGCGGCAGCGCTTCCAGGTTGTGCAGCTTTTCCAGGTGGCAGTAGCCGATGTCGCGGCCGGCCTTGTGGCCTTCCCAGATCAGGCCGGCGTCTTTGGATTCGGCGTATTTCTCGGCGGTGTAGACAAAGGGCGCGTCCCAGCTCCAGGCGTCGGTGCCGGTCAGGCGCACGCCGCGTTCCAGCAAGTACATGGTGGCGTCGTAGCCCATGCCGCAGCCGGCCGACACGAAGTCGTTGTGGCCGTAGCGGCTGCCGGCGCGCGTGTTGACGACGACGATCTCCAGCGGCTGCAGCGTGTGACCGATCCGCTTGAGCTCTGCCTCAACGTCTTGCGCGGTGACCACATAGCCGTCAGCAAAGTGGCGGAAGTCCAGCTTCACGCCGGGCTGGAAGCACCATTCCAGCGGCACCTCGTCGATGGTCCAGGCCTTTTTCTTCTCGCCCAGTGCCTTGTCCATGGTGCTGTGGAAGTGGTAGGGCGCGTCCAGGTGCGTGCCGTTGTGGGTGGACAGCTGGATCATCTCCACCGCCCACACTTCGCCGTCGGGCAGGTCTTCTTTTTTCAGGCCGGGGAAGAAGGGCGCCATCTGCTCAAACGAGTTCTGGTGGTTGAAGTACTCGATCTTGGGCGCGAACGCGGGCGGGTCGGAGATGACGTCGTTTTCCAGGTAGATCGACAGGTCAACAAATTGGCGGGGCATCGTGGGTTCTCCTTGTGCGTGGGAAATCAGGCGCGCCAGTGCACCATCGGCAGGCCGGCAACGGGTGAACGGAAATACGGAATGGTGGTGCCCATCAGGCTGCCGATGTAGACGGTGCGCAGGTCGGGCCCACCAAAGGTGACGCTGGCCATCCACGGCGCCAACGTGCCGCGCGCCTTCATCATGTCGTCGGCCGTCAGCGTGCCGGCGGCCATGCGGTCCAGCAGCTTCTGGGATGCGGCCGGGTCGCCATCGTCCAGCAGCACGCGCTTGTCGCCTTGCGGCGTGAGCGCAATCAGTTGGTCCACCATGACCAGCGTGCACCACAGGTTGCCGAAGCTGTCGAAGGCGATGCCGTCCGGAAAGCCGCCCAGGTGCTGCGGGCCGAAGACTTCGCGGTCCGTAAGCGTGACCCCGCCCGCGCCCTCTTGCACACGCATGCGCGTGATGTGTGGGCCGGTGGTTTCGACGATGTAAAGCCATTCTTCGCGCGCGTCGAAGCGGATCTCGTTGGTGAAGTAAAAGCCGTCCGCCACCACGCGCAGCACGCCACCGTCCAGCACCGCGATGAAGCCATCGCGCACACGCGAGCTGGCCGCCGTGGTCCACGGATTGACGCGGGTGGAGACGGTGATCCACACGCGGTCCTTCGAATCGCGCAGCACGAAGTTGACCTTGCCGATGGGCTGGCCGTTGATCTGGTCGACCAGCGTGCGCGTGGCGCCGTCGCGTGTCATCAGCTCCAGGCGGTCGGTGCCGAAGTTGCTGATCAGCAGGTCGCCATTGGCGGCAAACGCCAGGCCGTTGGGCAGCGTGCCGGTGGTGAACTTGTGCTCCAGCTCGTCGCTGGTGGCGGCGGCCGCGCTTTCAAAACGCGCGTCGCTGCGCTGCCCGATGAAGCGCTGCGTGCCATCGGCCGCGATGCGCATCACGCCCCCGCGCGCGTCGGCCGACCACAGCGTGCCGTCCGGCTCCGCCAGGATGCATTCGGGCCGCTGCAGGTCTTGCCCAATCGTCTGGATCTGCGCGCGGTCGACGGTGAAGCCGTCCAGGGGGTTGGTCATTGAAGTCATGTCAAGCTCCTGGGGCCTTGAGCAATACCAAGCTGATCTGCGGCACGAAGATGAGCAGCAACAGCACGGCAAACATCATGATCGTGAACGGCAGCGTGCCGCGGAAGATGTCACCCAGGCTGATGCGCGAGTCCTGCAACGTGCTCTTGATGACGTACACCGACAGGCCGAACGGCGGGGTCAGCAAGCCGATCTCGACCGCGACCACGGTGACCACGCCAAACCAGATCAGGTTCATGCCGAACTGCTCGGCGATCGGCAGCATCAGCGGCAGCACGATCAGCAGGATCGACGACGAGTCGATGATCATGCCCAGAGCGATGATGAGCGCGACGTAGATGATCAGAAAGCCTGTGGGCCCCAGACCCATCTGCGTCATGTGCTCCACCATGAACTGCGGCATGCCCGACATGGCCAGCATGCGCGTGTAAATGGTGGCGCAGATGATCAAAAAGCTGACCGAGACGGTGACGTGGCCGGTTTCGGTCAGCACGCTCCACAGCGAGCGCATGTTCAGCTTGCGGCGCACCAGCGCGATGATCAGGGCGATGGCCGCACCGACGGCGCCAGCTTCGGTCGCAGTGAAGAAGCCCGCGTACAGACCGCCCAACACCGCGACGATCAGCAGGACGCTGGGCAGCAGCTTTATCACCAGCGTGCCTAAGGGCATCAGGTCGGTGTCGACCGGGCGCGCGCCGTCGCCGTTGGCGTACACGCTGCGCGGCCACAGCGTGGCCATCAGCACGATGCCGATGGCGTAGGCCAGCGCCAGCACCAGCCCCGGCACGATGCCGGCGGTGAACAAGTCGCCCACCGACTGGTTGGCCAGGAAACCGTACAGGATCATCAGCAGGCTGGGTGGGATCAGCATGCCCAGCACCGACGAACCCGCCACCACGCCCACGGCAAAGCGCGGGTTGTAGCCAAAGCGCAGCATCTCCGGCACAGCCACGCGGGTGAACACCGCGGCCGACGCGATCGAGATGCCGGTGATGGCCGCAAACACCGCGTTGGACGCCACGGTGGCAATGCCCAAGCCGCCGCGCAGCCGGCGCAGCAGTTGGTTGGCGACCTCGAACGCGTCCTTGCCGACGTCCGCTATCGCGACCAAAAAACCGGTCAGCACAAACAGCGGCACCACGCCGAAGATGTGGCTGGCGATGGCGTCCTGGCTGGCCGTAGCCAGCAGGTTGGCGGCCACGCTGACGTCGCCGCGGATCAGCCACACGCCAACGAAGGAGACGATGCCCAGCACCACAGCCACGTGCATGCCGGCCCAGATCAGCACCAGCATCAGCAGCAGCGACAGGCCGGCGACGGTGATCGCGCTCATGCGGATCTCCCACGGCTGCGCGCGCGCGCCACATCCATCCACGCCAGCAGCAGGAAGGTGATGAGCGTGGCGCAGATGCCGACCAGCATGATCAGCCGCACCGGCCACACCGGTGCGGTGAAGTCCCCCACGGCGCCGACGTATTCCTGGATGCGGATGGCTTCAACCAAAGGCTCCCACGCCGCCCACAGGATCACGGCCATCAGGCCCGCGCCCGCCAGGTGAAAGACCGCCTGCAGCGCATCTGCCGCCCAGGGCGTGGTGCGCTTGAGGCGGTCCAGCAGCACGTCAGCGCGCGTCATGCGACCGGTGGCCAAGGTGTCGGCGAGTTGCAGGAAGACGATGCCGACGATGGACAGCGACACCAGCTCGGTCACGCCGCGCACGGGCGTGCCCAGCAGGTCGCGGCCCAGCACGTCGGCGTTGATCAGCAGCATCAGCACCACGATCCACAGCGTGCCCAGCGCGTTCAGCGCCTGGGTCAAGCGTTGAACACCGCCCGGCATCGGGCGGCGGTACGAATCCTGCGACGCGGCCGGCTCGGGCGCGTCGGGCAAGGGGTTGCCTTCCATGGAGGAACCTCGTTCTCAGAGACCGGCGGGAAGAGTCGGCTTACTTGGCGGCCCAGTCGCGCGCCGGTTGGGCGCCGGCTTTCTTCAGGCCGTTCATGTAGCCGTTCAACACCTGGTCGCCGGGCATGCCCTTGGCCTGCAGGTCGGCGGCCCAGCTCTTGGCGATGGGCGGCAGCGTGGTAGCCCAGCGCGTGCGCTCGGCCGGCGTCAGCTCGCTGACCTTGGCGCCGGCGTCGGCCATCTTCTTGAGCAGGCCGTCGGCGGCCTCGGCCTGCGCGGTGGCAAAGCGCTTGCCGTACTCGGCCGACACCTCGCGGAACACCTTCTGCACTTCGGGGGGCAGCTTGTCGAAGCGCGACTTGTTCATCGCCAGCGCACCCGCAAATTGCGAGCCGAAGTTGACCTTGGTGATGTAGGGCGCGACTTCGTGCACCTTGGCGCCCCAGGCGCCGGTAGCGAAGGTGATCACGCCGTTGGACACGCCCGACTTGATGTCTTCGTAGTAGGTGTTCAGGTTACCGGCGACAGCGACAGCGCCCGTGTCCTTGATCCAGTTGGCAGCGGGGCCGGGGGCGGTGATCTTCTTGCCCTTCAAGTCGTCGACCGACTTGATCGGGAAGTTGGTCCAGATGTGGTAGCTGTCCAGCGCCGTGCCGGCCAGGCTGACCAGCCCGTTCTTGGTCCAGGCCTGGCCCATGGCCGGGATACTGACCTGCATGTCGTTCACCACACCGGCCACGGTGCCGATGTCGCTGGTACCGAAGGGCGCGTAGTAACTGACGTTCTGCATCGGGAACTTGGGCGCTTCGAAGATGGTGCTGACAAAGCCCATGTCGGCCACGCCGTCCGCGATGCCTTTGGACTCGGAGCCGATCTTGATCAGCGTGCCGCCCCAGGCCTTGGTCCATTCGATCTTGTGCTTGCCGCCGGCCGCGGCCAGGCGCTTATCCACCTCGGGGATGAAGTACTCGTCGATCAGCTTGACCCACAGGAACACCGGCGGGTGGCCGGCCGCGGCCGTCAGGCGGATGGTCTGCTGGGCGTGGGCGGGCAAGGTCATTCCAGCCAGGGCGCACAGCGCGGCGGTGGCAAGCAGTCGGCGTTTCATGGTTTTTGTCTCCGGGTGGGCATCAACGTGGGGAAAGCGGGGTCTTCAGCGCGGCATCGATGCCGGCGGTCATGAAGTCGATCAGCAGCGGCGCAGCGGCCGGGTCGTGTGGCGAGTTCTCACCATGGGACAGGCGCTGCACGCGGTGGTCCATGATGTGGTGCAGCAGCGCGCCCATGGCGAACTGGTAGGCCCAGGCGACCTGGGCGCGCGGCACGTCGGGGCGCAGCGTGTGCAGCGCGTCGATGAAGGCGTGCGCCATGGGGTCGAAGTACTCGGCCAGCACGCGGTCGGCGTCGGGCGTGCGGTAGGCCAACTCGCGCGCGACCAGCATCGCGTAGTACTCGCCCTCCGCACTGGCGCGCAAGGCCAGCACGGGATCGACAAAGGCTTGCACGATGCGCCGCAGCGTCGGGCGCTTGCGGTCGGCCGTGGCTTCGCGCAGCAGGGCCAGACGCGCGTCGATGGTTGGGCTCCAGCGCTCGAACGCGGCGTGGAACAGCTCGTGCTTGGCGCCGAAGTAGTACCCGACCAGCGCCAGCGGCACCGCGGCCTCGGCGGCGATCTGGCGCAGCGACACGGCGTGGTAGCCCTGTTCGGCAAACAGCTTTTCGGCCGCCAGCAGGATGGCCTGGCGCCGGTCCGGCCGCGCGGCGCCGCGCGGTGTGCGGCTGCGGGGGCGGGCGACAGGGGTGTTCATGGTCGGTATTGGACGTTTGTCCAACTTAATTGGACAGCCGTACAAACCCTAGGGTTTGCCGCGTTCTCAGGCTAGCCACCGGCGCGCCGCTGCGCCAATAATCGCCGCATGAGCCAAGCAACCCCGCCCCCTGCCCGCCTCCCCGAGATCCGCCGTTACCAGAACTGGCTGCGCGACACGCGCGGCCTGGCGTTTGACGACTACCACGCGCTCTGGGCCTGGTCCACGACCGAGCTGGACGCGTACTGGCAAAGCATCTGGGACTACTTCAAGATGGCTTCGCCCACGCCGCACACCGGCGTGCTGGCCAAGAACGCCATGCCCGGCGCCGTCTGGTTCCCCGGCGCGCAGGTGAACTACGCGCGCCAGGTAATGCGCCACGTACAGCCGGCCGAGGCGGCGGGCGTGCCGGCCATCGTCAGCGACAACGAAAAAGGCCAGGTGCGCACGCTGAGCTGGCCCGAGTTGCAGCGCCAGGTCGCGTCCCTCGCGCTGCACCTGCGCGCGCAAGGCGTGCAGCCGGGCGACCGCGTCGCCGCGTACTTGCCCAACATCCCCGAGACCATGGTCGCCTTTTTGGCCGTGGCCAGCCTGGGCGCGGTGTGGAGCGTGTGCGCGCCGGACATGGGCACCAGCGCGGTGCTGGACCGCTTCAAGCAGATCGAGCCCAAGGTGCTGATCGCCTGCGACGGCGTGACCTGGGCCGGCCGCGACATCGACCGCCTGGGCGTGCTGGCCGAGCTGCGCGCCGCCCTGCCCACCGTGCAGCACGTGGTGCTGTACCGCA
Source organism: Pseudomonadota bacterium (assembly GCA_023442945.1). GTDB lineage: Bacteria > Pseudomonadota > Gammaproteobacteria > Burkholderiales > Burkholderiaceae_C > Ottowia. The sequence continues at coordinate 64,495 of JAEZWW010000026.1, read as the reverse complement.
ACCTGGGCACTACAGAAACAGCAGCTGGCTGCGCAGATTTCACTAAGGCCACAGCCCAAAATGATGCTGAAACCGCAGCGTTTGAAGCGGCCTGGCTGCCCTTCGACCACCCGCTGTGGGTCGTGTATTCCAGCGGCACCACCGGCCTGCCCAAGCCCATCGTGCACGGCCATGGCGGCATGATTCTGGTGATGCAGATGCTGGGCGTGCTGCACAACGACATCGGCTGCAGCTACGACCCGATGACGCTGGGCGAGCGCTACCACTGGTACAGCTCGACCGGCTGGGTGATGTGGAACGCGCAACTGGCCGGCCTGCTGAGCGGCACCACCATCGTGATCTACGACGGCAGCCCCGGCGGCCCCAAGGACGCGCCGGACTGGACGGTGCTGTGGCGCTTTGCCGCGCGCCACCAGGTCAGCTTCTTCGGCGCGGGCGCTGCGTTCTACGCGGGCTGCATGAAAGCGGGCGTCGATCTGTCGACCTGCGGCGACCTCAGCCGCGTGCGCGCGCTGGGCAGCACTGGCTCGCCACTGGCGCCCGACGTGCAGACCTGGGGCAACGAGCAGTTCCGCCGCATCGCCAAGTCGCCCGAACAGCAGGACATGTGGTGGGCCAACATCTCCGGCGGCACCGACTTCTGCGGCGCCTTCATCGGCGGCAACCGCGAATTGCCCCAGCGCCCGGGCGTCATGCAGTGCCGCCAACTGGGTGCCGCGGTGGAAGCCTGGAACGACGCGGGCGAGCCCGTGGTCGGCCAGGTGGGCGAACTGGTGTGCGTGCAGCCCATCCCGTCGATGCCGCTGTACCTGGTGGGCGACACCGACGGCGCGCGCTACAAGGCCAGCTATTTCGAGATGTACCCGCCCGGCCACGGCCGCAAGCCCGGCGGCGGCGACCTGGGCCCCGAGGCCGGCAGCGTCTGGCGCCACGGCGACTGGCTGAAGATCGGCGACGACGACGGCCAGGGCGAGTGGTGCGTGATCTACGGCCGCAGCGACGCCACCATCAACCGCCACGGCCTGCGCATGGGCACCAGCGAGATCTACAGCGCCGTCGAAGGCATCCCCGAGGTGCTGGATTCGATGGTGGTCGACCTGGAATACTTGGGCCGCGAAAGCTACATGCCGCTGTTCGTGGTGCTGCGCCCCGGCGTCACATTGGACGACGCGCTCCGCCAGCGCCTGGCCGGCGCCATCCGCACCGCGCTGTCGCCGCGCTTCGTGCCGGACGACATCTTCCAGGTCACCGAGATCCCGCGCACCCTGTCTGGCAAGAAGCAGGAGCTGCCGATCAAGAAGCTGCTGCTCGGCCAGCCACTGGACAAGGTCGTCAACCGCGAAGCCATGGCCAACCCCGCGTCGCTGGCCTGGTACCAGGAGTTCGCGCAAGCGCACCTGGCGCGCCAGCCCGGCGCCTGAGCCGTGCACCCCAGCCGCCGCCTGTACCGCTGGTCCGTCTTCGGCGCGCTGCCGGGCGGGCTGTGGATGGCGTTGGAGCTGTACGGCCTGACCCTGCATGGGCCGCAGCCGCTGTTCCATTGGGTGATCGAGCACCTGCTGCCACTGGTGCTGGTGGTGTGGCTGGCCATCCCCATCGGCGCGGCCTGCCTGTTCCAGACCCTGTGGGGCCTGACCTCGCCCGACTACCGCGCGCGCCTGGCCATGCCGCAACACGCGCTGGCCACCATCGCCCTGGCCATGACCGCCCAGGCCGCGGCGCTGATGACCTATTCCAACTGGTCCGACACCGGCCTGCGCGTGCCAGTCTGCGTGGTGGGCCTGGCGCTGACGGCGCTGGCACTGCGGGCGGTGTGGCGGTTTGTGGTGCCAAAGATGCCGCCGGTCTAACGCGGCTCCGCATGACCCCCGCGACCGATTCCCTTGCCCAACTGCGTGCAGCGTTTGCGCGGATCTGCGAGGCGCTGGGCATACGCAGAACGCTGTTCACCGCGCGCCAGGACGACGGCGCCGCCCATGTCGGGTGTCGCCGTAATCGGGAGTAATCGGGGTCAGATTCCAATTTCTTGACTCGCTCGGCGCGGGCTGAAAGCCGGACGGAAATCCTGTCCAATTGGGCTCTGACGCTAGGTTCATCTGCGCGACCAGCTCCCATTTTGGGAGCATTTTCGCCGCCACAACCACAGACCGCCCTTGGTATCCGGGGTGTAAAGTAGGTCAGCCTCGGGCCCCGTTGGGGCGTTTTCAGAGGGAAAGCGGCCCACAATAGGCTTGCTGTGTCTTCTTTTTTGAGGATCCCAAGATGAAAAGCTCTACGTCTTCTGCCTTCGCTGTGCGCCTGACCGTGCTGGCGGCGCTGGGCGTGGCGGCCACGGCGGCGCAGGCGCAGTCGATGGTGAATGCGCGCGTGCTGGGTGCCCAGCCCGTAGTCGAACAGGTGCCGGTACAAGACTGCGGGCCCTACGGCCGCCCCACCAGTGGCGCGGGCGCCGGCGTGGGCGCAGTCACCGGCGGGCTGATCGGCAGCCAGATCGGCAAGGGCAATGGCCACATCGCCGGCGCCATTCTGGGCGCCATCGGTGGTGCCCTCCTGGGCAACACGGCCGAGGCCTACAACAACGGTTACGGCCACTGCGGCACGCGCTACAGCCAGCGCGTGACGGCCTACGACGTGACCTACGAATACAACGGCCGCCAGTACCAGACCCGCACGGCCCAGGCCCCCGGCCAGTGGCTGCAGGTGCCCAACCCGGAAGGCGGTTACTACAACAACCAGCCCAACTACAGCTACAACGACGGTGCGCAGACCTACCCGGTGCAACCCGCGCCGGTAGCGACGTACCCGGTGCCGCCGGCGTATTCGTCTTACCCGTCGGGGGGCGAGGTGGTGCAACCGGGTTACGACGGTGGCTACTACCCGCAGCAACCGGTGTACCCCGCGCCTTATCCGCAGACGTACCCACAACCCTACCCGCAAGCGTTTCCGCAGCAGGGCTACCCGTACGCCGCCCCGGTGTACCAGAGCTACCCGGCGCCGGTGTACGTGCAGCCGGCCCCGCGCTACGTGGCGCCGGTGGGCGTCAACCTGTCGATCGGCGGCCGCATTGGGCGCCACGGCGGGGTGGGCGTCGGCTTCGGGTACTGAGCGACCCCGCACCGGCAGCATCGGCCCAGCGCCGATGCGCTCCTATAAACATAGCTGCCCGCGCAGATCCCTCTAGCGCGGGCAGTCTTTTTTGTGCTCAAAAGAAGCTTTGGGCGCGACCGAACCCGGTCAGTCGCCCAGGCGGCTCGCGCCGTTCGGGCGCCAGCGCCGCGTCAGATCAGCTCGCGCAGCCGGCGGCGCAGATCGGCCACTTCTTCCATCAAATCCACCGTCAGCGCGGCGAGTTGCGGATCGGCCTCAAAGGTCTGCTCCAGCCCGGCCAGGCGGCGCGCGCGCACGACGGTGGTGCTGGCAAAGCGCCATTCGGTGGCGGCTTGGCCGGCGCTGGGCGCCAGCACGCCAGACTCGACGCGGGTGAGCACCCACTCGGTCGTCACGCGGCAGGTGCGCGCCAGGGTGGGCAGGTCGAGCGCAGCGTCGTCGAGCAACTCGACCAGTTCGGCGGGAATCGCAATGGGTTGGGAAGCCATGGGGTTCGGTCTCCGTAGTCCAGGGGTCGGCGCTCAGGCGCTGCGGGGGTTGAAGCCGGGGTAGGCGTCGCGCAAGGCCGTCCAGGCGGCCTTTTGCGCGTCGGTCACGGCGCTGGGCACGGCGATTTCCAGCTCCAGGTACAGATCGCCCGGCGCACTGGTCGACGGGATGCCGCGCCCCTTCAGCCGCAGCTTGCGCCCGCTGCCCGAGCCCGCGGGCACGGTCACTTCCACCGTGGCGCCGTCGGGCGTGGTGACTTCCACACCACCGCCAATGGCCGCTTCCCACGGGCTGATGCGCACGCGCTGGGTCACGTCGCGGCCTTCCACGCGAAAGCGCGGGTCGGCGCGGAACTGCACTTCCAGCATCAAATCGCCCGCCGGGCCGCCGTTGTAGCCGGCGCCGCCCTGGCCGGCCAGGCGGATCATCTGGCCTTCCTTGACGCCCTTGGGGATCTTGACTTCCAGCGTGCGGTCTTCCGGCACCACCTGGCCGGCGTCGTCCAGCTTGGCGCCGCGCAGGTTGATGTGGCGCTCGGCGCCCTTGTACGCGTCGATCAGGTCGAGCTCGATGCGCGCATGGCGGTCTTCACCGCGCATCTGCGCCTGCGCGCGGCCGGACGCGCGCCGGTTACCGCCGCCGCCGCCGCCGCCGTGCGCGCGGCCGAACATCTGCTCGAAGAATTCGCTGAAGTCGCCCTCGTCGCCGCCGCCGAAGTGGGCGCGAAAACCGTCTGCGCCGCCGCCACCGCCCGGGTCGCCGTAGGTGTAGCCGCTGTTCCAGCCCGGCGGCGGGCGCACGTCGTCGCCCGACCGCGCACCGGCGGCCCAGGCCTGCGCGCCCACGGTGTCGTAGGCGGAACGCTTTTCCGGGTCGGACAGCACGGTGTTGGCCTCGTTGACCTCGGCCATGCGCTCGGCTGCGTCGGCTTCCTTGCTGACGTCGGGGTGGTATTTGCGGGCCAGCTTGCGGAAGGCCTTCTTGATCTCGTCCTGGGTGGCCGATTTGTCGACGCCCAGGATCTGGTAGTAGTCCTTGAATTGCATGGATGTGCTGCGGTGGGTGGGGCTGCGGCGGCAGGCCCTGCGGGCCTGCCCGATCCCGGCCATATGAGGGCGCCGGGGCTGATTTGCAACTACTGTAGTGCACTTGGCATCCCGCCAAGCGCCCGCGCCCGCTTACGTGCGCGCCGGTGCCCGCCGATTGACCAGCACGATGCCCAGCGCCACCAGCGTCAGCGCCGCCACCAGGCTGCCGGTGATGGGCTCGCGCAGCCACAGTGCGCCGGCGGCCAGGGCGAACAGCGGCGTCAGGAAGACGAACACCGAAATCTTGGTGGCCGGGTAATGCGCCAGCAACCACATCCACACCAGGTAGCTGGCAAACGCGCCGATCAGCGTCTGCAGCGCCAGCGAAGTCGCGGCAAAGCCGGACCACTGCCAGTTCCACGGCTCGCCCAGCGCCAGCGAGATCACCGGCAGGCTGACCGCGGCCACGATGACTTGGTAGAACAGCATTTTCTCGGGCGACAAGCGCGCCAGCTTGGTGGCGCGGATGGTGACGGTGGTCAACCCCCACAACGCGCCCGCGGCCAGGCCCAGCAGGTCGCCGCGCCAGGTCAGCCCTGCGCCGCCGTGGCTGAAGCCTTCGCGCAGCGCAAAGGCCACGCCGGCAAACGCACAGGCCAGACCCACCCATTGCACCGGGCGCAGGCGCTCGGCCGGCACCAGCAGCGGCAGGATCAGCGCCACCCAGAACGGCGAGGTGTACAAAAACACTGTCAGGCGCGACGCCGTGGTGTGCTGCAAGCCCAGGTACATGGCGGCGAATTCGGCCGCGAACAGCACGCCCGCCAGCAGGCCGGCGGCCAGGCTGCCGTCGCGCTCGAACAGCTTGACCCCGCGCCAGGCGCACCAGATGAACAGCAGCACGGCCGCGCCGACAAAGCGCACCGCGGCCTGGAACACCGGCGCCAATTCGGGCAGCGTGGCCTTGACCAGCACCTGCTGCACGCCCCAGAACAGGCAGCACGCCAGCAAGATGCTGCCGGCGCGGCTGTCCAGGTGGTCGTGGCGGGTGTGGCTCATGGTGGGCTCAGGCGCTGGCGGGCGCCAGTGGCGGGCGGGTGCGCGTCACAACGCCTGCTCGGCAAAGAACTTGCCGCCGTGGAAGATCAGGGGCTCGGCGTCCGCGCGGTGGGTGCAGCGCTCGACCCGGCCGATGAACAGCTCGTGGTCACCCTCGGTCTGGTGGCTCTGGTTGACGCATTCAAAGTGCGCCAGCGCCCCGGCGATCAGCGGCGCGCCGCCCAGGCCGGCCTGCCAGTCCACGCCCGCCCAGCGGTCGCCGGTGGACGACGCAAAGCGCAGCGCCAGCGCGTGCTGGTCGGCCGCCAGCACGTTGATGGCGTAGTGCGGCGCGCGGCAGAACGCCGGCAGCGAATGCGATCGCAGGCTCAAACTCCAGACGATCAGCGGCGGGTGCATGGACACCGAGTTGAACGAATTCACCGTCAGCCCCGCCAGTTCGCCCCCCTCGCCGCGCACGGTGACGATGGTGACACCGGTCGCGAACATGCCCATGGCGCCGCGGAACTGGCGCGAGCTGGGTTCGGGTGGCATGGGGGTCGTCGGGGCAAGCATGGCAGCGCGCATGCGCCGCGCACATGCTTGATACAGATCATAACGACGGTGCAGTGCCGCCACGGTCGCCAGGGTGATCGCGCGCAATGGCCGTCCAGGCTGCGCTTACGATAGCCCCATGCCCGCACTTCCCACGTTTTCCATGCTGGGCCACGGCCCCACGGTGCTGATGCTGCACGGCGCCGGCGGCGGCTTTCGCAGCTTCGCGCCGCAGGTCGAGGCGCTGGCCAGCCTGGGCTGGCGCGGCGTGGCCTGGAGCATGCCCGGCTACGGCCACAGCGCGCCGGTCGAGCCCTACAACTTCATGGCGCTGGCCGCCAGCTGCGTGCACTTGATCGAGGTGCTGATGGCCGAATCGCCGCGCCGCAGCGTCGCCCTGGTCGGCCAGGGCATGGGCGGCATGCTGGCGCAGGAAGTCGCCGTGCGCCGGCCCGACCTGGTGCGCCAGCTGGTGCTGGTGGCCACCGCGCCGGCCGTGCTGCCGGGCGACCCGTACGACCAGCTGATCGACCAGGGCCTGCGCTGGCTGGACGAAGGCAAGCCCATGGACGCCATCGCCGACACGCTGCTGCCGCGCCTGGTCAGCCCCGGCGCGCTTCCCGAAGGCGTGCAGCTGGCGACCTTCTGCCAGTCGCAGGTGCACGCCGCCACCTGGCGCCACGCGCTGACGGCCATGCGCGGCTTTGACCGCCGCAGTGCGCTGGCGCAGATCGCCGCGCCCACGCTGCTGGTGGCGGGCGAGCACGACCGCATGGCGCCCCCCGCCGCGCTGGACTGCCTGGCCCACGCCCTGCCCGGCGCGCGCTGCGTCACCCTGCCCGGCGCCGGCCACCTGCCGCACCTGGAGCAGCCGGACGCGTTCGACGAGCTGCTGATCGACTTCCTGCGCACCGCGCGGGCCAAGCCGCTGCATTGACGGGTCGCGCCAATTTGCTATCTTTTGAGTAGCTGGCCGCGCAGAGCGTTGTAGGGCCAGCGACCGAAAACCTTTGAGATATAGAGCTGCGACGGCGGGACGGCACGCACCGGCTGCCGTGCCCGCCAGCGCCTGCGCCGCAGCCGTGCCGGCACGGTTGCGTCGGGGGCCACAGCAACGGCGCCAATGCAACGTGCCGCCCCGCGGGCGCCAGCGAGGCGCTCCATCACACCCAGCGCCGCAATGACACACGCCGCCCATCGCTGCGCCGACGCCTTGCAAGAGGCGCCGCAAGTCACTTCATTTTTGATAGCTGGTCGCGCAGGTGGCTGTAGGGCCAGCACCCGAAAACCCATAAAAAAAGCGCCTGGCAACCCAGGCGCTTTGCGGGCGAGCGCAGCGCGCGCTCAGCGCACCAGCAGCACCGGCACCTGGCAGCCGGCCAGCACCTTGGTGGCGACCGAGCCCATGACCAGGTTGCCGAACGCGGTGTTGCCGTGCGAGCCCATCATCAGCAAGTCGAACTTGCCGCTGTCGGCGAACTTGGCGATGGTTTCGCCGGCCTGGCCGACCTTGGACACGGTCTTGAGCTTCAGGCCCTCGCGTTCCAGAAACTTGACCACCGGGTCCAGGATCTTGGCCGACTCTTCGGCGTAGTAGCTGTCCACCGCCTCTTTGCCCACGGCGGCGCGGGCGCGCGGCGGCAGGGCGGGCATCACCGTCAGCGCGGTGAATTCGGCCGTGCCGGCGATGAAGTCGTCGTGCGTGGTCAGGTAAGCCAGCATCTTCTTGGTGTAGGGGCTGCCGTCAACGGCCAGTAGGACTTTCATGTGTTCTCCTCAACGGGGCAAAGGGGACGTGTTCCGTGGGGGCGCGTGTGCCCCACCATCGGCCCGAGTCTACGCGCTGCGCCGGGCCGCGGCCGTGCGCCAGATCAAGGGACGGCGCCGCGGCGCGGGGGGGCGGGTCAGGCCGGCCCGCGCTCGACCGGCAGTGCCCAGGTGGGCTGAAACGCCGCCTGTTCGCCCTTGCTGGCGTAACCCAGCGGGTTGGCGACCACGCGGCAACGCCCCACGCGGTAGTCCAGCGCGCAGTGCAGGTGGCCGTGCAGCCACAGGTCGGCCTGCGGCAGCAGCTCGTCCAGCGCGTTGCAAAAGCCGGCCGTGCCGGGCGTCAGGCCGTAGCGCGGGTCGGCGCTGCGCAGGCTGGGGGCGAAGTGGGTGATGGCCACCGTCGGCCCGTCGGCGTAGGGCGTGGCCAGCGCGGCGCGCAGCCAGTCCTGGCAGACCAGGGCCTGTTCGCGCATTTCTTCGGCCAGGAACGGCAGGCCGGCGCGCGTGGTGGCGGCCATGCGCAGGTAGTGGTTGGCGGCGCGAAAGGCTTTTTCACGCGCCGTGAGCTGCGCCGTCAGGCTGGCGGTGGGGCCGCGCGGCGCCAGCGCGTCAAAGTCGGCCCACAGCGTGGTGCCGATGAAGCGCACGCCGTCCAGCACGCGGGTCTCGCGCTCCAGCCAGATCAGGCCCAAGCGCTCGGCGGTCTCGCGCAGGCGGGCGTGGACCTCGTCAAAGTCCAGCGCGTCGTACTCGTGGTTGCCGGGCACGTAGATCACGGGCACCGGCCAGCCCGTGCCGTCGGCGTGGCGCGCAAACGGCGTCAAGCCGAAGTCGGGCACACCGCGCGCGGTCAGGGCGGAGCCGCGCTGGTAGGAGCCGATGTCGCCCGCCAGCACCAGCAGGTCGGCGTCCGGCGCGGGTTCGGGCACGAAGTCGGGCGAGGACTCGAAGTGGATGTCGGACAGCAGCTGGAGCTTCATGGGCAGAACAATGGGCGGGCGCGGGGGCCGTGCCGAGCACAAGGCCAGGGGCAGGCGAGCCCTTATTGTTGCCCGAATGCGACGCCCACCGGCACGGCGCCACAGATCCCCCAAGGCCCTGGCTGGTTTGGAGCGGGGACTCTAGGGTTTACCCTAGCTTTATCCTGGGGCCTGCCTACAATGGGGGACATCGGCCAAAAGCCATCCACCCGCGGACCCGGCCAATCAACCGGGCCACCGCAATCTGACATGTTGATCCGACTGATCCAACGCGCCCTGGCCCCTTCGGCCAAAGGCAACCTGCAACGCGCCACGGGCCCTGGCAACTGCCACGCCACCCGCCTGATGGAGCACGCTGAAGCCAGCGCCGGCACCGACCCGCGCCGCGCCGCCGAGCTGCGCAGCGCCGCCCTCGCCTACCTGGGCGTGGTGCGCTAAGCCCTCGCGGCTCCCGCTCCCCTTCAGTCTGAACCGCCCTCGGCGCCCGCACGGCGCCAGGGCCGTGTTGACGCCGGCAGCATCGGCTTTCATGATCGTCCCGGTCAGCACCGACCGGCCACGCCCATGGACCTGCCCGCCCTGCAAGCTTTTTTCGAGCGTTACCAGCAGCTCTTCCAGGAAGGCCTGGCGGGGCACGCCGACCTGCCCGCCGTCGCCGCGTCGTACGCCGCCGCCTTCGTGGCCGCGTCGCCCGCGGGCGTGAGCGTGGGCCGCAACGACGAACAACTGGCTGTGGTCATGCGCCAGGGCTTCGAGCGCTACCGGCGCCTGGGCACGAAATCCATGGCCTTGCGCGGCGTGCGCCAAAGCGCCATCGACGCGCAGCACTGTGTCGCGCACGTGGCGTGGACGGCCACCTACGCCCGCGCGGGCGGGGCGGACGTGGCCATCGACTTCGAGGCGCACTACCTGGTGCAGCAGCTGGACGGCCCGCCGCGCATCTTCGGCTGGGTGTCGGGCGATGAAGAGGCCTTGATGCGCGCGCACGGCATCGGCTGAGCGCCGACCAGCAGCAGCGCCGCCAGCAAAAAGCCCCGCCGAAGCGGGGCTTTTTTTGTCATGCAACGGCCACGGCGGGCCGCGCGACGGTGGCTCAGGCCGAGGTCGCCAGGCGCTCTTCCATGGCTTGCTTGGTCTGCACCATGGCGGGCGGCAGGCCTTGGGCCAGCTGCTCGAACAGCTCTTCGTGCAGGCGGAATTCGTCCTGCCAGGCGGCCTTGTCGATGTTCGTGACGGTGGCGAACTGCTCGGGCGTGAAGTTCAGGCCGGTCCAGTTGATTTCGCCATAAGTCGGGGCCACGCCGAACATGGTGGGCGTGCCGGCGGCGCGGTTTTCCACGCGGTCGACGATCCACTTCAGCACGCGCATGTTCTCGCCGTAGCCGGGCCAGACGAACTTGCCGTCCGCGTCCTTGCGGAACCAGTTAACGCAGTAGATGCCCGGCAGTTGCGCGTTCTGGCCCTTGAGCTTTTCGCCCAGCGCCAGCCAGTGGCCGAAGTAGTCGGCCATGTTGTAGCCGCAGAAGGGCAGCATGGCGAACGGGTCGCGCCGCACCACGCCTTGTGCGCCAAAGGCGGCGGCGGTGGTCTCGCTGCCCATGGTGGCGGCCATGTAGACGCCTTCGGTCCAGTTGCGCGCCTCGGTCACCAACGGCACGGTGGTCGAGCGGCGGCCGCCGAAGATAAAGGCGTCGATGGCCACGCCCGCCGGGTCGTCCCACGCCGGGTCGAGCGCCGGGTTGTTGGTGGCGGCCACGGTGAAACGCGCGTTGGCGTGGGCGGCTTTGCGGCCGGCCTTGCCGTCTTCGGGCGTCCAGTCCTTGCCTTGCCAGTCGACCAGGTGCGCGGGCAGGCCGCCCTGGTCCTTTTCCATGCCTTCCCACCACACGTCGCCGTCGTCGGTCAGGGCGACGTTGGTGAAGATGACGTCCTTGTTCAGGCTCAGCATGCAGTTGGGGTTGGTGAGCATGTTGGTGCCGGGGGCCACGCCGAAGTAACCCGCTTCGGGGTTGATGGCGTACAGGCGGCCGTCGGCGCCGGGCTTGATCCAGGCGATGTCGTCACCGATGGTGGTGACCTTCCAGCCGGCAAAACCTTCGGGCGGCACCAGCATGGAGAAGTTGGTCTTGCCGCAGGCGCTGGGGAAGGCGGCGGCGACGTGGTGTTTCTTGCCCTCGGGCGAGGTCACGCCCAGGATCAGCATGTGCTCGGCCAGCCAGCCCGGGCTACCGGAGGGGCCGCCAGCAGCCGCACGGCCCATGTTGGAGGCGATGCGCAGCGCAAAGCACTTCTTGCCCAGCAGGGCGTTGCCGCCGTAGCCCGAGCCATAGGACCAGATCTCACGCGTTTCGGGGTAATGGACGATGTACTTCACGTCGGGGTTGCAGGGCCAGCTGGTCTGGTCCTTTTCGCCGGCGGCCAGCGGCGCGCCGACGGTGTGCACGCAGGGCACGAATTCGCCGTTTTCACCCAGCACGTCGATCGCGCCCTTGCCCATGCGCGTCATCAGCTTCATGTTGACGGCGACGTAGGCGCTGTCGGACAGCTCCACACCGATGTGGGCGATCGGGCTGCCCAGGGGGCCCATGCTGAAGGGCACGACGTACATGGTGCGCCCGCGCATGCAGCCATCGAACAGCGGCTGCAGCTTGGCGCGCATCTCGGCCGGTGGCGTCCAGTTGTTGGTGGGGCCGGCGTCTTCCTGCTTTTCGGAGCAGATGAAGGTGCGGTCCTCGACGCGCGCCACATCGGACGGGTCAGACCAGGCCAGGAAAGACCCTGGGCGCTTGGCTGGGTTCAGCTTTTTGAAGGTGCCGGCGTCCACCAGCTGCTGGCACAGGCGGTCGTACTCGGCCTGGCTGCCGTCGCACCAATAGACGTTGTCCGGCTTGCACAGCGCCACCATGTCGCCCACCCAGGCGATCAGTTGGGCGTTCTTCACGTAGGCCGGTGTGTTCAGGTCCTTGATCAACCCGGGGGTCAGGGGTGCGTTCATGGGAAATGCTCCAGAGTATGTAAATCGTCTTTCCGAAAGCCGCAGCGCCTTGGGAAAGGGGACTTTGGGGGGCGCCCGTCAAAGTGGGCAGAGACGCCGGATCGGTCAGCGCCGGGGGCCGCGCGAGGCGGCGGCGGGCACGGCCCGCAAGGTGACGATTTTATGAAACCTGGCCCACCCGTGGCTGACAGACGACAAAAAGCCGCAGCCTGTCGCCCAGGATGCGGCTTTTTGCTATCTTTTATCTAGCTGCCTGCGCAGATCCATCTAGCGCTAGCACCCGATTTGACCATCAAATCAGCGGGAGGCCTTCAGGCCATCTTCACCGCGATAAAGGCCAGCAGAAACATCATGATCGCCCCGGCCAACGGCACCACCACGGGGATGTGCTTGGTGACTTCTTCAACGGGATCGTGCGGAACTTGGTCGTGTTGTTCGTCGTGGGCTGGCGCGGACATGGGGGCCTCTTCAACGTAGGGAATCGGGCATTTTAGCGGTTGCGGGGACCGCCGGGCGTTTCAGGGCCAAGCTCCGGCGCCCGGCGACGGCGTTAAGGCAGGTCGTTGGACGGCGGCTTGGCCGCCGGCGGCGTGGGCGGGGCGACCGGCTGCACCACGTCGGCCAGCGGGTCGGGCGTGAAATGCGGCATGGGCGGCTCGTCGGCCGGCGGCGGGGATTTGCTGGTCAATCGGTCAACCCAGCGCGAGGCCAGGCGGCCGGCGGCCTCGCGCCCGCCCAGGCCAAAAGCCAGGGCGAAGGCAACGGCCACGGCGCCCAGGGTCAGGCCGAAGGCCAGGTTGACGATGTCGTCGGCGATGCCCATGGCGCGCAGGCCCATGGCCAGCACGATGCCCAGGATGGCAAAGCGCGCCACCCGCGCCACGATGGTGCCGCGCCCGCTTTCGCCGCTGGCGCGCGAGATCGCTTCGTAGGCGATGTTGGCCAGGAAGAAGCCAATCACCAAGATGACCGAGCCGAGCAGCACGTCGCCCGCGAACTCGACAAAGGTCATGATCATGTCGCTGAAGCGCTGAAAGCCCAGCTGGTTGGCCGCTTCCACCACGGCGAACAGCATGGCGAAGACCAGGGCGATGCGCCCGATCAGGACCGACGGCGGGGTCTTCTGGAAAGCATGCTGCATGCCCAGACGCCCTGGCACCGTGTCCAGGCCGACGCTGGCCAGCAGGCTGGCCAGAATGCGGGTGGCGAAGGTGGCGACCATCCAGGTCACGATCAGGATCAGCCCAGCGGCGACGATGCGCGGCACCGCGTCCATCAACAGCGCCAGCATGTCGGTGGCCGGGCGGGAGATGGCGTCGATCTTCAGCGCGTCGAGCGCCGCAATCAGCGCCGGCACGAACACCACGATGAACACCAGCAGCCCGGCCAGGCTGGAAATCTGCACCGTGTCGGCCAGCCCGGCCTTGTTACCGATCTGGTCGGCGCCGGCCGAGCGCAGCAGGTTGGTCGTCAGGTTGCGCAACACGGTGGCCACGATCCAGCCCACGCCGCCGATGATCAGCGCCGCCACGATGTTGGGCAGCACGTCCAGCGCCTTGGCCGTCATTTCGCGCAGCGGCGCCAGCAGACCCTCCATCTGCAGCGCACCCAGGATGGCGGGCACGAACAGCAGGATCACCAGCCAGAACAGCGCGTTCGACAGGCTTTCGCTGATCGGCGACATATTGGCGTGCTCGGACAGCTTTTCGTCCAGCGTGGTGCGGTCCAGCAGCTTCTGGATCAGCCCACGCACCAGCGTGGCCACCAGCCAGGCCAGCAAGGCCAGCAGCAGCGCGCCCAGCACGCGCGGCGCGTATTCAAAGACCTGCGTGGTCAGCGCCGCAAACGAGCCCGACACCATCGCGAGGTTGAGCGCGTTGAACATCGCCGCCAGCGTCAGCAGCATGACGATCCAGAACAGCGACAGGGCGATCACGCCTTCGATGTCCACGCGCTGGCCAGTCGAGCCGGAAAAGCGCTCGTTGATGCGCAGCGCCCCCAGGCCCTTGCGCGCGCCCGCCTTGATCAAGGCGGCCACAAACCAGCCGATGATGAAGATGGCCAGCGCGCCCAGCACCTGCGGTAGGTGGGTGCCCATGGCGCTTTGCAGCGAGCCCCACAACGTGCTCATGTCGTACATGTCTGATTCCTCGCTCTCTTCCAGTCCTGTGCCCGTGATCATCCCCTGCGGATCGGGCAGCCGTCAACCGGACAACCCCACCGTCAGGGTGACCGGCGTCAAGCCTGCGGCGATCGGCACATGGCCGGAGTGCCAAATAGTTGACACCCTCGGGAAACTTGCCCCGTTGCCAGCGGTCAACTGGTGTCTTCCAGCACCTGAGCGATTGCGTTATGGTGCGTGTGTCTGGCGCCCTGCTCTCAAGGAGGCTTGCAATGGCGAAACGGTCGATCTCGGTCGGTGGACAAGCGGGCTTGCTGCAAGCGCCCGGGCTCGCAAACGCCCCGGTGCTGGATCTGATGTGTTCGCACTTCGTGCTGACCCTGGCCGCACAGCAAGGCTCCAAATTCAATGTGCGACGCGACATCAATGGCCTGATGTCGCTGGCCGGCCGCCACTTGCTGTGGCCCGAGCCGGTGCTGACGCGCCTGCGTGAATTCCTCGAACGCCGCTGCAAGGACAACGAGTTCTGGCGCGGCCATGAAGCGCTGACGGCCACCGAATTCCTGGAACGCCACGGCGTCTGGCGTGGCCCGTATGAGGAAGGCACGCTGTTCTTCTACCTGGACGAATACGCCAAGGATTCGCCCAAGGACTTGCTGGCCGTGCTCAACAGCACCGGCCAGTGGCTGACGCATGCGCTCAAAAAACATTCGACCCTGGTCGAAAAGAACATCGACGCGCTGGCCAACCTGTTGCAGCTCAACAAGGCCGAGCGTGCGCTGCTGCTGTACGGCACGCTGGCGCGCTACCAGCGCGACCTGCGCAGCCTGCTGGTCGAATTCAAGGTCAACAACGCCCCCGAAGCCTACGAAGCCATTGGCCGTCTGGCCGGGGTGACCGGCGCCGAAGTAGGCGAAGCGCTGCGTGCCGGTGGCCGGCTTGAGCGCATCGGTCTGGTCGAAAACCTGATCTCCGAGCACAGCATCACCGACCTGGCCGACCTGATGAAGGTCAGCGAAAAGCTGCCGCCGGTGCTGATGCGCGAGTACCGCGACCGCGCCGAGCTGATGGCTGTGTTCACCCGCCCGGCCAGCAAGAGCGACCTGAAAGTCAGCGACTTCGGCTTCGTCGGCGACGACGTGCAGGTGCTGGTCAACCTGCTGCGCAAGGCGCTGCAGACCAAGGCCGTGG
Source organism: Pseudomonadota bacterium (assembly GCA_023442945.1). GTDB lineage: Bacteria > Pseudomonadota > Gammaproteobacteria > Burkholderiales > Burkholderiaceae_C > Ottowia. The sequence continues at coordinate 49,219 of JAEZWW010000026.1, read as the reverse complement.
GCGTTAACGTGCTGATGTACGGGCCACCTGGCACCGGCAAGACCGAGCTCGCCAAGGTCGCCGCCGCTGAGGCGGGCCTGGACTTGTTTGAAGTGGAGTACGCCGACCGCGACGGCAACAGCCTGTCCGGGCGCGACCGCTACCGCTCCATGCAGATCGCGCAAGTCTTCTTGAAAGGCTCGCAGGAAGCAGCGCTGCTGTTCGACGAGGTGGAAGACGTGTTCCCGCCCATCAGCGTAGACGCGGCCGGCCTGATGGCGCGCGCCGAACAGCAAGCCCTGGCCGCCGCTGTGGGCCATTCGGTCAACGGCAAAGCCTGGGTCAACCAGATCCTCGAAAGCAATCCGGTTCCCACGATCTGGGTCACCAACCGCATCGAGCAGATCGACCCGGCCTTCCGCCGCCGCTTTGCCTACCACCTCGAACTGAAATCGCCCCCACCGGGCGCGCGCGAGCAGCTGGTGCGCAAGTCGCTCGACGGCGTGGCCGTCAGCGACGAATTCGTCGCCCAGCTGACCGAGCGCAAGGGCCTGACACCCGCCCAAATCCGCACCGCCGTGCGCTTTGCCGATCTGGCGCACGTGGGCGATGTCGCGGGTGGCGAGGCGTTTGAAGCGCTGATCGAGCGGCAGCTGAAGAATTCCGACGCTGCCCTCGGCCGCAAGGAAGGCGCGGCGCACAAGGGCCGCCGCCAAGTCACCACCTACGACCTGGGCATGCTCAACGTCGAAAGCCGCTTTGAGATCCCGCGCATCGTCGACGCGCTCAAGGCGCGCGGCCACGGCGCCCTGTGCTTCTACGGCGCGCCCGGCACCGGCAAGACCGCCTTGGGCGAGTACATCGCGCAGCAAATGGACAAGCCGCTCATCATCAAGCAGGCCAGCGATCTGGTCAGCAAGTACGTGGGCGAGACCGAGCAGAACATGGCCGCCATGTTCGAAGAAGCTACGCAGGAAAAAGCCGTGCTGCTGCTGGACGAGGCCGACAGCTTCCTGCTCGACCGCCGGGGCGCACAACGCAGCTATGAAGTGACTGAGGTCAACGAGATGCTGCAGCAGATGGAACGGCACGACGGCGTCTTCATCTGCACCACCAACCTGCTCGACCGCATCGACCAGGCGGCGCTGCGCCGCTTCACCTTCAAGATCAAGTTCAAGCCCCTCACCGCCGACCAGCGTGAACGCATGTTCATCACCGAAGCCTTGAAGGGAAATGCCGAATTGCTGACACCAGACGTGCGCAAGCAGCTAGCAAAATTGGAGCAACTCTGTCCCGGCGACTTCGCCGCCGTGAAGCGCCAGACCGACATCCTGGCCACCGACTTTTCGGTGGAAGAGTTCCTTGAGCAGCTGGAGGCCGAACACCGCATCAAGCCCGAGGTCCGCGAATCGCGCGGGATGGGTTTCGTGCAGTAAGCTGTCGCCACCACGCCGGGTCCTGGTCAACCCGATTCTCAGCGTCTACCAAAGTCCTCTAGAGGGATGTTGTGCGCCTGTAGCCAAGCGCGGACTTTGGCTCGGGCTTCCTTGGCGTCCACGTTCAAAGTGCGGTCAGGGGTTCTAAAAAAAAACTTGGCTGAAAGGTGAACCCAATATCGTCTTTTGCCGTGGGGTCGACGCCCAACTCAAGAAACCTAGGCACGTCGGCAAACGAATTGATGCCTGCAGCGTGATGCAGCAAGGTCTCCTGTGATCGGTTCTTCACATGAATGTTGGCGCCCGCCGCCAGCAAGAGCTTGACGTTTTCGACGGTGTTTGGACCCAATGCCCCGAACAACGGGGTCTCCCCCATTTTGTCGAACACCTCCGTCGACACCTTCCTGTCCAGCAACGTCTTGAGCCAATAGGAGTTTTCCAGAATTGCAGCCCGATGCATCGGCGTCTGGCTTGCGTTGCGCAGGTACGTTGCATCAGCACCCAAGTCCAGCAAATTGACAAAGGCCTTGCGGTCACCCCGGAGCATCGCCACCTTAAGCAGTGCCTGCTCTTTGGCGTTGGCGCTGTTCAAGCTGACGCCTTGGGCCATCAGCTGACGCGCGCGGTCCATGTCACCTTTGGCTGCCGCGCCGTACAGCGCCTACGCTTGAGCCGACGCAAACCAAGCGTTGTGCGCATGGCCGGCGACGGGTGCCCCCTCTGCAACCGGGTCGGCACGTTGTTGACCGCACGCGACAAGCCCTGCGCATGCGAGCAGCCACGCCAAGGCTGTGCGGCGCTCGCTTGTATGGAAGGTTCGCGGGCTAGTCTTCGTTAACAACGCATTGCCCTCAGCGCTGACCTGAGTCCTCTACAGGGATGTTGTGCGCTCGAAGCCAGGCGCGGACTTTGGCGCGTGCATCTTTGGCCTGGGCATTGAGCAAGCTTTCGCGCGTCATAAAGAAAGCTGGCTGGAAAGTGACGCCAATGCGATCAATGACGCGCGGATCGGTGCCCAGTTCAAGAAACTGCACCACCGCTGCGTTCGCCCCCATCGCAGCAGCCACGTGCATCAGGGTCTCGCCTTGACGATTGCGCGCCTGAATATTCGCGCCCGCATCCAGCAGCAGTCGAATATTGCCGGGTTGGTTCACTGCTCGGAACAGCGGCGTCTCCCCCATCGCGTTGGGCACCTCAGTGGATGTGCCGCGCGCCAGCAAGGTCTTGAGCCAGTAGGGGTCGTCCATGATCGCCGCGAAGTGCACCGTGGTGTCTCGCGCATCCCCCAATAAAGCAGGGTCCGCACCCAAGTCCAGCAGGTTGTCGAAGGCTTTGCGGTCCCCTTTCAGCATGGCCACGTCGAGCAAATTCTGCTGTCTGGCATTGGTGAGATTCGGATTCGCACCTTGCTTGATCAACTGGCGTGCTCGCTCCAGATCGCCTTTGGCCGCAGCTGAATACAAGGCCGCTGCCTGTGCGGAGCCAAAAATTTGATTCTGTGGGGCGGTTTCTGTCACATCGGGTCCTTGCTGCCCGCAGGCGGGCAACGCCAACACCGTGAGCCACGCCAACAACTGACGACGGCACGGCGCAGCAGCATCGCAAACGCGGGAGGTAGATGAGAAGGTCATCGGTGGCTCAGTCTAGCGCCGCCCCGCGCGCAATCGCTGGGGCGCGATCAGCGGGAGAAGGGGCTGCTGAAGAAACGTCCCACATCACCCAGGCGATCGGACACCCACTGGGCGCCTTCTTCAGCACGATTGCCTACCCACTGCGCACCATCGGCCGCCTTTTGGCCAACCCATTCCGCGCCTTCAGCCACCTTGCCACCAGCCCATTCGATGCCGCCAGCTGTCTTCTCCAACGCCTGTTGCGCACTCGTCCCGACTGTTTCCAGAGCGCTCTGCACCGCGCCGCCCCCTTTGTCCAAGACACGGCCAGCGCGGGCGCCGAGGTCGTCGATGAAGTCGTTGGCCTGGGCTCCAACGCGCTCATAGGCCTCAGCGGGGGGCGTCAAGTCCAGGCCAGTGGCGTTGCCCACATCGCGCAGCGCGTTGCCAGTGAAGGTCGTGAACTCCTGAACCAAGTCGCCGGCAAGGTCGGCGCCGCGCTCCACAGCTTTGGCGCCCATATCCATCACGCCGTTGGCGGCACTTCCCGCTACGCGACCGGCGCCCTCCGCCAAACGGCCAGTGCTCGCGCCCTCGCGCAGCGCGTCACCCATTTCATTCACGGCTTGGTCGCCAATCTTGGCTGCGTCCGAAGCCAATCCGACCAACTGCGTGCCGGCCGCAGCCACAGCCTTGAACTGGGATTCGCTCAGGTGCTCATTGAGTCGAAAGATCAACGGGGCGGGAGTGGTTTCTTGGGCCTCGTGCATCCGCAGCGCTTCAACATAAGACGCACCATCGCCGCCGCCGCCATGGAGAGTGATCGGATTGTTCTCACTCGGATCGGGCTTAGCGACGCGCAACTCGTGCCCGACGGCGTCGGGCAACATCGTGCCCTGTTGGAGGTTGGTGAGCAGTTCACCCTGCACGTTGTAGCGACGAATCTGACCGTTGCCCGCCAAGTCGGCGCGGGCCGCGTTCGGATTCGTGAATCCCAAGTCCCGCAGCGTCTTGTCGCTCAACCCAGCAGAGTTGAACGTCACGCCCGGGGATCCCACAGCCAACATGGCGGCAGACGCGAGGCCCCCACCCAGCGAGTGACCAGTGATGGCGAGGTTGTCCGAGCCGAAAACCAGTGCCGCGGTTCGCGCCAATCGAGTCGCTTGAGCGTACTGTTCAACTTCCAAACCCGTGCCTTGCCCCAAGTTGGCCTTTGCATCACCCCCCTCACCGGGACTCCAGTTATCGGTGCCACGGTAGGCCACCACATACTGACCTTGATCGTTCTGATAGATCGCCGCGTCAAATCCGCTCTTAGGATCCTTCAGCATCTGCGGATCAATCGGAATCTGATTGCCCTTGGCGTCCACCAGATGGTCGCCCACGGGTGTCAGGCGATTCCAGCCAGCGGCGGCCAGCTCGCGCTCCGATTGGGTCCCCGTGGGGCCGACACCTTTGTCTGCATAGGCATCGTTGGACATCATCGCGAACTGCAGATCGCGCTCGCGCTGCGCCTGGGCGCCGCGCACTTCGTTGGCAAATGAGCCGTCGCCCACCGGATAACCACGTCTGGTGTCTACCGCAGGGGCTTGTGCGGGACCAGACTGCATTGACGCGCCCGGCACGCAGGCGTTGGGCGCAATGGCGGATAAGCCGGTCATGAAAAGGCACCCCCTGGCAAATGTCTTGGACTGCAAAGGCGCCGACCCGTTTGCCTGCACCCTCGCCTCTTCTTCTGTCGGGCCAGTCTAGGCAAGCCCGTCGTGTCTGAAAACTGGGAAGGTTCCCATCGGGAAGACTACCTATAGGCCCTGCAGGAGGGGCTTCATGCACACACTTACCTCAAGGCGCCAGGCGTCGGCGCGACGCGCCTCAGTCCTTGTCACCGACTCCACCCGCCAACTTTGTCAGTCGTCACAGTGGTAGGAGGTCTGTATGGCGGAAAGCCTTGCCCTTGCGTGGCTTCTACACGACGGCGCAAGTCAGCACGGCGTACGTGCGGGTCCCCGAGGGACCTGATCTGGTGAAGGTGCGCCTGGCGCGCGCTGGCGGCGGTGGTGCCGCGCGGATGGCGTGAGGCGCACGCACCAAGTTGCCTTGGGTCCGCCCGGCGCCGCAGCAAATATCGGCGCGTCAATGGGTAACCGCGCCGCGGCATTCCGCCTGCATCTGGCAGGCGGACAGGCAGATAGCTGGGCATCTTGTTTTTTGTGTCCAATCGCCCTATGGCGCTAGTGCAACCTGCGCGGGCAGCTATCAAAACAGGAATTTCTGAGGCCGCGCCGATGGGCGCGCGGTGTGCGGCCAGCGCTGACTGCCCGCTCCCACAAGCAGCGGCCACGTCGCCGCACGTACAAAACGATCCCCGGCCGCGCGGCGCGAAACGCGCGCCACAATGCAGGCTGGCCGCGCCAAGGGCCGCCACAGCGGCGGCGCAGGGCAGGCCGGAGACCCACCAAGCTCACCATGTCATCGCTCGACACCAAGCTCCCTGCGCCCGTGCTGGCCCTGTTGCTGGGCGCGGCGATGAAGTGGTTTGCGCTGACGCACCCTGAAGTGATCGACACGGCCGAGTGGCGACGCCTGGGCGGCATTGCGTGCGCGGTGGTGAGCGGTCTGGTCGCGTTGGCGGCCTTCTTCGTGATGCGGCGTGCGCGCACCACCATCGACCCTTTCTCGCCCGCGCGCGCGTCGCAGTTGGTGACAGGTGGCCCGTTTCGCCTCAGCCGCAACCCGCTGTACCTGAGCCTGCTTTTGCTGTTGGTGGGTTACGCGCTGCGGCTGGATGCCTGGTACATCTGGCTGTCGCCCGCATTCTTTTGGGTGTACGTGACGCGCTTTCAAATCATGCCGGAAGAGCGCGCGCTGAAGCGGCACTTTGGCGCCGCGTACGACGCGTACTGCGGCCGCACGCGACGCTGGCTCTAGCCCAGGCGCCCCAGCGACCGCGACCGAGTCGCCTGGCCTCGCGCGCCGCGCAATGAACGAGCGCGCACCCGACTCAGCCCAGATCGGCCGCCGCCAAGGCACGGATGACTTCCGGGCCGTACTTGTCCAGCTTGGTGGCGCCGATGCCGCTGATGCCTTCCAGCGCGTCGACGCTGGTGGGGGCGCTGGCGGCGATGGCGGCGAGCGTGGCGTCGTGGAAGATCACGTAGGCGGGCAGGTTGTGTTCGCGCGCGACTTCGGCGCGCCAGGCTTTCAGCGCGGCAAAGCGCGCCTGGGCGGCGCTGTCCAAGTCGGCCGCGGCCGGTGGCGGTGCGCCGCGGCGGCGCTGGCTGCGGCGTGCGCCGGGTGCGGCGGCCGTGGCGGCGCGCAGGCGCACCGACTGCTCGCCCTTCAAGATGGGCCGCGCCGCGTCCAGCAGCTGCAAGGTGTTGAACGCCTGTGCGTCGACGTGCAGCGCGCCGACGGCGATCAGCTGGCGCAGCACACCGCGCAGTTGCGCTTCGCTGTAGTCGCTGCCGATGCCCCAGGTGCTGAGCTGCTCGTGCCCGTACTGCGCAACCTTGTCGCTGGTCTTGCCGCGCACGATGTCCATGATGTGGCCGGCGCCAAAGCTGATGCTGCTGGCCTGCTGCACGCGGTAGACGGTGGACAGCAGCTTGCGCGCGGCGTCGGTGGCGTCCCAGGTGTCGGGCGGCTGCAGGCAGTTGTCGCAGTTGCCGCAGTAGGGTTGCGGCACCCAATTCGAGCCATTTTGGCCCTCAGCCTTAGAATCATCTGCGCGAACAGCTACTGAATCAATAGCATTTTTTGCGCCATCGCGCGACGCCATGGTTTCGCCAAAGTAGCCCAGCAGGCGCGCGCGGCGGCAGTCGGTGGCCTCGGCCAGCGCCAGCAGCGCATCCAGCTTGCCGCGCATCACAGCTTTGAAATCCTCGCCAGCCGGGCTTTCGTCGATCATGCGGCGCTGGTTGACGACGTCCTGCAAGCCGTAGGCCATCCAGGCGTCGGCCGCGTCGCCGTCGCGCCCGGCGCGGCCAGTTTCCTGGTAATAGCCTTCGATGTTCTTGGGCATGTCGATGTGCGCCACAAAGCGCACGTCCGGCTTGTCGATGCCCATGCCGAAGGCGATGGTGGCGCACATCACCAAACCGTCTTCGCGCAGAAAGCGGTCCTGGTGCTTCTGGCGCACGGCGGCGTCCAGCCCCGCGTGGTAGGGCAGCGCGTCGATGCCGTGGTCGCACAGCGTCTGCGCCAACTCTTCCACGCGCTTGCGCGACTGGCAGTAGACGATGCCGGCCTCGCCCTCGTGTTCGCGCTCGATGAACTGCAGCAGCTGGCGCGTCGGGTCGCGCTTTTCGACAATCGTGTAGCGGATGTTGGGCCGGTCAAAACTGCTGACGAATTGCGCCGCGTCCTTCAGCTGCAGGCGCTCGACGATGTCGGCGCGCGTGGTGGCGTCGGCCGTGGCCGTCAGCGCGATGCGCGGCACGTCGGCCCAGCGCTCGTGCAGCACCGTCAGCTGGCGGTATTCGGGCCGGAAGTCGTGGCCCCACTGGCTGACGCAATGCGCTTCGTCAATCGCAAACAGGCTCAGCTGGCCGTGCGCGTGCAGCGTGTCCAGCAGACCCAGAAAGCGCGGCGTGGCCACACGCTCGGGCGCGGCGTACAGCAGCGTGAGTTGGCCGGACAGCAGCTGGCGCTCGATCTCTTCCGTCTGCGCCCAGTCCTGGGTGGAATTGAGGAAGGCGGCCGGCACGCCCACTTCATGCAGCGCGCCGACCTGGTCGTGCATCAGCGCGATCAGCGGCGAGATCACCAGCGTCACACCGCGCCCCGCGCCCTGGCGCACGATGGCCGGCACTTGGTAGCACAGCGACTTACCGCCGCCCGTGGGCATCAGCACCAGCGCGTCGCCGCCGGTCGTGACGTGGTCGACGATGGCCGCCTGCTGCCCACGAAATCGGTCGTAGCCAAAGGTGGCGCGCAGCACATCCAAGGCCGCCTCGGCAGCGGCAGCGGGTTCGGTGATGGAAGGGGACGAAGGCGACGGCGCCACAGGCAAGAACAGGGTCAGACAGCGGACAGGCAACAGGGCGACAAGCCCAGCGGGAGATTGTCGCGCAAGGTGACCCAGCGTTTCGCCAACCGCGCTGGCGCACCCGTGGGAGCCCCCGGTGTAGGACCGAGACCCACTAGGGAATGCCCTATATGTATATACAAATCTCCGATCTACGATCCGCCCGTCTTCAACCCCTATCGATTGGATCCACCATGAAAAAACTTCTGTTGGCCGCGCTGATGTCGGCGGCGTCTCTGTCTGCGTTGGCCCAGGGCGCCAACACGATTCGGTTCGGGGTGGATCCGACCTTCTCCCCCTTCGAGTCGGTCGACGCGCAGGGCAAGCTTGTGGGCGTCGATATCGATCTGGGTAACGCTCTGTGCAAGCAGATGCAGGTGACTTGCGACTGGGTCAAAATCAATTTCGACGGCGCCATTCCGGCGCTGAACGCCAAGAAGATCGACGGCATCCTGTCGGGCATGATCGTCACGGAAGCGCGTAAAAAGCAAGTCCTCTTCTCGTCCGAGCTTTACACCACCCAGTCGCGCATGATGGTGCCCAAGGGCAAGGAACTGGACACCACGGTAGAGTCGCTGAAGGGCAAGAACATTGGCATCGTTCAAGGCACCGCGCAGGCCGCATTTGCCAACAAGCATTGGAAGGACAAGGGCGTCAATCTGGTGACCTACCAGAACGACGAGCGCGCACGGCAGGATTTGGCGCTGGGACGGATCGATGGCACGCTGCAGAATGCTGCAGCCGCGCAGTCCTTTTTCGAAAGCAAGGAGGGCGCCAATTTCCAGCTGAGTGGCAAGGCCGTTGACGACGTCGCTGTGTTCGGACCGGGCGTAGCCATCGGCCTGAACCGGGACAACCCGGCTTTGCAGACCAAGATCAACGCCGCGCTGCTGGAACTGCACAGCAACGGCACCTACGACGCCCTGCTCAAGCCCTACGCCAAGTACGGCATCGTGGCCCCCAAGTAAGGTCGCAGGCCACGCCACTCACGCGTCCTCTCACGACCTAAAGTACCGAATGCTGAACGGGTACCAGCACGTCATTCTGCAGGGCACCTGGATGACCCTCGCGTTGGCGGTTTTGGCGATGGTGTTTTCCACCATGCTGGGTCTGATGGGGGCGCTTTGCCGGACATCGCGCAACCCCGTGTTGCGCTATCTAGCGCTGGGATACACGACCCTGATCCGCAGCGTGCCGGACCTGGTCATCATGCTGCTGATCTTCTACAACCTGCAGATCCTGCTGAACGGTCTGTGCGAATTGCTGAAGATGGAGCGGATCGAGATCGACGCCTTCTCGGCTGGCGTGATCACGCTGTCCTTCATCTATGGCGCTTACATGACCGAGACCTTCCGCGGCGCGCTGGAGGCCATCCCGCGCGGACAGATTGAGGCCGCACACTCGGCCGGCATGCGGCCGTGGCTGGTGTTTCGCATGATCACCTTTCCGCAGATCATGCGCTATGCCCTGCCGGGCTTTGGCAACAACATCCAGGTCATCATCAAAGCGACGGCGCTGGTATCGATCATTGGCCTGGTTGACATCATCACCGTCACACAACAGGCGGGGCAGGCCACGCAGCGCACGTTTTTCTTCAGCATCCTGGCGGCGGCCATATACCTGTCAATTACTTCGCTGGTGATGTACGGGCTTGCTCGCCTGAAGAAGCACTTCAACCGTGGCGTGAAAGAAGCCCTGCTGTGATTGAAATTCTTCGAGAGTATTGGGCTGACTACCTGGGCATTGGCGGCGGTAGGCCGCTGTCAGGCGCCGCCATGACGCTGTGGTTGCTGGTGCTGAGCTTTTGCATTGGCTGGGCCGCCTCCATTCCGCTGGCCATCATGCGGGCCTCGTCCAACAAATACCTCAGCTGGCCCGTGCAGATCTACACGTTCGTATTCCGTGGGACGCCCTTGTATGTGCAGTTGCTGATTGTCTACACCGGGTTTTTCAGCCTGGGATTCGTGCGGGATTCACCGGCGCTGACGGCTTTCTTTCGCGATGGCTTCAATTGCGTGATCGTCGCCTTTAGCGTGTGCGTTTGCGCCTATCTAACCGAAGTGCTTGCGGGCTCCATTCGGGCCATACCTGCGGGTGAAGTCGAGGCCGCCCGCGCATTTGGCCTCTCGCGCTACACCTTGTACACCCAGGTCATCCTGCCTTCGGCCCTAAAGCGCGCCCTGCCCTACTACAGCAACGAAATCATTTTGACGCTGCACAGTACGTCGCTCGCCTTCACGGCGACCGTAGCGGAGTTGATGAAGGTGGCGCGGGACGTCAACAGCGCAACCTACGCCCCCTTTGTGGCATTCGGAATCGCCGGAGTGTGCTACGCAATCATTGCTGCATTGCTCGTGGGCGGTTTTCGCCTTGTAGAAAAGCGCAGTCTGGTGTTTCTCCGCCCCTATTCCGCGCACTGAAGGGACTTCTCACATGGAAAACCTCATCGTTGACAACATCCATAAAAGCTATGGCAGCCATGAGGTCTTGAAGGGTGTGTCGTTGCGCGCCAAGCGGGGCGATGTCATTAGCATCATTGGTTCGAGCGGCTCTGGCAAAAGCACCTTCCTGCGTTGCATCAATTTCCTTGAAGTCCCGAGCGCTGGCACGATCACAGTTAAAGGCGAGACCCTCAAGACGGCGCGCGATGCCAAAAGAAACGAGCTAGTCGTGCAGGACAAGGACCAGTTGCGCCGGGTACGCGGATCCCTGGCCATGGTATTCCAACACTTCAACCTCTGGTCCCACATGACCGTGCTGGACAACATTGCGGCGGTGCCCATCCATGTTCTGAAGAAAAGCAAGGCTGAGGCCCATGAAAAGGCGCTGCACTACCTGCAAAAGGTGGGCATGCCACTCGAGGTGGCCAAAAAATACCCTGCCTACCTGTCAGGCGGCCAGCAACAGCGCGTGGCCATTGCGCGCGCGCTGGCTCTGGAGCCTGAAGTCATGCTGTTCGACGAGCCCACCTCGGCATTGGACCCTGAATTGGTGGGGGAGGTGCTGCGGGTGATGCGGGCGCTGGCGGAAGAAGGTCGCACCATGGTGGTGGTCACGCATGAGATGAGCTTCGCCCGGGAGGTGGCCAGTCACGTGATGTTCTTGCACCAAGGAGTAGTGGAAGAGGAGGGCGACCCCGCCGAGTTATTTCGCGCGCCCAAAAGCCCGCGATTGTTGCAATTTTTGTCGGGCAACCGGGCGGCCTGACGACCAGCGCCAGCGCCTTGCCCGCAGGCGCCGCCGTGCGTCAGCCAGGCTTCGCCGCGGAGCCCTGATTGCTGCTGTCTTTGGTGGGCGAGAAGCGTGCGACCAGTTCGTGCGCCTCACCCGGGTAGGTCAATCGTACGAAGGTCACCGGGTTGTTGCCGGTCCACGTGCGGCGCTGGATGATGAGGCAAGGTGAACCGCCGTCGACTTGCAGCGCAGTCGCCGTCGCCGCGTCAGCAGCACCGGCGCGGATGCGGTGCTCCGCCGACGTCCACGGCACGTGGTGGACCAACCAGGCCCCGGGAGGTTCCGCCATGAAAGATTCGTCCGCAGCTTGCGGCACCGAGACCAGGTTGATCAACCGGTACTCCAGGCAAAATGGCAACGCCCCTGCGAAATGCAGGGTGCGCAACTCCAGCACAGCCCCGGCTTGTGCCAACTCCAGCGCCTCCAGGTCGGCACGCAGGCTGCGGCGCTTCTTGACGTCGATCAGCTCATAGCGATACGGCCTTCCCAGGGCCAGCACTTCAGCCCGGATGTCCTGAATTTCCAGCACCGCAGAGCGCGAATGCGCGCGCATGACAAAGCTGCCTGCCTTGCGTCGTCGCTCGATCATGTCGGCGCGCGCCAGTTGCGTCAGTACCTTGTTGACGGTCATGCGCGAGCACCGGTAGATCTCGGTCAGCTCGATCTCTGACGGGATTCGGTGACCCGGCGGCCACTCGCCACTCAAGATGCGCTGCTCAATGTCCCCCAAGATGCGTTGGTGCAATGAGCCCAGTCCCGCTGCCACTGGCAGTACCTTTGCTTTGGCGCCGTCATCGACTCCGGCGGTGGCCGCGGGGGAAGACGGAGGCAGACGCTTGGCGGCTTGCCCGGGCCCGGCTGACTTGCTGTTCAAGGACATGCGGCGAGCATAGCTGCAGCGTGCGCCCCCGGGAACGCGGGAGAACCTGCCCCCCTCGGCAAATCAGGCATCGACGACGGCCCGTCTGCCCTATCGACGCGGCCCGTCACAAGCAAGGCATGCGCGGCCAGTCGCGCGGACGCGGCCACCGATGGCGATGACCAGTTCGCCAACCGCCTGCACTGGACCCCCTAAGGGATTCCGCTAAGTCGAAACACCTTGCACCTTGCTTGCCAATAGCCTCTTTTGTATATACATTAAACGAGCTTTTGTGAACTCACAAAAGCACACCCAGACCTCCTTCCTACAGGCTCTTTTTATGCCCGCCTCCGGCCACTCACCCTCCCCTTTCGGCAACGCAGCGCTGGTGCTGTTGCCCGGCCAGGTCGACCTGGGCCAGTTGCGTACCATCCATGCAGGGGGCATTCGGCTAGCGTTGGCTGAGGAGACGCGCGCCGGCATGCAGGCCTCGCAAGCCACAGTGCAGCACATCGTCGCCAACGACCAGGTGGTCTACGGCATCAACACCGGCTTCGGCAAGCTGGCCAGCACCAAAATCGGGGTCAACCACCTTGCCGAGCTGCAGCGCAACCTGGTGTTGTCGCACAGCGTGGGCACGGGCGATCCGCTGGATGCGGCAGCGGTGCGGCTCATACTGGCCACCAAGGCGATCAGCCTGGCGCGCGGCCATTCGGGCGTGCGGCCGGCGCTGGTCGATGCACTGCTGGCCCTCTTCAATGCCGGCATTACGCCACGCATTCCGTGCAAGGGCTCGGTCGGCGCCTCGGGCGACTTGGCGCCGCTGGCACATCTGGCCTGCGTGCTGATCGGTGAAGGGCAGGCCACATTGGCCGATGGTCGCACCGTGAGCGGCGCCGAAGCCATGCGCGCCGCCGGTCTGGAACCCTTCGTGCTTGGGCCCAAGGAAGGGCTGGCGCTGCTTAACGGCACCCAGGTCTCCACCGGATTGGCGCTGGCCGGCCTCTTTGGGGCAGAGAACGTGTTCGCCGCCGCATTGATGGCCGGCGCGCTGTCGCTGGAAGCCATTCAGGGTTCGACCAAGCCCTTTGATGCCCGCATCCATGCCGCGCGCGGCCAGCCCGGCCAGATGGCAGTGGCTGGCGCCGTGCGCGAGTTGCTGGACGGCAGCGCCATCGTGCCGAGCCATGCCGACTGCGGCCGTGTGCAAGACCCATATTCCATTCGCTGCATTCCGCAGGTGATGGGTGCCTGCTTGGACAACCTCGCTCACGCAGCACGCGTGCTGCGCACCGAAGCCAATGCCGCTTCCGACAATCCATTGGTCTTTACCGATACCGGCGAAGTCATCTCCGGTGGCAACTTCCACGCCGAACCGGTCGCCTTCGCCGCCGACATCATTGCTCTGGCCGTGGCCGAGATCGGTGCCATATCTGAGCGGCGCATGGCGCTGCTGCTGGATTCGGGCCTCTCGGGTTTGCCGCCCTTCCTGGTGCGCGACGGGGGCCTGAATTCGGGCTTCATGATCACGCAGGTCACCGCCGCCGCGCTGGCCGCCGAAAACCAATGCTTGGCCAACCCCAGCAGCGTGACCAGCCTGCCCACTTCCGCCAATCAAGAAGACCATGTCTCCATGGCCACCTACGCCGCCCGCCGCTTGAGCGAGATGGTGAACAACACGGCGGTGGTGGTCGGCGTGGAGGCCATGGCCGCCTGCCAGGGCATCGAGCTCAAGCGTACGCCCGAGTCGCCGCGCTCATCGAATCTGGTTGAGACAGAACTGCAAGCGATCCGTATCCACGTGGCGTTTGTAGAGAAGGATCGCTATCTGGCGCCCGATGTGGAGGCCATGCGGAAGTGGGCCATCCAAAGCAGCTGGCCTGCCGCCGCGCTGAACATCCTGCCCAGCCGCACTTCCGTCTGAATTTTTTGTCCGAGGACACCCCATGAGCCAACAAGATCCCCGCTTCGATCCCAGCCGCGTCATCCGCGCCCCGCGCGGCAGCGAGCTCAGCTGCAAAAGCTGGCTGACCGAAGCGCCGTTCCGCATGCTGCAGAACAACCTGGACCCGGAAGTGGCCGAGAACCCGCAGGCCCTGGTGGTGTACGGCGGCATCGGCCGCGCCGCGCGCAACTGGGAATGCTTTGACCAGATCCTGGCGTCGCTCAAAGACCTGGAAGCCGACGAGACGCTGCTGGTGCAATCGGGCAAGCCGGTGGGCGTGTTCAAGACCCACGAAGACGCACCGCGCGTGCTGATCGCCAACTCCAACCTGGTGCCCAAGTGGGGCAACTGGGAGCACTTCAATGAATTGGACCGCAAGGGCCTGTTCATGTATGGCCAGATGACGGCCGGCAGCTGGATCTACATCGGCAGCCAGGGCATCGTGCAGGGTACCTTCGAGACCTTTGTCGAAGCCGGCCGCCAGCACTTCAACAACGACCTGACCGGCAAGTGGATCCTCACCGCCGGTTTGGGCGGCATGGGTGGCGCGCAGCCACTGGCCGCCACGCTGGCCGGCGCTTGCTCGCTGAACATCGAATGCCAGCAGTCGAGCATCGACTTCCGCCTGCGCACGCGCTACGTGGACAAGCAGGCCAAGGACATCGACGACGCGCTGGCGCTGATCAAGCACCACACCGAAAAGGGCGAGGCCGTCTCCATCGCGCTGCTGGGCAACGCGGCCGAGGTGCTGCCCGAGCTGGTCAAGCGCGCCAAGGCCGGCGGCCCCAAGCCCGACATCGTGACCGACCAGACTTCGGCCCACGATCTGATCAACGGCTACCTGCCCATGGGCTGGAGCGTGGACAAGTGGAAGGCCGCCATGGCCGATCCGTCGCAACACGCGGCGCTGACCAAGGCCGCCGCGCAAAGCTGCAAGGTGCACGTGCAGGCCATGCTGGACTTCCACGCCATGGGCGTACCCACGGTGGATTACGGCAACAACATCCGCCAGGTGGCGTTTGACGAAGGCCTGAAGAACGCCTTCGACTTCCCCGGTTTTGTGCCCGCCTACATCCGCCCGCTGTTCTGCGAAGGCAAGGGCCCGTTCCGCTGGGTAGCGTTGTCCGGTGACCCGGAAGACATCTACAAGACCGACGCCAAGATCAAGGAGCTGTTCCCCAACAACAAGCACACGCACCGTTGGCTGGACATGGCCAAGGAGCGCATCAGCTTCCAGGGCCTGCCGGCGCGCATCTGCTGGCTGGGGCTGGGCGAGCGCCACATTGCCGGCCTGGCCTTCAACGAGATGGTCAAAAACGGTGAGCTGAAAGGCCCGATCGTCATCGGCCGCGACCACCTGGACACCGGCTCGGTCGCCAGCCCCAACCGCGAAACCGAGTCCATGAAGGACGGCACCGATGCCGTGTCCGACTGGCCGCTGCTCAACGCCATGCTCAACGTGGCCGGCGGCGCCACCTGGGTCAGCCTGCACCATGGCGGCGGCGTAGGCATGGGCTATTCGCAGCACTCGGGCATGGTGATCGTGTGCGACGGCACCGGCGCGGCCGAAAAGCGCCTGGCGCGCGTGCTGGTCAACGACTGCGGCTCCGGCGTGATGCGCCATGCTGACGCAGGCTATGAACTGGCGATCGAGAAGGCGAAGAAGTTCGGGTTGAAGTTGCTGATGGTCAAGTAACCAAGGTAGCGAAAAGAAACGACGACATGGTGGCGTCTGACCTGCAGCGTTGGCAGGCTGCACGCGGGGCTCATCGTCAGCAGATCGGGATCGGGCGTCATGAGCACTTGCGGGCACCCGCCTTCTGACGATAGCGTTCGGGTTCACCCGCTGTGCAGGCGCCCCCTGCGGTTGCTAGCCTGCAAGACCGCAGGCGGCCGAACGTGCCGTGTTTCTGCTTCGACGCTTTGTCTTCCATTCGACCAAGGAACCGCTTCATGTCCCACCCTTCTCTTCGTCGCACCCTCCTGCGCCTGAGCCTGATTTCAGGTCTGGCGCTTCTCGGCGCCAGCGGCGCACATGCGCAAGCTGGCAAGCCCTTGCGCGTCGCCACCGACGCCACCTTCCCGCCCATGGAGTTCGTCGAGAACGGCAAGCGCACCGGCTTCGATGTGGAAATGGTCGAGGCCGTCGGCAAGGTGCTGGGCCGCCCGATCGAATGGGTGGACATCGACTTCAAGGGCCTGGTGCCTGGCTTGGTCTCCAAACGCTTCGACATGGCCGTTTCCGCCATCTACATCACCGATGAGCGCAAGAAGGTCGTTGACTTTACGCAGCCCTATTACGCCGGTGGTCTGGTGGTGATGGTGAAGGACGGCAACACCGCCATCAAGACGCCCGCCGACATCAACGGCAAGAAGGTGAGCGTCCAGGTGGGTACCAAGTCGGTGGCCTACACGAAGGAGAAGTTTCCGCAAGTGCAGCTCATGGAAGTCGAGAAGAACCAGGAGATGTTCAACCTGGTGGACATCGGCCGCGCCGACGCAGCGGTCACCGGCAAGCCGGCGGCCTACCAATACGTGCGCACACGCGGCGGCCTGAAGGTGCTGCCTGAGCAGATTACGACCGAGGAATACGGCATGGCGATCCGCAAGGACACGCCGGATCTGACCAAGGCGGTGAACGGTGCGCTGCAAAAACTCAAGGCCGACGGCACCTACGACCAGATCGTGAAGAAGTGGTTCAGCGCGGCGAAATAAGGCCTGGCCCTGCGCAGGGCCTGCCGCAACGCAAGAAGGGCTGAACCATGGATCTGGATTTCTCTCCCGTCTGGGGTGGTTGGCAGGAGCTGCTGCGCGGGACCGTGGTCACCGTCGAGATCACCGCCTGCGCTCTCCTGCTGGGTTGCGTGTTGGGTCTGGCCGTCGGCATCGGCCGGCTGAATCCGCAACGGCGCTGGGTCTACGCGCTGTGCACCGCCTACGTGGCGGCGATCCGTGGCACGCCCTTGCTGGTGCAGCTGTTCATCCTGTTCTTCGGGTTGCCGCACTTCGGCATTCTGTTGCCAGCGTTTGCGTGCGGCGTGCTGGGACTGGGCGTGTATTCGGGCGCCTATGTCTCGGAGATCGTGCGTGGTGCGATCCAGTCCATCGACCGCGGCCAGGCCATGGCGGCCGAGTCGCTGGGCATGACACCCAACCAGGTCATGCGCCACGTCATCTTGCCGCAGGCGGTCGTGCGCATGATCCCGCCGCTGGGCAACGAGTTCATCGCGCTGATCAAAAACTCGGCGCTGGTGTCCTTGCTCACCATCCATGACGTGATGCACGAAGGGCAGAAAATCATCAGCGTGTCCTACCGCTCGCTGGAAGTCTATTTGGCCATCGCGCTGGTCTACTTTGTGCTCACCGGCACAGTGACCTTGGTGCTGCGGCATTTCGAGCGGCGCTTGCGCCAAGGCGGGCTGGTCCGCTGACGCATGGCAGGCAGCACGAGAGAACGACACACCGATGGCGGAACAGCGCTTCGACCTCCAAGACATCCCACCTACCCCGTGGAAGAACGGCGGCGGCACCACGCGCGAGATCCTGTGCTGGCCGCCCGGCGCGGACATGGGCAGCTTCGACTTCCGCGTGAGTGTGGCCAGCATCACACAAGCCGGGCCGTTCTCAGCCTTCCCTGGCGTCGATCGGACCATTGTGCTGCTGGACGGCGACGGCGTCTGGCTGAAGGGCGACGGTGTCGACCACAGACTGGCCACACGCCACGCGCCGTTCGATTTCAGCGGCGACACGCCCCTGGCCTGCGAATTGCTCGGCGGCCCGTCGACCGACTTCAACGTGATGGGCCGGCGCGCGCGCGGCCACGCCACGGTCGACGTGATCGAGCAAACACACCCGCTTCCCGCCAGTCCAATGGGTTTGCTGCTGGTCGTGCGAGGTGCCTGGCAGGTAGGCGACGGCACACCGTTGCGCACGGGTCAGGGCCTGTGGTGGACGGCGCCATCACCCGGCCAAACATTGACCCCAACGACTGCGGATGCGCGCCTGTTCGCCGTGCGCTGGGCCGGGTCGTCGGAACCGGCTGCTGGCCACTCGCCTTGACGACCCTGCAGTCTGCTTTTGAATGAATTCGGGCTTTAGCCCTAGTACGAACTGCGCAACCAGCTATTTAATTGATAGTAAATCACTCATGACACCTTTCGCCCAACTCCCCAGCGCCGACGGCCTGTGGACCGGTCTGCGCGACCTGGATGGCGCGCCCCTCGCCATCGCCGTTGCCAACGCTCAGATACGCTGGCTGGGCGCGCCCGACGCTGTGCCCGCCGAATACGCCAATGCCCCGCGCCACGACGGCGGCGGTGCGCTGGTCACGCCCGGGCTGGTGGATTGCCACACGCATCTGGTCTACGGTGGGCGGCGCGCGAACGAATTCGCCATGCGCCTGGCCGGCGCCAGCTACGAAGAAGTGGCCAAGGCCGGCGGCGGCATCGTCTCCACCGTGCGCGCCACGCGCGAAGCCAGCGAGGACGAACTCTTTGCCAGCGCATCGCAGCGACTGCAAAGTCTGTTGGCTGATGGCGTGTGTGCGATCGAGATCAAATCCGGCTATGGCCTGGCGCTCGAACACGAACGCAAGCAGTTGCGCGTGGCGCGCCGCCTGGCCGATGCGCACGGCGTCACGGTGCGCAGCACCTTCCTTGGCGCGCATGCGCTGCCGCCCGAGTACGTGGGCCACAGCGGCGATTACATCGATCTGGTGTGCGAGGAGATGATGCCCGCGCTGCACGCCGAACGCCTGATCGACGCGGTCGATGTGTTCTGCGAGCGCATTGCCTTCTCGCTGGAAGAAACCGAGCGCGTGTTCCAGGCCGCGCAGCGCCTGGGCCTGCCGGTGAAGCTGCATGCCGAGCAGCTGTCGGACATGGGCGGCGCCGCGCTGGCGGCACGCTACGGCGCGCTGTCGTGCGACCACATCGAGCACCTGTCGCAAGAAGGTATCGATGCCATGAAGCGCAGCGGCACCGTGGCCGTGCTGCTGCCCGGCGCCTACTACACGCTGCGCGACACGCACCTGCCGCCCATTGAAGCGCTGCGCGCCGCCGGCGTGCCCATGGCGGTGTCGACGGATCACAACCCGGGCACCTCGCCCTGCCTCAGCCTGCTGCTGATGGTCCACATGGCCTGCACGCTGTTCCGCCTGACGGTGCCCGAAGCCATCGACGGCGTCACCCGCCACGCCGCCCGCGCGCTTGGGCTGCAGGACACGCATGGTGAACTGGCCGTGGGCCGCCCCGCCAACTTCGTGCTGTGGGATCTGCAGGACGCGGCCGAGCTGGCGTACTGGTTCGGCCAGCGGCCGGTGCGCGCGGTGGTGCGCCAGGGGCGCGTGGCCGAAGGCGTGAGCGCATGAGCACCCCGCCCATCCGAGACGGCGAGAGCCCTGTCTTACCCCCTCTCCCCCTGGGAGAGGGCCGGGGTGAGGGCACGCAGCACACCAACGGCGCGCCCGCGGTGACGGGCGCCGACGCCCCTCACCCGACCTTTCCCCAGCGGGGAGAGGAGGAAGACCGCGATGCCCAGGGCGCGCGCACCCTCTTCGCCACCGACGCCCTGCTGCCCATCGGCTGGGCGCGCAACGTCCTTCTGCGCTGGGACGCCAACGGCCAACTGACCGCCGCGCTGCCCGACAGCGCCGCCCCCGCCGACGCGCAGCGCGCCAGCGGCCCTGTCATCCCCGGCATGCCCAACCTGCATTCGCACGCCTTCCAGCGTGGCATTGCGGGTCTGACCGAATTCCGCGGCGCCAGCGAAGACAGCTTCTGGAGCTGGCGCACCCTGATGTACCGCTTTGCGCTGCAACTCGATCCAGCGCAGCTGGAGGCCATCGCCTTCGGCCTGTACGTGGAAATGCTCGAAGCCGGCTACACCAACGTGTGCGAATTCCACTACGTGCACCACGACCGTGACGGCCGCGCCTACGCCGACGATGCCGAACTGGCCCTGGCCGTGATGCGCGCCGCCCGGCGTGCCGGCATCGGCCTGACCTTGCTGCCGGTGCTCTACCAGACGGCAGGCTTTAGCGCCAAACCGCCTTCTGAAGGCCAGCGCCGCTTCATCCGCAGCACCGATAACATGCTGGCGCTGCTGCAGCGCCTGAAGCCGCTGTGCGAAGCGCAGGGTGCGCGCCTGGGGCTGGCGCCGCATTCGCTGCGTGCCGTGCCGCCCGATGCGCTGCGCGAAGCCGTGGCCGGTTTGACGGCACTGGACGCCACGGCGCCCATCCACATCCACATTGCCGAGCAGACGCAAGAGGTGGAAGACTGCATCGCCTGGAGCGGCCAGCGCCCGGTGGCCTGGCTGCTCGACCACGCGCCGGTCGATGCGCGCTGGTGCCTGGTCCACGCCACCCACATGGACGCGGGCGAGTACCGGCGCGCAGCCGCCAGCGGCGCCGTGGCCGGCCTGTGCCCCACCACCGAGGCCAACCTGGGCGACGGCATCTTTGACTGGAACAAGTGGCAGCTTGGCGGCGGCGCTTGGGGCATCGGCTCCGACAGCCACATCTGTGTGAACGCGGCGGAGGAATTGATGGTGCTGGAATACACCCAGCGCCTGGCCACGCGCCGCCGCAACGTCATGGCCACGCCGCAGCAGCCGCAGGTCGCCACGGCGATGAGCCTGGCTGCCGTGCAAGGTGGCGCGCAGGCCGCGGGCCGCGCCGTTGCCGGGCTGGCGGTCGGGCAGCAAGCGGACTTCGTCGTGCTGGACGCAGAGCATGTCGCGCTGGCCGGCCTGCCCGCGCCGGAAATGCTGGCCTCGCACGTGTTCGCCAGCCAGCGCACCAGCGCCATCCGCGACGTGTTCGTCGGCGGCACAGCGCGGGTGCGCGGTGGCAAGCACGACCAACAGCAGGCGGCGCGCGCGGGCTTTGTGCAGGCACGCACGCAGTTGCTGGCATCGGCGGCCTGATGCGCTGCCACCACCACAAGGATGCCCCAAGGAACCCCCATGACCTTCACCACCACCGAAGCTCCTTTCCGCTTTCGCCAGGGCACGCGACCGCTGCTGATCTCCATGCCGCATGTGGGCACGCACGTGCCGCCGGCGCTGGCCGCGCGCTTCACCGACGAGGCGCGCCATGTGCCCGACACCGACTGGCATCTTGAACGGCTGTACGACTTCGCCGATGAACTGGGCGCCTCGGTTCTGGTCGCCACCCATTCGCGCTACGTGATCGACCTGAACCGCCCGCCCGACGGCGCCAGCCTGTACCCGGGTCAGAGCGTGACCGGCCTGTGCCCCGTCGACACCTTTGACGAGACCCCCGTCTACGCCGACCCCAAGGACCAGCCGAGCGAGGCCGAAATCACCGCGCGGCGCGACGCCATCTGGCAGCCCTACCACGCCAAGCTGGCGGAAGAGCTGGCGCGCATCCGCGCTGCGCATGGCGTGGCCGCATTGTGGGACGCACATTCGATCCGCTCCGTATTGCCGCGTTTCTTTGAAGGCAAGCTGCCCGATTTGAACCTGGGCACCGGCAATGGCACCAGTTGCGCGCCGGAGCTAACCGAGCAATTGTTGGCCATCGCCCAGGCCAATCCGGCCTACAGCGGTGTGCTGAACGGCCGCTTCAAAGGCGGGCACATCACGCGCCATTACGGCCATCCTGGTCAGAACATACACGCCGTCCAGCTTGAGATGACGCAGTGCAGCTACATGCAGGAAGCGCTGCCCTTCGATTATTTGCCCGACACCGCCGCGGGTATCCAGCCCCAAGTGCGACGCATGCTGGACGCAGTACTGGCGTACGTAAACGCACGCTCGGCCCGATAGCGAATGGTCGGTGCGCCGCTGGCGCGCTGATGGCCTTTCCACTTCTACCCCATTGAAGGCGCACCCGCGATGCAATGCGGCTTCGTCGCTCCTTCCCGCGGGTCACCTCTGCGATTACCTAGGCGGTCCGACCTCGGGAAAACACCTATCGACGTTTGATCAAGAGCGGATCATTCTTTTCACTGAATTGTGAAATTTTCACAAATCGCCAGAAAAACAGGTCGAAAGCTTCGCAGGTTTTCCAGCAGAAAAATCTATTCCCACCAATTCAGGGACAACCACATGGAGTCACCGCGGTCGGTCGTTGACATCTGGATAGGCGAGCAACTTCGATCGCGCCGAATGGAGCTTCGAAAATCACTGAAAGAGGTTGCCGAAGCCTGTGAGATCTCCATCAGCCTACTGAGTCAGATTGAAAGGGGATTGCGATCAGTTTCCATGATCAACCTGCGGCGGCTGTCGGCCTGCCTCGGAAGACCCTTGGATGAATTTGTCCGCCAGGCCCAACCGATTGACGGGCCAGACGGAAACTCCCTCATCGCGCGATCTGGCCACCACATCAGCCTGACCTTTTCCGACAAAGGCATCCTTAAAGAAAATATCACACCTCCTGCCGCCCGACAGGAAAGCGGGGTAGAAATGTACCGCGCCGTCATCCAGCCGGGAGGCTCAACGGGAGCGACGATGTTTGCGACAGCCGAAAACCATACCGTCGGGTACGTGGTACAGGGCAGGCTCGAATTGACGCTTAATGACCAAACTTACAGCCTTTGCGAAGGAGACAGCTTTTATCACAAGGGCTCAACATTACGTCGATGGAGCAACAGCGGCAATATCCCGACTATCGTTTTCTGGGCCATTGGACACAGGAGTCCTAAAGTCATTTCCAATTAAGAGTTCCAAAAAAATCGCCAGCTTTCAACCACAGCAAAGGAAGACAAATGATGACGACTGCTAAAAAAATGCTTATGGCCGCGCTTGCTGCCGGCCTGATGACCACCGGTCTTGCAGTGGCGCAGCCCAAAACCTTGAAAGTGGGTTCCACACCAACAGGCGCGCCATTTACATTCCTGGATACCAAGACCAACAAAATTGAGGGCCTGATGGTCGACGTGGTCACTGCCGTCGGAAAGGAAGCGGGATTCGGCGTTCAAATCGAACCCATGCAGTTTTCGACACTGATCAGCTCTCTGACATCCAGTCGCATTGATCTCATTTCAGCCGCCATGCTGATCACGCCGGAGAGACTCAAGGTCATCAACTTCTCCAACAAGGTATATACCTATGGCGAAGGCGTGGTCACACCCAAGTCGGACACCAAAGAATACGTCACCTGGGACGACATGAAAGGCAAAGTCATCGGCGTGCAAGTAGGCACAGCCTATGTTGAGCCCCTTCAGAAAAGCGGGAAATTCAAGGAAGTGAAACTCTACGACACTACCGCAGACCTCATGCGCGATGCCAATTCTGGGCGCATCGACCTCGGGATGCTAGATTACCCCATCGCTGTCCATGCGGTATCGCAAGGGCAATTTCCTAACCTTCGCGTCTTGAAAAGCTACAAGCCGACCTTGTCAAATAGTATTGGCATCGGCGCACGCAAAGATGACGCGCAGCTGATGACTAAAATCAACGCTGCCTTGGAAAAGTTATCGGCCGATGGAACCATCAACAATTTGATCAAAAAACGGGGACTTTGAATATCTGACGCTTTCGTTCAGAGCGGGAAAGGACAGGCCATTGACAACATTTTTCGACCACTCGCGGGAATTTCTACCGATCCTGTTGCAAGGGGCGAAACTCACCATCATCGTGACGCTAGGCTCCTTGGCCCTCTCGACCCTGCTGGGATTGGTCTGGGCGGTCATGCGAGTTTCGGGAATACGATCGCTCGTTTGGATCAGCACGGGTGTGGTCAACATCCTGCGAAGCATTCCGATCATCGTCATCCTATTTTACATTTATTTTGTTCTGCCCGACGCCGGCCTTTCTCTTTCTGCAGTTCAAGCCGCCATACTGGGATTGGGTATCGCCTATTCGGCATACCAAGCAGAAAACTTTCGCGCCGGCATAGAAGCCATTGATAAGGGACAGATGGAGGCCGCGCAATCCATCGGCATGACCTGGCCAATGGCGATGCGCCGAGTCATCCTTCCCCAAGCCGTCAAGATCGTTTTGCCGCCTTACGGCAACATTGTCGTGATGATGCTGAAGGATTCGTCGCAAGCCTCGACCATCACCGTCGCCGAGTTGGCCTTGCAGGGAAAGTTAATTGCTACATCAACCTTCCAGAATGCGACCGTCTTCACGCTGGTTGCGCTGATTTACATGGCGATGTGCGTGCCGCTCATTCTGCTGGTTCGATACCTGGAGAGGCGCAATACTAAATGATTACTGTCCAGAACCTACGTAAATCCTATGGACACCATGAAGTGCTTAAGGGGATTGACATAGACATCGCCGCAGGGGAAGTGGTTTGTATTGTAGGTCCGTCAGGCTCAGGAAAGTCGACGATCCTGCGATGCATCAACGGCCTCGAGGCGTATCAGGACGGCCTTATTGCGGTTGACGGCAAAGAAGTCCACGCGGATTCGAAATCCATACAGGCCATTCGTATGGAGGCGACCATGGTTTTTCAGAGATTCAACCTGTTCCCCCACCGCACCGTTCTTGAAAATATCATCGAAGGCCCGGTCTACGTCAAAAAAATCCCACGAAACGACGCGATAAAGCATGCAAGGGAATTGCTCGGGATGGTGGGTCTGAACAGCAAGGAAAATGCTTTTCCACCGCAGTTGTCTGGGGGACAGCAGCAGCGTGTCGCGATTGCTCGGGCCCTGGCTCTGAAGCCCAAAGCGATTCTCTTTGACGAACCCACCTCTGCGCTAGACCCCGAACTGGTGGGCGATGTTCTGGAAGTCATGCGCGACCTCGCCAAGTCTGGAATGACCATGGTGGTAGTGACGCACGAAATGCAGTTCGCAAGCGAAGTGGCTGACAGGGTGATTTTTATTGACGGTGGTGTAATCGTGGAGCAAGGGCCCGCCAAGGAAGTTCTCACCCATCCACAACACCCGAGAACTCAAGACTTTCTCAAACGCGTGTTACATAAATTTTAATTAACCTAGCTGTCTCTCGTTAGCCTCGCGGATGAGTCATGACTTCAAAATATTTTCCTTTGCATAAATCACTCTGGGCCGCGACGGCCGTAGAGGCGCCTGCGACAGTACCGTTGGACAACGACCTCGAAACGGATATTGCGATTGTGGGCGCGGGTTTTTGCGGACTAAGCACCGCGCTTCACCTGGCCGAACGAGGCCTTAATGTCACCATACTGGAAGCTGAAGAGATCGGGTTTGGGGGGTCTGGGCGTAACGGCGGCCAAGTGATCCCGGGTCTCAAGTACGACCCCAGTGAACTGCGGGAGAAACTGGGGCGCGACCGTGGGGAGCGACTGGCGGAGTTTTCTGCGACCACGGCGGACACCGTGTTCTCCTTGATAGCGAAACATCAGTTGCGCGTTCCTCATGTCCGCAAGGGTTGGGTGCAGGGCGCGCACAACAGCGAGGCGCTCCACGCGGTTCAACGCCGAGTGAAGGACTGGAGCGAACTTGGCGTAGATGCCGAACTGCTGGATAAAGCGGGCGTTGCGCGCATTTTGGGCTCGGATCGGTACCTGGGCGGCTGGGTCGATCCGCGTGGCGGCGGTATCCAACCGCTCAGTTACGCGCGTGAACTCGGTCGCGTCGCCTTGGCACACGGCGCGAAAATTTATACCCGAAGCCCGGCGATCGAACTGATGCGCGTTAAAGACCGTTGGCGAGTGAAGACCGCGAACGGCCCCAGCATCACCTGCACAAAAGTCCTCATTGCATCAAACGGTTATACCGGAGATCTCTGGCCCGACCTCAAAAAGACGATCATCAGTGCGAATTCCTTCATCGTGGCAACTCAACCGTTGCCTCACGATGTGAAAGCGTCCATTCTTCCGCAAGGGCACGTCAGTTCCGATGGAAGAAATCTGTTGCTCTACTACCGAATTGATCACACTGGACGGTTGCTGATGGGAGGGAGAGGCTCATTTTCCGAGCCGAACGATCCCGCGCAATGGCTCCATTTGGAAGGCGCCGTCAAGAAGATTTTCCCTCAAGCCAAAGATTGTCCGATCGAATTCAGGTGGTGCGGTCACGTCGCAGTCACCCGAGATTTCATGCCGCACATTCACCAACCCGCCCCTGGCTTACTGATAGACATAGGCTGCCAAGGTCGTGGTGTTGGCCTTCAATCACGAATGGGAATTGCATTGGCGGAGTGTCTGGCCACCGACAGGACAGACGCCCTGCCCGTGCCGCCCAGCCCTATAGAGAAATTGCCATTTTTTGGATTGAGAAGGCTGTACCTTGCTGCCGTGATTGCCTGGTACAAAATGCGAGACGGCGGCGTTTAATTAAATCGGAGCGGGCAGCCGCACTGACGCAAATTTGTCGACTCGTCCTCCTGCGCGCGCATCCACGCACGCCTACGCATTCATGGAGCCACCGTCCGCTCAGGTGGATTTACAGCGAGTCAATACCCGCGCTGGCGACAGTACGCGTTGCTGAAACCCTCTCCTCGCTCCCATTCAGCAATACTGCGGGCTGCATGCACCGCCTTCGCGCGAAGGCTGGGGGTGGCCGCGGTATGGGGAGAAATCAATATCCGCGGATGGCGCCACAGCGGTGACCCTTCCGGCAGGGGCTCGGGATCAACCACGTCGAGTATTGCTCCCCCGAGATGCCCCGAATCGAGCGCCTGGAGAAGTCCGAGCTCATCAAGATGAGTACCCCGGCCGACGTTGATGATATAGGCCCCCTTGGGTAACTCATTCAGCAGGTATGGGCTCAAAATGCCCTTGGTCTGTGCTGTATCGGGCAGGATGGAGATGAGGATATGGCTCCGACGCACGATGTGCGGAAGTGCATCGACGCTGAAAGACTCCACGCCATTGATCTGCTTGGCGCTTTTCGACCACCCAATGACCTGGAAACCAATCGCCTTCAGCAGGGTTGCTGCGGCGCTGCCCAATGTGCCAAGCCCCAGGATCCCAACTGTCAGTTCTTCTGCCGTATAGGGTGGATTGAATTCAATCCACTGTCTTGCACGCTGCTGCTCAACGATTCTCAGAACATCGTTTTTCGCCATCAGAGCGGCCATGGCACAGAATTGGGCCATTCTGGCCTGGGTTTCTTCTGTGACCATCCTGATGATGGGAATCTGAGCCGGCAGATGCGGGTCCCTCAAGATGTGATCGACGCCCGCCGCTGAGCTGATCACAGCTTGGAGTTGGGGAAACTCTGAAAGCCTGCCTTCTTCGGGCTCCCAAACCAGTGCGAATTTCACCAGTCTTTTATCGATTGCCTCGCTGTACCAGTCGTGCACCTCCACATGGGGTGCCAGTTCTTTAAATAACGTCCGCCATTCAGGGATGGCCTGTCTGCCGCCACTTTTGATGACAAGGTGTATAGGATGGGTCGACATAAGGTTCCGCGCTTCAACCCACGTTTTATAGCAGCGCAACGCCCCGCGACGGAACCCCTGTTGCCTCCTCCTCCGTGCAGGATGATGAGGCAGGGTTCGCTATGCCTCTTACGCCACCAGCAGCGGCAGCAAGTCGTGCTGGCCCTTGGGCGTCAGTTCCAGTGCGCGCCCCTCGCCGCGTCGCAACCAATCTTGGGCTAGGCAATGGTCAAGCCAGACGTCGGCCAATTGGCCCGCCAGGTGATCCGCGCGCTCCGACCAATCGTGACAGGCGTAGGCAAATCGGCGTGCACGGTTAGGGCTAGGCACCGCCATGCTGACGCGAGCGAACCAGGCCAGGCCTTCGGGCGTCAGCGCCAAACCCTGTGCCATGGGCTGCAAGGCCCCGGCCTCCAGCCACGTGTTCCACAGGCGCACCCCCAACTCGCCGGCAATATGGCCATAGCAACAGCGCGCTCGCCGCAGCCGCTGGCGTGCAGGCTGCGACCATGCCCTGGCGTGTTCCGTCCGCTCGGCCACCACGGCCAGGGCCTCCAGCGCGTGCGCGACCTCGGGGTTGGCCAGACGGTAGTAGCGGTGCCGCCCGCGCGCTTCGCAGCTGACCAGACCTTCGTCCAGCAGACGCGCCAGGTGCCCGCTGGCGGTGGACGGTGTGACCGACGCGACACGCGCCAACTCGCCCGCGCTGGCCAACTCGCCCGACAGCAGGCAGGCCAGCATGCGCGAGCGCGCCGGGTCGGCCAGCAGCGCCGCCACGCGGGCGATGCGCGGTTCGTGCAAGACGGTGGCGGGGCGGCTCATCGCCATCAGCCTAACGCATCGCGTGCATCGGCGGGGGCTTGATGGCGTTCGTGCAAGCCATAGTCGCGCAGCACCTCGGCCACGCGCAGGCGGTAGTCGGCGAAGACGCTGGCGCGGCCTTCGCGCTGCGCGTCGCGGTGCGCCATTTGCTGGCGCCAGCCGCGCACGGCCGCCTCGTCCGTCCAGAAGCTGAGCGACAGGAAGCGCCCCGGCTGCGTCAGGCTTTCAAAGCGCTCGACCGAGAGGAAGCCCGGCTGCTGCACCAGCGTCTCGCGCAGCTCGGCCGCCAGCGCGAAATAGCGATCGGCCAAGCCTTCGCACGGCTGCAATTCAAAGATGACGGCAATCACGGCGCCACCTCAGTCGCGCGGTTCAACGTGCCGGCCACGCCTTCCAGCCAGGTGCGCTCTTCGCGCAGGATGAAGCGCTGCGCCTGCGCCATCTCGAAGTTGGCGCGCCCTTCGGCGTCGGCGCGCAGCGTGGTGCGGTAACGCTCGTACGCGGCCAGGCTGTCGAAGCCGATCAGGCCCCAGGCGATATCGTTGGTGCCTTCGCTCGGCACGAAGTAGCCGATCAACTCGCCACCGCAGCGCGGGATGATGCGGCCCCAGGCCTCGGCGTAGGCAACGAAGGCGGCGCGCTGGAACGGGTCGATCTGGTAGCGGATGAAGCAGGTGACGGGCATGGTGACGGTCTTGCATGAAACAGGAACCCAGTCTGGCGCACCCCGACCCCGCGATGTTTCGCTGCGCGCCGAAGTGTGGCGGCGCCCACGAAGCGCCCACACCCCTCGAGGCCATGCCCCGCTGCCTACAATTCGGGCATGAGCCTGCCCAACTACACGCGCGCCGCCGCGCTGCCCGACATCCTGAAGCAACGCCTGGTCATCCTGGACGGGGCCATGGGCACGATGATCCAGCGCTTCAAGCTGACGGAAGAACAGTACCGCGGCGAGCGCTTCAAGGACTTTCACCGTGACGTGAAGGGCAACAACGAATTGCTGAGCCTCACGCGCCCCGACGTGATCCGCGCTATCCACGAGCAGTACCTGGCCGCCGGCGCCGACATGGTGGAGACCAACACCTTTGGCGCCACCACCATCGCGCAAGACGACTACGAGATGGGCCACCTGGCGCGCGAGATGAACCTCGAATCCGCCCGCCTGGCACGCGCCGCCTGCGACAAGTACAGCACGCCGGACAAGCCACGCTTTGTCGCCGGCGCGCTCGGCCCGACGCCGCGCACCGCCAGCATCAGCCCGGACGTGAACGACCCCGGCGCGCGCAACGTCACCTTTGAACAGCTGCGCGCGGCCTACCTGGAGCAGACGCTGGCGCTGATTGAGGGCGGGGCCGACGTGATCCTGGTGGAGACCATCTTCGACACCTTGAACGCCAAAGCCGCCCTGTTCGCGGTGGACGAGGCCTTTGAGCAAACCGGCGAGCGGCTGCCGATCATGATCAGCGGCACGGTGACCGACGCGTCCGGCCGCGTGCTGTCGGGCCAGACGGTGACCGCGTTCTGGTACAGCGTGCGCCACGCCAACCCGCTGTCGGTCGGCCTGAACTGCGCGCTAGGCGCGGCGCTGATGCGCCCGTATGTGCAAGAGCTGAACCGCATCGCGCCCGACACCTTCATCAGCTGCTACCCCAACGCCGGCCTGCCCAACCCGATGAGCGACACCGGCTTTGACGAGACGCCCGAGGTCACCAGCCGCCTGGTGCACGAATTCGCGGCCGAAGGCCTGGTGAACATCGTGGGCGGCTGCTGCGGCACCACACCCGACCACATCGGCGCGATCGGCCAGGCCGTGGGGCCGCTGAAGCCGCGCGGCGTGCTGAGCGCGGGCTTTTACCGCGACGCGGCGTAGGCCAAGCCAGCGATTTCAAGCCATTCAGGGTGCCAGCCCTAGAGTCATCAGCGCGATCAGCTATTGATTGAATAGCAATCTGGTGCGCACAGGGCGTGCACGGATAAGCCCGCCCACGCACCGCCTCAATGACGCGCGGGTGTCGCGGGTCCAGCCGCTCAACCCTCATGCCCACGCCACTGCCGCCGCCGCGGGCGCTGGCAGGCGCGCCGCCAAATCGGGCGGCAGGGCCAACGCGGCGGTGTCGCAGCGCGCCAACCGCGCCGCCAGTGCTGGCGACCACTCGGCGAGCGGCGCTTCCAGGCATTTGAGGCGCGCCTCCAGCGCGGCCCAGCCGCGCACGAAAGCCGCTGCGTCCGCACCCCGCTGCGCTGCCGCGTGATCGGGGCCCAAGTACAGCGCGGCCTGGCGCTGCAGCACGTCGGCCGCGTCGTCCTCGCCCGGCCAGCCAACGGGCAAAGCCGCGAGGTCAACGCCCACCGGACCGGCGGTGCGCAGGGCGATCAAGGCAACGTCCGCCTCGTGGCTGATCGACAGGCCGAGCGTGGCCCAGCCGGGCGGCACGGGCGTGCCCGCGACCAGCACAGCGCGCACGCGGGCACCGCGCCGGTCGTCCAGCGCGATGGCCGACAAGGGCAGCGCAAAGTGCTCGGCCAGCAACGCGCGCAAGGTGGCGCGCGCCTGGTCGCGCGCGCGCTGGCGCGTGGCTTCAGGCGAGGCGCCGGGCACATCGCGGGCCACGGCCAGAGCCCAGACGCGGGGCGCATCGGGCGCGTCGTCACCGTCGAATCGGCAGGGCTGGGGGGCGCCGATCATGGGCGCTTCAATGCGCTGGCTCCGGCGCTGACAGCGAATGCGCACAGCCTATGCAACTACATTTTTGATAGCTGCTCGCGGAGATCACTGTAGGGCCAGCGGCCTGTTTTTCTTGAAATCGAGGGTTGTGACCGATCAGAAGTCCACCAGGCTCAGGCCAAAGCTGAGGGTCGTGCGCTTGTAGTTGTAGTCCAGCAGCGTGTCGCCGTAGCCGTGGAAGATCGACGTGTACAGGCGCAGGCCCGAGAAGGTGTTGCCGCGGCCGTCGCCCAGCGAGCGCGTCCACTCCAGCTTGCCCGAGCCGCGGCCGTTGAAGCCGGTGTAGATGGCGCGCACGGTGTTCTTGGAGTCGATGTTCCAGCCCAGCGTCAAGTCACCCCGGCCGAGGTAGCGTGTGATGTCGGGGTTGTTGTTCTTCTCGTCGCTTTCGGACAGGCGCTTCCACAGGCGCAGCTGCACGCTGAAGCGGTCGTCCTTTTCAAACCCGGTCATCAGGTACACGCGGTTCCAGCTGCGCGAAAGCGGGTCGCTCTGGCCATTGGACTGGTGCACCAGGCCGACACCGCTGTAGCGCCACAGCCAGCCGCCGGGCAGCTTGGCGGTGGTGGGGTAGACGTACATGATTTCCGGCATGTGGTCGGTGTTGCGGAAGGGGCGCGACAGCTGGCTGTTGAACACCTGCCATTCGGACTGGCTGGTGTAGCCCGCCCACAGCGAATCGCGCAGCGTGCCATCGCGCGGGGTGAAGATGCCGCTGGCCAGCTTGGTGCGCACCGAGATCTGCAGGCGCATCGAATGTTTGCTGTAGTCGACCGGCTCGGTCGCGCTGTTGTTGGGGTTGGGCGAGGTCGGCTGGCGGTTGACCTTGTCGCTGCTGCCGATGGCCACGGTGTTGGCGCGGAAGGCGCGCAGACCGAACGTGGGGCAGCTGGAGCCCGATTCCAGCTCCCAGAAGCGCGAGGTTTCGGAGAACTGGCGGTCGCGGCAGCCCTGCTCCAGGCCGACGCCGATCACACCACTGGAGCCGGCTGCGATCTCGGCGTCGGGCTGGGTGGTGGCGACGGCGGCGGCGACCTGGCCGCGCACGGCCGCGGCCTGCGCGCTGGGCGCGACGTTGCGCGAGGGCGAAGTTTCGACCGAGCGGGCCTTTTCCTCGATCGCGGTCAGCAGCTCTTGCTGGTCCTTGGCCCAGCCGTCAAAACAGGCCAGGCGGGCGCTGTCGGACTTGCCCAGACAGGCTTGCCAGGCGGGCGCGGCCTCGGCCGCGGCGGGCAGCACGGGGGCGGCGGGCTTTTGCGCCCAGCTGAGGCCGGACAAGGTCAGGCCGGCGGCCAGGGGGACAAAGGAAGCGTAGAGGCGAGGCATGGTCATCCAGAAACAGATCGGCAGGGCACCGCGCCGAGCGCGGGCAGCGCGCGACGCCAAAACAGAGGAGCAGCGCCTGCTGACCGGGTGCGGACGCCAGGG
Source organism: Pseudomonadota bacterium (assembly GCA_023442945.1). Classification (GTDB taxonomy): domain Bacteria; phylum Pseudomonadota; class Gammaproteobacteria; order Burkholderiales; family Burkholderiaceae_C; genus Ottowia. Next base: position 16,868 of record JAEZWW010000026.1, on the reverse strand, counting down.
CCAGCAGGTCGCGCGTCGGCGGCGCACCGTTGGGATGGTACTGGCGGGCGCCTGCGTTGCGCCACCCAAACGGCGGGGTTTTCGGCATGCACGCCACACCTGGCGCGGTCAGGTTGTGACGGCTTGCGCGGCTTTCAGCGCCAGGGCGCTGCGGGCAGGCCGCGCCAGCGCGTGGCGGGGGGAATGGTCTCGCCCTTCATCACCAGGGTCAGCGGGCCCAGTTGGGCCCCGTCGCCCACCTGGGCGCCGTACAGGACGGTGCAGCGTGGCCCCAGGGTCACGCGGCTGCCGATGTGCACGTGGTCGATCTTCATCACGCGGTCTTCGAACAAATGCGTCTGCGGGCAGCCGCCGGCGTTCAGCTCGCTGTGGTCGCCGATGTGCACGCAGTCGAATTCGGTGATGTCGGTGGTGTCCAAGTACACGCCGCGACCGATGTGCGCGCCCAGCAGGTTGAAGGCGTCCGACAACCAGGGCGTGCCGCGCAGGTAGCGCAGCAGCCAAGGCACGGTGATGCCTTCGTACATGTTGGTGGTGGCTTCAGACAACCAGACAAACGGCGTCCACATCGGCACAGCGCGCCGTTGGTAGCGCCGCACCGTCAGCCACTTGAACAGCGCCACAAACACAAAGGTCGCAAAGCCGAACAGCACGCCGCCCACGCCCAGGTCCAGCGCCACGTCGCGCCAACGCCCTGCCTCGGCCAGCGGCATGGCGTCCAGCACGATGGCGTAACCAGCGGCGATCACCAGCGCGTGCGGCGCGGCGATGCGGAAGGCCTCGACCAGCGCGCGGCCCAGCTTGCGCCAGCGCGAGGGGGCGAAGGTAAGGTGTTCAGGAAAGCCCGCCACCACTTCACGCGCCGGCAGGTGCAGCGGCGGCGCGCCCAACCAGGTGTCGCCCGGCTGCATGGTGGCGTTGCGCGGCACGGCGCTCATCACGCCGATCAGCACGTTTTCGGGGATGGTCGTGCCGTCCGGCACGTAGGCGCCGTTGCCGACAAAGCTGCGGCGCGACACCACGGTGGGTTGCACCGTCATCCAGCCGCCGTCGATGTGTTCGTCGCCCAGCATCACCGCGTCGGCGATGAAGCATTCGTCGCCCAGCGTCAGCATGTCGGGCACCACGCCCAGGGCGGTGGACAGCTCGGTCTCCTTGCCCACCTTGGCGCCCAGCAGGCGGTACCAGCTGGCGGAATACACCGTGGCGTAGATGCCGTGCAACACCGCCAGGCTGGATTCCTGGATCTGGTTGACCAGCCATTTGGCGAGGTAGCGGTTGCTGTGCAGCGACCAGGTGCCCGCGCGCATGCGCGGCAGAAAGGCCCAGCGGATCAGTGCCGACAGCAGCACGGTCGCCAGGATGAACACCAGACTGGCGGGCAAGGCCAGCAGGAAGAACTTCAACAGGCGCAGGGCGAAGGCCTGGACGTCGGTGATGCTGCCGGCGTCCACCAGCGGCCGCACGGAGATGCTGTCGATGTCGAGCAAGTCGATCAGCAAGAACGTTGGGAACACCGGCATGAAGAACAGCACCGATATCGCCAACGCGCCGACCAAAAAGACCACCGTTTCCAGCGCCAGCCGCGCGCCGCTGGCGACTTCACGCGGTCGCAAGCTGGCGGGGTCGAACTCGCCGCGTTCGCGCGCGGGCGAGCCGTGCCAGACCTTGCGCGCCGGCATCTGCTGGCCGTCGCACAGCGCCGCCTGGCCTTCCAGGTGGCCCCAGTCGCCGATACGCGTGTTGCCCTCGATCGTGACGTAGGAGCCGACATTGGCCTGCGCGCCGATGTCGATGCGGCCCAGGTGCAGCAAGCCGCCCTCGACGCGGGCGTTTTCCAGCATCACCACGTTGCCGATGCTGCTGCCTTCGCCGATCTCGACCAGGTCCGGCACGCGCACGGTGACCGAGCCCAGGTTGACCTCCGGCCCGATGCGCGCACCCAGCGCCCGCAGCCAGGCCGAATACAGCGGCGAGCCGTTGATCATGTAGGTCGGCACGGCCTCGGTGAGCCGGTCGGCCAGCCACCAGCGGTAGTACGTGACGCCCCACAGCGGGTAGCTGCCGGGCTTCAAACGCCCAGCGATCAGCCACTTGCCGGCCCAGGCCACCACGAACTCCAGCAGCGTGGTGACGACGAAGGCCAACACCGACATGCCGATGGCGCGCCAGACCGAATCGCCCGCGTCGCCGGTGTAGAAGTGGTAGGCGAAGAAGGGCGCCAGCCACTGCGCCATCTTCAGCAGCACCAAAAACGGAATGGCCACGCCCTGCGCGATGCCGCAGCGCCAGCGGCGCCAAGCGGAGTGCAGCACAAACGGCCTATCGGCCTGCGCGGCACCCACGTCGACCATGCCGGCCTGCAGGCTTTCTGCGATGGGGCCGATGCGGCGGTTTTGGTAGATGTCGGCCACCGTGGCCTGCGCGAAGCGCGGGTCCTGCCGCAGTGCCGAGATGATGCGCGCCGCAAACAGCGAGTGCCCGCCCAGGTCGCTGAAAAAGTCCAGCTCGCGCCGGATCGGCTGACCGGGAAACAGCTGCGCCAGCGCGGCAAACAGCACTTCCTCGGCCGGCGTTTGCGGCTCGTCACCGCCCTCGGTCGGTGCCGCTTCGGTCAGCGCCTGCGCCTTGAGTACCTTGCGGTCGATCTTGCCGGACGACAGGCGCGGCATGGCGGGCAGTGCCTCAAAGCGCGCCGGCACCATGTAGGGCGGCAGGCGCTCGGACAAGCCATCGCGCAGCGCACGCACGGCCGTCGGTGTGTCGCCGGTTGGTACGTAGAAGGCGACGAGCTGCTCCATACCGGCCTCGTCCTTGCGCAGGATGACGGCCGTGGTGCCCACGCCGGCTTGCTCGGCCAGCACGGCCTCGATCTCGCCCAGCTCCACGCGAAAGCCGCGGATCTTCACCTGGTCGTCGGCGCGGCCCAGGCACTGCATCTGCGGCGTGCCGTCGGTTTTGTTTTCAACACGCGCCAGGTCGCCCGTGCGGTACAGACGCGCTTCCTGTGCGTTGCGCGCCCAGGGGTTGGGCAGGAACTTTTCCGCTGTCAGCTCGGGCCGGCCCAGGTAGCCAGCGGCCACGCCGGGGCCGGTGATGCACAGCTCGCCGGTTTCGCCAAACGGCAAGATTTTGAGCGGCGGGACCACGCCATCGACGATGCTGTCGGGGTCGATCACCTCGATCACCAGCAGGCCGTAGTTGGGCAGCGCCTCGCCAATGGTGACCGGCTCGCCGGCCTGTAACTGGGCCAGGCTGGCCGACACCGTGGCCTCGGTCGGGCCGTAGGTGTTGAACATCAGGCGGCCGGGCGCCCAGCGCTCGACCAGCGCCTGCGGACACATCTCGCCGCCCAGGTTGATGATGCGCAGGCCCGGCACATCCTGCGCGAACAGCGCCAGCAGCGTGGGCACGGCGTGCAGCACGGTGATGTCGTTTTCAATCAGCGCGCGCGGCAGGGCCTCGGGGTCGCCCGAGATTTCCTTGGGCGCGATCCACAGCGTGGCGCCCACCAGGTAGCTGATCCAGATCTCCTCGAAGCTCATGTCGAAGGCGACCGAGAAGCCCTGGTAGACCTTGTCGTCTTCGCGCACGCCCAGGCGCGCGTTTTCGCTGCGCAGGAAGTGGCAGATGCTGCGCTGCGTGATGGCGATGCCCTTGGGCTTGCCGGTGGAGCCGCTGGTGTAGATGACGTAGGCCGTGTGGTCGGGCGAAGCGTTTTCGCGCCGGCGCAGCACTTCGCCGTCGGGCAGGGGCGACAGCAGCTGCTGCGCCGTGAAAATTTGCGCCGAAATGCCCGCTTGCCCTAGAACCGCCTGCGCGGCCAGCTCATCTATCAATAGCGCCTTGGCGCTGGCGTCTTCCAGGCAGATGGCGATGCGCTCGGTCGGCACCTCGCTGTCGAACGGCAGCCAGGCCGCGCCGACCTTGGCGATGCCCAGCTGCAGCACCAGCAGCTCGATGCCGCGCGGCAGCCACAGCCCGACCATGTCGCCGGCCTGCACGCCGGCGCCGATCAAACGGTGAGCGACCAGGTTGGCGGCGGCGTCCAGCTCGGCGTAGCTGAGGCTGCGCTCGCCCGCCATCAAGGCGGTTTTGTCGGGGATGCGCGCAGCCGTGGCCTCAAAGACGTCGGCCAGGATTTCCGGGCGCAGCAAATCGGGCCGGTCGGGGCCGTGCAGGATGGGCGGTAAGGGCATGGGTGGAGAGCGGGCAGCAAGGCGGGGACTGCACCACAACGCCGCCCCGGGGGTCGGCGGTGGACAGCAGCGCTGGCATTGTCGCCGCCCCCGACCGCAGGTTGCGACCAAAAAGCCGGCCGGCCGCGGACTTTTTAAGCGCCGCCCCTCGGTAACGCCCCGCAGCGCAGCGGCCACCGCGCCATTCGGTACAGTGCCGGGCATGTCGCCCCGTGCACCGCTTTTTTTCTCGCTCCAGGGGCCTCGCCGCCGCGTCCTCTACGTCGCCCTGTACGAAGGCATTGCCATCGCCGTCGTCACGCTGGCGCTGCTGGTCTTCACCGACGAAAACCCGTTCAGCGCCGGCGGCTTGGCCGTGGGCAGCTCGGTCATCGCCGTGGCCTGGAACCTGGTCTTCAACGCCTTGTTCGAGCGCTGGGAACGCCGCCAGGCCGTGCGCGGGCGCAGCGCGGCCCGGCGCGTGGCGCACGCCATCGGGTTCGAGGGCGGCCTGCTGTTCTGGCTGGTGCCGTTTTTTGCGTGGTGGCTGGACATCAGCCTGTGGCAAGCCCTGGTGATGGACGTGGGGCTCTTGGTGTTCTTTCTGGTCTACACCTTCGTCTTCACCTGGTGTTTTGACCGCCTGTTCGGACTGCCCGCGTCGGCGCAATAAGCCAGCGGCTGTCACACAAGCGGCCGCACAATCGGGGGATGCTCCAACTCGCCGACATCGAAAGCGCCGCCGAACGCCTGCAAGGCCAGGTGCTGAACACGCCCTGCGTCGAATCGCGCACGCTGTCGCAGATGACCGGTGCGCAGGTCTTCCTGAAGTTCGAGAACCTGCAGTTCACCGCCTCATTCAAAGAGCGCGGGGCACTGAACAAGCTGGCGCAACTGACGCCGGAAGAACGCGCCCGTGGCGTGATTGCCATGAGCGCCGGCAACCACGCGCAGGGCGTGGCGTTTCACGCGCAGCGCCTGGGCATCCGTGCGGTGATCGTCATGCCGCGCTTCACGCCGGGCGTGAAGGTGGCGCGCACGCGCGGCTTTGGCGCCGAGGTGGTGCTGCACGGCGACACGCTGGATGCGGCCAGCACCCACGCGCGCGAGTTGGCGGCGGCGCAGGGCCTGAGTTTTGTCCACCCCTTCGATGACGAGGCCGTGATGGCCGGCCAGGGCACGCTGGCGCTGGAGATGCTGGCGCAGCAGCCAGCGCTGGACGCGCTGGTGGTGCCGATCGGCGGCGGCGGGCTGATCAGCGGCGTGGCCACGGCGGCCAAGGCGCTCAAGCCCGGCATCCGCGTGGTCGGCGTGCAGACGCTGCGCTTTCCGGGCGCCGTGAACGCCGTCACCGGCAGCCAGCACCCGCGCGGCGACAGCACGATTGCCGAAGGCATCGCCGTCAGCGCGCCGGGCGCGCTGTGCCTGCCGGTGATCCGTGAGCGCGTGGACGAGCTGCTGCTGGTGGACGAAGGCGACGTGGAACACGCCATCGTCATGTTGCTGGAGATTGAAAAAACGCTGGCCGAAGGCGCGGGCGCGACGGCGCTGGCGGCCTTGCTGCGCCACCCCGAAGGCTTTGCCGGCCAGCGCGTCGGCCTGGTGCTGTCGGGCGGCAACATCGACCCGATGCTGCTGGCCGCCATCATCGGGCGCGGCATGGTGCGCAGCGGGCGGCTGGCGCGCGTGGTGGTCAGTTCGCGCGACGTGCCGGGCTCGCTGGCGCGCATCACGGCGCTGGTGGCCGAGGGCGGCGCCAACGTGCAGGAGATCCACCACCAGCGCGCCTTCACCCTGCTGGCCGCCCAGCACGTCGAGGTGGAGCTGGTGCTGCAAACGCGCGACGCCGAGCACGTGCAAGAGTTGCTGGCGCGGCTGAACGCGCAAGGCCTGCAGGCGCGGCTCATGGCCTGAGCGCGCGGGATCTGCCCGCCGAGTGCCCAGCGCGCTGCCGCACCGGTCAAGATACCGATTTGGATGAGTTTTCGGCCGCCAGCCCTACAACCATCTGCGCAAGCAGCTTCTTTTTTTATAGTATTTGACTCACGCTTGCGCGGCCCGGGCCACCGCCAGGCTGAAGCGGAACACGGTGCCCTGCGGCGATTGCGCCGCGTGGGTCAGGGTGCCGCCGTGCTGTTCGACCACCGTTCGGCACAGCGACAGACCCAGGCCCATGCCTTCGGCCTTGGTGGTGAAAAACGGCGTGAACAGCTGCCGCGCCACGTCTTCGCTGATGCCGTCGCCGGTGTCGGCGACGCTGAATTCAACCGCGCTGCGTGTCTGCCCCGGCACCGGCGCCGCCAGATGCGCGGCCAGTGACAGCACGCGCAGGCCGCGCACGTCGGCCATGGCCTGCATGGCGTTGCGCGCCAGGTTGATCAGCGCCTGCTCGATCATCGTCGGCTCGCACCAGACATCGGGCAGGTCGGGCGCCACCGTCAGCTCCACCGTGACCCGCAGCTTGCGCGCCTGCAGCTGGACCAACGGGAAGATGGCGTCGAACAGCGCGCGCGGCGCCACCGGCTGGCGAGTGGTGGCGCGCCGCCGCACCAGGTCGTGCACGCTGTTGATGACCTTGCCGGCGCGGCCGGCCTGCTCGGCAATGCGCGCCAGCGCCACGCGCACGTCGCCCAACGTGGTGGCGCTGGCGGGCGCCTCGGCGCCCAGCAGGTTGAGCGAGCCGGTGGCGTAGCTGGAGATGGCGGCCAGCGGCTGGTTCAGCTCGTGGCTCATCAGCGACGCCATTTCGCCCACCGTGGCCAGGCGGGCGCTGGCCTGCAGGCGCTCCTGACTGGCGCGCGACAGCTCTTCGGCGCGGCGCTGGGCCGTGAGGTCGAGCACCGCGCCCATCCAGCCGGTGCGCCGGCCCTGGGCGTTGATGAGCGGCGCCTCGATGATCAACACGGGAAAGCGCGTGCCGTCCTTGCGCATGAAGACCGATTCCGTGCCGTCGCGCGGCGGCAACTGGCCGGAGCGCCGCACCGCCTGGCGCGCACGGAATTCGTCCGCGTTCTCGGGCGGCCAGTACGGTGCGGGCGCGGGCAGGCCGATCAGCTCCTGCGCGCTGTAGCCGACCATGTCGCAGAACGCCGGGTTGACGTAGGTGATGGTGCCGTCCAGATCGCGCGCGCGCAGGCCGGTGACCAGCGAATCCTCCATCGCCTTGCGAAAGGCCAGCGCCTGCGCCAGCCCGGCCTCAGCCAGCTGGCGACGGCGAAAGTCGCGCACCAGCAGCACCAGCACGCTGACCAGCGCGATCGACAGCAGCGTGACCAGCGCGGTCATCACGTTGGGGAACACGTCGGGCGCCGGGCGCCCGCCTTCGATGCGCAACACCAGGGTGTTGCCGGGCAGGTCGATGATTTGCTGGGCCGAGAACAGGCGTGCGCTGCGCCGCATCGCGCCGGTGACCGCCAGGCGCGTGCCGTCCAGCTCGGTGAAGGTGACCATCTGGCGTTGCGTGAACGGCGGCCCCAGCAGCTGCGACAGCATGCCGCCCAGCGAATAGGTGGCCACCAGGTAGCCCAGGTTGCGCGCCCCCTGCATCAAGGGCAGGCAGACCTCCATCACCTCCTCGCCCACGCCGTTGGCGCGCGTGACGAAGTGGCTGGGCGCGTAGGCCGGGCCGCCAAACTGGCGCGCCGAAGCGCAGGCCTGGGCCGCGTTGTCCCCCTCGCTCTTCAGGCGCTCGTCCACCTCGCTCAGCGGCGGGTAGTATGGGCTGTCGACCGCCGCCATCACGTTGCGCGGCGTGCTGCGCCACTCCAGCCGCAGCCACTCGCGGTGCGCCTCCAGCAGTTTCAGCGCGGCCGGCGCCCACTGGTCGTGCGTGCCGTGGATGGCGCCCAAGCCGTGCAGGTCCTGCAGGTTGCGCGCCAGGCCGCTGCGCAGCACCTGCACCGCGTCGGCGTTGTCGCGCTCGATGGCGCGCTGCACCTGGTCGATCTCGTAGCCGCGCGCCAGCCAGACCAGCGTGACCAACACCGCCAGCACCAGCAGCGTCAGCAGCCCCCACAGCATCCAGCGCCGCCAGACGCTGCGCAGCCAGCGCAAGGCCAGGCGCAAGCGGGCACGGCCCAAGGCAGGCCAGCCGGCAGCGACTGCGCCGTCCGCCATGCGCTCAGAGCACGCGGTGCGTCAGCGCCGGCAGCTGCGCGCGGCGCGCGGCAATGTCCTGCGGCAGCAAGTCGGCCAGCACGACGCCGGCGCCTTCGGGCTGCACGCCCAGCACCTGGCCCCACGCGTCCACCACCAGGCTGTGGCCCCAGGTGCGGCGCCCGTTCTCGTGCGTACCGCCCTGTGCCGCGGCGATCACGCCCGCCAGGTTTTCGATGGCGCGCGCACGCAGCAGCACTTCCCAGTGCGCCATGCCGGTCACGTAGGTGAAGGCGCTGGGCACCAGCAGCAGGTCGGCGCCCTGCGCGGCGTAGTGGCGGTACAGCTCGGGGAAACGCAGGTCGTAGCAGACGCTCATCCCGACCTTCCAGGTGTGGCCGTCGCGCGATGGCAGCTCGAACAGGGTGGGGTTACGGCCAGCGGTCAGCACCGCGGCTTCGTCGTACACGCGCGTGCCGTCGTCGAAGCGGAACAAATGGATCTTGTCGTAGCAGGCCACGCGGTCGCCGCTGGGCGAGAAGGCCAGCGAGGCGTTGCGCACGCGCGCGTCGTCGCGCTCGGGCAGCGACAGCGGCAGCGTGCCCCCGACGATCCACAGCCCCAGCTCACGCGCTGTGGCCGCCAGCCACGTCTGGATGGGGCCGGCGCCCAGCGCCTCCTGCAAGGCCAGCTTGTCGGTGTCGCGCCGCCCCATGATGCAGAAGTACTCGGGCAGCACGGCCAGCTCTGCGCCGCCGCGTGCCGCCTCTGAGAGCAAGGCATGGGCCTGCTCAAGGTTGTCCTCCACGCGCGTGGACGACACCATCTGGATCGCTGCAACTTTCATGAGGACACCTCCGCCTCGCCATTCTGCGGCACGCGCGACGACGGCGCGTCCGACGCATCCGCCTCGGGTGCGGACGCGGGCGCACCCGGTGCCCCTGCTGCCGCCCCCGAGCGCCCCTTGATCTGGGTCACCTGCGGGTCGGCCCAGGTGCCGCCCACGTGGAATTCGCGCGTTGCCGCCTTGATCAGCGGCTGCTTGAGCACCAGCTGCGCGATGAAGGCGCCGATGCCGATGGCGGGGTTGATCACCGTGGCCGCCAGCGCCGCGGTGCCGGCATCGATCTCCGGCACCACGACCACGCGCAGGTTCTGCGTCTCGCGGTCGATGTCGGCGCTGCCATCCATCAGCACGGCGGCGTTCACGCCCTTCATCTGCAGGTTGTTGGTGGTGGCCACGCCGCGCTCCAGCTTGACATCGCCCCGCACGAAGTCAAAGGCGAAGCCGGCACTGAACAGGTCCCGGAAGTCCAGCGTGAGCCGGCGCGGCAGCGCTTGCAGGCTGAGCACGCCCAGCAGCTTGGCCATGCCCGGGTCGGCCTTGAGGAACTGGCCAGCACCCATGTCCACGTGCAGAGCGCCGTTCAGCGTGGGGTAGTGCGGCGCGGTGGGCGGCCCGGCCCAGGCCAGCTGCCCGGACAGCGTGCCCTTGCCGCGCGACAGCACGCCGGGCATGTCGAAGCGCTTGAGCAACGCACCGGCGTCGCGGATGTCGACCTTCAGGTCCAGCGCGGTGCGACGGCGGTCGTCGGCGTCGCGCGGCGCCCGCGGGTCAAGCGGCAGCGCCGGGGCGCGCACGCGGGTGGCCCACTTCCCGGTCGCGGTCAGCGTGCCCTCGGGCATGGTCAGCCCCAGGTGCGACAGCTCCCAGTCCTGCGCGACACCCGCGCCTTGGCGCGGCAGCACGACGTCGTGGTTGATCGCCTGCAGCTCCAGGCGCCCCAGCTTCTTGCCGCGCAATTCAAAGTTTTCGACCACCACGTCCAGCGCGGGAATGTGCGCGGGCGGCTCGCCCAGCGTCGCAGGGCCATCCGCGCTGGTGGAAGCGGGGATGCTCAGGCGCTCCAGCCGGGCATGCACTTTGCCAGCGCGACCCTGGGCACCTTCGCTGTATTCGATGCGCCCGGCGAGCTCGCGCGCGTGCACGTCGGCGCGCCACTGCTCGCCCACGCGGGTGCCCGTGGCCTGTACCTGGTGCAAGGTGCGGTCGTCGGCCACCAGTTCGTCCACCTTCACCGTCCACTGGGTGGGCAGGTAGCCGCCTTCGCCACCGGCGACCGGCGCGGCCTGGCCGCCGAACAGACCGCCCAGCAGATCTTCCCAGGGCCCGGTTTCCAGCCGCGCCAGCTGGACCTGCCCCAGCACGCCGCTGTTGGGCGGCTTCAGTTCCGCCGGCACCGCGCCCAGCGCGAGCACGCCACGCGTCACGCGCGCCGGCGTGGCCTGCGTGTCGCGCTCGTAGTGCAGGGCCAGCGCATCGCCCACGCGCAGGCTGAGGTCAGACCGCCCCTCGCCCACCATGCGCGACGCGTAGCGCAAGGGCCACGCGGCGTCGGCCGGCTTCTGCAACGGCGCTGGCAAATCCCAGGCCATGCCGCGCAGGTCGCTGGTGACCTGCACATCGGGCTGGCTGCCGCTGAAGCTGACCACCGCGTCGTACGACGCGCTGCCACTGGCGCGCTGCGCCAGTGCGGGCAAGGGCGCCCAATCGGCCATGCTGCGCAGGCCTTCCGCCGTGGCCACACCATGGGCGCGCACCACCACATCCGGCACGGGCTGGCCAGCGACGTGGTGCATGCCACCGCTGACCTGGGCTTCACCGCCCAGCAATTGGACACGCACATCGTGAATTGCAAAGCCGCTGTGGGAAAAGCTGATGTCGCCGCGCGCTTGCCCAAGCCGTGGCGAATCGTGGCTGAGGCGCAGATCGTTGCCCTTCAGCGTGACGCGGCCATCGACCTGGGCCTTGTCGATGTGCGCCACCGGCAAGTCCAGCTTGAGACGCAGGCCGGCCTCACCCGCACCTTCCGCCTGGTCCAGCGCATGCTGGGTAAAACCCGCAACCGGCGACGTCTTGGCGATGGCCAGCGCCGTGGCCAACGGGCCGCGGCCCTCGCCATCGACCAGCACGCGGGTGTGTTCCAGGTCGGCGATGCTGGCCTCGATCTGCGTGAATTGCCAGCCCGGGTGGCCCTGGACGCGACCACGCCCCTTGCGGACCTGCATGCTGGCGTGTTCGAAGATCAGCTCACCCGACAAATCCTCCAGCGCGGGCCACGGCGGCTGGTTCGCCGGCTGGATGGCGCGCGGGACGTAAGCCATGGTCACGCCCTGGGTCTGACCAGCGATGCGAAATTCCGTGCCGGGCGGCGGGTTGGCGCTGGCCACGTGGCGCAAATCGCCCTTGACCCGCACCGTGACGTCGCGTGCCTCGCCCTTGACGATGGCGTCGCGCACATAGTGCCGCGCATCCGCCGGAATCGCCAAGGGCAGGTAGCGGTGGACGCTGGCGCCATTGGCCCGCGTGAAGGCGCCTTGCAGGTCCAGCACGCCGGGGAACCGCGGGACGGCCTTGCCGTCGCCCGTCGCCCAGGACGCCTTGAAGCTGCCGGTGGCGTCGGCGTTGGTCAATTGCAGCTCGTCCACCGTCAATTCGATGTGTTCGCCGTCGTGGCGCCAACGGGCATTGGCCGCCAGGTCGGCCACCTCAATCGACGGCCGCTCGAACACGCCGGGGAACTCCACCGCGCCGTTTTTCAGGGTCAGCTTGGCCTGCCCGGCCTTGGGGCCCACGTCCGCCTCGATCGTCGCCCCGCGCAGCCCCGGTACGCCAGCCACGTGCTCGCCCTTGGCATCGGGCGCGGCCGGTAGCGCAGCCACCGACAGGCCTGACACGCGGGTGCGCACATGCCAGTCGCTGGGCGCGTCCAGCTGGCCGTCCCAGCGCGCGTCCAGGCTCTCGACCAGCCCGGCCACCGGGTGCGCGCGCAAGTTCGTGTGCACGACCTCCGGCAGCGGCAGGCGGCTGGCGATCTTGGCCAGCGCCGCCAGGTCCAGGCGCTCGCCCGCCAGCGTGCCACCACCGCGATCGGCGCCCGCCGGCTCGCGGTAGTTGAAGCGGAAGTTGCCGCCGGGCCAGGCCAGGCCATCGGCGTCGACGAATTTCAGCCCTTCGGTGCTGAGCGTCAGGCCCCGGTCCTGGTCGCGCCAATCCACACGCCCGGTGAGCGAGGCGAAGGACAGCGGCTCCAGTTTGGGGTCAAAGCGCACCGACACACCGCCCAGCGCCAGATCCGCCGTCACGCCGGTCAGCTGCCCCTTGGCCGCGGTGGCCCACAACCGCAGCGCGCCCTGCCCCTGCCGCAGGTCGACACCCCATTCGGTGCTGAGGTCAACGTACTGGCGCAGGCGCGACACGTCGGCGTGCGGCACGTCGGCATAGACCTGCCCGACCCAGTCTTTCCAGTACCCGGCATGGCGCGAAAACACCGGTTGGCGGAACTGCCCCATCAAGGTGAAGCGCTGGCCCCAGGCGGCGTCCGGCGTGGCGTCGATGCGCATCTGGTGGCGCCGGTGGCCGTTGCGCACCACTACCTGCACGTCGCGCAAAGCCACGGGCGGCACGGCGCGCTGCTCGTCGACCCAGCGCACCTGGCCGCCCAGCACCAGGAATTCGCTCTGCGAAAAGAACCAGTCCGCGGCGCCGGTGTCGCCCGACGCGTCGCCCGACAGGTCGATGCCGCCGACCCGCAGCCGCCCGTCCGCCGTGCGGCGCACTTCCACGTTCGGGTTTTCGATGACGAGCTGCTCCAGCTCGCCGCGCACCAGGGACAACACCGAAAACGAGGCCAGCACACGCGGCAATTGCAAGCCAGCGCGTCCCGTGGGGTCATGCACACGCACGTCGTGCAGCGACACCGTGGGTACGAGACCATTCGATTCAGCCCGCAGCGCGCCGATGGTGACCGGCGACGAAAGCGCCCGCGTGGCCATGGCTTGCAGCCGCGGACGGAATTCGTCGATACGCGGCACAATCACCCAATGGAGGACGAGGGCTGCCAGGATCAGCAACACGAACGCCGCACCGACTAGGCGCGTCACCCAGCGCATGAGGATAGCGGTGGCTTTGAAGGACAGCGGCAACAACGGCGTTCGGACAATCAATGAGGCGGGTTGGCCGAAGGCCGCCCACCTCGGCAAAGCAGTGAGGAAATTATGACCCGCGCCGAAGTCGGAGGTTCGCCCACCAGCGGTGAATCTTTGTTAACCGACGCCCAAGTTACTGCGGCGGGTAGCGGCGCTGGTGCCGCCCAAATCCTGGGGGCCGCCCAGCATTCCCGCCTGGTGCAGCGCCTGCGCCGCCGTTACGCCGATGAATTGCCCCTGCTGGCGCCAGGCGCGCCCGATGCCGCGTCGCTGGCCGATGGCCTGCAGCGGCTGACCGCGCTGGGCCATGACACGGGCGCTGCGCTGCGCATCCTGCGCCAGCTGGTCATGGAGCGCCTGGTGGTGCTCGACTGCGAACAGGGCGCGCCGCTGGCCACCGTCACCACCGCTGTCACCGACCTGGCCGAACTGGCGCTGGACACCGCCTGCCAGAGCGCCTTCGCGCAGCTGGACGAGCGCCACGGCGCCCCGCTGACCGAAGCCGGTGAACGCGCCGAGCTGTGGGTGATCGGCATGGGCAAGCTGGGCGCACGCGAGCTGAACGTGTCGTCCGATGTGGACCTGATCTACGTCTACGACGAAGACGGCGAAACGGCGGGCCGTGCCGACGGCCGCGGCCAGATCACGGTGCAGGAATACTTCACCCGCGCGGTCAAGACCATCTACGCCCTGATCGGCGACACCACCGAACACGGCTTCGTGTTCCGCGTCGATCTGGCGCTGCGCCCCAACGGCAATTCCGGCCCCACGGTGTGTTCGCTCGACGCGCTCGAGGAATACATGCTGGTGCAGGGCCGCGAATGGGAGCGCTTCGCCTGGATGAAAAGCCGCGCCGTCGCGCCGCGCCTGGCCATCACCGGCGGCTCCGCCCAGGCCTTGCGCGGCGTGGTGCTGCCTTTCGTGTTCCGGCGTTACCTCGATTACGCGGTGTTCGAATCGCTGCGCACGCTGCACCAGCAGATCCGCGACCACGCCAGCAAGCGCAGCGCCGGCCGACCCGAGCGCGCCAACGACGTCAAGCTCTCGCGCGGCGGCATCCGCGAGATCGAATTCACCGTGCAGCTGCTGCAGGTGGTGCGCGGCGGCCAGTTCCCTGAGTTACGCACGCGCCCGACCTTGCAGGCGCTGGAGCGCCTGGCGCGCGCCGGCCTCATGCCCGCCGACACCGCCGACGGCCTGGCCCGCGCTTACACCTTCCTGCGCCGCGTCGAGCACCGCATCCAGTACCTGGACGACCAGCAGACCCATGTGCTGCCCACCAACGACGCCGACCTCGACTGGATCGCGCGCACCATGGGGTGCGACAGCACCAGCACCTTTTTGTGCGAGCTGGACACCCACCGCGAATTCGTCGCCGAGGAATTCGATCGCCTGCTCGGCAACGACGGCGGCTGCAAGAGCTGCCAGAAAAAGGCCGCGCCCGGCGCGCCGGCGGCCGCCCCGTCCGATCTGGACGGCTTGCTGGGCCTGTTCCCGGAAAGCATGCACGCGCGCCTGGCCGAATGGCGCGAGCAGCCGCGCGTCGAAGGCCTGCGCGAAGCCGCCCGCGGACGCCTGTGGCGCCTGATGCAGCGCACCGCCCAGTGGCTGGACGAAGGCCGCATCAGCGAAGCCGGCGTGCTGCGCCTGCTCGACTGGATCGAATCCCTGCTGCGGCGCGACAGCTACCTCGCCCTGCTGCTGGAGCGCCCGGCCGTGCACGAACGCCTGCTGCGCCTCTTGGGCGCGGCGCGCTGGCCGGCACGCTACGTCATGCAGCACCCCGGCGTGATCGACGAGCTGGCCAGCCCGCGCCTCTTGACCGACCGCTTTGACGCCGCCGCCTTCGAGCGCGAATTGGAATGGCGCCGCGCCGCCCTGGCCAGCACAGGCGAAGACGACGAAGAGAATTTGCTCAACCTGCTGCGCCGCGCGCACCACGCCGAGCTGTTCCGCACCCTGGTGCGTGATCTGGAGCGGCTGATCACGGTCGAACAGGTGGCCGACGATTTGTCCGCCCTGGCCGACGCCGTGCTGCGCCTGACGCTGCGCTGGTGCTGGCCGCTGCTGCGCCAAAAGCACCGCGACACGCCGCACCTGGGCATCGTGGCGTACGGCAAGCTGGGCGGCAAAGAGCTGGGCTACGGCAGCGATCTGGACCTGGTCTTCGTGTTCGACGACGAGCACGAGGACGCGCAGGAGATCTACAGCGCTTACGTGCGCAAGCTGATCAACTGGCTGACCATCAAGACCAGCGAGGGCGACCTGTTTGAGATCGACACCGCGCTGCGCCCCAACGGCGGCTCCGGCCTGCTGGTCACGCCGTTTGAAGCGTATGCCGACTACCAGGAAAACCGCGGCAGCAACACCGCTTGGACCTGGGAGCACCAGGCCATGACGAGGGCAAGAATGATCCCTCCACGCTGCCCACCTCCCAACGCCCCCCAAAAACCCGACGCCGCCCCGGCGGAAGACCCCCCGCGCGACGCCCAGGCCGATGCCGACGCCGATGCGCTGGTCGCGCGCTTCGACGCGGTGCGCCACGCCGTGATCACCGCACCGCGCGACCGCGAGGCGCTGAAGGGCGAGATCATCACCATGCGCGAGAAGATGCGCAACGGCCACCCGGTGCGCGATGGCTTGTTTGACCTCAAGCACAGCCCGGGCGGCATGGTCGATGCCGAATTCGCCACCCAGTACCTGGTGCTGGCGCACAGCCGCGACCACCCGGCGCTGGAGCCCAACCTGGGCAACATCGCCCTGTTGCGCCGTGCCGAAGACGCCGGCCTGCTGCCCCCGGGCGTGGGCACCGCGGCGGGCGACGCCTACCGCGAGCTGCGGCGCGCCCAGCACGTGGCGCGGCTGGACGAACAAACCACGCAGCTGCCGCCCGACACCATGGCCAGCGAATGCGCGGCCATCCAGCGTTTGTGGCAAGCGGTTTTTGCATAGAACTGGGCGTTGGCCGTACAACCATCTGCGCAAGCAGCTAGCTATTTAATAGCAAACGTCGCCGCTCGACGACGCAAGCTGCCCGGCGCGGGCGACCGCAAAGCCACCGCCGCTCGCACCGCCCGCAGCCCCTGGGCACGCCCGTGCGCGCGCATTCAGACACATTCCCGGGTAGCGTGTAGCAAAAAACGCATGCGGGCATGGTGTAATTTCGCCCGCTTGCTCTGGTTGCCTGGCTGCCCCCGCAAGCCGCCTGTCCGCCCGCCGCCCCGCCACGGCCCGTCAGCACCCGCTGCGGCCCCCAGCCCCGGCCCCGTGGGCGCCCGCTCACCGTTCGCGGTGCGGTCCGCCAGTGCTGGCTGTCCGCCCGCTTCCCCCAGCTTATGCGCGCGTCCCTCGCCCCTGTCCGACGTCCTGCTCGCCGTGCACCCACCGCCTGGGCCTTGGCCCTGACCGGTGTGCTGGCCGCTTGCGCCGCCACGCCGCCGCAGCCCGCGCCGGCGCTGACCCAACTCGCCCCCGCCCAGTGGTACGCCCCGCTGCCGCACGGCGGCACGGCCGCACAGCTCGCCGACTGGTGGCGCCAGCCCGGCAGCGATGCCGCGCTGGCCGAGCTGATCGACGCCGCCTTGCGCGACGCGCCCACCGTGGACG
>JAEZWW010000001.1 GCA_023442945.1 Pseudomonadota bacterium | reverse complement strand
TCGCGGCGGTCACCAAACTTGCCGCCGCGGCCCGCGGGTGCGGGTTCGGCGCGCTTGGCGCCGGGGCGGTCGTCGCCGCGCATGGCGATGACGGGTTTGGGTGGGGCCTTGGGCGGGGCGGCGGGGGCCGGGGCTTCGGCCGCGGGTGCGTCGGCGTCCGCGGCTTCGCCTTCGGCGGCCGGGGCTTCGCCACCTGCGCCGTCTGCTGCGTTTTCAGGAGCTGGCTGCGCAGATTCGGCGCCGGCTTCAGGCGCTTTTTCTTCCGAAGCAGCGGGTGCTGGTGCGGCAGCAGCGGGCGCGGCGGCCGGTGCCGGCTGGGCGCGCGTGGCGGCTTCCAGCGCGGCCATGGCGGCGCGGATGCGGGCGGCGTCGCCGCTGGCGTTGGCTTCTTCCAGCGCCTTGGCGGCGTCGAGCACGGCCCGGTCGTGCGCGCTCATGGCGGCGGCGTGTTTTTCGCGGTCAACGGTCTTGCGGTTGAAGGCGTCGTCGATCGGCTTGCGGAAGGCGTCCCACAGCTTTTGTTCGTGCTTGCGGTCCAGCGGCACGGCTTGCGCTTCGGCCTGCCAGCGCTGCTGCAGCGACTTGACGGCGTCGATGCGCAGCTGCGGCGCGGCGCCCAGCTCTTCGGCTTCGGCAATCAGGCCCTGGCGGCGCGCGGTGCTGTGCTTTTGCGCGGTTTCCAGCGGCGCGGCGGCGGCGTGGATGGCTTCCTTCCACTTGCCCTGCAGCTCGGCAAAGGCCTTTTCGCTCAGGTGGCCGGCGTTGCGCCAACGGTCGGAGAACTGGTGGATCTGGCGGTTGAAGGCCTTCCAGTCGGTGCCCTCGCCCGCGCCGGCGTGCGCGGCGCCGAAGGCCTTGACCTCGTCGATCAGCGCCATGCGCTGGGATTTGTGTTCGGCCGCCTCGGCGCGCACCTTGGTCAGCCATTCGTCGACGTGCTTGTGCGCGGCGTTGATGGCGCGGTCAAAGCGCTTCCACAGGCCGTGGTTGGGCGCGCCGCCCTGGTCGGCGGCCTTCCATTCGTCGCGCAGCTTGCGGATGGTGTCCTGCAGCTTGCGGCCGCCCATGGCGGGGACGAGTTCGTAGCCGGGCTCCAGCGCGTCGGCGGGGGCGGATTTGGGCGCGGCGGCAGCGGCAGCGTCTTCGGCGGCGCCGGCCTGTTCGGTGGCGGTGGTGGCGGCGTTGGCCTGCGCGCTGGCGCTGGCCGATGCGGCAGCGTCTTCCAGCTGGCCAGCGGCTTGCGTGGCCGCAGTGGCGGCGTTCTGGGCGTTGGCGGCGTCAGCGTCGGCGGGCACGGACGGGGTCACGTGGTGGGCCGCGGTGGCCTGCACGTCTTCCATCGCACCGGCGGCTTCGGTGGCGGTGCTGGCGGCGTTGGCCTGGGCGCTGGCGGCGGCCGCATCGTCCGCCGATTCAGCAGGTTTTTCGGCCTCAGCCTTAGAACCCTCTGCGCGGGCAGCTGCGTTTTCTGTAGCAGCGGCGGCTTCGGCCTGACCGGCTTCTTCGGTGGTCAGGGTGGCGGCGTTGGCCTCAGCACTGGCGGCGGCGGACGCGGCTTGCGCATCCTGCGCGGCGCCGGCCTGTTCGGTCGCGGTGGTGGCTTCGTTGGCCTGGGCGCTGGCGTCGGCGGCGCCCTTGATCTTGCGCTTGACCATCAGCGCTTCGGCCTTGGCGACCAGCTGTTCGCGCACCTTGTCGGCGCTCCAGCGCTGCCAGCCTTCCAGCTCGCCGGCGGACACCAGCGTGGCGTGCACGCGGGCTTCCAGCGCGTCGTCGATCAAACGGCCATGCGCCTTGAGCGACTGGCGCAGCGCCTGCGTGGCGCTGTGCATGTTCTTGGTGTGGCCGGCGGTGACGGCCTGCTCCAGCAGCTTGACGCCGGCTTCGACGGCCTTTTGCGCGGCGTTGCGCTGTTCGGGGTCGACGCGCGGCTTGGCGGCGGGTTTGGCGGTGGCCTCGTCCAGCCCGACCGGGGCGGTGACGGGCGCTTCACCGCGCGCCACGCGCAGCTCGTCGGCCCACACGGGCACGGGCGGCAGCGGGGCGGCCTTGTCGGTGGCGGCGGCGGTGGCTTGGGCCAGCGCGGCGACAAAGGCGTCGCGCACGGCCGTCAGCTGGGCCTGCGCCGCTTCGAGCTGCGGCGGGTAACGGACGTCCACGCTCAGCCACTGCGGGTCGGCCAGCAACAGGCGCGCATGGGCACGCCACTGTTCGACGTCGGTGGCGAGACCGGCCTGCTGCGCCTGCGCGTCGGCCAGCGGCTTGGTGGACAGCAATTCGATGCGCTGGGCCAGCATGACGGCGGCTTCGCGCTGCACCATGACGCGCTGCTGCAGGTCTTCGACCTTCTTGACCCGGTCCACCAGCTGCGCGCGCAGGCCGGCCAGCGGCTCGCGCGACAGCGGGGCGCCGGCCTTGGCGGCGTCGCGCTGCCAGGCCAGGGAATCGGCGATGTTCAGGCGCGCGGCCTGCAGCAAGGCCTGGGCCTTGGCTTCCCATTCGGCGGCGACGGCCTCCTGGCCCTTGGCGCGGCGCAGCTCTTCGAGCTTTTCACGCAAGGCCTTGGCCGCGCCCTTGTCTTTGGACGACAGCTCTTTGTAGACCTCTTGCATCTGGTCGGGCGTGGGGTCGCTGGCCAGCCAGTCGCGCACGCGCTGGGCGCGTTCGCCGGAGGTGGCGGCAGAAAACACGCCGCCCGTCAGGGCGTCGAGCGGGTGCGCTTCGGCGGCCTTGGGCGCGGGTGCGGCGGCCTCGGGCTGGGGGTCTTTGGGTTCGCGTGAGAAGGGAAACATGGCTGTGCAATCGATCGTTGGCGCGCGCAGACACGGCGCGCCCGGAACTGGGTATTTTCACCCGGAAATGCGTCATGGCTGCGAGGACGGTGTGACAGCTTGCCGCACAGCCGTGCCGACGGTGCCTGATCGGCGGCAGAACCCCCCGCACCGGCCGCCCCCCAAGCGCGCCGCGCCCGGGTCGATGCGCGCAGCTGCGGGCGGGGCTTGGCGCCGCTCAGCGCGCGCTGAGGTTCAGCTCGGCGCGCGGCGTCCACGCGCCGCTGCGCGCCGGGCCGCTGGCCGCGCTGGCGGGCGCTTCCGCCGGGGTGGCGCTGTCCTTGGCCGGCTGGGCGCCACTGCGCGCCGCACCCAGGAACAGCCGGTCGGTCGGCAGCTTGCGCGCGGCCAGGTAGTCCTTGACGGCGACGCCGCGCTGCGTGGCCAACTGGCGCATGGCGTCTTCGCCCACCTCGATCTGGGCCATCAGCAGCGCTTCCATCTCGGCCACCGGGATGTCTTTTTGCAGGCCGATGGCGTTGCGCGGCTTGCCCGGCAGGTCGGCGCGGCGGTACAGGCGGCGCAGCAGCTGCGGGTATTCGGCGTCCGACACCGCGGTCGCCGAAGCGGCGGGGGCGCCCGGTGTGGCCGACGCTGGCCCGGAAGCGGTGCCGGAAGCGGTGCCGGAAGCGGCATTGGCGGGCGCGCCGGCGCCCGGCGCAGAGGCGCTACCGGATGCGGCGGCCGCTACAGAATCCGAAGCTGCTTGCGCAGGTGCAGCGCCGGCTGCACCTTGGTTGGCCCGTTTTTCGGCCGCCGCCAGCGCCCTCACCCGTTCGCGCTTGTAGCCTTCGCGCTCCGCCGCCAGGTTGGACGTGCCGACCACCGTCAGCTTCAGGGTCGGCCGATCGGTCAGCGCCTTGGCGATCTTGTCGAGCTGCGTGCGCGCCTTGTCGTCCAGCTGGGCGCTGCCGGGGGCGAACGCCACGTTGGACATGTCGTCGCCCGGGCCGCCGCCCAGCGCGCGCGCCAGCAGCGTGAACGGCGCGGTGATCGCCTTGCCGATGATGTTGATGATGGCCTTGACGATGATCGGCCCGACCGAGAACTGCGGGTCGTTCAGCGAGCCGCTGATCGGCAGGTCCAGATCGATCACGCCCTTGCTGTCCGCTAGCAGCGCCGTGGCCAGCTTGACCGGCAGGCTGGCGGGCGCGCCGGCCACGGCTTCGCCAAACTCCAGCTGGTTCAGCACCAGCTTGTTGGTGGCCGTCAGGCGCCCGTCGGGCTCGACCTTGTAAGCCACGTCCATGCTGAGCTTGCCGCGCTCGATGCCGTGGCCGGCGTACTTCACCGAATACGGCGACAGCGGCGGCAGTTCCAGGTCGCTGACCTTGGCCTGGATGTCCAGCGCCAAGGGCTTGGCCAGCGGGTTGAGCTTGCCGCGGATGTCCAGGCCGGCCGTGCCCTCGGCGCGGCCGGTCAGCTCCAGGTCGGCCATCTGCGGTGCGCCACCGGGGGGGACCGAGCTGAAGGCGCTGAGCGCGCCGTTCAGCTCGGTCAGGTCGGCCGAGTAGTTGGGGCGGATGAAGCGGTCGGAGAAGAAGACCTTGCCGTTGCTCAGCTTCACCGGGCCAAAGCGGATGACCGGGGCGTTCGGGTCGATTTGTTGAACGATTGGGGCTGTGGCCGTAGAACCATCTGCGCTGGCAGCTACAGAACCTGTAGCATCCCCGCTGTTCTCGCCCGCCGCGGGCTGGCCCGGGGCGGCGGCGCGCGCCGCCACGGCAGCGGACGCGCCGGCCGCCGGTGCGGCAGCGCCCCCGTCCTTGGACTTGACCAGGTCCTGCAGGTTGATGCGGCCGTTGGGGTGGATCAGCAGGCGGGCGTAGAAGTCGGACAGCTGCGTGTCCTTCACGTCGACCTGGGGCGGCTTGCCGGGCTCCAGCTGCACGTCCACGCCGCCCAGGCGCAGCTGTTTCCAGCTGAGCAACTCTTCGCCCAGGCCCCCGGCGCGCTCGGCCCCGGCGCCGGGTGCCAGCGGAGCTTGCGAGCCGCCCGGGGCGCGGGCGCTGGTGGCGGCCGTCGCACCCGCGCGATCGCTG
>JAEZWW010000108.1 GCA_023442945.1 Pseudomonadota bacterium | reverse complement strand
CTGCTTCAAGGCTTGCGCCACCTCGCGCACCAGCCCCGGGCCCTTGTAGATCAGCCCGGTGTAGATCTGCACCAAGTCGGCCCCCGCGTCGATCTTGGCCACGGCGTCGGCGCCGCTCATCACACCGCCCACGCCGATGATGGGAAAGCCCGCGCCCAGTGCCGCGCGCAGGCCGGCCACCACGCGGTTGCTGGCTTCACGCACCGGTGCGCCGGACAGCCCGCCCGCCTCGTCGGCGTGGCGCATGCCTTGCACGGCTTCGCGCGACAGCGTGGTGTTGGTGGCGATCACGCCGTCGATGGCGTGGCGGCGCAGCGCGTCGGCAATGGCCTGCACCTGCGATGCGTCCAGGTCGGGCGCGATCTTCAAGAACAGCGGGACTTGGCGCTGGTGTTCGTCGGCCAATTCGCGCTGGCGGCTTTTCAGCGCGCCCAGCAGCGCGTCCAGCGCCGCGTCGCTTTGCAGGTCGCGCAGGTTCTTGGTGTTCGGGCTGGAGATGTTGACGGTGACGTAGTCGGCGTGCGGGTACACGCCGGCCAGGCCGATCAGGTAGTCGTCGGTGGCGCGCTCGATCGGTGTGGTTGCGTTCTTGCCGATGTTCAAGCCCAGAATCATGCGCTGGCCCTTGCCAGAACTCCGCAAGCTGCTATGAAATCGGGAATTCCTGACGTTACGCACAAACGCGTCCAAGCCGTCGTTGTTGAAACCCATGCGATTGATCAGCGCGTCTGCCTGCGGCAGGCGGAACATGCGCGGCTTGGGGTTGCCCGGTTGCGCCAGCGGCGTGACGGTGCCGACCTCGACAAAGCCGAAACCCATGCCGGCAAAGCCGTCGATGGCGCGCGCGTTCTTGTCCAGGCCCGCCGCCAGGCCGACGCGGTTGGGGAAGTTCAGCCCCGCCACGGTGACCGGGTCGTCCACCCGCGCCCCGCACCAGGCCCACTGCAGCGGCGTGCCGGCGCCGCGTGCCAGCGCGTCGATCGTCATCTCGTGCGCCGCCTCCGGGTCCAGGTTGAACAGAAAGGGGCGCGCCAGACCGTAGGGGAGCAGGGCCATTGGATAATTCTTCGCAAGACGTTGTGTGTGAACCGAAGGAATTGTCGCAAATGACCCAGGACGAACTCAAAGCCATGGTCGGCCAGGCCGCGCTGGACTATGTGGTGCCCGGCGAAATCGTGGGCGTGGGCACCGGATCGACGGTGAACAAGTTCATTGACGAGCTCGGGCTGATCAAGGACCGCATCGCCGGCGCCGTGTCGTCGTCCGAGGCCTCCACCGCGCGACTGAAGGCGCTGGGCATCCCGGTGTACGACGCCAACGAGGTGGGCGAGCTGGCCGTCTACATCGACGGCACGGACGAGATCGACCCCAAGGGCTACCTGGTCAAAGGCGGCGGCGCGGCGCTGACGCGCGAGAAGATCGTGGCGGCGCAGGCGCGCCAGTTTGTGTGCATTGCCGACGATTCCAAATGCGTCGACGTGCTGGGGCAGTTCCCGCTGCCGGTGGAAGTGATTCCGATGGCGGCACAGCGCATCGCGCGCCTGTTTGCCGCGATGAACGGGCAGGCCACGCTGCGCGTGAAAGACGGCCAGCCCCTGGTGACCGACAACGGCCAGCACATCCTGGACGTGCGTGGCCTGGCCATCACCGACCCGCTGGGTTTTGAGAGCGAGATCAACCAGTGGCCGGGCGTCGTCACCGTCGGCGTGTTCGCGCACCAGAAGGCGCGGGTGTGCTTGCTGGGCACGGCCGAAGGCGTGAAAACACTGCGTTTTTAATAGCTGGCTGCGCAGGTGGTTGTAGGGCTGAAGGTGAATTTCTTTCGGAACCGATGCGGTCAGCTAGAGGCGCTTGAGGATGTCCTCCTCAAAGGCTTGCAGAAAGACTTCCTGTTCCTCGGTCTGCACGTAAGCCGGGTTGATGTTGCGCAGTCGCGCGATGGCGTCGGTGGCGCTGAGGCCGCCCTCGCGGATCAGCCACGCCGCGAGCACCGTCCCCGTGCGCCCGATCCCGGCGCGGCAATGCACCGCGACGACGTGGTCCGCGTCAAGCAGTTGCTGCATGCGTCGCACCAGCATGTAGGCCTGCGAGAGCGTGGGCGCCTCGCGGTCGAAGATGGGCAGGTGGGTGTTTTTCAGGCCGTTGCGCAGCAGCGCATCCACATCGATGTCGTTCTCGGTGAGTGTGACCAGGTGGGTCACGCCCAGATTGGCCAGCAGCTGCAGGTCGTAGTCGATGGTGGCCAGGGCGCCGGGCTCGCCGCTGCCGGCCAAAGTGCCCGGCAGGATCCAGTGAAAACCGTGCGGGCCGCGGTACTCGGTCAGGATGGCCCTGCCCACCATCGAGGCGATTTCCACCCCTGCGCGCGACAGCGAGGGCAGCGCGGCGTTGGTGTGCTGCACCGCCAGCGTTGGCGGCACGGGTTGGGGCGCCGGGCTTTCGGCTGGGCCTTGGGCAGGGGCTGGAACCGGTTCGGCGGGAATGTCGACCGGGCGGGGGGCGTCGGCCGTCGCTGACGGCGCGAACTCGGCCAGCGCATCCACGGCCGCCTGCGGCAGGGGCGGCGGGGGATCGATGGAAGGGTCCAGGTCCTCTGCCCGCGCATCCGGTGAGGGGATGGACAAGCTGCCCGTCTGGACAAACTGGCGCACCCAGGCATTCGCAGGATGGGTGAAAAAGCGCGGATTCGGGTCGTGCGCCAGCACCCGGCCCCCGCCGAGCAGCAGCACCCGATCCGCCAGGCGACGCGCTTGCCCCTGGTGGTGCAGCACCACCAACAGACGCACCCGTTGCCCCAGCGCGCGCAGCCACTCCACCAGCCACATGGCGGCGTCGAGCTGCAGCCCGTAGGTTGGTTCGTCCACCATGAGCAGGGGCGGCGCTGTCAGCGCGTAGGCCAGCACGTTGAGCGCGCGCTGGTGGTGCAGCGGCAATTCGAGCACCGAAGCGCCAAGCCGCGGGATGAGGTGGTCCAGTCCGTGCGCTTCCAGTGCCTCGCGTGCGCGTGCGTCGCGCGTCAAGCCGGTGGTCGTGCCCGTGTGTTCCAGCAGCGCGTCGCGCACGGCGGCGTGGAACAGCGCTGCATGCTGCTGCACCAGCGTGGGGCGCCAAGCGGAGTCGATCGACCGGCCCAGCAAGGTTGCACAGCCCCAGCGGCGATGGATCGCAGTGGCGGTGTTCAGGCCCGCCAGGGTGCGCATCAGGGTCGATTTGCCGGTCTTGACCGGCCCCATGAGCACGTCAACGCCGCCGCTTGGCAGTTCAAGGTCGACGCTGGACAGAATAACCCGGTGCCCAAAGCAGACACCAAAACCAGAAAGCTGGAGTGCGGACATCGGCATCTCAGGATAGGGGCGGGCCGGCCCGCAGGCCAGCCAGGGAAGGCAGCTCTGGGGCTGTCGCGCGTTAAACCGCGTTTTCGATTTCTGGCAAAGCCATGCGTGCCTTGGTCAGCGCCATGCCCAGGTTGGCGGTTTTGCGGCAGACGAACACGACCACGTAGTCAGGATATTGCTTGCCACGCAGGAAGACGTGGACCAGGTTGTCGCTGTTCACGACCATTTCCTGAAAATAGTGGTGCCCGTCGTCCGAGATTCCCCGGGATTTTTTGAAAAGCCTTTCGATCGTCGTGATATTGGGCCCCGCAAACATGTCTGCGGTGGCGGCGGCGACCAGTGCGATAACTTCCTGGGGGTGGGAATCTACGGTCTTGACGGCGAGCAGCATGCCTGAACTGATATCAACATAGCCGGCGGCAACGCACTCTGGAACGGTGGTGCTGACACTTGCCAACTTGGCATCGAGGGACATCGTTTTTCTCCTGGAAGCGGGTGAAGAGAGGACAAGCTTACACCTTTAGTGTTAAAAACAATACAAGATTGGAAGATGATGTAACAAACTTAAGTAAATACGTTGCACCCGATGTGAATGAGGGACAAGATGAAGTTAATCGAGGACAGATAGATTTTCGATGCAGTGAATTACGGTCAAATTTCGAATGGATTTTTAATGGAGGTAATGCTGAAGGAGAAATATGACATTGAAATAGGTTAGTCAGCCCACCAGAAATAGAGGTATTTAGGTTTAATCTTGACTGCCTCACGCTGTTCAAGTGAACCTGATGCTGCTGATATGAGTGGCGTGAATGCTCTAGGGAGTGTTTCGTCGATGGTTTTACTGAAGGATGTTCATTGCCGCTTGAATCCGTTGCGCAACTGCGCAACGGGCGGAGTTTCAATGCATGTTGGTGGTGCTTGGCACCCGGGCGATGGGAAAAAGGTGATTGCCGTTTCATCGAAAGGGCAGTCCTCGGTTGCAATCGTTTTTGTATTTGAAGCTTGAACATGACTGCAAGTAGCTTTCCACTTGATTGGGAATCGCGTCTTTACGGACCGCAAAGGATTTCCGCCATCGTGTCGACCCTTGCCGAAGAGGGCATCGCGGCACAGGACGCGTTGGCTGGCACGGGTTTGTCGTCCGACGTGCTGTATTCGACGTCCACGCGCGTGTCCTACGCGCAGTTGATGACCGTTATCCGCAATGGCCTGCGGCTCTCACGCGACCCGGATCTGGCTTTCCGCGCGGGCTCGCGCATGCACGCCACCGCCTACGGCATGTACGGCTACGGTTTGCTGAGCAGCCCCACGTTTGAACAGCAGATCCAGTTCGCGCTCAAGTACAACCAGGTGAGCGGCTCGGTCATCCGCTTTCTGGATTTCACGCGGGAAGACCGGCGCGCCATGTTGACCATGGGCGTCGCGCTCACCACCGATCCGACCGACCCGGCTTACCGCTTCGCGATGGAGTTCTTTGGCGCCTCACAGGTCCGGATTTGCTGTGACTTGTACGGCCCCGACTTCAAGTTTCTTTCTAAGTCGTTCGTGTATGCCGCGCCCGAGAACGCGGACCGCTACAGCAACTACTTCGGTTGCCCCGTGCTGTTTGGTCAACCGGCGAACCGTTGGGAGGTGGACGCGGACTGGCTGGCGCGGCCCAGCCGGATGCCGGACCTTGTGTCGTACCAGATGGCGGGCGAGTTCTGCCAGCAGTTTCTGACCGACATGACGCACGTCG
This sequence comes from Pseudomonadota bacterium, assembly GCA_023442945.1. GTDB lineage: Bacteria > Pseudomonadota > Gammaproteobacteria > Burkholderiales > Burkholderiaceae_C > Ottowia. Next base: position 71,936 of record JAEZWW010000108.1, on the reverse strand, counting down.
GTGGCGTGGCCTCGCAGGTGCGCAGAGCGTTGCTGGAGAAATCGCCGCGCCAGTTCCTCACCACCGAGGCGATGGCGACCGAGTTGGGCATGCAGGTGCGCACGCTTCGCCGCCGGCTCGAAGCCGAAGGGACGACGTACCGCGAATTGCTGGCCGGTGTGCGCAAGCTGCTGGCCATCGAGTACCTGCGCAAGACGCGCATGACGACGGTGGAGGTGGCGTCGCGCCTGGGTTACAGCGATGTCTCGAACTTCAGGAACGCGTTCTCGCGCTGGACCGGCCACACGCCGCAGTACTACCGCCGGGGCGAGCGCTGAGGCAGACGGCCGCAAGCCGAGGCGTGCCGTGGGCCGCTTCGGACTTCGCCGTAGTTTGTACCGGTGAACGCTGGGGTCCGGCGCGGCGGCGGATTCCCCCGCCAGCGATCGAGTTGGCTGGTGCGGTGGTCTGAATCACTCAGCTTTTGATAGCTGGCTGCGCAGGTGGTTGTGGGGCTGCAGTGCAATTTCGCTTGTAAATTGCGCTGCAGCCGCGTTTCGGGCGCTGCGTGCTTGCTGTGCGTGCGACCCAGTTCGATCCTCGCCGCGAGCATCCACCTTGGCCGACGGCCTTACAGCAATCCGACGATCAACGGCACCAGCGCGCTGGTGACGATGGCGTTCAGCCCCATCGCCAGGGCCGAGAAGCCCACCGCCGTTTCGCTGATCTGAAACGCGCGCGCCGTGCCGATGGCATGCGCCGCCGCGCCGAGCGCAAAGCCGCGCACCATGTCGTTGCGCACACCCAGCAGGCCGAAGACGGCGCCCGAGAGCACCGCCGCGGCGATGCCCGTCAGCGCCACCGCCACGGCGGCCAGCGGGGCGGTGCCGCCCATGCTCTCGGCCACCGGCATGGCGACCGGCATGGTCGCCGACTTGGGCGCCAGCGACATCATCATGGCCCAGTCGCCCCCCAGCAGCCAGGCAATGGCGATCGCCGACAGCACCGCCGTGGCCGACCCGGCCAACAGCGCCCCCGCCACCGGCCCCCAGATGCCGCGTAGGCGCCCCCATTGCCGGTACAGCGGGAAGGCTAGGGCGACCGTGGCCGGCCCCGCCAGCCAGGACAACCAGGCCGCGCCCTGCTTGTAGGTGGCGTAAGGCACGCCCAGCGCCGTCAGCACCGCCACGACCATGGCCGCGCCGGTCAGCACCGGCAGCAGCAGGCCCCAGCCGCTGCGCCGGTACGCCCAGAGCGCCAGGCTGTAGGCGGCCAGGGTCAGCAAAGTGGCCCAGAAGGCGTTGGTGAAGGCGGGCATCGTCGTCATGCGGCCACACCCCGCCGCTTGAGCAGCCATTGCAGCGTCAGCGCCGTGACCGCCAGCGTCAGCGCCGCGCCGGCGATGCTGGCGACGACGAACGGCAGCCAGCCGGCGCGCAGCGCATGGAACTGCTCCATCACGCCGACCACCGAGGGGATGAAGAACAGCATCAGGTGCTTGAGCATCGGCATGCTGGGCGCTTCCACCGTCGGCGCCAGCCGCGGCCCGAAGGCGCCCAGCGCGATCAGCAGCAGCACCATGCCCAGGATGGCGGGCGGCACTGGCAGGCCGGTCCAGCGGACGATCTGGCTGCCCAGCCACAACAGAGCCGCCAGCACGGCAAAGCCCGCGGCCAGGCGCAAGCCCTTGGCCGGTAAGCCGTCCAGGCGCATGGGGGTTGAAGTCATAGGGGGTCAAGTCTCCTTCGGGGGCACGCCGGGCGCACCAAGCCCATCTGGCAGTGTGGCCGAGCGGCCGATCGGCGCCCAGGCTCAGAACCGGTGAAAACCGACCGTATCAGATGGCGGCGGTGCAGGGTGCGCGAACGGGTGCGCCGGGCACAAAAAAGCCCCGCTCATCGGGGGATGGCGAGGCCTTTGGGCTGGGTGCGTCGCTGCCAGGAAGGCGCCAGCACCTGTGTCGTGGCGGAGAGGGCGGGATTCGAACCCGCGGTGGGCTATTAACCCACACACGCTTTCCAGGCGTGCGACTTAAACCACTCATCCACCTCTCCGAAGGGCGGTATTGTAGCCGGTTGTCGCAGGCACTTTCCGGTGCGGCGCCCCAGTGCGCGCCCAACAGGCGGATTTCAAATAGAACGTGCCGCTGGCCCTACAGTCACCTGCGCGGCCAGCTATCAAATGCGTAGCTGGCTGCGCGACGGTGCGTTACAGGCGGCGTGCCGCGTCGGCACCCGGCGCGCGCGTGGCCTGCACCATCTTCATGGCGGAGCTGACCAAGGCCGACACTTCCGTCATGTTGCTGGGCACGACCAGGGTGGTCTGTGCGTCCTGCGCCAGCTGGCCGTAGGCTTCGACGGCTTTTTCGGCCACCTTCAACTGCACCGCCTGTTCGCCGCCAGGCTGCTGGATGGCATCGCCAATGCGGGCGATGGCCATGGCGGTGGCGTTGGCCACTTCGGTGATGGCCGCGGCTTCACCTTGCGCGGTGTTGATGGCGGCTTGCTTTTCACCTTCGGACTTGGCGATGGCGGCCTGCTTCATGCCCTCAGCCAGGTTGATTTGTTCCTGGCGCTTGCCTTCGGACGTGGCGATCACGGCGCGCTTTTCGCGCTCGGCGGTGATCTGCGCCTGCATGGAGCGCAGGATCTCGTTGGGCGGCGTCAGGTCCTTGATCTCGTAGCGCAGCACCTTCACGCCCCAGTTCAGCGCGGCTTCGTCGATCGCCTCGACCACCTTGGCGTTGATCATGTCGCGTTCTTCAAAGGTCTTGTCCAGCTCCAGCTTTCCGATCACGCTGCGCAGCGTGGTCTGGGCGAGCTGGGTGATGGCGGTGATGTAGCTGCTGGCGCCGTAGCTGGCGCGCATAGGGTCGGTGACCTGGAAATACAGGATGCCGTCCACCTGCAGCTGCGTGTTGTCGCGCGTGATACAGACCTGACTGGGCACGTCCAGCGGGATTTCCTTCAGGCTGTGCTTGTAGGCCACGCGGTCGATGAAGGGCACCAGGAAGTTCAGGCCGGGCGAAAGCGTGGCGTGGTACTTGCCCAGGCGTTCGACCACCCAGGCGTTCTGCTGCGGGACGACCTTGACCGATCGGACGATGAAGATGGCCGCGATGACGGCGATGATGAGGGCGATTTCCAAGAGGTCCTTCCTTTCTTTCTGTGAATGGTGTGGCGAAGCCGTGCGCCCGAACCTTCGGGCACCCGCGCCGCGACAAGCGGGGTTTAAACGGGGTCGACCAGCAGGCGGCTGCCCACCAGTTCGGCGACACGGTGGACTCCGGGGCGGGGCATGACGCCGGGACGGTGCATCACCGTCCAGGGGGCGCCGCGGTAGCGGATGGTGGCGGTGCCGTCGGCGTTCCAGTGGTCAACCTGCACGGTTTCCCCCACGTCCAGGTTGACGCTGCGCTGCGCCCGCGGCGAGGGGTCGCCCGGGCGCGGGCGCCGCACCAGGTAACAAATCACCACGGCCGCCCCGCCGACCACCGCGGCGGTGACCAGTTGCGTCGTGAAGGAGGCGCCCAGGTGGGCGGCCAGGGCGCCGGCAGCGGTGCCGATGGCCAGCATCAGCAAGTAGAAGGTGCCCACCATCAATTCCAGCGCGATCAGGGCGCCGGTGAAGATCCACCACCAGGTCGATTGGGCAAGGTCCATAGCGTTTGTCGGTCGTATGCAGGGTTACTTAGAGCCACATTGTGGTGCATTGTTGCGACCGGACAGGGTGGGGACACAAGGATTCCGTACACTTGCGCGCTGCATCGCCCTTGACGGCTGGAGCCCGACCGCATGAAATTCCGTTTCCCCATCGTCATCATCGACGAAGACTACCGCGCCGAGAACACGTCCGGCCTGGGTATCCGCGCGCTGGCCAAGGCCATCGAGGAAGAAGGCTTCGAGGTGGTGGGCGCCACCAGTTATGGCGATCTGGCGCAGTTTGCCCAGCAGCAAAGCCGCGCCAGCGCCTTCATTTTGTCGATCGACGACGAGGAGCTGGGCAGCGACGCCGAATCGCCCGAGTCCGACACCGCGGTGCAGGCGCTGCGCGCCTTCATCCAGGAAGTGCGGCGCAAGAACGAAGACGTGCCGATCTACCTGCACGGTGAAACCAAGACCAGCCAGCACCTGCCCAACGACGTGCTGCGCGAATTGCACGGCTTCATCCACATGTTCGAGGACACGCCCGAATTCGTGGCCAAGCACATCGTGCGCGAAGCCAAGAGCTACCTGGAAGGGATCCAGCCGCCGTTCTTCAAGGCGTTGTTGGACTACGCCGAAGACGGCTCGTACAGCTGGCACTGCCCGGGGCACTCGGGCGGCGTGGCCTTCCTGAAGTCGCCCATCGGCCAGATGTACCACCAGTTCTACGGTGAAAACATGCTGCGCGCCGACGTCTGCAACGCGGTAGAAGAGCTGGGCCAGCTGCTGGACCACAACGGCGCCATCGGCGAGTCCGAGCGCAACGCCGCGCGCATCTTCAACGCCGACCACTGTTTCTTCGTCACCAACGGCACCAGCACCAGCAACAAGATCGTCTGGCACCACACGGTGGCGCCGGGCGACGTGGTGGTGGTCGACCGCAATTGCCACAAGAGCAATCTGCACGCCATCATCATGACGGGCGCGATCCCGGTCTTCTTGAAGCCCACGCGCAACCATTTCGGCATCATCGGCCCGATTCCGAAGAGCGAGTTCGAGCCCAAAACCATCCAGGCCAAGATCCGCGCCAACCCGCTGCTCAAGCACGTGGATGCGGCCAAGATCAAGCCGCGCATCCTGACGCTGACGCAGTCCACCTACGACGGTGTGCTGTACGACACCGAGGCGATCAAAGGCATGCTGGACGGTTACGTCGACAACCTGCATTTCGACGAAGCCTGGCTGCCGCACGCGGCCTTCCACCCGTTCTATGGCAGCTACCACGCCATGGGCAAGAAGCGCGCGCGGCCGATGCAGTCGGTGGTGTATTCGACACAGTCCATTCACAAACTGCTGGCCGGTATCAGCCAGGCCAGCCACGTGCTGGTGCAGGATTCGCAGAACGTCAAGCTGGACCGGTACTTGTTCAACGAGGCGTATTTGATGCACACCTCGACCAGCCCGCAGTACAGCATCATCGCCAGCTGCGACGTGGCCGCCGCCATGATGGAGCCGCCCGGCGGCACTGCGATGGTCGAAGAAAGCATCGTCGAAGCGCTGGACTTCCGCCGCGCCATGCGCAAGGTGGAAGACGATTTCGGCAAGGGCGACTGGTGGTTCCAGGTCTGGGGCCCGGAAAAGCTGGCCAAGCAGGGCATCGGCCGCTCGGACGACTGGATCATCAAGAACGGCACCGCCAAGTCCAAGAGCTGGCACGGCTTTGGCAAGCTGGCGCCGGGCTTCAACATGCTCGACCCGATCAAGGCGACCATTGTCACGCCGGGCCTGAACCTGGACGGCAAGTTCGACAAGACCGGCATCCCGGCCAGCATCGTCACCAAGTTCCTGGCCGAACACGGCGTGGTGGTCGAAAAAACGGGCCTCTACAGCTTCTTCATCATGTTCACCATCGGCATCACCAAGGGCCGCTGGAACACGCTGCTGACGGCGCTGCAGCAGTTCAAGGACGACTACGACCGCAACCAGCCGATGTGGCGGATCATGCCGGAGTTCTGCGCGCAGCACCGCCGCTACGAACGCATGGGCCTGCGCGATCTGTGCCAGCACGTGCACCAGCTGTATGCGCGCTACGACATCGCGCGCCTGACCACCGACATGTATCTGTCCGAGCTGACGCCCGCGATGATCCCGGCCGACGCCTACGCCTGCATCGCGCGCCGCCAGGTTGAGCGCGTGGAGATCGACAAGCTGGAAGGGCGCATCACCACCGCGTTGATAACGCCGTACCCGCCGGGCATTCCGCTGCTGATTCCGGGCGAGGTGTTCAACAAGAAGATCGTCGACTACCTGAAGTTCGCGCGCGACTTCGCCATCGAATGCCCGGGCTTCGAGACCGACATCCACGGTTTGGTCGAGGTCAAGGACGACGACGGCAAAGTGCGGTATTTTGCGGACTGTGTGGCCGAAGGCAATGCGCCCAAGCTGATCGCCCCGGTCACCGGGATTGAGGACATGCTGGCGACCGCCTCGGACTCACCCTACAAGAGCAACTTCTGACGACTGGCTTTCGGGCCGGGTCGCTTCAGCGGTTAACCTAGTGCCCCTGACCGACCACTTGAAAGGAGAAACGATGTTTCCTGAATACCGCGAGCTGATCACGCGCCTGAAGGCGGAAGGTACCAACCAGCGGTTTTTGCACCTGTTCGAGAAGCACAACGATCTGGACCACAAGATCGCCGGCATGGAGCAGAAGGATGCTGGCGGCGTGCACACCGAGATCGAAGCGCTGAAGAAGGAGAAGCTGCGCATCAAGGACGAGCTGTACAGCTTGCTGCGCCAGGAGGCGGCGGCCTGACCACCTGGCCAAGCCCACACACGCGGCCCCGCGCCGCGTGACACCCACCCGCTTCGGCGGGTTTTTTTTCTAAACGTTTTCGGGCTCTCGCCGTAGAGCTATCTGCGCGAGCAGCTTCTGAAAAGATAGCATTTCACCCGTCGCGTCGAATGCCGTTGCGCGCTGCAGCGGCGCCCCGGCGGGTCAGCGCGCCGGGCGAAATCGCGGCTCGTCCGTGCGCACGCGCACGAAGCTGGCAAAGCGTGGTAAGCCACTCTTTTCGTGCAGGCCGCGGTAGCGGTAGGTGACCCAGCTGCCGACCGGCGGCGGGTCGGCGCGTTGCGCGTCGGTGAAGCCCGAGCCCAGGCGAAAGCGCTGCCCATCGGGCGTTTCCACCAGCAGCGCGCCCAGGCGGCCGGCGTGCTTGCCCTGGCCGGGCAGGTGGGCGACGACGCGCGCCTCGGCGTCGTCGTGCAGCTTGAGCTTGAGCAGCTCGTCGCCGCGCCCCACGCGGTAGGGCGCATCGCCGCGGTGCAGCATCAGGCCTTCGCCGCCGCCCGCCACGATCTCGCGCAGCAGCGCCTGCAACGCGGTTTCGGTCGCCAGGCGGCGCTGGGGCACGGCCACCAGGGTGGGCGATTGGGCCTGGGCGATGCGTGCGTTCAGCACCGCCAGCCGCGCGCTGAAGTCGCCCGCGTGCGCCGGCCAGTCGAACACCATGAAGCGCATGCGGCGCCAAGCCGCGTCGTCGGGCTGCAGGCGGGCGACGGTGGACTGGGCGTGCTCAAACGCGCCACGGCCGGCCCACAGTTCGCCGTCCATGGGCTCGGCGGGCCAGCCGGCGGTGAACCACGCCGGCGCGTTCACGCGCTCGCCGCCGCGCGTGATCAACTGGCGGCCGTCCCAGTAGCCGCGCACGCCGTCGTACTTCTCGCTGACCCAGTAGGCGGTGACGTCCAGCCCGGGGCGCCAGCGCCCGGCCAACTGCAGGGCCGGGGCCGCGCCATCGGCCGCGAGGGCCGGCCCGGCGCGCCCAAGAGCCGCGACGGCCAGTGCGGCCAGCAGCAGATCGCGGCGTCTGGTGCTCATGTTTCAGTAGCTGGCTGCGCAAGAGGCTCTAGGGCCAGAGGGCGATTCGGCTTGAAATGGACCGGGCCGGTCGTCAGCCCACCATGTCGGCCGACAAGCCGGCCGTCTGGCTGAAGCCACCGTCAACGTAGGTGATCTCGGCCGTCACGCCGCTGGCCAGGTCGCTCAGCAAGAAGGCGGCGACGTTGCCCACGTCTTCGATGGTCACGTTGCGGCGCAGCGGCGCGGCGTTGGCGACGTAGCCCAGCAGCTTGCCGAAGTCCTTGATGCCGCTGGCGGCCAGCGTTTTGATCGGGCCTGCGCTGATGCCGTTGACGCGGATGCCCTTGCTGCCCAGCGCCTCGGCCATGTAGCGCACGCTGGCTTCCAGGCTGGCTTTGGCCAGACCCATGGTGTTGTAGTTGGGGATGGTGCGCAGCGCGCCCAGGTAGGACAGGGTCAGCAGGGACGCCTTGTCACTCAGGTAGGGCAGGGCGGCTTTGGCCATGCCGGGGAAGCTGTAGGCGCTGATGTCGTGCGCGATGCGGTAGTTTTCGCGCGAGAGGCCGTCAAAGAAGTTGCCGGCGATCGCTTCGCGCGGTGCAAAGCCGATGGCATGCACGAAGCCATCGAACGTCCCCCAGGCGTCGCCGATGCCTTTGAACGTGGCTTCAATCTGCTCGTCGTTGCCCACGTCGCAGTCGAAGATCAGCTTGGAGTCGAACTCGGCCGCGAATTCGGTGATGCGGTCCTTGAAACGGTCGCCCACGTAGCTGAAGGCCAGCTCGGCGCCCTGGTTGCGGCAGGCACGCGCAATGCCGTAGGCGATGGAGCGGTTGGACAACACGCCGGTGATCAGCAGTTTTTTGCCGCTCAGAAAGCCGGTGGGGTGGGGCATGCGAAGTTCTCCTGTGGTGTCTGCAGCGGGCGGCCGCGCCGCGGGGTTGTCCCGCTTGAAAAAGCGACCGCCGAATTTGGCGGCAGAATTGTCGCATGCGTGTTTGGCTTGCCACTGCCGGTCTGATGCTGTGCGCCCCGGTGTGGGCGGCACACGGGTACGCCCTGTGGGGCGACATGAAGTACCCCGCCGGCTTCGACCATTTTTCCTACGTCAACCCGGCCGCTCCCAAGGGGGGCGAGATCCGCCTGGTTAGCAACCTGCGCGTGTCGACGTTCGACAAGTACAACCCGTTCACCATCAAGGGCAACGCACCGGCCTACCTGTCGCAGCTGATGTTCGATTCGCTTCTGACCGGCTCGCTGGACGAGGAAGGCGCCGCCTATGGCCTGCTGGCCGAGGACGTCACCGTGGCACCCGACGGGCTGTCGGCCACGTTCCGCCTGCGGCCTGAGGCGCGCTTTCACAACGGCGATCCGGTGCTGGCCGCCGACGTCAAGCACAGCTACGACACGCTGATGGGCCCGCACACCTCGCCAGGCTACAAAACCGTGCTGGCCGACGTGGCGGGGCTGGACGTGGTGAACACGCGCACCGTCCGCTACCGCTTCAAGCAGCCCAACCGCGAATTGCCGCTGACGGTAGGCGGGCTGCCGGTGTTCAGCCGGAAATGGGGTGCCGGCAAGCCCTTCAACGAAGTGGTGATGGACGAGCCGATCGGCTCCGGCCCCTACAAGATCGGCCCGGTGAAGTTCGGCAAGGACATCACCTACGTGCGCGACCCGAAGTACTGGGCGCGCGATTTGAACGTGCGCAAGGGCACGGCCAACTTCGACCGCGTCCTGGTCAAGATCTACAAGGACAACACCGCGCGGCTGGAGGCGCTGAAGGCCGGCGAATTCGATCTGATGGCGTTTTACTCGGCCGGCGACTGGGCCCGCCGCGTGAACGGCAAGCGCTTTGACACGGGCGAACTGGTCAAGGGCGAGTTCAAGCACCAGCGGCCCACGGGTTTTCAAAGCTATGTGCTGAACACGCGCCGCCCGCTGCTGCAGGACGTGCGCGTGCGCCAGGCCCTGGGCATGGCCATCGACTACGAGTGGATGAACAGGACCATGTTCTACAGCTCGTACCAGCGTGTCAAAGGGCTGTTTGGCAACACCAGCTGCGCGGCTCCTGGCGAGCCCAGCGAGGCCGAAGTGGCCTTGATGGCGCCGTTTCGCCAGCAGATTCCCGCCGCCGCGTTCGGCCCGGTGTATGTGCCGGCACGCACCGACCAGCCGCGCGACCCGAAAGTCGGTGGCCTGCGCGAAAACCTGCGCCAGGCCCAGGCGCTGCTGCGCGATGCGGGTTGGACGGTGCAGGACGGCGTGCTGCGCAACGCCCAAGGGCAGGCCATGGTGCTGGAGTACCTGGACAGCGCCGAAACCGGCGCGCGCGTCGTGTCACCCTGGATCCGCAACCTTGAAAAGCTGGGCGTGCGGCTGAACTTCCGCCCCGTGGATTTCGCGCTCTACCAGCAGCGGTTGCAGAAGTTCGAGTTCGACATCACCAGCATCGCCTACGGCGGCACACCCAACCCGGGCCAGGAATACGCCGACCTGTTCGGCAGCAAAGCCGCCGACACGGAAGATTCGGGCAACTTCGCCGGCGTCAAAAGCCCGGCCATCGACAGCCTGATCAGCCACATGGTCGGCGCCAAGAACCACGACGACTACCTGGCCGCCTGCCGCGCGCTCGAGCGCGTCGTCAGCCACAGCCACTACCTGCTGCCGCAATGGACCTCACCAACCCACCGCCTGGCCTACAACGCCTGGCGCCTGGCGTTGCCAAGCACCGTGCCGCCGTACTTTCAGGGCGAGACCTGGGCGGTGGATACGTGGTGGGCGAAAAATGCCGAGAAATGAATTGAACGGCGTTGGCGTTGGCGTTGGTGGGCCTGCGCGGGCGGAGCGTGTTGCCCGGCTGCTAGGGGCCCTTTTGGTCGTTATGTGCGGTACCCATGGCGTCTCGTGATTCTGCCGATAGGCTGACCGGGCTGGACACCTTGCGCGCCATCGCGATCGTGCACGTGGTTCTCACCCACGGTGCGATGACCTTCATGCCTGACTTGCCGGGATGGGGTGGCCGCCTTGTCTGGCTTCTCATCGCAACCAATTTCGGTGTGCCGCTGTTTTTTGTGTTGAGTGGCTTCTTGATCACACGGCAACTCGCTGGCGGGATGTCTGTTGGACCGTTCTACCGGCACCGTCTGGCCAAGATCTATCCGATGTTCTTGCTGGCGGTCATCGTGTTTGGCTTGCTGGGTGGCGTCACCGATGCCACCGTCTGGTTCCTTCACGGGTTTGCTTTGCACAACAGCGACGTCAGCGTTTCATCGCGGGTGCATGGTCACTTGTGGAGTTTGGCGGTGGAGATTCAGTTCTACGCGCTTGCGCCACTGTTGTTTTTGCTGGGTTACCGCAGGCTTAGCTTGGGCAGCATTGCCGTGCTAGCGGTTGTGGTCTGGGCGTTGCACGCCGGGTACCTCCTGTCTGGGCCGGACACGCAGGACGCGCGCGTGACTGGACTGCTGAACGTCTACCAGTTCACGAGCTTCAACATCGTTGCCCTCCTGCTGGGTGCGCTTGTGTATCGAGCCTATGCCGCCGGCCAGACTTGGCGCGGTGCGCTCCTTGTGGGCACTCTCGCCACAGTGGGCATGCCCTTGATCTGCTGGATGGTCGTGCCGACTTTGCTTGTCGGACAGGCTGAGTTGGCAAACAACTGGCATCTGCTTGCGTCCCTGACCTTGATAGCGCTTCCTCCGGTGGCATCGGCGTGCCTGGCGCACCTCACACTTCGGCGAAACTGGTTCTCCGATCCCCGGTGGCGGCCAGTGGCCAGATTCATAGCGACGATCAGCTACCAGTGGTATTTGTGGCACCCGTTGGTGTTGCTGGGGATGCAGCGGCTTGGGAGTTCTCGGCCGAAAGTAGGTGTCTGGATGCAGACTTGGCCCTGGTTGACCCTGGGCGCGTACGTGCTCGTTTCTGCCCTGCTTGGGTGGGCAAGTTACCGCTGGTTGGAGCACCCGATACACCGTTGGCTGCTTGGGCGTCCAAAAGGCGCGTCATCGCAAAAGCAGTCGATGGCAGGATGACACAATCGCTGTCACTCCATGTTCGCCTACATCCTCAAGCGCCTCCTGCTCATGCTGCCCACGCTGCTGGGCGTGCTGCTGCTGACTTTCGCGGTGATCCAGTTCGTGCCGGGTGGCCCGGTGGAGCAGTACCTGGCCGAGGCGCGCGCCGGTGCGGGCGGCGGTGGTGCGGAGGGCGGGGGCATGACTTACCGCGGGGCGCAAGGCGTGGACCCGAAGCGCCTGGAGGAGATCAAGAAGCTGTACGGTTTCGACAAGCCCGCGCCACAGCGATTCATGCAGATGCTGGGCCAGTTCGCGCGGTTCGATTTGGGGCGCAGCTTTTTCCAGAACAAGGACGTGTGGCAGCTGATCCGAGAAAAGCTGCCGGTGTCCATCAGCCTGGGGCTGTGGACTTTTTTCATCAGCTACCTGATCAGCGTGCCGCTGGGCGTGGCCAAGGCGGTCCGGGCGGGTTCGCGCTTTGACTTTGTCACCACGCTGATCGTGTTGATCGGCTATGCGATTCCGGGCTTTGTGCTGGGCGTGGCGCTGCTGGTGATTTTTGGCGGGCAGCTGCAGTGGTTTCCCTTGCGCGGGCTGACGTCCGCCAACTTCGCGGAGCTGAGCTGGGGCGGCAAAATCGTCGACTACCTCTGGCACATCACGCTGCCGGTGACGGCGATGGTGCTGGGCAGCTTCGCGGTGACGGCCATGCTGACGAAGAACGCGTTCCTGGAAGAAATCCGCAAGCAGTACGTGTTGACCGCGCGCGCCAAGGGGCTGACGGACCGGCAAGTGCTGTGGAAGCACGTGTTCCGCAACGCGCTGATCCCCATCGTGACGGGCTTTCCGGCCGCCTTCATCGGCGCGTTCTTCACCGGCTCGCTCTTGATCGAGACGCTGTTCTCGCTCGACGGGCTGGGTCTGCTCAGCTACGAAAGCGTGATCCGGCGCGACTACCCGGTGGTGCTGGGCACGCTGTTCCTGTTCACGCTGATCGGTCTGGTGACCAAGCTGATTAGCGACCTGTGTTACGTCTGGGTCGACCCCCGGGTGAAGTTCGACTGAGATGAGTACAGCTTCGGTGTCACCCGTCCCGCCTCCGCGTTCGCCCGCCGCGCGCGCCTGGCAGCGCTTCCGGCGCAACCGGCTGGGTTATTGGAGCCTGCTGGTCTTTGGCGTGCTGGTCGTGCTCAGCCTCTTCGCCGAGGTGCTGTCCAACGACAAGCCGCTGCTGCTGCGCTACGACGGGCACTGGTACTTTCCGCTGGTTCAGACCTACCCGGAAGAGACCTTTGGCGGCGATTTCGAGACCGAGACCGACTACCTCGACCCCTACATCCGCCACCAGTTTGACCGGCCCGGCAACTTCGCGCTGTACCCGCTCAACCCGTACGGGCCGAAGACGCTCAACTACTTCGTGAAAGAGCCCAACCCCGCGCCGCCCAGCCGCGACAACTGGCTGGGCACGGACGACCGTGGGCGCGATTTGCTGGCGCAACTGATCTACGGCTTTCGCGTCAGCGTGCTGTTCGCGCTGGCGCTGACCACGGTGGGCGTCATCCTGGGCATTGCGGCCGGGGCGGTGCAGGGCTACTTCGGCGGCAAGACGGACCTGGCCTTTCAGCGCTTCATCGAAATCTGGGGCTCCATGCCCGAGCTGTATTTGCTCATCATCTTCAGCGCCATCCTTTCGCCCAGCCTGGGGCTGCTGCTGGTGCTGCTCAGCCTGTTTGGGTGGATGGGGCTGTCGGACTACGTGCGCGCCGAATTCCTGCGCAACCGCCAGCTGGATTACGTCAAGGGCGCGCGCGCCCTGGGTGTGCCCAGCCGGCAGATCATCTGGCGCCACATCCTGCCCAACAGCCTGACGCCGGTGGTGACCTTCCTGCCCTTCCGCATGAGCGCGGCCATCCTGGCGCTGACCTCGCTCGACTTCCTGGGCCTGGGCGTGCCGCCCGGCACCCCCAGCCTGGGCGAGCTGCTGAGCCAAGGCAAGAACAACATCGACGCGTGGTGGATCTCGCTGTCCACCTTCGCCGTGCTGGTCGTCACGCTGTTGCTGCTGACCTTCATGGGCGACGCGCTGCGCGACGCGCTCGACCCGCGCAAGGCCGACGTGTCGCCGCCGGCCGAGGGCGAGCTGCCGCTGGCCCCGCCCGATGTCACGCACCTGGGCGGCGCGCCCGTGCCCGCGTCGGACAAACCGGCGCCACAAGGGGCGGGCGGATGAATTTCAAGCCAAATCGGCCTCTGGCCCTACAACCACCTGCGCGACCAGCTATTGAAGTTGTAGTGGTTGGCGAACCCGTGGCGCCTGAAAGGCCGCAGCCATGAGCGCGCCCTTGCTCGATGTGCGCGATCTGAGCGTCGCCTTCGGCCGCAAGACCGTGGTCGACCGCGTCAGCTTTCAGATCGCGCCGGGCGAAAAGCTGGCGCTGGTGGGCGAGTCGGGCTCCGGCAAGACGGTGACGGCGCTGGCGCTGCTGCGCCTCTTGGAAGGCGCGCGGCTGTCCGGCCAGGCGCTGTTCACCGCCGACGGCAAGACCCAGGACCTGCTGGCGCTGCCCGAGCGCGCCATGCGCGGCCTGCGCGGCGACGAGATCGCCATGATCTTCCAGGAGCCGATGACGGCGCTGAACCCGCTGATGAGCGTGGGGGAGCAGATTGCCGAGGTTTTGAGGCTAAAACGGGCGCTGACGACCGCCCAATCAGCGCAGGCAGCTATTGAGTTGCTAGCGTCCACCGGCATTCCCGAACCGGCGCGCCGCGCCGCCAGCTACCCGCACCAGCTGTCGGGCGGCCAGCGCCAGCGCGCGATGATCGCCATGGCCCTGGCGTGCGAGCCCCAACTGCTTCTGGCCGACGAGCCGACCACGGCGCTGGACGTCAGCCTGCGCGGGCAGATCCTCGACTTGCTGGAAGACCTGCGCCGCCAGCACGGCATGGCGGTGCTGATGATCACGCACGATTTGAACCTGGTGCGCCGCTTTGCCGACCGTGTGGCGGTGATGCAGCACGGCCAGCTGGTCGAGCAGGGCGCGACCGAGCAGGTCTTTGCCGACCCGCGCCAGCCCTACACGCAAAAACTGATGGCCAGCCGGCCCGAACGCGACGTGGTCGACACGCCTGTTTCGCCCGATGCCGCGCCCGTCATGGCCGCGCAAGGCCTGCGCGTGACCTACCCGACACCGCTGCCGGGCATCCGCGGTTGGTTTAAGAAAGGCGAATTCGTGGCGCTGGAAGACGCCAGCTTTGCCTTGCCGCCCGGGCGCACGCTGGGCGTGATCGGCGAATCCGGCTCGGGCAAGTCCACCCTGGCGCAGGCCGCGCTGGGCCTGTTGGCGGCGCGCCAGGTCAGCGGCGAATTGGCTGTGCACGGGCGCAGCTGGACGCACCGGCCCGCCGCCGACCAGCCGCTGCGGCGCGCGGTGCAGGTGGTGTTCCAGGACCCGTTTTCGTCGCTGTCGCCGCGCATGACAGTGGAAGAGATCGTCGGCGAAGGCCTGCGCGTGCACGCGCCTGAGCTGGACGCCGACGCGCGCGCCGCCCGCGTGACCGAGCAGCTGGCCGAGGTCGGGCTGGACGAGGCGCGCTTTCCGCAGCTGCTGTCGCGCTACCCGCACGAGTTTTCCGGCGGCCAGCGCCAGCGCATTGCTTTGGCTCGCGCGCTCATCGTGCAGCCCGAGGTGCTGGTGCTGGACGAGCCGACCAGCGCGCTCGACGTGACCATCCAGAAACAGGTGCTGGCCCTGTTGCAGCGCCTGCAACGCGACCGCGGTTTGAGCTATTTGCTGATCACGCACGACGTGGCCGTGGTCAACGCCATGGCGCACGAAGTGATCGTGTTGAAGGACGGGCGCGTGGTCGAATCTGGCGCCGTGGCCAATGTGCTGGGCGCGCCGCAGCACCCGTACACGCAGCGCTTGCTGGCTGCGGCCTGAGCCGCCGTGTCGCGCGTCAGCGCAAGACCGCCAGCGCTGCGCCCGCCAGCGCACATCCCAGCGCCACCGCCCACGCCGGCACGCGCCCGTGCCACAGCGCCAGCGCGGCCAGCAGCGCGACGATGGCGTCCGCCACGCTGCCGATGCTGGGGCGCAGCAGGCCCAGCCAGGTCGCCAGCAGCAGGCCCACGACGGCGGCGTTGACGGCGGCCAGCACGCGCCGTGCCCACGCCAAGTGGCGCAGCCGCGCCCACACCGGCAGCGCGGCAAAGAGCAACAGAAAGCCAGGCAGGAAGATCGCCACCAGCGCCAGCGCGCCGCCCAGCCAGCCGTTGGGCGCCGCGCCACGCGCGGCGCCGACGAAGGCGGCAAAGGTGAACAAGGGCCCGGGCACGGCCTGCGCCGCGCCGTAGCCGGCCAGAAAGCTGTCCAGATCCAACCAGCCGCGCGGCACAACTTCAGCCTGCAGCAGCGGCAGCACGACGTGGCCGCCGCCAAACACCAGGGCACCCGCGCGGTAGAAGACCGCCAGTAACTCGGCCACCCCGTTGCCGCTGACGCGCGCCCACAGCGGCAGGCCGATCAGCAGCGCGGTGAACAACAGCAGCCACAGCGCGGCGCGGGGCAGGCCGGCGCGGTGCTTGGCCGCGGCCGCCGAGCCGTCGGCCGCACGCGCTGACGCGGCATGTGCCGCGGGTCGACCACCGATCAAGCCGCCCAGCATTGCCGACAGCGCGATCAGGCCAACTTGGGCAAAGGGGCTGGTCCCCCACAGTGCCAGCACCGTCACGCCCAGCGCCAGGGCGCGGCGGGGCGCGTCGGGGCACAGGCTGCGCGCCATGCCCCAGACCGCGTGCGCGACCACAGCGACAGCGGCCAGCTTCAGCCCATGCAGTGCCCCCAGTGCCGCTGGCTGGTGCAGGTCCAGCCGCGTCAGCCCCAGCGCCAGCAACACCAGCAGGATCGCCGACGGCAGGGTGAAACCGGCCCAGGCCACCAGCGCACCCAGCCAGCCGCCGCGCTGCAGTCCCACCGCCAGGCCGACCTGGCTGCTGGTCGGGCCGGGCAAGAATTGGCACAGCGCGACCAGCTCGGCGTAGGCCGCGTCGCTCAACCAACGGCGGCGTTCGACGAATTCGCTGCGGAAGTAGCCCAGGTGCGCCACCGGACCGCCGAACGAGGTCAGCCCCAGGCGCAGGAACACCCGTGCGATCTCGCCCACACTGGCTTCGGGCGCGGGAGCTGGGCAATGCGCAGCGGGATGGGGCATGGCGCGCAGGATAGCGCCTGTGTGTGACGCAGGCGAATCGTCGCCGAATTACTATGAAAAATATAGCTGCCCGCGCAGATGGTTGTAGCGCTTAAGTGTCAACGGGCTTTGTATCTGCGTGTGTCGACTGGACCGTGTCGGCTGGCCCATAATCCAGCCATGGCTTCATCACTTCGACCCGCCCGAGCCTGGCGGCCCAGCCTGTTTTTGCGCCTCAGCGCCGCCCTGCATGGGTTGGCGCTGGTGAGCGTTCTGGCGTGGCCGTCGCAGTGGGCGTGGTGGCTGGGGCTGGTCGTGGCCAATCACCTGGTGCTCAGCACCGCCGGCCTGTGGCCGCGCAGCCGCCTGCTGGGCGACAACCTGACGCGCCTGCCGCCGGACGCTGTGGCGCGCGGCGAGGTGGCACTGACCTTCGACGACGGCCCCGAGCCCAGCGTGACCCCGCAGGTGCTCGACCTGTTGGACGCGGCCCAGGCCCGCGCCACCTTTTTTTGCGTGGGCGAGCAGCTGCGCCGCCACCCGGACCTGGCGCGCGACATCGTGCGGCGCGGCCACCGCATCGAAAACCACACCGACACCCATCCCCACCTGTTTGCCGCCATGGGCTGGCGCCGCATGGCCGCGCAGGTGGCGGGCGGGCAGGCCGCCGTGGCCGCCGTCACCGGTCGTGCGCCGCGCTTTTTCCGCGCCGTCGCCGGGCTGCGCAACCCGTGGCTGGACCCGATTCTGGCGCGCCAGGGCCTGCAGCTGGCCGCCTGGACGCGGCGCGGCTACGACACCCGCACGGGCGACGCCGACGCCGTGCTGGCGCGCCTGACGCGCGGCCTGGCCGCGGGCGATGTGCTGCTGCTGCACGACGGCCACGCCGCGCGCACCGCCAGCGGGCAGCCGGTCGTGCTGGCCGTGCTGCCACGCCTTTTGGACACCCTGCAAGCCCAGGGCTTGCGCAGCGTACCGCTGGCCGACGCGGTGCCAGAAACAACAAGCCTTCAATGGCAGGGAGTGACCGCATGAAAAACAAGATGGGAGGCGCCGTGACCGGCAACGGTTCGGCGGCCGTGCTCAAGGCCTCGCGCGGGCGGGGCCCGGGCGGGGCGCAGCGCAGTGCGCCCGCGCCAGGTTCGGCGCCGGTGAACGCGCTGCAGCGCCGACTGGTCGATCTGGCCAGCGCCCGCTACCGCGCCAACGGGCGCTTTGCTTACCATTTCTCGCGCGGCAAGCTGGGCGGCGACCCGATGTTCATCGAGCTGCTGCGCCTGGGCGCGTTTTCCGGTTTGCGCGACCGCGGTGTGCGCTTTCTGGACCTGGGGTGTGGCCAGGCGGTGCTGGCGTCGTGGCTTATTGCCGCGCGCGCCCTGGCCGAGCAAGGCGGCTGGCCTGCCGACTGGCCCGAGCCGCCGCTGGTCGAGTCCCTGCGCGCGCTGGAGCTGATGCCCGCCGACGCCGCGCGCGGCCAGGCCGGGTTTGCCGAAGAGCCGCGGGTGCGGGTCGAGCAGGCCGACATCTGCCAAGCCGACTTTGGCCAGGTTGACGTCGTCACCATCCTGGACGTCATCCACTACATCCCGACTGCGGCGCAGAACGACGTGCTGCGCCGCATCCGCGCCGCGTTGCCCCCGGGCGGTGTGTTGGTCATGCGCGTGGGCGATGCGGCGGCCGGCTGGCCTTTCCGCCTCAGCCGCTGGGCCGATCAGGCCATCACCCTGGGCCGCGGCCACGGTTGGTCGCAGCTGTATTGCCGCCCGCTGGCCGAGTGGACGGCCGCGTTGCACGCCTTGGGCTTTCAGGTGCACGCCGTGCCGACACCGGGCGGTCTGCCTTTTGCCAACGTGTTGCTGCTGGCGCACGTGCCCGCCGAAGGGGATGCATGACGGCGCCCTTGGTACTGACCGCCTTCACGGCCACCACCGCCCTGGGCGTGGGCACCGGGCCTTTGCTGGACGCGCTGCGCGCGGGCCGCTCGGGCCTCAAGCCCTGTGATTTTGAAGACACCGATATCGCCACCTGGATCGGCGAAGTGCCCGGCACCGACGCCGTGCAACTGCCGCCCGATCTGGCCGCCTACGACTGCCGCAACCACCGCCTGGCGCTGCTGGGCCTGCAGGCCGACGGGTTCGAGCCCGCAGCGCGGGACGCCATCGCCCGTTACGGCGCGGACCGCGTGGCCCTGGTGCTGGGCACCAGCACCTCGGGCATCCTGTCGGCCGAAGCCGCCTACCGCGAGCGCGATGCCGACGGCGCGCTGCCCGCCTGGTTCGACTACCGCACCACCCACAACACCGGCGCGTTGAGCAGCTTCATGCGCGATCTGCTGGGCTTGCGCGGGCCGGCTTTCACCTTGTCGACGGCGTGTTCGTCGTCGGCCAAGGCGTTTGCGGCGGCCGACCGGCTGATCGCCGCCGGCCTGGCCGATGCGGCCATCGTCGGCGGCGTCGATTCGCTGTGCTTGACCACCTTGTACGGCTTTTCGTCGCTGGAGCTGACCTCACCCGAGCCCTGCCGCCCCGGCGACGTTGACCGCCAGGGCCTGTCGATTGGCGAAGCCGCCGCCTACGCGCTGCTGGAGCGCGCCGATGCGGCCCCAGCGGCCGCGGGCCCGTGCATCGTCCTGTCCGGCTGGGGTGAATCCAGCGACGCGCACCACATGTCCGCGCCGCACCCCGAAGGCCGGGGCGCCCGCGCCGCCATGGCACAGGCGCTGCAACGCGCCGGCTTGTCGGCGCGCGACATCGGCTACGTCAACCTGCACGGCACGGCAACGCCGGCCAACGACTTGTCCGAAGGCGCGGGCGTGGCCGCGGTGTTTGCCGACCACGCCGATGTGCCGGCCAGTTCCACCAAAGGCATGACGGGCCATACGCTCGGCGCGGCCGGGGCAGTGGAGGCCGTCATCAGCGCGCTGGCACTGCAGCACGGCTTGCTGCCGGCGAGCGTGGGCCTGCAGACGCCCGACCCGGCCATCCCACTCCAGATCGTTTCTGGCCCGCAGCCATTGCCCCATCTGCGCCACGTGCTATCAAATTCATTCGGCTTTGGCGGCAGCAACGCCAGCCTGGTGCTCTCGCGCAAGGAGGCGGCATGAGCGATTCCGCTTCTGTCACCGGGCGCGACGCCGAGGTCATCCGCGTGTGGGTCGAAGGCGTGGGCATCGTTGGCCCGGGTTTCAGCGACTGGCCGCAGGCCAGCGCCGTCTTGCGCGGCGACGCCGCCTACGCGCCAGCGCCCACGAATCTGCCGGCGCCCGAGGTGCTGCCGCCGGCCGAGCGCCGCCGCGCCAGCCGCATCGTCAAGGCGACGCTGGCGGCCGGGTTGCAGGCTTGCCGCATGGCCGGGTGCGACCCGGCGACGCTGCCCAACGTGTTCGCCAGTTCGGGTGGCGACGGGCACAACTGCCACGCGCTGTGCGAATTGCTGGCCACGGACGACCGGCAGATCTCGCCCACGCGCTTTCACAACTCGGTGCACAACGCGGCGTCGGGTTATTGGTCCATCGCCACCGGCGCCACGCCGGCCGCGCAGGTGCTGGGTGCCTACGACGCCAGCTTTGGCGCCGGCCTGCTGGAAGCCATGGCCCAGGTGGAATCGGCGGGCCAACCGGTGCTGCTGGTCGCGGGCGACAGCGAGTACCCGCCGCCGCTGCACGCCAAGCGGCCGATCCTCGACACCGCCGCACTGGCGCTGGTGCTGGCGCCGGCGCGCGGCCCGAACGCCATTGCCGAACTGCGCCTGCCGCGCCGCGGCGCGCTGGGTGAGGGCCGGGCCACGCCCGTGACAGCGGCCGATGTCAACGGCGCCGCCTACGGCATGCCGCCCACGCGGGGGCTGCCGCTGCTGGCGGCCATGCTGGGGGCGCCGAACGCCCCGCAAACTGTGGACGTCGACTACCTGCCCCCACAGGTGCTGCGCGTCACGGTGGTGCCCTTGGTAGCGACGGCCGTGTCTGCCCACGCCGCGGCATGAACGCGAGCGCCGTGTTTCAGGCCGCTGCGGGTCAGGGGCACGACTGGATCGCCGCGCGCGTGCCGCACCAGGGCCGGATGTGCCTGCTGGACACGGTCGAGCAGGTGACGGCCACCGACGTGGTCTGCACCGCCGTCAGCCACACCGCTGCGGACAACCCCTTGCGCCACGCGGATCGCCTGGGTGCCGCGTGCGGGATCGAATACGCCGCGCAGGCCATGGCGCTGCACGGCGCGCTGGTGGCCCAGGCGCTGGGTGTGCCCCCGCCCACCATGGGCTTTCTGGTCAGCGTGCGATCGGTCGAGCTGCACGTGTCGCGCCTGGACGACGTGGGCGAGCGTCTCACGGTGCGCGTGCACAGGGACGCCGATAACGGCGACCACAGCGTCTACACTTTCGCGCTCAGCGCGGGCGAGCGCCCGCTTGTCGAAGGGCGCGCGGTCGTGATGCTCGACGCGGCCCCACACATTTCCCCATGACTTCAACTTCTTCTGGCAGCGCGCGCCCGCCGCGCCGCGCCCTCGTGACCGGCGCCAGCGGCGCCATCGGCAGCGCCATCGCACGCGCGCTGGCCGCGCAAGGCCTGCACGTGATCGCCCACGCCAACGGCAACCGTGCCGCGGCCGACCAACTGGTGGCCGACCTTCGGGACAGCGGCCAATCGGCCGAGGCGCTGGTGTTCGACGTGACGAACGCGGCGGCTTGCGCAGATGCGCTGGGCAAGGTGGTGGAACAAGGCCCGGTGCAGGTGCTGGTCAGCAACGCCGGCGTGCACGACGACGCGGTATTTGCCGGCATGACCCCCACGCAATGGCAGCGCGTGATCGACGTGAACCTGAATGGTTTCTACAACGTGGCGCAGCCGCTGATGCTGCCCATGCTGCGTGCGCGCTGGGGCCGCATCATCGCCATCACCTCGGTGGCGGGGCAGGCCGGCAACCGCGGTCAGGTCAATTACGCGGCGGCCAAGGGCGCGCTGCACGCAGCGGTCAAATCGCTGGCCCTGGAATGCGCCAGCCGCGGCGTGACGGTGAACGCCGTGGCGCCCGGGATCATCGCCAGCGACATGAGCGCCGGCGCTTTTGATGCCGACGCGATCAAGCGCATGGTGCCGATGCAGCGCGCCGGCCAACCGCGTGAGGTGGCGGACCTGGTGGCTTTTCTGGCGTCCGACCAGGCGGGCTACATCAGTGGCCAGACCATCGGCATCAACGGGGCCTTGTACCAATGAGTGCGGTGGCGCAGGCGGCCGCCCAGGGCGGCGTGCACCACGCGGAAACCATCCTGTACTTCACGCTGCTGCAGCTCAGCCTGGTGGTGCTGGCGGGGCGCGTCGGCTCGACGTTGGCGGTGCGTCTGGGGCAGTCGGCCGCGGTGGGCGAGATCGTCATCGGCATCCTGCTTGGGCCGTCGCTGTTCGGCTGGCTGGCGCCGGACACTTTCACCTACGTCTTCAAGTCGGCGCCCGGCGAGCCCATGCAGGTGCTATCTCAGCTGGGCCTGATCCTGCTGATGTTCCAGATCGGCCTGGCTTTCGACTTCGGCCATTTGACCGAGCGGCACAACCGGCGTGCCGTGCTTTGGGTGGCGATCGCCGGCCTGGTCACGCCGTTTGCGCTGGGTTTTGGCCTGGGTTGGGTGAGCGCGCCAGTGCTGGCGCCCGGCGACAGCCACCAGCTGGCCACGGCGCTGTTCGTGGCCACGGCGTTCTCGATCACTGCGCTGCCAATCCTCGGGCGCATCATGATCGAGTTCGACCTGACGCGGCGTCCGCTGGGCGTGATCGGCATCAGCGCCGCTGCCATCAACGACGTGGTGGGTTGGCTGCTGCTGGCGCTGGTCAGCACGCTGGCGGTGTCGCAGTTCAACGCAGGCGCGTTCGCGCTGAACGTAGCCTTGGTGGCGCTGTTCGGGGTGACGTGCTGGTGGGTGGTGCGGCCAGTGCTCAAACGCTTGATCCACGCGTCGCAGGCCGCGGCGCGTACGGCTACCGGCCAACCGGAGCCCTTGTCCAACAACCTGCTGGGCGGCCTGTTGGCGGCAATCTTCGTGGCGTCGATGACGACCTACCACCTGGGCATCTTCGCGATCTTCGGCGGCTTCATGCTGGGTGTGTTGTTGCACGACGAACGCGCGCTCGTCGACGCCTGGCAGGAACGCCTGGGCCAGTTCACCACGGTGTTCTTCCTGCCGATCTTCTTCACCTACACCGGCCTGCGCACCGACGTTGGCAGTCTGAACACGCCGGCGCTGTGGGGCTGGTGCCTGGCCACGGTGTTCTTGGCCACGGCAGGGAAGTTCTGCGCCAGCTACCTGGCCGCGCGCTGGGTGGGCATGCCGCGCGCCGAGGCCAAGGTGCTGGGCATCATGATGAACACGCGCGCGCTGATGGAGCTGATCGTCATCAACGTCGGCTACGACCTGGGCGTGATCTCGCGCCCGCAGTTCACGATGCTGGTGATCATGGCCATCTTCAGCACCGTGATCACCGCACCGCTGTTGCGGCGCTGGTTACCCCACTGCCGGCCGGATGCATGATGCTATTGTTGTAATAGCTGCTCGCGCAGATTGCTGTAGGGCTGCGGCCTGATTTTATTTGAAATCAGGCTTTTGAGGCAGCAAGCGCCTGCCCAGCAGCAGCGGCAGGCGAAGCAAAAATCCCAGGAACAATCGCGCGTGCATCCAGGTCAGCAAGGTGTTGTCGCGCAGGTATTTGAAGTGCGACACCCCGCCTTCGTCGGCTGAAAAATAGCGCACCGGCGCCGGCAGGTTGACCGGCGGCACACCGGCCCAGGCCAGGCGCACGGCGGCTTCGGGGTCGAAGTCAAAACGGCGCATGAAGCGCTGGCCGCGCATGACGCGGATCAGCGGCTGAATCGGGTACACGCGAAAGCCGAACAGCGAATCGCCGATGCCCGCGCCCAACGTTTCCAGATTGGCCCAGCCGTTCGATACCTTGCGGCCCAGCACGCGAATGCGCGGTGCTTCGGCCCCAAACTGCGGCACGCCCAACACCATGGCGCGCGGCGCGGCCTGGGACGCGCGCATGAACTGCGGGATCAGCTCTGCCGGGTGCTGCCCGTCGGAATCCATGGTCAGCGCGTGGGTGAAACCTTCGCTCGCCGCCAATTCAATCCCGTGCAGCACGGCGGCGCCCTTGCCACGGTTGTCAGGCAAGACGATCACGCGCAAACCAGGGTCTTCGGCTGCGCACGCGCGCAGCCAGTCGGCGCTGCCGTCCGTGCTGCCGTCGACCACGACCCAGACCGGCGCCCATTGCGCACGGGCGGCGCGCAAGGTGTCCTCCAGTTTCACGCCCGGGTTGTAGCTGGGGATCAACACCAGATGGGTGGAGGAGGGCGCGATGCCCTGCAGGCGACCCGCGTCAACCATGGTCATCCACCTTGTCGATGGCGCTGGGGGCGGTCGCGGCAGGCGCGCTGGACGCGCCGCTCAAGTGGCTGGACAGCAGGGCTCGGATCTGTGTGCCGAAGTGCTGCGCCTCTGCTGGGGCAATGCGCAGTTCGCCCACGTGGCGCACGCGCACGCGCAAAGGCAATTCGGGCGGCCGCGTCAACGGCCAACGCTTGCCCAAGTAGGGCGAACTCATCTCGATTACCAGCACGTCGACAGGTACGCCCGCGCGCGCCGCGATCACGCCCGCCGTGGCCGCGCACGGGCCCACGGGTGGTTCGGTCGTGCGGGTGCCTTCGGGGAAGAGGACCAGGTGGGCGCCGTCCTTGAGCTCGGCGATGGCACTGCGGATCATGGTGAGCGGCGCGTCGTTGACGATGTAGCGCGCCATGCGCGAGCCCGCGCCGAGCAGCAGGTTCTGCATCAACTGCGCCTTCATGATGCAGACGGCGTTGGGCAGGTGCGAGACCAGCAGGACCGCGTCCAGCAGGGACGGGTGGTTGGCGACCACGATCATCGGGCCGGACCGGCGGGCCAGTTCGTCCAGTGCCTTGAGATCGAAGCGACATCCGCACAACAGCTGCAGCAGGACGACGTAAGTGCGAAACGCAACCTGGATCGCACGGCGCCCCACACGCTTGCCCAAGGGTTGGGGCAACACGGGTCCCAGCACCAACGCGAACGGCGTCCACGTCAGGCAGATCACCGCCAGCAAGCCGAGTCCCAGCACCATCGCCAGGGGTTCGACAAGGCGATGCCGGACTACAGAGACGACGGACATGCGTGGCGGGTTGAGGACGACAAGGCAGATCGCGGCACGGTCGGTGCGCGTTAGCCCTTGGACATCGGCAGCGCGTCGTCGACCGCGCGGATGTTGAACTGGCGGCGACGCCAGGCGCGTAAGGAGCGCGGCAGGTGGCGCAGTGAGCTCAGGTAGTACAGGACCTTGAAGGCCCGCAGCGAGTGCCAGATCGGGGTCTTGCCCCAGATGTCGCCCGCCAGCAGCGAGAGCAGGGCTTCCTTCATGCGCAGGATGTTGCGCGGGCCCATGAAGAGGTCGCGCATCGCCGGGTTGGTCATCCGGTAGATGAACCAGGAAAACTCCCGGGGGCCGTGCTTCAGGCGGCGATCCAACTGCGCGAGCGCTTGCGACTGCCTGGCAGGCTCGGTCAGCCACGTATGTATGGCGTCGGCGGCTTCAAAGCCGCCCTGCATGGCCAGCATGACGCCGGATGAGAACACCGGATCAATGAAAGCGTACGCGTCGCCCAGCATGACGTAGTTGCGCCCGTGCGTGCGTTCGCTGAGGTACGAGAAGTTGCCGGTGGCCTCTGGCGGGTGCACAACGCGGGCGTTCTTTAAGCGCTCGGCCAAGGGCGGGCACAGGGCGATGCCGTCACGCAGGAATTCGCCCAGGTCGCGATCGCCGCGGGTACGCATGAAGTACGGCCAGGTCACCATGCCGACGCTGGTGGCACCGTCCACCAGCGGAATGAACCAGAACCAGCCGTGTTCAAACCAGAACAGCGAGATGTTCCCTTCGTCCATGCCCTCATTGCGCTGGGCGTCGGCAAAGTGCGTGAACACGGCCACGCTGTTGTGCTTGGGGTTCTTGTGCTTGATCTTCAGGCGGCTGGCGAGGAAGGTGTCGCGGCCAGAAGCGTCCACCAGAAACTTCGCGCGGCAGGTGAAAGTGCGGCCATCTTCCAGCCGCGCGCGCGCGTCGACGTGGTTCGGCGCGTCCAGGTCGACGTGCTCGACCCGGCATTGCTGCAGCACGCGTGCACCCGCGTGGGCTGTGTTGTCCAGAAGCACGCGGTCAAAATCGGAGCGGCGCACCTGGTAGGCGTAAGGCATGGACTTGTCCCAGGCATCGCCAAACTGAAAGGCTTGCAAGTGTTCGTGCCATGGCGAGCGGAATTCGGCTGCCCACTTCTGGATGCCAATGGCGCGGATTTCATCGGCGACGCCAAGTTTTTCGAACAAGGGCAGGTTGGCGGGCAGCAAGGACTCGCCGATGTGAAAGCGGGGATGGGCGTCCTTGTCCATCACCACGACATCGTGACCCATGCGCGCCAGCAAGGTCCCTACCGTGCTGCCAGCCGGCCCGCCGCCGATGACCAGGACGTCGCAAGATTGGGGGAGCTCCGCCGGTTGATCGGAGACACTGGGAGATTCAACGTTCATGGGATCAGGCGTGCAGGTCACCGCCTGCAAAGGGGGTATTTCTGCCGTGGATTATTGCACCGCAGGCGGCTCACACGGTGCCGGCTCGGCGCAGGGAAACCCAGCCGACGACCAAGCCGAGCAGGGCACCGGCAAGAACGTCCAACAACATATGCTGTTTGGTCGCCATGGTGGAAAAAACGATGCCCAGGCACCACAGCGCATTGACCGATCGGATCCAGACGGGTGAGCCGGTCTTGCGCAGGATAGCCTCTAACCACATCCCCGACATGACGGACGCCGCCACGTGCAAGGACGGACAGGCGTTGCCGTTGTTGTCGACCGCATACAGCATGGCAAACAGCGGGCTGCCGCCCGACCGGGTCCCCACCGCTTCGGATACCGACGTGGGCCAAAAGAAGAAGACCAGCAGGCCGACCGAGCACAGCACGGTCATGGCCACGCTGTACCGAAACAGATGGTGGCGATCCAGTTGCAGAGCGACCGGCAAGGCGGTGTAGACCCAGAGCGACAGGTACAGGCCGATCGTCCAGGGCTGAAACCCAATCCAGTCATCCAGGGCGCTGGCGGGAATCTGGGTCACCTCGAACATCGGGTGTTTCTGGATGCCCAGGTAAAGCTGGAAGAAGACGACAAGAAAAACGGTGTTGCCAAGCGCCTTGAGCCACGCCTGGGTACGGACGCGCTGGCGCAGCGCTGCCGTCCAACCGGTTGGATGTGTGGCCGTGCTCATGCCTTGGCTCCGATCGTCGCGGGCTGGTTGGGCTTGGACCAGGCCATCGCCAGGAGCAAGGCCAGCAGGGCACCCGGGCCGACCGTCGCGCCCACGGCGTGCAGCACCGGCACTTGGGACCACGCCAGAATCCCGAAGCCGATCATGGTCGAAACGTTGGCAAGTGCCAGTGAAGCATAGGCCGCCGCCTGTACGGAGGTGATCTCCTGCGGCGCGGCACCCGAAGCCACCGTGGACGTCGGGCCAAAGTTCTGATCAAAGAAGAGTGCGTAGTTCGAGCCGACGGCCACGATCAGCAACAGGCCGACGAGGTGCAGCAAGGTCATCGGGGTGCCACCAACGACGTGCGCTGCCATGACCAGAACGACAGCGGCTGCGAGCGGCAGTAGTATGCGCACCACGCGGGTCACACTGCGCAATGCCAGCAAAAGCAAGGCGACGATGCCAACGACGCCAGCCGCCGAAAAAGCCAGGGCCTCCTTGAGGTACTGGCCGAACATCTCTTTGGCTTGCGTGTCCAGGTCCAGAAAGTACGTTCGGTGTTTGGACGGTGCTGCGGCAATGACCGCTTCGATCGCGCGACCGGCGGCCTGCTGATCTGCGGTCTCAGGCGGAAGGGTCACCGGCATCAGCACCGTCCAGCCGTCAGCGCGTTGCAACATCAAGGTCTGCAGGAGAAATTCAAAACTGGTGCCACGCAAGGTCGATGCCGTGATGGGTGGGGCAGATCGGGCCGCTTGAACGTCGTCCACGAACGGCGCCAGACGCTCCGGCTTGACCGGCAAAGTCGTGGTGGCGAGCGCCAAACGTGCGTTCAGTTCGGGCGCATCTGGCAGCGCATTGCGCCGGGCCAACTGCGTTTCCGCGCTGGGGAGGTAATGGGCGGGGCTGTCGATGCGCGCAATTGCGCCGCTCTTCACCATCGGCTTGAGCTGCGCTTCGGTCTGCTCGGCGGCTTGCAGCGCCTCGTTCGCGGTGGGGGCGGATACCACGAGCACATGACGAAGGCTGGGCGCGCCGGCGTCCGCTCGCAGCCGCGCATCCAGCCGTTGCAGATCCAAAGGCGCAGGGTTGAGGCCAGACAGACCTCGCGCCCAAACGCGGTCATGGTGGATGGCGACGATGCCTATGGCTGCCACCGTCGCCGCAGCAGCGACCCAGCGCCATTGGCGCGCCAGCACGCTGAGCCTCACCATGCGTCGGCCCAGCCACCGGGTGCTGGACGCCGGGACCGGAGAGGCGGGCAGTGCAGGCAGCACAAAGCGCGTGACTGTTGCGGCTGTCAGCAATCCAGCGATCGAATACACGCCCAGTTGCCCAAGGCCCGGGAAACTGGAGAACAACAGCGCGGCGAATCCGCACACCGACGTGGCCACGCCCAGCCGTATCGTGGGCCAGTAGTCACGCTGCCAATCGGTGCTGCTGCTGGATTGCACCAAGTAATAGATGCTGTAGTCCAGCGTTTCGCCCAACAGGGTGGTCCCAAAGCCCACGGTGATCGCGTGCACCGTGTCAAAGCCGATTGAAACGGCCACCACGGCAACCAGAATGCCGGTCAGCACCGGCACCAAGCCGATCACCACGTTGCGCAGCGATCGGTAGAAAGCCAACATGATGAGCAGAATGCTGACCCCGCCGACCACGGACAAGCGTTCCACTTCGCTGCGGATGGTTCGACGCGCATCCACGGAGAACACGGGTGCACCCGCCATGACCAGCCGGATCTCCGGTGCGGCCCTTGCCGTGTCGAATGCGGCACGGATGTCTGTCAGTACTTTCTCTTGTGCATCGGTGTCGGTGCCCGCCGCCGCTGTTGTAGCGATCATCAAGGCGGTGTCGCCGGATGCCGAGGCCCAAACGCCGTCTTGTCCCGACGAGGACCGACCTTGCGTCAACCGGTCGATTAAGGCGGGCAGCTCACCCGTGGGGTCACGGGGAAAGATGGCTTTCAACAGAAGGCCGGCCGACCCGCCCAGTCCGTTGATGGCGTCCTGAATGGCAACACGCAAGCCATCCGCAGTGAAACGTTCGGCTGAAACTTGCGGGCTGAGCAGGTAGCGCGATTGCATCAGCAGCGCTTGATCGCGCTCCCGGCTGGTGGCATCGCCGTTGACGACGCTGGTCAATCCGGGGTTGATGCGCAGGGCGGCCGCTAGGCGCTCGGACGTCGCAGCGCGGCCGGCTGCATCACCACCTTCGATCCCGATGAGCACCATGCGCGACAAAGCGCCTTCCTTGAGCTGGTCGACCAGCAGGCGCTGATGTTCGTTGGGGTTGCTGGGCAGAAACGCCGACATATCGGTGTTGAGCCGAACACCCGTCAGCACCCACACGCAGACCAGCACCAACACCAGCCAAAGGCCGACGGCGGTGATGCTTTGGCGTCTTGTCGGAGCTGTGCCGGTGCCGAGAGCGTCGGTTCGCTGTCGATCAGCGCGCATCAGGTGTGATGGCGATCACGGACTTGTCGCCATCCGCTTGCAAGGTTTCGACGGTGCTGACTCCCTTGTCGGAGCCGGTCACCTTGATTTGCTTGACCCAACGACGCATCCGGTCATCGAGCGGCGTCAGGGCCAGACGCCAATCCCGCTCGGTGCCCGCGAGCGAGAGGGCGTAGTGCTGCTCAAGCAGCGTGCGGTTGCCGACCAGGGTGCCACGCAGCGCTTCGACAAAAGCCAGGATCTCAGGGTACTGCGGGAGCCGAAGCTGACGCTTGACCCCGTCACGCTCCACCGTCAGGTCATTGCCGCGGATGACCAAAGATTCGCGGGTCGGCTTCAGCGTGTTCTTCTCGAGTCGATCCGGCGGGCTGTAGATCAGCTCGCCCGAGCTCACGACCGGCTGATCCAACACCCCAAGGGTCTTGGTTTCCGTGAAGGTCGCACGTCCTGACGGGTGTTTGGCGAGCTGCTGCATCAGGGCGGGAATATCCCAATCCGCGAACGCGGAAGTGCAGAGCCCGAGCGAGAGAAAAACGGCACTCAGTAGATGGCTAGCGTGCTTCATTGGCCCAGAAGTCGTAAAAATTAAACCAGTTCCATGGGGCCTCGACGCACTTCGCTTCCAACAGCGCGACATAGCGTTGCTGGGCCTTCTGGATGGCCGCATCTCGGTCAGCGTGCGCCACCGCCTGGAAGTCGGCCACCGGCTCGAAGCACAAATGGTACCGATTGGCACCCAGGTAGATCCCGGCCATGAAAACCACCGGCGCGCGCAATAAGGCGGCCAACCGGAACGGGCCCGACGGAAACGCTGCGGGCGCGCCCAGGAAATTGGTTGTGAAGGTGGAGGTGTCGTGCGCGTCAGCCACACTGCGGTCGGAAAGAATGCCGACACAACCGCCGTCCGCGAGATGGTCGCGAGCCCGCAAGATGGCGTCCGAGCGGCCGAGCGCAATGACACTCTCGCCCAGTGCAGGATTGATGGCAGCCAGCGTCTGCGTCACCATGCGCGCGTTGTCGGGATACATGAGCATGCGCACATCCAGCCCATTGCCCACGCCGAGGACGCGCAAGGCCTCGAAGCTTCCGAAATGGGCGCCCATGAACACCACGCCTCGGCCCTCACGTTGGTAGGCGTCAATCACGCTTTCGCCGGTGATGCGGATGTCGAACAGGTCGTGGCGATCGCTCAGCCAATAGACCCGGTCGTGCACGACGGATGCAAAAGACAGCACATGACGAAAGCCGTCCGCAATGCCGGCCTTGCGCCCCATGGCCCGGCCCAGGTACTGTTGACTGGCACGCTTA
The DNA here is from genome assembly GCA_023442945.1 of Pseudomonadota bacterium. Classification (GTDB taxonomy): domain Bacteria; phylum Pseudomonadota; class Gammaproteobacteria; order Burkholderiales; family Burkholderiaceae_C; genus Ottowia. The sequence continues at coordinate 41,172 of JAEZWW010000108.1, read as the reverse complement.
GCTGAGGGCGCGAACAGCACAAAATAAGCGGCGATGGGGTAGAGGATAAGTCGACTCACGCGGCGGCCCAGATGCAGGGACAGCCAGCGCATCAGCCGCATCACCACCATCGAACTGCGCTCAGGCCGGCGTGCCCAGCTGTTGGAGGCGGGGGGGGCGCCGTTCGCAGAGGGGGTCGAGTTCAATTGCCCGCCGCCAACAGAACACTGCCAGTGCAGACGACCTGGCCCGCGCTACGCAATTCAAATCGGGCCTGCCGATCGGAGGCAGTCCCCAGCAGTTGAAGGAGGTCCGAAGGCATTGCTGCGGTGACAAATTTGACCTGCTTCAAAGTCGTCACACGACGCCCTGTTGCACGCTCTATCTCCGCCACCGCCTGGTCAACCAAAGCGGCTCCAGGAACCACGACCCGAGCCGGGAAATGCCCCGCAAACCGTGTGTCGGCGTCGCGAAACATGCAGGTGCCCTGAAGAGGCTGCTCGACGGCGCCGATCATCGAGGCGCATCCTTGCCGCGCGATTGACGGTAGAGCGCCTGCACATCATTGGCCAACAGTTTGCCCGTGGGATTTCGGGGGAGGGCATCGATTTTGAGCAAAGGGCGTGGCAGGAATGCGGGATCTATCGCCTGGCGCAGCGCGGACAGAATATCCTGCTCGCTCAGCGAGGGAGCAACCACCAGAGCCGCGAGGCGTTGAACGCCTTCAGCAGGGGATACTTTGTCCGACTCAGGCAGCAGATAGCAAGCATCCTGTACGCCCGGCAAGCCGCGCAGCGTCGCCGACAGCGCCGCCAGGGAGGCGCGCTTGCCAGCAATGTTGACCATGTCCGCGTGGCGGTCACCCAGCGAGAAACGGTCACCGTCCACGTTGGCGATGTGGTCGGTCAGCGCGACACTGCCTTCAACATGGCCGCCACTGACCCAGGCGCGCCCTTCGTCAGCATGCATCGCGAGGCCAGGCAGCAACTGCCATGTCGGGCCCGACGTGGTGCGCCGGCTGGCAACTTGGCCGCTTTCCGTGCAACCGTAGATTTCGACCAGCGGGCTGTCAAACAGCGCTTCGGCGGTGTGCGCCAGCGCTGCCGACAGCGGCGCTGTGGCGCACAGCACCAGGTCGCAGGCCGGCATCCGAATCCCGGAGCTCACAACGTTCGACAGGTGAAACGGCGTGGTGACCAGCATGCGAGGCGGCGGCGCCGCAGCCAGGGCTGTCCCGATATCGGCCGGATAGAACGGCCGACCGCGCCACACGCGAGAACCGCCGTGCAGTGTCAGCAAGATGCTGGACTCGAAGCCATACATGTGCTGCGCAGGCACCGTGGCCACGATGGTGTGACCTGCGGAGCCCAAGCGCTCGGCCTCGGAGGCGCCGTTCACGCACAGGCGACCCCAGCGCTTGGCATGCGCGGTGGGCTCACCCGTGCTGCCAGAGGTGAATACGATGGCTGCGACCTGATCCGCATCGATCATCGGTGCCTGCGCTTGTTCGGGCGCAACTGCGCCATCCTCTTCTTCGATCTGCCAGCCTGGAATGCCCTCGGCACGCTGGTGACCGTCGTGCAGGCACACGACGTCAGCGTAGTGGGATTGGATCTGTTGAAGCGTTCCAGAGGTGAAACTGGACGGCATCAAGGTGGGGCGCCCCTGGATCAGTGCCGCCGCCAGTCCAAGCATGAACAAGTACCGGTCCTGGCAGGTGTTCAGGACGTATTGACCGTGTGGCAAGGCTTCGGCTAGCCGGGTCGCCCTGCGATAGAACGCGCCAGCGGTGATCGCGCCGGCCGGCCCGATGGCAATGGCCGCGTCCGGCTCATGCATGGACAAGGGGCGTCGATCGACACTCATGGTGCACGTTGCTGGGGCTGCGCCTGGTCTTCGATGCGCGCACGCACGGCACGCCAGGTTCCGGCCAGTCCTACGCGGTCCTGTGGGGGCAGAACATGGTTGCGCAGCAGGTTTTCCACCAAGAAGACAACGCCTGTCATCAGTGGCCCCACCACTGCAGAGAGGGCCGTCCAAATCTCAGGTGTCGCATACCGAAACAGCAAGATCGACAACACCACCATCAGGCCGAAGAAGAGCGTCCAAGCCTGGGTCACCTGACGGGTGTACCCCAGGAGCCGGGGCGATGTCATGTCTTCATGCACCCAGGCAGCCAACTCTGTGCACAACGGCGTGCGGCCCGGCAGCAGGGTTCTTGCAAACAGCCAAAACAAAGCCGCGTGCACGCCCACATGCTGGGCGAGATAGAGCAAGCGCACGTTGTTCAGCAAGGGCTGCCACGCCAGAAAGAGAGTCAGGGTCAGAGCCAGCAGTGGCAGACATTTCAAAAAACGGACGGCCGCCGGCGCCTGGGAGGTCAGCCCGTTTTTGGCGTACACGGCTGCAAACCAGACGAACGGCAACGCCGCGAGCGCAAGCGCCATTGGGGGCAGATGGCGACTGCTCCAAAAAACGGCGACCGCATAGACGCCGACCCCTACCAAGGTGGCAATCAGGGGTGCGGGCAAGCGGTGCCGACTCTCGCGATCGGACATGGGCTGCAACTGTTACACCGTGCGGTGCTTGGCAATATGCTGGGTCAAATTGCGCAACGACGAATAGATGGCCTCATTGTTTTCGTCATCGGCCCTGAGTTGGAAACCGTAGCGCTTGGACACGGCCAAGGCAACCTCAAGGATGTCGATCGAATCCAGGCCAAGGCCATCACCATAAAGCGGCGTATCAGGGGCAATGTCCTCGGGGGCCACCTCTAGGTTCAAAGACGTCACCAGCAACTGGGCAACTTCAGGAATCAGGGAATCAACGGAGGTCGGCGACGCGGGCGTATTCATGGCTGTTTTTTGACGGCAACACAAAATTATGACGTAAGCGTAAGGGGCCGTTCTATGCTGTGCTGTCAGCAAAACCCTTGATTGACGTGCGCGTCCACCGTTGAATTGACAGAACTCTGAGGTTTACGTGCCAGAAAGGATGATCGCCCCTCGTGTTACGGTTGCACACAGATAGCGGGGCACGGCGCTTCCGCCTCTAGGCGCTGGTGCGCCGCTGCCGAGAGCGTTGTCTCTGTGGTAGAATAATCACAATTCACGACCAAATGGGCGGGTTTCCACCGCCCTTTTTTTTGCCTGTCGCTTTTGTGGTGATGGGTGAGGGTGGCTTGTTGCTGTGTCACTTCAGCAGACGATCGACGATACCGTGCGCGGTTTGGGTTATGACCTGGTGGAAATTGAACGTTCCGCCGGCGGTTTGCTGCGCGTCACCATCGATTGGCCTTGGCAGGCCGATGCTGCGGAGCAGCCCGTCACTGTGGAAGATTGTGAACGGGTAACGCGCCAGCTGCAGTATGTGCTGGAGGTCGAGGGTGTCGACTACCGAAGGCTGGAGGTGTCCTCTCCCGGAATCGATCGTCCGCTGCGCAACGCGCAGGATTTCGAGCGTTTTGCCGGCGAAGTGGTCGATTTGACGCTCAAGCAGCCCATCGGCTCTGCCGCGGACGGTTTGGTCAGCGCCAACCGCAAGAAGTTTCGCGGCACGCTGCAAAAACGCGAAGACGGTGGCTGGCAGATCGTGTGGCGCGACGAGCCACCGGTGAAGCCCGGGCAGCGGGTCAGCGCCAAGCGCGCGCCGGCGCCTGAGCAGGCCATGGGCTTTACCTTGGACGAATTGAGTTCGGCGCGTTTGGCGCCGTTGGTGGATTTCAAGGGGCGCAAGCCGGCAGAAGGCGAGTCCTGAGCACCAAAGTGGCCTTGAGCCCAGGTGGGAATTGCGCGAAGCGCTCTCATTTCATGAGTTACAGAACGAGTTATTGAATATGAACCGCGAACTGTTGATGCTGGTCGAAGCCATCTCGCGCGAGAAGAACGTCGAGCGCGATGTGGTGTTCGGCGCCGTTGAAGCCGCGCTGGCCCAGGCCGCCAAGAAGCTCTACGAGGGCGAGGTCGACATGCGCGTGGCGATCGACCGCGACACTGGCGAATACGAAACCTTCCGCCGCTGGCACGTCGTGCCCGATGAGGCCGGTCTGCAGTTGCCCGATCAGGAAATCCTGCTGTTCGAAGCCAAAGAGCAGATCCCCGATATCGAGGTCGACGAGTACATCGAAGAAGGCGTTGAATCGGTCCCCATCGGCCGTATTGGCGCCATGGCGGCCAAACAGGTCATCCTGCAGAAAATCCGCGACGCCGAGCGCGAAATGCTGCTCAACGACTTCATGAGCCGCGGCGAAAAGATCTTCACCGGCACCGTCAAGCGCATGGACAAAGGCGACATCATTGTCGAATCCGGCCGTGTGGAAGGCCGCCTGCGCCGCAGCGAAATGATCCCGAAGGAAAACCTTCGCACCGGCGACCGCGTCCGCGCCATGATCATGGAAGTGGACCTGACGCTGCGCGGCGCGCCGATCCTGCTATCGCGTTCCGCGCCCGAATTCATGATCGAGCTTTTCACCCAGGAAGTGCCCGAGATCGAGCAAGGCCTGCTGGAGATCAAGAGCTGCGCCCGCGACCCTGGCAGCCGCGCCAAGATTGCGGTCATCAGCCACGACAAGCGCGTCGATCCCATCGGCACCTGCGTGGGCGTGCGTGGCACGCGGGTGAACGCCGTCACGAATGAATTGGCCGGCGAGCGCGTGGACATCGTGCTGTGGTCGGAAGACCCGGCGCAGTTCGTGATTGGTGCGCTGGCGCCGGCCAACGTGTCCTCCATCGTGGTGGACGAAGAAAAACACGCCATGGACGTGGTCGTGGACGAGGAAAACCTCGCCATCGCCATCGGCCGCGGCGGCCAGAACGTGCGCCTGGCGTCCGAGCTGACGGGCTGGAAGATCAACATCATGGACGCCGCCGAGTCGGCGCAGAAGCAGGAAGAAGAAACCTCCTCGCTGCGCACGCTGTTCATGGAAAAGCTGGACGTCGACGAAGAAATCGCCGCCATCCTGATTGAAGAGGGCTTCACCAGCCTGGAAGAAGTGGCCTACGTGCCGATTCAGGAGATGCTGGACATCGAGAGCTTTGACGAGGAGACCGTCAACGAGCTGCGCGCACGCGCCAAGGACGCGCTGCTGACGCAGGAGATCGCTCGCGAAGAAAGCATGGATTCGGTCTCGCAGGACCTGCGTGACCTGGAAGGGCTGACGCCCGAATTGATTGCCAAGCTCGCCGATGCCGGCGTGCAAACCCGTGACGACTTGGCCGACCTGGCGGTGGACGAACTCACCGCCATCACTGGCCAGTCCGAGGACGATGCCCGCGCCCTGATCATGACGGCGCGAGAGCACTGGTTCACGGACTCAGAGTAAAGATCATGGAGACTACGGAACCCTATGTCGAACACCACTGTCGCAGAACTCGCCAATGAACTGAAACGCCCGACCGAAGCGCTGCTGGAGCAGCTGCAGGCCGCTGGCGTGAGCAAGCAATCCGCGTCCGACGCCCTGACGGAGCAGGACAAGCAGCGCTTGCTGAACTACCTGCAGGCCAGCCATGGCACGGCGTCCGCTGCGCGCAAGAAAATTACCCTGACCAAGAAGTCGACCAGCGAGATCAAGCAGGCCGACGCCAGCGGCCGCGCGCGCACCATTCAGGTGGAAGTGCGCAAGAAGCGCACCTTCGTCAAGCGCGAGGACGACCCCGTGGTCGAGGCGCCGGCCCCTGCGCCAGAACCCGCGCCGGCGCCCCCTCCACCGCCGCCGCCTCCACCCGTGGTCGAAGCGCCTACGCCAGCTCCCGCGCCAGCCGCTCCTGCGCCCGCACCTGCGGCGGCACCGGTTTCCGTGATCGACGACGCCGAGCGTGCCCGCCGCGAAGAAGAGGCGCGTCGCCATTCCGAACTGCTGCGCCGCCAGGAAGAAGACGCGGCCCAAAAACGCCGCGCCCGCGAAGAGCAAGATCAGAAGACGGCCGAGCGCGCCCAGGCCGCAGCTGCGCCCGCTGAGGCGGCGGCTGCACCCGCGGAAGCCACAGCAGCACCAGCTGCCGCACCTGCGCCAGCGCCTACCGAGGCTGCAGCACCCGCGCCGGCCGCAGCGTCTTCGGCCGAAGACGAAGCTGCCCGCGCTCGTGAACAAGAAGCCAGCCGCCGCAAGGCCCTGGCCGAGGCCGAGGCCATCCGCGCCATGATGAGCGCGCCGCGCAAAGTCCTGGTGGCCAAGAAGCCCGAAGACGGTAAGGCCGGCGACAAGAGCGCTGCGGCCAAGACCGCCGGCGCCGCCGCCAAGACCGGCGCGCCCGGCGCGCAAAAGGAAGTCAAGTCCGCGAAGCTGTCGTCCAGCTGGGCCGGCGATCCCGCCAAGAAAAAGGGCATCCCCACCCGCGGCGACAGCTCGGGTGGCGTGGGCCGCGGCAATTGGCGGGGTGGCCCGCGTGGCCGCCGCGGCGACCGTGGTGACCGCGACGACCGCCATGCACCGCAGGCGCCGGTGGAGCACCGCGCCATCGAAGTGCACGTGCCCGAAACGATCACCGTGGCCGAGCTGGCACACAAGATGTCGATAAAGGCGTCCGAGGTCATCAAGGCGCTGATGAAGATGGGCCAGATGGTTACCATCAACCAGCCGCTGGACCAGGACACGGCCATGATCGTGGTCGAGGAAATGGGCCACACCGCCGTTGTGGCAGCGCTGGACGACCCCGAGGCCTTCACCGAAGAGGAAGTGCAGGCATCGACGGCCGAAGCGCTGTCGCGCCCGCCGGTTGTCACCGTCATGGGTCACGTCGACCACGGCAAGACCTCGCTGTTGGACTACATCCGACGCGCCAAGGTCGCGTCGGGCGAAGCTGGTGGCATCACGCAGCACATTGGCGCCTACCACGTGGATACGCCACGCGGCGTGGTCTCGTTCCTGGACACCCCGGGTCACGAAGCCTTCACGGCCATGCGCGCCCGTGGTGCGCAGGCGACCGACATTGTCATCCTGGTGGTGGCTGCCGACGACGGCGTGATGCCGCAGACCAAGGAAGCCATCAAACACGCGAAAGCGGCTGGCGTGCCGATCGTCGTGGCCATCAACAAGATCGACAAACCCGAAGCCAATCCCGACCGCGTCAAGCAGGAACTGGTGGCCGAAGAAGTCGTACCTGAAGAGTACGGTGGCGATTCGCCCTTCGTGCCCGTGTCGGCCAAGACCGGCCAGGGAATCGACGACCTGCTGGAGCAAGTGCTGCTGCAGGCCGAGGTGCTGGAGTTGAAGGCACCGGTCGACGCCGCAGCCAAGGGCATCGTGATTGAAGCCAGTCTGGACAAGGGCCGCGGCCCCGTCGCCACGGTGCTGGTGCAGTCCGGTACGCTGAAGATTGGTGACGTGGTGTTGGCCGGTCAAACGTCTGGCCGCGTGCGCGCCATGCTGGACGAAAACGGCAAGCCCACCAAGGAAGCCGGTCCGTCGATCCCGGTCGAAATCCAGGGTCTGACGGAAGTGCCGCAGGCCGGCGACGATTTCATGGTCATGGCCGACGAGCGCCGTGCCCGCGAGATCGCCACCTACCGCGCTGGCAAGTTCCGCAACACCAAGCTGGCCAAGCTGCAGGCCGCCAAGCTGGAGAACATGTTCTCCGACATGACGGCGGGCGAGGTCAAGACGCTGCCCATCGTGCTCAAGGCCGACGTGCAGGGCTCGCAGGAAGCGCTGGCCGCGTCGCTGCTCAAGCTCAGCACCGACGAAGTCAAGGTGCAGATGGTCTACACCGGTGTCGGCGGCATCAGCGAATCCGACATCAACCTGGCCATCGCTTCCAAGGCCATCGTGATCGGCTTCAACGTGCGCGCCGATGCGGGTGCGCGCAAGCTGGCCGAAGGCAACGACGTCGACATCAAGTACTACAGCATCATCTACGACGCCGTGGACGAGCTGAAGACGGCCATGTCCGGCATGCTGGCGCCCGAGAAGCGCGAAGAGATCATCGGCCACGCCGAGATCCGCACCGTGTTCGTGGCGACCAAGATCGGCACCATTGCCGGCTCCTACGTGCTCGACGGCGTGGTGCAGCGCAACGCGCATTTCCGCCTGCTGCGCGACAACACCGTCATCTACACGGGCGAGATCGAATCGGTCAAGCGCATGAAGGACGACGTCAAGGAAGTGCGCGAAGGTTTCGAGTGCGGTATCAAGCTGCGCAACTACAACGACATCAAGGAAGGTGATCAGTTGGAGATCTTCGAGATCAAGGAGATCGCCCGCACCTTGTAAGAAAACACGCTGCCCGCCCTACAACCACTTGCGCGGGCAGCTTCTGTTTTCATAGCTTGAGAGGCGAAGTGTCATGCCCCGCAGAAGCTCTGTTCCCAACCGCGGCTTCCGTGTCGCCGACCAGATCCAGCGCGATCTGTCGGAGTTGATCGCGCGCGAACTCAAGGACCCGCGCATCGGCATGGTCACGCTCAACGCGGTCGAAGTCACGCCCGACTACGCGCACGCCAAGGTCTTTTTCAGCCTGCTGACGGGCGACCCGGAGCAGACCACCGAAGCGCTCAACGCCGCGGCCGGCTTTCTGCGCAACGGTTTGTTCAAGCGCCTGCACATCCACACCGTGCCGACGCTGCACTTCATCTTCGACCGCACGACCGAGCGCGCGTCGGACATGAACGCCCTGATCGCCAAGGCGGTGGCCTCTCGTTCGAAGGACGACGACGCGCCATGACCGCCACCCCTCGTGCACGGGTGCAGCGGCGCCCGGTGCATGGGGTGTTGCTGCTCGACAAACCGCTGGGCCTGTCCAGCAACCAGGCCTTGCAAAAGGCTAAGTGGTTGTTGCGCGCCGAAAAAGCCGGCCACACCGGCACGTTGGATCCGCTGGCCACCGGCGTGCTGCCGCTGTGCTTTGGCGCGGCCACCAAATTCAGCGGTCTGCACCTGGACGCCGACAAGCGCTACGAAGCGACGCTGCGCCTGGGCGTGACGACCACCACGGGTGATGCCGAAGGCGAGGTCGTCGCCAAGCGCCCCGTGCCCACCATCACGCCCGAGATGCTGGACGCCGTGCGCGCGCGCTTCACCGGCCCGATCACCCAGATCCCGCCGATGCACAGCGCGCTCAAGAAAGACGGCAAGGCGCTGTACGAGTACGCACGTGCCGGCGTCGAGGTGGAGCGGGCGCCGCGCCAGATCACCATTTATGCATTGAATCTCGCGCTGGCCCTAGATGAATCTGCGCAGCCAGCTATCAAAATAGAAGTAGCGTGCAGCAAAGGCACCTACATCCGCACGCTGGGCGAAGACATCGGCGCCGCGCTCGGCTGCGGCGGCCACCTCACGCGCCTGCGCCGCGTGGCCACCGGGCCGTTCACGCAAGACCAGTGCATCACGCTGGAGGCTTTCGACGCGCTGCCTGAGTCGGATCGCCTGGCCGCGTTGCAACCGGCCGACGTGCTGCTGCCCGATCACACCGCCGTCACGCTCGGCAGCGAAGATGCGGGGCGCTTCTTGTCCGGCATGCGCCGCCGCGGCGACTGGCCCGATGCCGAGCAGGTTGTGGTCTACGGGCAGGCACCGGCCGCGCTGCTGGGCGTCGCCCATGTGGCTGCGGGCGAACTGATTCCGGATCGCTTGCTGAGCCCGACCGAGATCGAGCAGACCTTGGCCCAGACCGCTGCCGGTCGCAGCGCCGCGGTGACCTCCTGCTGAACCAGGGTGCAGAGAAGACGCATGTTCTACCCAATCCAGGTTCTGTTATGGCCGCCAAGCAGCGCGCAGTTTCTGCCAGCCGCCCACACCTTGCTGGTGCGGCGGCGCAAGCGGCCACCCGCCGCAGTTCGCTGATCCAGCGCGCGTGCGGCGCCCGGCTGCCAGATGGCCAGGCTCCCGCGCGTCACGCACCACCGAATTTCGCCACCGCGTTCCCCTTATTTCATTGAAGACACAACTTTCCCTATGACCACCCCGATTCGCAATATCGCCATCATTGCCCACGTTGACCACGGCAAAACGACCATGGTTGACCAGCTGCTGCGCCAGTCCGGCACCTTTGCCGACCACGAGAAAGTCGTCGACACGGTGATGGACAACAACGCCATCGAACGCGAGCGCGGCATCACCATCCTGGCCAAGAACTGCGCCGTGTCCTGGAACGGCACGCACATCAACATCCTCGACACGCCCGGCCACGCGGACTTTGGCGGTGAGGTGGAGCGCGCGCTGTCCATGGTCGACGGCGTGGTGCTGCTGATCGACGCGCAGGAAGGCCCGATGCCGCAAACGCGCTTCGTGACCAAGAAGGCGCTGGCCCTGGGCCTGCGCCCGATCGTGGTGGTCAACAAAGTCGACAAGCCCGGCGCCAACCCCGACAAGGTCGTCAACGCCGCGTTCGATTTGTTCGACAAGCTGGGCGCGACCGACGAGCAGCTGGACTTCCCGGTGGTGTACGCCTCGGGCATCAACGGCTGGTCGTCGCTGGAGCAGGGCGCTGCCGGCGAGCAGTGGGGCCCCGACATGTCGGCCCTGTTTGAAACCATTCTGAAGCACGTGCCCGAGCACAGTGGCGACGCCAACGCGCCGCTGCAGCTGCAGATTTCGGCGCTGGACTTTTCCACGTTTGTTGGCCGCATCGGCGTGGGCCGCGTCAACGCCGGCACCGTCCGCCCCGCGCAGGACGTGCTGATCATGGAAGGCCCGGACGGCAAGCAGTACAAGGGCCGCGTGAACCAGGTGCTGACCTTCCAGGGCCTGGACCGCGTGCAGGTGACCGAGGCTGGCCCCGGCAACATCGTGCTGGTCAACGGCATTGAAGACCTGGGCATCGGCGTGACGCTGACCTCACCCGACAACCCACAGCCGCTGCCGATGCTCAAGATCGACGAGCCGACGCTGACCATGAACTTCTGCGTCAACACCAGCCCGCTGGCCGGCCGTGAAGGCAAGTTCGTCACCAGCCGCCAGATCTGGGACCGCCTGCAGAAAGAGCTGCGTTCCAACGTGGCCCTGCGCGTCAAGGAAACCAGCGAAGACGGCGTGTTTGAAGTCGCTGGCCGTGGCGAATTGCACCTGACCATCCTCTTGGAAGAGATGCGCCGCGAAGGCTACGAGCTGGCCGTGTCCAAGCCGCGTGTGCTGTTCCGCGACGTGGACGGCGAAAAGCACGAGCCCATCGAGCTGGTCACCGCCGACATCGAGGAAGGCCACCAAGGTGGCGTGATGCAGGCGCTGGGCGAGCGCAAGGGCGAGCTGGTCAACATGGAGCCGGACGGCCGTGGCCGCGTGCGCCTGGAATACCGCATCCCGGCCCGTGGCCTGATCGGTTTCACCAACGAATTCCTGAACCTGACGCGCGGCTCGGGCCTGATCAGCAACATCTTCGACAGCTACGAAGCCCACAAGGGCGAGATTGGCGGTCGCAAGAACGGCGTGCTGATCAGCATGGACGACGGTGAAATCTTCACCTACGCCCTGGGCAAGCTGGACGACCGCGGCCGCATGTTTGTCAAGGCCAACGACCCGGTGTACGAAGGCATGATCGTCGGCATCCACAGCCGCGACAACGATCTGGTCGTCAACGCCACGCGCACCAAGCAGCTGACCAACTTCCGCGTGTCCGGCAAGGAAGACGCGATCAAGATCACGCCGCCGATCCAGTTGACGCTGGAGTACGGCGTCGAATTCATCGAAGACGACGAACTGGTCGAAATCACGCCCAAGAGCATCCGCCTGCGCAAGCGCCACCTGAAAGAGCACGAGCGCAAGCGCGCCAGCCGCGACGCGGCGTAAGGCTTGGGTGCGGTCGAATTTATACTGCATTCATATTGATTTGTAGTATAAATTTGGCATGCTCTATACGCCGCTTTCTCTCGCCGCGCAGACGGCGTACGCGCAACTGCACGAAGCGCTGCAGTCGCGCGAAATAGCGCGGGGAGTGGCGGATGCGCCCGGCTCGTTCAACCGCAAGCAGATTTCGGGGCGCGACTACTGGTACTACCAATTTCGCGATCTCGACGGCAAGCTGCGGCAGGCCTATCTGGGGCCCGACAGTGACCGCCTAGCCGCCCTGATCGCCGAACGCAAGGGCGCCACACATGATGCCGATGTGCAGATCAAGGCGCTCGCACAATCCGCCAGCACGCTGGGCGCCCAAACCGTGGCCGCGCCGCACCTGGTGATCATCCAGCGCTTGGCCGACGCCGGTTTCTTCCGGGCGGGCGGGGTGCTCGTCGGTACGCACGCCTTCCTGAGCGCGGGCAACCTTCTGGGTGTTCGCTGGGGCGACGCGTCCCGCACGCTGGATCTGGACTTTGCCCACGCGGGCCGCCATCTGCAGGTGGCCTTGGCGAGTGAGGCCACGCTCGAATTGGGCGACGTGATCGATTCGCTCGGCATGGGCTTCGTGCCCGCCACCAGTCTGTCTGGCGTGCGCGGTGGCCGTTGGGTGCATCCCAGGGAACCCGGTTTCGTGCTGGACTTTCTTACGCCCATGGGGCGCGGCGAGGAGGACCTGGTACACGTCAAGGCCTTCAACGCGGAATTCCAAGCGTTGCGCTTTATGGAGTTTTCCCTTGAGCAAATTGAGTCGGCTGCGGTGTTCACGCGGACGCAGGCCTGCCTGGTCAACACCCCGCATCCGGCCCGCATGGCCGTGCACAAACTGATCATTGCCGGCCTGCGCAAGACCGCCGAGCGGACCAAATCGAACAAGGACGTGATGCAGGCCGCCATGCTGTACCGCTGGTACCAGGACCATGCGCCCGACGAGTGGGCTGGCGCGGAGGCCGACGCCAGGTCGCGTGGCCCCACCTGGCGCCAGCAGCTGGACCTTGGTTTAACCAGGATGAAAAACGAAATTGCCGAGGTCGAGACCAAGCCATGACAAGCGCGCTGCTCCCCACGCCCATCGGACACTGGAGCCACACCCGCGCCGTCTGGATGATGGTGCTGGTCGCGCTGCTGTGGTCAACCGCCGGGGTGGTCACGCGCCAGTTGCAGACGGCGCAGGGCTTTGAGGTCAATTTCTGGCGCAGCGCCTTCACCGCGCTCACGCTGCTGGTGGTGCTGCCGCTGTGGCAGGGGCCGCGGGCGCTGGCGCGCATTCCGTGGGGGCGGCCGGCGTTCTGGGTGGCCGGGGTGTGCTGGTCGGTGATGTTCACCGCCTTCATGGTCGCGCTGACGATGACCGGTGTGGCGCGCGTGTTGGTGACGATGGCGCTGGCGCCCTTGCTGACGGCGCTGCTGTCGCGCGTGGTGACGGGGCACCGCCTGACGGCGCGCACCTGGTGGGCGATCGTGGTGGCCGGCGTGGGCATGGCGTGGATGTTTGCCGGGCAACTGGAGGCCGGGCGGGGCGGTCAGCAAGCCTGGGGCGCGCTGGTGGCGCTGTGTGTGCCGGTCGCGTCGGCCATCCAATGGTCGGTGTCGCAGCGCAGCCAGTCGCAGGGCGAGCCGATCGACCTGGTGCCGGCCGTGCTGCTGGGCGCGCTGATTTCCTGCGCGGGGACGCTGCCCTTGGCGTGGCCGCTGCACACCACTGTGCACGACCTGGGTTGGCTGGCGTTTCTGGGCGTGTTCCAGCTGGCGCTGCCGTGCGTGCTGGCGGTGCTGGTGGCGCGGGTGCTGCCGGCGGCCGAGGTGTCGTTGCTGGCGCTGCTGGAGATCGTCTTCGGCATCGCCCTGGTGTGGCTGATCGTGGGCGAAGCGCCGCGGCCCGAGGTGCTGGCCGGTGGCTCGCTGGTGATCGGCGCCTTGCTGGCCAACGAGCTGCTGGGCTGGCACCGTGCACGGCGCGCCTTGCCGCCGATTGGGCCAGCCTGACGTCACACCCGGCGGCCGTCGCCCAGGCGACTGTTTTCAAGCCTTTTCGGCCGCCAGCCCTAGATGGATCTGCGCGGCCAGCTATCATTTTTGATAAGATGGCCGGTTCACCTGACTATTGAACCGAACCTGCCGCATGAACACCGCCGCCACCGCATCGCCTTCTGAACTCGTCCTGGCCGAACGCACGGCCGGGGGCATGGGCCTGATCACGCTCAACCGCCCCAAGGCGCTGAACGCGCTGTCGCTGGAGATGGTGCGCGCCATCACGTGGGTCATGCGCGACTGGCAGCACGACGCCAGCGTGAAGGCGGTGGCGATCCGCGGCATGGGCAAGGTCGAGGGCGGCTTTGCGCCGTTTGGCGCCTTCTGCGCCGGTGGCGATATCCGCTTTTTCCACCAGGCCGCGCTGGCCGGTGATGACGCGCTGGAAGCGTTTTTCACCGAGGAATACGCGCTCAACCACCTGATCCACACCTACGGCAAGCCCTACATCGCCTTCATGGACGGCATCGTCATGGGCGGCGGCATGGGCCTGAGCCAGGGCGCCAGCCTGCGCGTGGTGACCGAGCGCAGCAAGATGGCCATGCCTGAAACGCGCATCGGCCTGTTCCCCGACGTGGGCGGCGGCTACTTCCTCAGCCGCCTGCCCGGCCATTTGGGCGAGTACCTGGCGCTGACGGGCCATCTGCTGAAGGGCGACGAAGCCGTGGCCGCCGGCCTGGCCGATGGCGCGGCCGACGTGGCGCGCCTGCCTGCGCTGTGGCAGCACCTGGCCGACACGGCCTGGAGCGACGGCCAGGCCGTGCAGCGTTGGCTGAAGGCCGAGCTGCAGCAGCCCGCGCAAGACCGCCTGGCGCACCTGGGCGAGATCAACCGCTTCTTCGGCCTGCCCAATGTGGCCGCCATCGTCAGCGCGCTGGAGGCCAGCGATTCGGCCTGGGCGCGCGACACCGCGGCCGAGCTGCGCACGCGTTCGCCGCTGATGCTGCACGTCACGCTGGAACAAGTCCGCCGCGCGCGCAGCATGCCGCTGGGCGACGAGCTGCGCATGGAGCGCGACCTGGTCCACCACTGCTTCCACCTGCGCGGCGCGCAGACCAGCGAGACGGTGGAAGGCATCCGCGCCCTGGCGGTGGACAAGGACCACAGCCCCCGCTGGAGCCCGGCGCGCATCGAGGACATCGGCGCGGACGAGGTGCAGGCGTACTTTGCCAGCCCCTGGGCGGCGGCACAGCACCCGCTGGCGGGTCTGGCGAACTGAAGGGTGGGGCAGGGCAAGCCACGACGGCCTGGCGTCGTAGCGCCTGCCGATTTCAAGTGAAATCGGCCTCTGGCCCTAGTGCCAATTGCGCGGGCAGCTACGGATAACGTAGCAAATCACGCGCGCGCTTGACTGCGTTGCCGCTGCGCCAGGGGCCTGTGCGGCGGCCGCGGACGGTGGGGCTTGGCGTGGCCGATCGCCCAAGTCGACCAGGTCACCCGCGGCGCGCAGCGGCTGCACCGCACAGCGCGTGAGGGGGCCAGGTCAGCGTCAGCAGCCGGCGCCGCCCACAAAAAAAGCCGAGGCACGCCTCGGCTTTTTTGGCTGTTCGACCAGCGCAAAGCGCCGGTCGAAGCGTTTCACGCCATCAGGGCTTGGCGATGGACCACACGCCGCCCATGCCTTGGCCGGTCTTGTCGCCCGGCTTGGTGTCCTTGGCGAAGTAGTACAGCGGCATGCCTTTGTACGCCCACTGCTTGCTGCCGTCGGCGCGCGTGATGATGGTGTAGTCGCCGATCGGCTTGGCCGAGGCGGCCACGCCCAGCGGCGGCCAGTTGGCGGCGCATTGGTCCACACAGGCGGACTTGCCGCTGCCACGGGCATCGCGGGCGAAGAAGTACAGCGTGCGGCCATCGGGGCCGAGCAGCGTGCCGTCCTGTGCCACGGTGGGCGTGCTGGGCGCGCCGGCGCCTTGCTTGGCCATGTCGGCGTTGGTGGCGGGTTGCTGCGTGGAGCAGGCGCCCAGCAGCGCTGCGGCGGCAATGGCGGTGGCGGAAATCAGTGCCTTCATGAGTGGAGCCTCCATGTCCTAGGGAAAACCTTGGGAGTGTAGACCGCGTACGCGACGCCGTCATGTCGGACAAAGCGCCGGGGTGGGGCGACGCGCGTGCTTAGAGGGCGGGGTGTCCGTGCGCGCGCCAGGAACGGCGACGCGGGTGCTGCGGTGCAGCATGGGGCTGAAATGAACTCGCCAAGTGGCAATGACCCACTGGAGGGGCCGTCTGCCCAGGCCCCACGTCGCGCAGGGCGCGGGGACCGCGGGTGGGTCCGCAGCGCGTCCGCCGCGCTTCAGCGGTGGCGCTCTTTCATCGCGCGCTCCACCTCGCGCTTGCCTTCGCGTTCCTTGATCACGTGGCGCTTGTCGTGCGTGTCCTTGCCCTTGGCCAGGGCGACCTCGCACTTCACGCGGCCGTTCTTCCAGTGCAGGTTGATCGGCACCAGGGTGTAGCCTTTTTGCTCCACTTTGCCGATCAGGCGCTCAATTTCCTCGGCGTGCAGCAGCAGCTTCTTGGTGCGCACCGCGTCGGGGCGCACATGGGTGCTGGCGGTGCCTAGCGGGTTGATCTGCACGCCGATCACGAACAGCTCGCCGTTGCGGATCACCACGTAGCCGTCGGTCAGCTGCGCCTTGCCGGCGCGCAAGGCCTTCACTTCCCAGCCTTCCAGCACCATGCCGGCCTCGTAACGCTCTTCAAAGAAGTAGTTGAACGCGGCTTTCTTGTTTTCGGCGATGACCGGGTTGGGCGACTTGGTTTTCTTGGTGGCCATCTGGACAATATGGCGCGCTCGGCGCGCTTTGCAAGCAGTTGCCCGCCGATGGCGCCAGTGGGCGCGCCTAGAATCGGGCAAACGCGCATTCTATGAAATCTGTCCACAAGTCCGTTCTGATCTGGTACACAGCGCAGGAGATGTTCGACCTGGTCGTCGACGTGGCGCGCTACCCCGAATTCCTGCCCTGGTGCAATTTCGCCAAGGTGCTGACGCAAGACGAGCGCGGCATGACGGCCGAAGTCGGCATCGGCTTCAAGGGCGTCAAGCAAAGCTTCACCACCCGCAACGACCACGTGCCCGGCCGCGAAGTGCGCCTGCACCTGGTCAGCGGGCCGTTTTCCAAGCTGGAAGGCGTGTGGACCTTCACCCCCGTGGGCGACGATGGCCAGCGCGCCTGCCGCGTCGATTTGACGATGGACTACGGTTTTTCCAACGCCCTGCTGGCCACCCTGGTCGGCCCCGTGTTCGACAAGATCGCCAGCACCATGGTCGACGCCTTCGTGCAGCGCGCCGAACAGGTCTACGGCGCCAGCACAGCATGACCGCGCCGATCCTGGCAGGCGAGGGTGACGCGCTGCCCAGCGGCCCGCTGCACATCACCGTTGCCTACGCCCCGGCGCCGCGCCAGGTGGTCGAAGTGGCGCTGCAACTGCCACCCGGCGCCACGCTGGCCGACGCGGTGCAGGCCAGCGGGCTGTGCCAGCGCTTTCCGGACATCGACCTCGCGCACGGCAGCGTGGGCGTGTGGGGCCGCAAGGCGCCGCCCGATCAGCCGCTGCGCAACGACGACCGGGTGGAGATCTGGCGCCCCTTGACGGTCGACCCCAAGCTGGCCCGGCGCGAACGCTACAAGGCCCAGGGCGCGGGCCAGGCGGGCTTGTTCGCCCAGCGCCGCCCGGGCGCCAAGCAGGGCTATTGAACGGTTCTCAACGGCGCTCAGCGCCTCTGAACGCCCCTGAACGCTCCGGCCGCGCCAGCCGCCAGCGCCCCCAACGACAACGCGCCCCGAAGGGCGCGTTTTGGTCGGTGCGGCGGCAAGGTGATTTGCTATCGAATTCCTAGCTGGCCGCGCTAGTGGTTGTAGGGCCAGAGGCCAAAATCACTTGCAATCGCTCTGGATGATGCCGGCGATGCGCTTTTGCTCGGCCGCCCGCTGGGCGTCGTCCAGCACTTCGCGCTCGCCCTTGGCGTTGGTGCGGGCGATGCGCACGCCCGAATCCAGGTCTGCCTTGGCCGAACGGGCGCGTTTGCAGTTGTCGGCGCGGGCAGCGGCGATCTTCTGTTCTTCGGCCTTCTTCTTGGCGGCTTCAGCGGCCTCGGCCTGCTTTTTCTTTTCTTCCAAGGCTTTGTCCACGCCCGCGCCGCTGGCGGCGGAGGCGGGGGCAGACGCGGCAGCGGCACCCGGCGCGGCGGCAGCCGGTGCAGCACCGGCGCCGTCACCCGCCGCGGGCGCGGCCGGGGCCGAGCGCGCCGCGGTGGCGGTCGAGCCGCGCGGTTGCTTCAGGATGTTCTTGGCCGGGATATCGGCCGGCGGCGCCACGTCGCTGAACACGCGGCGGCCGTCCTTGTCGATCCATTGGTATTGGGCAACGGCGCCGAAGCTGGCGGCCAGGGCGACGGCGAAGAGCAGAACACGAGCGGGTTTCATGAGGTCAGCAGTGTAACGAGGAGTGGTGACGCAAGCACCTTCAACGTCCCGAATCCAGCGCCGGCCGACAACGCGCGGGCGATGACCGTGTCTTTTGCACATCAACCGCGGTCAAGTTGCCCACCCCCCGGCAGGCTCATGCGGTCCAAAGGCCTACGCCCCGTACTTGCTTGCGCGCCTTGCCCCAGGTCGGTCAAGGGCACCTGTTTACAATCTGGCTTTTGGAGCTTACCGATATGCGCCTCCTCGGCAATGCGCTGACTTTTGACGACGTTCTGCTCGTCCCCGCGTTCTCCCAGGTCCTGCCCAAGGACGTCAATCTCTCCTCCCAGCTGACCCGCAACATCCGTCTGAACCTGCCCCTGGTTTCAGCCGCGATGGACACCGTGACCGAGGCCCGCCTGGCCATCGCCATGGCGCAAGAAGGCGGCATCGGCATCGTCCATAAAAACCTCACCGCGCAAGAGCAGGCAGCCCAGGTCGCCAAAGTGAAGCGCTATGAAAGCGGCGTGCTGCGCGACCCGGTCGTCATCACGCCCGAACACACCGTGCTGCAGGTGATGCAACTGTCGGACGAGCTGGACATCAGCGGCTTCCCCGTCATCGACCAGGGCAAGGTCGTCGGCATCGTCACCGGGCGCGACCTGCGCTTTGAAACCCGTTACGACCTGCCGGTGCGCGAAATCATGACCCCGCGCGACCGCCTGATCACCGTGCCCGAAGGCAGCGGCCTGGCCGAAGCCAAGCGCCTTTTGAACAAGCACAAGCTCGAACGCCTGCTGATCCTGGACGACGCCGACCGCCTGAAGGGCCTGATCACCGTCAAGGACATCACCAAGCAGACCACCTTCCCCAACGCCGCGCGCGACGCCAACGGCCGCCTGCGCGTGGGCGCCGCCGTCGGCGTGGGCGAGGGCACGGAAGAGCGCGTCGAAGCCCTGGTCAAGGCCGGCGTCGACGCCCTGGTGGTCGACACCGCCCACGGCCACAGCGCCGGCGTGATCGAGCGCGTGCGCTGGGTCAAACAGAACTACCCGCAGGTCGACGTCATCGGCGGCAACATCGCCACCGGCGCCGCCGCCCGCGCGCTGGCCGACGCCGGCGCCGACGGCGTCAAGGTCGGCATCGGCCCCGGCAGCATCTGCACCACCCGCATCGTCGCCGGCGTGGGCGTGCCGCAAATCACCGCCATCGACAACGTCGCCACCGCGCTGCAAGGCACGGGCGTGCCGCTGATCGCCGACGGCGGCGTGCGCTATTCGGGCGACATCGCCAAGGCCATCGCCGCCGGCGCCAGCACCGTCATGATGGGCGGCATGTTCGCCGGCACCGAAGAAGCGCCGGGCGAAATCGTGCTGTACCAGGGCCGCAGCTACAAGAGCTACCGCGGCATGGGCAGCATCGGCGCCATGCAGCAAGGCAGCGCCGACCGCTACTTCCAGGAAAGCAGCACCGGCAACCCCAACGCCGACAAGCTCGTGCCCGAAGGCATCGAAGGCCGCGTGCCCTACAAAGGCAGCGTCGTCGCCATCCTGTTCCAGCAAGCCGGCGGCCTGCGCGCCAGCATGGGCTACTGCGGCTGCGCGACGATTGACGACATGCGCAACAGCGCCGAATTCGTGCAAATCACCGCCGCCGGCATCCGCGAATCGCACGTCCACGACGTGCAGATCACCAAGGAAGCGCCCAACTACCGGGCGGACTGACCGGTGCCAGCGCGCGGCATCCTTCCCGCGAGGCCGGTGGCGTGACGGCCCGCCACGCCCGGCCCCTGGCGTCGCCGCTGCCTGCCCCAGCGCGACCCACGCTGCGTGTCACATCGCACCCAGCGCCGCGCGCCGTCACGCGCCCCGCGCTGGCCGCCGCGGCCCTGGCCTGGCTTGCCCTGGCCGGCTGCGCCGACATGGGCCCCACCACCAAGTCCGGCCCCACGGTCCACCAACTTCAGGATGCCGTCCAGCACTGCCGCCAATCCGGCCAGCGCGTGCGACTCACCGGCCCGAACGCCCCTGCCGCTCAGGGCAGCTACACCAACATCCAGGATTCCAGCGGGCAACGCCAGACGGAGAGGAGCGATCCGTCGGGTGGGGGGAGTTGGTTTCGGTGTGGGCCGTAGAACTGTATACAAGTCTTGATCACGTCGCGTGCCGAGACAGTTTTCTCTCGTTTTTTTCTTATTAATTAGAATATAGAAACAGAGCGAATTTTTTCGAGTATTTAAAAAAGCTGGAGGGACGGATGAAGCTATTTCTAAGCTGGAGTGGGGATCGTAGCAAAGCCTTGGCAAACGCGTTGAAGGCTTGGCTACCTTTGATTTTGTACTATGTCGAACCTTGGGTGTCTGAGTCTGACATTGATGCTGGCGCGCGTTGGAGTGACGAGGTCGCCAAGCAGTTGGATGGGTGCAATTTTGGCATACTCTGCGTTACAAGGGAGAATGTCATTGCGCCTTGGATTCTTTTTGAAGCGGGCGCGTTAGCAAAAATGCTCGATGGCAGTAAGCTAATTCCACTTTTATTCGATTTGGAGTTTAGTGAGATTACGGGGCCGCTTGCTCAATTTCAGGGTAAAAAAGCAGAGCGAAACGGGTTGTTGGAAGTAGTTAGTTCGATCAATGCGATGTCGTCCGTGAAGGTGCCGGACGAGCGATATAGGCAACTGTTCGATGCACTCTATCCTCAGCTCGAGGCGAGTCTAAACGCTATTCCAAAGTCAGTGGATGTGACGAAGCGTTCTAGGCCACAGTCTGAGGTCATTGAGGATCTTGTAACAGCGGTTCGGTCAATGGAAACTCGAATGCGTGAAGGCTTTGATGAGCCGGGTCCACGGTATAGAGGCCGACGGATGCATCCTGAGTTTATGTATGAATTGATGCATACAGTGGGAGAGGATAGCGGTGATCCGGTGCTGCTTTTAGTCTTGGCTGGGGCTTATAGAGAGGACTATCCATGGTTGTCGGAAATTCTCTTGGAAACCCATAGGGCCTACAATGCAGGTGATATTGAAGCGGCTAGAAATCTCCTTGAGAAATTCATGGTGGCATCAAAAATGGCTCGGCGGCTCGTGCCGCGCGGTGAAGTGATATTGAAGGATCAGGATTTTCTGATTGAAAAATTCCTTCCGCAGCTGGTTAGGAGATTGGCTGATCCCGCGGGATTTGAGAAATTTCGTCTGCAAGGTATGAAGTTGCCATGAAACTCGCCGAAGCCCTCCTGATCCGCGCCGATCAGAAAAAGAAAATCCTGTCCCTGCGCGAGCGCATCGGGCAGAACGCCCTGGCGCAGGAAGGCGATGCGCCGCGTGAAGACGTGGCCAAGCTGATCGCCGAATGCTTTGGCGTGATTGCCGAGCAGCAGCAGCTCATTCTTCAGATCGACGCCGCGAACGCCGCCGCCAAGTTGCCCGACGGGCGCGCGTTGGCGCAGGTGCTGGCGGCGCGCGACACGCTGATGCAGCAGCACGCGACACTGAAGTTGGCGGTGGATTCCACCCACAAAGAGTCCGACCGCTACAGCATGCGCGAGATCAAATGGGTGCCGCAGTTGGACGTAGCGGCCACGCAAAAGCAGATGGAAGACATGAGCCGCCAGATCCGCGAGCTGAACGTGCTGATCCAGGAGACCAATTGGCGCGTTGAAATCTGACGCAGAGTGCTATGAATGCAGTAGCTGGCCGCGCAAGTGGTTGTAGGGCTAGAGGCTGATTTCATTCAAAACAGCACACCGCACCCGTTTTGGAGCGTACCGGGCGAGCCGCCAGACCCCGGCCGGTCGCCAGGGGGTTGAAAACATACTGGGGACCCTGTCACGGCGCGAAGGGCAGCGCCACCAAGTACCCAGTTAGCCCGACACCCCTGACCCCGTACACCGCACCACGCACCCCTCACCACCAGGTGGCTGACGGTACGCTCCTTCTCTCTTCGGCCTGAACCGGCGCGCGCCATGCAGCACTTGGCGCCGCGGGCTTCGCCGGCGCTTGGGCTGGCGAAATCCGCTGCCGGCGCGCTCTCGCTCTGTTGGTGCCGTCGGTCTGCCTGCGGGCGTGGGACGCGTGTTCAGGGCCGGGCTGAGGCGCCGCCGATCTGATCGCGCACGTACGCCGCTACCACCCCCATCAACTGGTCCAGGTGCGCCTGCAGCGGCGCAAACCCCGCATTGGGCGCGCGCGTGGCTTCGTCCATGTAGACGGGGCGGTTGATTTCTATCTGCAGGCTGTGGCGATTCAGCGCGGGTTGGCCGATGCGGGCGATCAGCTCGACGCCTTTGTACGGCTCGTTGTAGGCCACGCTGTAGCCGAAGCCTTTCAGCGTGTCGCCGATCAGGTGGATGAACTCGGGCGCGCAGGTGGTGCCGTCGCGGTCGCCCAGGACGAAGTCGGCCAGCGGCGGGGCGTCGGAGCGGCCCAGGCGCCGGTAGACGTCGCTGGGCATGGAATGCAGGTTGAGGTGCCACACGGCGCCAAAGCGTTGCACGCTGGCGTCGATGGCCTGCTGCAGCGCGGCGTGGTAGGGGCGCCAGTAGCGTTCGATGCGGTGCTGGATCTGGGCGACGGTCGGCTTAACGGCGTACAACGCGGTCGGCTGGCCGTCGACGATGATGCGCTGCCACACCAGGCCCAGGCCTTGCGCGGTCTTGGGGCCGGGCGTCAGCGGCGTGGGCCAGGTACCGTCGATCTGCGCCGGGTCCAGGTCGGTCTCGCCCCTGTTCGGGTCGATGTAGGTGCGCGGGAAGGTGGCCGCCAGCAGGGTGGCGCCGTGCGCTGGGGCGCTGTGCCACAGGCGGTGGATGTGGGTGTCTTCGCCGCGGCGCAGCAGCACGATCGGCACCTGATGGCCGAAGTCGGCCGGGTAGGCGGTGCCGCTGTGGGGCGAGTCGCACACCAGCGGCAGCGCCTCACCGTTGGGCGTCCAGACCTGCACCGGCGTGTCGGGCAGGGGGCGCAGGTCTTCGTGCGGACTCATCCGGTGGCGCCCCGCTCAGTCCAGCTTGATGTTGGCGCGCTTGGCGACCGCGGTGTAGCGGTCGATGGCGGCCTGGATCTGCTTGGCGAACTGCTCGGGCGTGTTGCCCATGGATTCGCCGGAGATGCCCTTTTGCTTGTCCAGGTAGTCCGGCATGGCCATGGCCTTGTGGGCGGCGGTGTTCAGCTTGTCGATGATGGCCTTGGGCGTGCCGGCGGGCGCGACCAGGCCAAACCAGCCGCCGTCGCCCATGCCGGGGTAGCCCAACTCGGTGTAGGTGGGCACGTCGGGCACGACGTCGGCACGCTTGAGCGCCAGCACGGCCAGCGGGCGCATCTTGCCGCTCTTGATGTGCGGCAGCATGGAGGGCAGGTTGTCCGTCATCGCGGTGACCTGGCCGGCCAGCGCGTCGTTGATGGCCTGGCCCGAGCCCTTGTAGGGCACGTGCAGCAGCTGGATGCCCGCCAGGTTCATGAAGTTTTCGATGTTGGCGTGGCCCAGCGAGCCGGTGCCAGGCGAGGCGAAGGTGTACTTGTTGGGATGGGCCTTGGCCAGGGCGATGAATTCCTTCATGGTCTTGGCCGGCACGCTGGGGTGCACCACGAAGACGCTGGGCACGCTCATCACGTTGGTGATGGGGGCGAAGTCCTTCACCGCGTCGTAGGGCAGCTTGCTGAAGATGGCCGGGTTGGCGCCGTGCGTGCTGACGGTGGCCATGCCGATGGTGTAGCCGTCCGGTGCGGCCTTGGCGATGGCGTCAGCGCCCAGCGATCCGCCCGCGCCGCCCTTGTTGTCCACCACCACAGCCTTGCCCAGCACCTGACTCATCTTGTCGGCCAGCAGGCGCGCCACCATGTCGGTCGACCCCCCGGGGGCAAACGGCACGATCAGCTTGATCGGGCGCGTGGGGTAGTCGGCCTGGGCCAGCGCCTGCGGGGCGAAGGCGGCAGCGGCCGCGCAGGCGGCGAACGTGCTCAAAACGGTGCGGCGCAGTGCCATGGTGGGGGCTCCTCGTGGTGTTTGTCAGGGAATCGAAAGGCTCGGCCGCATTCTTGGCGACCCCCGTGGGTATGAAAAGCGACAATGCGGCCTGCAAGTATTACCAACGCTCATACATCACCGGCCGCCACGCGGCTACCCCGCCATGCGCATCCAGTCGCCTTCGCTGTCCGAATTGCACGCCTTCGCCACCGCCGCGCGCCTGGGCAGCTATTCGCGCGCGGCCGACGAGCTGGCGGTGACCCAGGGCGCCATCAGCCGCGCCATCGCCCGGCTGGAAGAGCACCTGGGCCAGGCCCTGTTCGCGCGCGAGGGTCGACGCAGCGTGCTGACGCCCGCGGGGGCCGACTACCTGGCCGCCATCGCCCCGGCCATCGGCGCCATTGAAGCGGCCAGCGTCGCCGTGCGCAGCCGGCGCCCCGCCCAGGGGCTGCGCGTGTCGGTCGCCCCCACGCTGTTCAGCCACTGGCTGATCCCGCGCCTGCCGGACTTTCGCGCCCAGCACCCCGAAGTCACCCTGTCCTTCGCGCCCTACCAGCGCGACGACGCGCTGACCGCGCCCGACATCGACGCCTGGATCCGTGTCGGCCAGCCCGAATGGCCGCCCGGCATCGCCGCCGACTACCTGGTCGGGCGCGACGTGGTCCCGGTCTGCCGCCCGGCCGACCTGGAGGGCCCGCAGGCCATCCGCACACCCGCCGACCTGCTGGTTCACCCTCTGCTGTGCCACACGCACTACCCCGACAACTGGCAGCGCTGGCTGGCCGGCGTGGGCTGCGCACACGGCCCGCTGCAACCCGCGGCCGACCTGGAAACCGTGGCCCTGCTGCTGCAAGCCGTCGCCGCCGGCCTGGGCGTGGCCGTGCTGCAGCGCAGCCTGCTCGCCCCCGACATCGCCGCCGGCCGCATCGCCATCGCCATCGACCAGCCGGTGTCGCTGAACCGCGGCTATTTTCTGTGCGTGCCCAGCGCCCGACCGGTGAACCCGGCGCTGCAGCTGTGGCGGGCGTGGGTGTTGGGGCAGGCGGTGGCGACGGAGGGGTAGGGCAGCGGGGTTTTTGGGCGCGCTGCCAGATTCGCTGGCGAACCGTTAGCAGCCGCCTCTCAGGCGCCCATCGCCAGAAACCCGCGCTTAGTCGCGCCGGCGCATGCACGCTACGCAATAGAGAGCAGTTCCTTGGCGACCGCCAACTGCACCTGATAGACCGATTCCACCTGGGCGACCAGCACGTGTTCGTCCACGCCGCCCATGTTGAAAGCGGTGGGGCCGTACACGACTGCGGGCATTCCAGCGTGTCGAAACAGGCGCGCGTCCGTCAGTCCGACACGCATGTTGGCAACGGCATCCGCCGCCACCTTTTCTCGCGCGTGTTTCAGAAAGCACTGCACCAGACGGTGGTCCGGCGGCGTCAGAGCGGGCTCGGTTTCGCTGCCAGGGATGACTTCCCATTGAACGGCGGGGTGCTTTGCAAGTCGCGTCTGGATCAGGTCTTTGATGTCCTGCGCGGTGAAGCCGGACGGGAAACGGATATCCACCGTGGCCTCCGCCGCGCCGGGGACGATGTTCGGCACTTCTCCAGAATGGAACGAGCCAATGTTGACGGTGATATCGCGCAGGTTCTCAAACTCTCCGACCCCGCCTTCTTGTTCTGACACCTCGCGCGCCTCCTGCATCGCTTGCACGACCTGGTCGGACAGGCGGGTAGGGAGGTCCCGCAGCGTCAACAGGTCGGCAAGCGCCGACGTCAGCAACTCAATGGCATTGCGCCCCAAATGAACGTGCGCGCCATGGCAGGCCTTGCCCTCACTGCGTACCTTCAGCCACATGACGCCCTTCTCGCCGTAGCGGACCACCCGCGGGTGCCCGGCGTCGGCGTTGAGCAGGTAGTCGCCGTGCGATTCCGGGACGTTGGCCAGAAGCCAGCGCGTGCCCCAGGTCCCGCCCGTTTCCTCATCGGAGACAAGGGTCAACACCAGTTCCCCCTGCATCGTCGCTTGCAACGGGGCCAGGTCGCGCATCACCGACACGAGGATCGCAACGCCTGCTTTCATGTCGCCGGCACCGCGGCCGTACAAACGCCCGTCGCGGATGTCGGCGCTGAACGGGTCGGTGCTCCAGCCGGCTTTGGCGCCGACGGTGAAAGTGTCCAGATGACCGTTGAGGACCACCCTGGGGCCCTGTCGGGCCCCTCGAACAACGGCCACCAGGTTGACGACGCCTTCCTTGGGCTCGAATCGGGTCAGTTCGATCTGAGGCAGATCGAGAAGGCCGGTCACGGCGTCGGCCATGGCCGTGGTGTCGCCAGGCGGGTTTTCGCTGGGGATCTGGATGAACTGTCGGGCAAGCGCAATCAGTTCGGATTCGGGGGCGTTGGCGTTCATGTCTCTGCCACTGTTCAGTTGACGACGATGTTGCGCGCTTTGACGACGTCACCCCAGCGCTTGTATTCGCGCTGGATGGCACGGCTCAATGCGGGCCCCGAGGTGTCGGCGGCCTTGGTGATGGCCAGGGCGTTGAATTTTTCCTTGACGCCATCGGATTGGAGCGCCTTGTCCAGCGCGCCGCGCACCCGGTCTGTGACGGCCTTGGGCATGTTTGCCGGACCGACAATGCCCAGCCAGTAGTCCACCGTGACGTCGGGAAAACCGCCCTCGGCGAACGTTGTTGCGCTTGGGAACTCAGGAACACGTCGGTCGGAGGCGATGGCCAGCATCCTCAGCTTGCCACCGTCCAGATAGGGTTTGGTGGCCAGGTAGCTGTTGAACAAGCCGTCCAAGCGGCCCGCGAGCAGATCGGGAATCGCCGGCCCGGTGCCCAGGTACGGCAGGTGGGTGAGTTTGAAGCCGGCGGACTGGGCAAACACCTCGGCCATCAAATGGGTCAGGCTGCCGTTGCCGCCCGAGCCTATCCGCATCCCTTCGGGGCGTGAGCGCGCCAGCGTCACGAAGTCCGCGAGGGTCTTTACCGGCAGCGTGTCCGGCACCACGAACCCCAACGACGACCCGCCGATCAGCCCGATCGGCTCCAGGTCTTTGGTGGGGTTGTACTTGGCAGAAGCCTTGAGCACGTGCGGCACGATCGTGACGGGCAGATCGGTCAGCAGCAAGGTGTAGCCGTCGGCTGGGCTACGCACCACGATCTCCGTACCGACCATCGAGCCCGCGCCAGGCTTGTTGTCGATCACGATCGGCTGGCCGAGCGAGCGGCCCATTTCGTCCGCGATCACGCGCGCCACGATGTCCGACGGGCCGCCCGGGCCGTACGGCACCACCAGGCGGATCGGCTTGGTCGGGTAAGCGGCCGGCTGCGCCGCGACCAGGGTGGACGACAAGGCCATCAGGCCGGCAACGAAAGATCGGCGAACAAGGCTGGGCATTTTTTTAAGGTGTCTCACTCGGGATAAAAGGGTTTTGCGAGTGTCCCAAGCAGCCCATACATGAGTCAAATGAATGATTTTGTTGATATGCAAACCATTGGTTATGCTTGGCCGCCATGAGAACCCAGCCCGTCCGCCCCCAGCACATCGCCTTGTTGCAGGTGCTGTCCACGTCGTCCACGCTGACCGAAGCCGCACGCCGGCTGAACGTGACCCAGCCCGCGGTCAGCAAGCAGCTGGCGCTGCTGGAAGACGCGCTGGGCTACCGCCTGTTTGAGCGCAGCGGCCACAGCCTGCGGCCCAAACCGGAGGCGCGCGCACTGCTGGACCAGGTCGACCGCGTCAGCGCGTCGCTGTCGGTGCTGAACGACCTGGCCATCGAATTCCGCCACGTGCGCCCGGGCCATTTGCAGATCGGCTGCATCGCCTCCGCCGCCATCCATCTGCTGCCACACGCGCTGCGCCCGCTGCGGCGCGAACACCCCGAGTTGATGTGCACCGTGCACACCGGCAACACCCAGCAGGTGGTGCACTGGGTTGACACGCAGCAGGTCGACATCGCCGTCGCGCTGAAGGTCAACGACGCCGACAAATGGCACTTTGAAAGCCTGCTGCCTTTCACGCTGGCTTGCCTGATGCCGCGCGACCACGCGCTGGCTGCGTTGGATGCGGTGAGCGCCGCCGACCTGCAGGGCTGGCCGGTGATCGGGATCGAGCTGCCGTCGGTGGTCTGGCCCGGCGCCGGGCAACCATGGTGGGACCAGGAGCTGTCGCAGGTGCAGACGCGGGTGGATTCGGCCCAGGTGGCTTGCACGCTCGCCGCCAACGGCCTGGGCGTGGCCGTTGCCGACAGCCTCACGGTCGCCGCCTTCACCGGCGCACACCTGACCAGCCGCCCGTTTCGCAATGCCATGCGCGCCGAAGTCGGCATCTACCAGGCCATCGGCCGGCCGGACAACGCGGTCAAGGCGCGCCTGGCAGCGGGGCTGCGCGAGCACGCTGGGCAGTTGGTCGACGGCGCTGCGTTCGTGTCTGCGTGAAGTGCAGACCAATGGCTGGCGAGAGGTGGATTGCTATGGATTCAGAAGCTGCCTGCGCAAGCGGTTGTATAGCGGAACGGCGGTTGTATCTTTGGACGGCAGATCACCGAATGCGTGTCAGAAGATCAGCTCTGGCGTCATCGAAATTGTCGAATTCACGCAGTTCCGCCAGATGGCCGCGTTCAGAGTAATAGACACGCCATCGGCTTTCCCAGGGGACAAGGCACCAGCGTTCGTCGAAAGATTGGCCAAGCCCGAAGGCTGACGACGGGATGCCGCGTCTCGCGAGCTCCTCTTGCAGTTCGAGCTTCTGTAGGGGGGTCATATCTCGCTTCACACCAAGCGCAGCCGCGGCGGCAGGAAGTCGGGGCGCGGCACGTCGGGCATGTTGTCGTAGGCGCGCAGGATGGTTTCCAGCGGCGTCAAGGGCGGCTGGTGCTGGCTGTAGACAAGCTTGAGCCACATGGCGGCGCGCACATATTGGCCGTTGCCCAGCCGGGCTTCCTGCAGCTTGCCCGACAGCATGCGGCGGCCGGCGGCCAGCAGGTCGGCCGGCTCGCAATTCAAGAGGCCGGTCATGTGCAGGGCCAAGGCGTAGGCCCAAGGCGCGGGGCTGCGCAGCGTCTTGAGGGAGGGCGGCTTGCGGCGGCCGGTATAGCGTTCGTACAGCTCGATGGCCATGGCCGGTCCGTTGAAGGTGGGGCCGGCTTGCAGCGCGTAGGCCAGGGCGTCGTCTAAGGCCCAGTAGACGATCTTGCCGTTGGTTGAGAGGTACGGCTCGGTTGACCAGTGCTCACGTTCTGCCAAGAGCGCTTCTTGCCAGATCGCGTGACACGCGCTGCCGTCTTGCAGCCAGCCCCCGATGGCGCGGGCTTGGCACAGGTTGGACCGGTGGGCATGGATATTCGAGCCGAATACCTCGCCCTGCGCGACGGCCTCATCGATCCATTCCAGCGCTGATGGCAGGACGGGGGCAATTTCTTGCTGTAGCCCGACCAGCCAGGCCTTGACGACGAGCTCCACTTGGTCGGCCCCAATATTGCCCATCGGGTCGCCAGGGACGTAGCTTGTTCCCAAGTAAAACTCGAGCATGCCAGGCGTAAAGGCCCGCTCTCGTGACCTGTAGGGGTTGAAAGTCATTTCAGTAGCTGCCCCAGCCGGGCGTCGAATCAGTACCGGAGTATCACCGTTGGGCCGACGCCCCTGGGCGACGCGGCCCACGGCCGGCACGCCTGCGCTCACCGCCTTTGGTCAGGCGCCCCCGGCCGCGGCCACACCCATTCGCCCGCTTGCTCGTCACCCGGCGCGGCCACCAGTGCGGTGGCGCCCGGCGTGACCGGGTTGCCATCCAGCGCCCAGCGCAGGCGGGTGGCGAATTCGAAGCCGGGGCGGGCCTGGCGGCAGCCGATGTCGCGGGTGCGGAAGTCGGGGGCGAAGTCGTCGCAGGGGACGCCTGGACTCAAAGGGCTGCTGCCGGCGGGGACGGTGGCCAGGCCGTCGGTGGCGGGCAGGTAGAAGGCGCGGGCAGCACCAGCGGCGTCGCGCAGGACCAGCAGCTTGTAGCGGGCGCCGTCTTCGGGCCGCACGCCGGGCGGAGGCTCGGGCGCGTCGGACCACTTGAAGCGCTCGGGCGCCAGGTCGCTGATGGGCAGGCTGGGCGGGCGCTTGTCCTTGGGCGCGCCACCGATGAAACCCCAGAGCACCCACAGCCCGACCAGCGCGGCGGCGACGGCCATGCCGCGCAGCGCCTGGGTAAGGGCGACGCGCGTGATGTCGCTGCGGGGCGGGTCGGTCGGGGTGGTCATGGGCGGCGGACGGCGTGGTCTATGACAAGGCGGATTTGCAATGAAATGGGGCGGTAGCCCTACAACCATCTGCGCGGGCAGCTACGGATAGTATAGCTATTGGGGTGCGCGCTGGCATCGTGCCCGGCCGCGACCGGGTGTGCGCGACCCGCACCAACGGATGGCGAAGCGGCCACGGACCCGGTCAGCGCACCGCAGCGCTGCGGCGAGGCAGCACCGTTCCGCCGTGGCGGTGTTTCGTCTCTTCGCCTTCTCGCCTCTTCGCCTTCTCGCCTTCTCGCCGTGACACCGCCTTCGCGCCATGGCATCTCCTGCGCGCGCCCGCACGGCTGAGCCACCGCGCTCAGTCCGGCTCCAGCACGTCCAGCAGTTCCTGCTCGATCGCCAGCTGTGTCTTGTTGTGCTGCAGCTGCGCGCCTTGCAGCAGGAACATGTCTTCGACCCGCTCGCCCAGGGTGGTGATCTTGGCCAGCTCCAGGTTGATCTGGTGCGCGGCCAGCACGTGGGCGATGCTGTACAGCAGGCCGACGCGGTCGCTGGCCGTCACGGTGAGCAGCCAGTGCTGCGCCTTGTCGTCCGGGCGCAGGTCGATGCGCGGGGTGACGGGGAAGCTCTTGACCCGGCGCGACACGCGGCCCAGGCGCGGGGCGGGCAGGGGGTCGGTGCTGGCGATGGCCTTGGGCATGTCGGCCTCGACCATGTGGATGAATTCGCGGTAGTGCTCGGTCTCGATGGCGCTGACGACCTGGAAGGTGTCCAGCGCGTAGCCGTTGCGCGTGGTGTGGATCTTGGCGTCCAGGATCGAGAAGCCCGCGCGGTCGAAGTAGCCGCAGATGCGCGCGAACAGGTCGGGCCGGTCGCTGGCGTAGACCAGCACCTGCAGGCCTTCGCCCACGGGCGACAGGCGGGCGCGGACGATGGTCAAGGGCTTGGAATCGGTGCCCATTGTGCCGCTGGCCCTAGAGCCATCTGCGCGGCCAGCTACTGAATGTGTAGCGTTTTCCGCGCCGTGCCCATGCGGCGTGGGTGCGGCGCGCACGTGGCGCGCCAGCTGGCGCGTGTGCCAGGCGATGTCGCCAGCGTCGTGCCGCATGAAGTAGCTGACGTCCAGCGTGTCCCACAGCGCCTTGTGGCTTTCGTGCCGCTCGGACGCCAGGGCCAGCTGCACCAGCGCGGCGCGCTTGCGCGATTCGATCAGCGCGCCGGGGTCGGGTGCGCGCCCGCCCAGGGTGCGCACCGTCAGCTTGTACAGGTCTTCCAGCAACTTGCCCTTCCAGGCGTTCCAGACTTTGGGGCTGGTGCCGCGCACGTCGGCCACCGTCAGCAGGTACAGCGCCGTCAAATACCGTTCGTTGCCCACGCGCTGGGCAAAGGCGCGGATGACGTCCGGGTCGCTCAGGTCTTCCTTCTGCGCGATGCGGCTCATCGACAAATGTTCACTGACCAGGAATTCGATCAGCTTGGCGTCGCCCTGGGCAATGCCGTGCTGCTGGCAGAAGCGCCGCACTTCCTGCGCGCCCAGCTCGGAATGGTCGCCACCGCGGCCCTTGGCGATGTCGTGAAACAGCGCGGCCACGTACAGGATCCAGGGCTTGTCCCAGCCCGCGGCCAGCTGCGAGCAGAACGGGTATTCGTGCGCGTGCTCGGCCATGAAGAAGCGCCGCACGTTGCGCAGCACCATCAGGATGTGCTGGTCCACCGTGTAGACGTGGAACAAATCGTGCTGCATCTGCCCCACGATGCGGCGGAACACCCACAGGTAGCGCCCCAGCACGCTGGTCTGGTTCATCAGCCGGAAGGCGTGGGTGATGCCCTGCGGCTGCTGCAGGATGGCCAGGAAGGTCTTGCGGTTGACCGGGTCGTTGCGGAAGCTGTGGTCCATCACCGTGCGCGCGTTGTACAGCGCGCGCAGCGTGCGCGCCGACAAGCCCTTCAGCCCCGGCGTCTTGGCGTACAGCAAGAAGGTTTCCAGAATGGCGTGCGGGTCGCGCTGGTACAGGTCGTCGCTGGCGACTTCGATCAGGCCGCTCTTGTCAAAAAAGCGCTCGTTGATGCGCTGCAGCTCGGGCGCGGGCTCGCCGTGGCGCATGCGCAGGGTTTCTTCCAGCCCCTGCAGCAGGATCTGGTTGAGCTGCGTGACCGCCTTGGCCGCCCAGTAGTACCGGCGCATCAGCACTTCGCTGGCGCGCAGGGTGATGCGGCCGTTCTCGGCCACGCGGTGCGCCATGCCAAAGGATTCGGCCACGGCGTTTTGCAGGTCGAACACCAGCCGGTCTTCGCGCCGGTTGGCGATCAGGTGCAGGCGGGTGCGGATCATGGCCAGCAGCGCCTCGTTGTGGCGCAGCTGGCGCAGCTCGTGCGCGGTGGCCAGGCCGGCATGCGCCAGGTCTTCCCAGCGGTCGCCAATGCCGGCGGCGCGCGCCGTCCACAGGATGATCTGCAAGTCGCGCAGGCCGCCGGGCGACTCCTTGATGTTCGGCTCCAGCGCGTAGGGCGTGTCCTCGTACTTGGCGTGGCGCTGGCGCATCTCCAGCCGCTTGGCCGAAAAGAAATCCAGCGCGTCCATGTGCGCGGCAAAGTGGTGCTGGAATTCGCGGAACAGCTTGCGGCTGCCGGTGATGAGGCGCGCTTCCAGCAGGGCGGTCTGCACCGTCAGGTCGTGGTCGGCCATGGCCACGCAGTCGCCCACTGTGCGCACGCTGGAGCCGATGTCCAGCCCCGCGTCCCAGCAACTGCTGATGAAGCGCTCGATGCGCTCGCGCAGGGGCTCGTCGGTCGCCGGGTCAACGCCGGGCGGCAGCAGCACCAGCACGTCGACGTCGGAAAACGGGAACAGCTCGCCGCGCCCATAGCCGCCCACGGCGGCCAGGGCCAGCAGGCCGTCCAGCCCGGCTTCGGCCCACAGCGAGCGCAGCGCCTCGTCCGCCAGGTGCGCCAGGCGCAGCAGCGACGTGCGCACGCCGCGCACCCCGGGCGGCGCGTGGCGCATGGCGTCCAGCACGGCGGTCTTGCGCTGGCGGTACAGCTCGCCGGCCGTCGGCGGCGGCATGTCCAGCGGGGTCGGGAGGGCGTCGGGCGGCATGGCGGCGTCAGCGCGCCACGGCGACGCGCGCGAAAAAGTGGGCTAGAAAGCGGCGGCGCGGAATCAGGCCGCCACCGGCGTGCGCGGCATGCCTTTGACAAACTCGGGGATCGGCGGGCTGCCTTCGGACAGGGTCAGCACCTCGTAACCCGTGGGCGTGACCAGGATGGTGTGTTCCCACTGCGCGGACAGCGACCGGTCTTTGGTGACGATGGTCCAGCCGTCGGGCATTTCCTTGATGTCGCGCCGGCCGATGTTGACCATGGGCTCGATGGTGAAGGTCATGCCCGGCACCAGCTCTTCGCCCGTGCCAGGGCGGCCGTAGTGCAGCACCTGCGGGTCTTCATGGAACTTCTGGCCGATGCCGTGGCCGCAAAATTCGCGCACCACTGACAGGCCGTGCCCTTCGATGAATTTCTGGATCGCGTGGCCGATGTCGCCCAGGCGCGCGCCGGGTTTGACCTGCTCAATGCCCAGCCACATGGATTCAAACGTCAGCGCGTTCAGCCGCTTGGCGGCAATCGACACCTCGCCGATCTCGAACATGCGGCTGTTGTCGCCGTACCAGCCGTCCTTGGTGATCACCGTCACGTCCACGTTGACCACGTCGCCCTTTTTCAAGGCCTTGTCGGCCGGAATGCCGTGGCAGACCACGTGGTTGACCGAGGTGCAAAGGTGCCCAGGGTAGGGTGGGTAACCGGGCGGCTGGTAGCCGATGGTGGCCGAACGCGTGCCTTGGCGCGCCATCGCCTCGGCGGCCAGGCGGTCAATTTCCAGCGTCGTCACGCCGGGAACGATGTGCGGCGTGATCTCGTCCAGCACTTCGGAGGCCAAGCGGCAGGCCTCGCGCATGCCCGCAATGCCGGCTTCATCTTTGATCGTGATGCTCATAGGGCCAAATTATCCCACCCGGCGCGGGCGGGCGCAGGGCGGCGCGCGGGCGACCCGCGGGGCGGCAGGGGCGCTTGGCCGGGCGGGGCGCCCGAGGGCGGCGGGCTAAAATCCAAGGGTTTGCGCCACGCCCCATTCAGCGGCAGGGCGCCCGCCCGAAACCGGCCCCACGCGCCCCCGACACAGGCCCCCCGACGTGACCCAGCACATCCACTTCTTCGACGGCGGCAACGCCCTGAGCGACTTCCGCGCCCGCCAGCTGCTGCCGCGCCTGCAGGCCATCCACCCGGGCATCGAGTCGATCGGCGCGCGTTTCGTGCACCTGGCGTCGTTTGACGGCCAGCCCAGCCCCGACGCGCTGGCCCAGCTGGCCGCGCTGCTGACCTACGGCGAGCCGGCCAACACTGCGGCCGCGGCCGACGCCACCGTGGTCGTCGCCCCGCGCCTGGGCACCGTGTCGCCTTGGGCCAGCAAGGCGACCGACATCGCCCGCAACTGCGGCATGGGCACGGCCGGTGGCAGCGCTGCGCCGCTGCACCGGCTGGAGCGCATCGTGGAATACCAGATCGGCCTGAAGCGCAAGCTGGTTGGGCGCAACCAGCTATCACAAGAAGAGCGAATCGCGGTCGCCGCGCTGCTGCACGACCGCATGACCGAAAGCGTGCTGCCCACGCGCGACGCGGCGCGCGGCCTGTTCACCGAACTGACGCCCGAGCCGCTGGCGCATGTCGACGTGCTGGGTGGCGGCAAGGCCGCGCTGGAAAAGGCCAACACCGACTGGGGCCTGGCGCTGGCGGCCGACGAGATCGACTACCTGGTCGACGCCTTCGCCAAGCTGGGCCGCAACCCGACGGATGTCGAGCTGATGATGTTCGCGCAGGCCAACAGCGAGCACTGCCGCCACAAGATCTTCAACGCCGACTTCACCATCGACGGCGCGCCGCAGCCCAAGAGCCTGTTCGGCATGATCCGCCACACCGAGGCGATGAACCCGCAGCACACGGTGATCGCCTACGCCGACAACGCGTCGGTGATGGAAGGCCACCAGGTTGAGGTGTTTGATGCCAAATCGCCCGTTGGCCCTAGAGCAGACAGCGCGGCCAGCTACCAAAAAGAGAGTGCGCTGCGCCACGTGCTGATGAAGGTGGAGACGCACAACCACCCCACGGCGATCTCACCTTTCCCGGGCGCGTCCACCGGCGCGGGCGGCGAGATCCGCGACGAAGGCGCGACCGGGCGTGGCTCGCGCCCCAAGGCGGGCCTCACGGGCTTCACCGTGTCCAAGCTGTGGCCGCAGGAAGGTGTCGGAGGCGACGTCGGCAAGCCCGAGCACATCGCCAGCGCGCTGCAGATCATGACCGAAGGGCCGCTGGGCGGCGCCGCCTTCAACAACGAGTTCGGCCGGCCCAACCTGCTGGGCTACTTCCGCGAATACGAACTCCCGGTGGG
The DNA here is from genome assembly GCA_023442945.1 of Pseudomonadota bacterium. Classification (GTDB taxonomy): domain Bacteria; phylum Pseudomonadota; class Gammaproteobacteria; order Burkholderiales; family Burkholderiaceae_C; genus Ottowia. Next base: position 5,380 of record JAEZWW010000108.1, on the reverse strand, counting down.
TGAGGGCGATGGTGCGCTGCTGCGCGGCTACCACAAGCCGATCATGATCGCCGGCGGCCTGGGCCACATCGACGCGCGCCTGACCAAGAAGATCGCCTTCGGCCCCGGCGCGCTGCTGATCCAGCTGGGCGGGCCGGGCATGCGCATCGGCATGGGCGGCGGTGCGGCCTCGTCGCTGGCCAGCGGCGCCAACGCGGCGCACCTGGACTTCGATTCGGTGCAGCGCGGCAACCCCGAGATCGAACGCCGCGCGCAGGAGGTCATCACAGCCTGCCAGGCGCTGGGGACGGACAACCCGATCCTGGCCATCCACGATGTGGGCGCGGGCGGCTTGTCCAACGCCTTCCCCGAATTGACCAACGACGCCGGCCGCGGCGCGCGCTTCGACCTGCGCGCCGTGCCGCTGGAAGAGTCCGGCCTGGCGCCCAAGGAAATCTGGAGCAACGAAAGCCAGGAACGCTACGTGATGGCCATCGCGCCGGAATCGCTGCCGTTGTTTGAAGCGATCTGCGCGCGTGAGCGCTGCCCGTTTGCGGTGGTCGGCACCGCGACGGAAGAACGGCAACTGGTGGTCGGTGACGTGGACCTGCCCCTTCCCCCGCTGGGGGAAGGTCGGGATGGGGGCGGCGCGGCGTCCAACACCGCGGGCGCGCCCCCACCCCAACCGGCCCCCAATGGGGGAGGGCATCCGACCGCGGATCAGGCCGTCAACATGCCGATGGACGTGCTGCTCGGCAAGCCGCCCAAGATGCTGCGCGACGTCAAAACCGTGCAGCGCGAATTCAAACCACTGCAACTGGAAGGCGTCACCCTGCAAGACGCGGTGATCAAGGTGCTGAGCCACCCCACGGTCGCCAGCAAGCGCTTTTTGATCACCATCGGCGACCGCACCGTGGGCGGCCTGACGCACCGCGACCAGATGGTCGGCCCGTGGCAGGTGCCGGCGGCCGATTGCGCCGTCACGCTGGCCGACTTCAGCGGCTTTGCCGGTGAAGCCATGAGCATGGGCGAGCGCACGCCGCTGGCCGCGCTGGATGCGCCCGCGTCCGGCCGCATGGCTGTGGCCGAGGCCATCACCAACCTGCTGGCCGCGCCGATCGCGCTGGACAAGGTCAAGCTGTCCGCCAACTGGATGGCCGCCTGCGGCGAGCCGGGCGAAGACGCCGACCTGTACGCCACCGTGAAGGCCGTGGGCATGGTGCTGTGCCCGGCGCTGGGCGTGTCGATTCCGGTCGGCAAGGACAGCCTGTCGATGCGCACGCAGTGGACCGACGCCGCCGGCGCCGCGCGCAAGGTGGTCTCGCCCGTCAGCCTGATCGTCAGCGCCTTCGCGTCGATCGACGACGTGCGGCCCACCCTCACACCGCAGCTCACGCGCGAAGGCGACACCACGCTGGTGCTGGTCGACCTGGGTCGTGGGCGCCACCGCCTGGCCGGCAGCGTGCTGGCGCAGGCGCTGGGCCAGTCCGGCAGCCCGACGGTGGACGGCGTGCCCGATCTTCATCATCCCGAAGACTTGAAGGCGCTGGTCGCCGCCGTCAACCAGTTGCGCAGCGAAGGCCAGCTGCTGGCTTACCACGACCGCAGCGACGGTGGCCTGATCGCCGCCGCGGCCGAGATGGCCTTTGCCGGCCAGGTTGGCGTGGCGCTGAACGTCGACTTGCTGGTGACCGAAGGCGACGGCATCAGCGACAGCCGCGCCGAGTACGGTGACGCCAAGAACTGGGCCACGCAGATCAGCGCGCGCCGTGAAGAGCTGACCTTGCGCGCCCTGTTTGCCGAAGAGCTGGGCGTGCTGCTGCAGGTGCGCACCGCCGAGCGCGACGCCGTCATGCAGGTGCTGCGCGCGCACGGCTTGTCCAAATGGAGCCACTATGTGGGCAAGACCCGCCCGGCGGCCGACGCCATCGATAAAGGCAAGGGCCAGCTGAGCGTGTGGCGCGACACGCGCGAGATCTTCACCGCCAGCCTGCGGGACTTGCAGCAGGTGTGGGACAGCGTCAGCTGGAAGATCGCCCGCGAGCGCGACAACCCCGCCTGCGCCGACGCCGAACACGCGTCGGTGGGCGACCCTGCCGACCCGGGCTTGTTCATTTCGTTGTCAGACGATTTGAAGAAGAATATGGCTGCGGCCCTAGAGCCACTTGCGCAGGCAGCTAGCAATAATGTAGTGGTGGGCGGCGCGCGGCCCAAGGTCGCGATCCTGCGCGAGCAGGGCGTCAACTCGCACGTGGAGATGGCCTACGCCTTCCACGAAGCCGGCTTTGACGCCGTCGACGTGCACATGACCGACCTGCAAACCGGCCGCGTGCAACTGGGTGGCTACAAGGGCCTGGTGGCCTGCGGCGGCTTCAGCTACGGCGATACGCTGGGCGCGGGCATCGGCTGGGCGCGCTCCATCACCTTCAACCCACAGCTCGCCGCGCAGTTCGCCGAATTCTTCGGCCGCGGCGACAGCTTCGCCCTGGGCGTGTGCAACGGCTGCCAGATGTTTGCCGAGCTGGCCGACATCATCCCCGGTGCCGACGCCTGGCCGCGCTTCACCACCAACGTCAGCGAGCGCTTCGAGGCGCGCCTGTCCCTGGTCGAAGTGCTCGAGTCGCCCAGCCTGTTCTTCCAGGGCATGGCCGGCAGCCGCCTGCCGATCGCGGTGGCGCACGGCGAGGGCTACGCCAACTTCCGCGCCCGCGGCGACCAAGCCCAGGTCATCGCCAGCATGCGCTACGTCGACCACCACGGCGCACCGACCGAGGCCTACCCCTTCAATCCCAACGGCAGCCCGCAGGGCCTGACCGCGGTCACCACTGCCGACGGCCGCTTCACGGCCATGATGCCGCACCCCGAACGCGTGTTCCGCAACATCCAGATGAGCTGGACCGACCTGCCCAAGAGCGACTTCAGCCCCTGGATGCAGATCTGGCGCAACGCGCGGCGCTGGGTGGGGTGAGGCGGCGGCCTTGGCCTGGGGCCGACCCGCGAACGAAGGGGCCGAGCCCTGTCGACGGCCGACCGGCCAGCCGCGCCCCTCAGCAGGGCCACAGGGCTTACACGGTGACGCGCTAGGCTGTGGAAGCGCTCGGCGGCACGCTGTGGCGCGCACGGTCGACACACCATTTCGCGAACCGCATTTTTTTGGAGGAAGCAGATCATGAACACCCTTTCCACCCCCCGCATCGCCCTGGGCCTAGCCCTGTTCGCCAGCGCCTGGCTGGCCGGCTGCGCCAGTGGCCCGTCCGCGGGCAGCAGTACGCCTGACAAGGCGCCGACCGCCGGCAACGCCGCGCAGGCCAAGCCCACGCCACCGCCGGTCAACAACACGACCCCGTTCCCGACAGTGGGTCTGACCAACGACGACACCGCCACCGAATACGTGTCGCTCGCCCTCAAGATCACCTACCAAATCGACGGCAAGCACCAGCTGCGCTACCTGCTGGAAGGGCAGGAGCCGATGCTCGGCAAAGACCACGACGCCGCCAACGACCTGCGTTGCACCGACATCGGTGGTGGCTTCAACCAGCGCACCACCTTTTTCGCGGACACCGGCATCTTCACCCACGGCGCTGCGCTGACCGGCGTGCGCACGGTGCGCGGCCAGGCGCGCCCGCTGCAGCGCCTGCGCGCGGTGGAAGACGGCACCATGGCCGTCACCGGCAAGGGCGCGCGCGACCTCGAATACGCCTACATGCCCTGCGTCGGCAGCACCCAGGTGCGCGCCGGTGTGCGCACCGACGGCTACCTGCAGCCTGGCGACCAGCTCACGCTCAAGCCGCCGGGCAAGAACAGCAAGCCGGTGCAACTCACCCTGCGCCCGGACGTGCGCCCCTTCGTCGTACTGGCCTACGCCGACGGCACTTCGCGCGCCTTCGTGCCCGCGCGCATCGTGCTGACGACGGTGGACTGGCCGCGCCGCCGCGCCGTCGTGCAGTACCAGGCGACCTTCCCGATCAGCCCGCAGGTCGCGCAGGCCACCTGGAGCGGCACCGTCGCGCCCGGCAGCGCGTCCAACCCGCACTTGAACGCATTCAACGACGCGATGCTCAAGTACCTGGACGGCTGCACGGCGCCCACCCAGCCCATGGACGCCTGCGGCGTGCCCGGCCGCCCGATGCCGCAGATCCTGCGCGACGAGCCGCTGTGACCCGCGTTGCCGCCTTGGCCTGCGCCACGCCTGTTACCTCCTCCCGCACCGCGCAGCGCCGCCGTGTCGGCTGACCGGCGCCCGCCGCACCTCGGCCCCATCGACCACGCCCACCTGGCCGGCGTCATGGCCGTGCAGGCGCTGGCGTACGGCGACGCGCTGCTGGAATCGCCCGAGGTGCTGGGCAGCAAGCTGCGCATGCCCGGCGGCACCTGCTGGGGTGCGTTCGCGAGGCCGGCCGGCTCGCTGGCGGGAGGCGCGGCTTCAGGAGGCGCAGTTTCGGGCGGCGGGGTGGGCGAGGGCGGTCACTGGCACGCGACCTCAGGCTCGTCTTGGCCCTTTGGCTTGACCTTGCCCTCGCACGCGCACGCGCACGAAGGCGCCCACGGGCCCGCACACCCCAGCGGCGACGCTGTGCGCGCCGACACCCCGGTGCTGTGCGCCTACGCCATCGCCCACACCGTGCCCGATGGTGCGCCGCTGGCCTTGAACACACCCGCTACCCCCGCCACGCCGCAGCCGGGCGACTGGCTGTACGTCCACGACATCGCCGTCGACCCCGCCTGGGCCGGCCACGGCCTGGCGGCCCGCTTGCTGGCCGAGGTGCTGGACGCCGGGCGGCGCCTGTCCCTGGCCCGCGCGATGTTGGTGGCGGTGCAGCGGGCGGATGTGTACTGGGCGCGGCATGGCTTTGTTGCGCAGGCGGCGCCAATGGCGGTGTTGGGGTTTGGGGAGGGGGCTGTGTGGATGGTGCGGGATTTGTAGGGTAAATCGGGCGCTGGCCCCACAGCGGATTGCGCGGGCAGCTATGGAATTTGTAGTTTCTTGCCGCGCGCTTGGTCACCGCGCGCACATGCGCCGCGCGCTTGTGTTGGCCTCGGTGAGCAATCGAAGCGTTGAGGCCGGGAAATGCGCCCGGCGGCGCAGTTTCTTTCTTTGACTCGCCAAAGAAAGAAACCAAAGAAAGGCGACCCCACGTCTGCGACCCCGCTGCTGCGCAGCGGGGCAAACCTGCGTCGTGGTTCTGACGGGGTGGGCCGCAGGAACTCGCTTTGCGCTTTCAGCGCTCCGCTCAAACAACTTCAGCCAGTCAGTTCACGAAGCGACTGCATCCTTCGGTGCAGTCGCCACCCCGCCAGAACCACGCCGCAGGCGCAGCCTCAAGGGGCGTTGAACAGCCACTCGGGCCATCGCGTTGCTCGGCCCCGACCGCGCGAGCGCTGCGCGCCGCGGATCCTAGGC
>JAEZWW010000076.1 GCA_023442945.1 Pseudomonadota bacterium | reverse complement strand
CCTCGGCCTGCTTGAGAAAACCGATGATCTGCTCGTCGGTGAATCTGCTCTTCTTCATGTCCGTTCTTCCTTGCGAAAACGGACTCTACTAACCTTCAACTGGTACGCCCTACGGGGGGCAGGTCAGGGTTGCCGAACGGGTCGCGGAAGAACATCGTCCACTGCTCGCCGGGCTGGCCTTCAAAGCGCAGCTGCGGCGCGATGACGAATTCCGTGCCGGCGGCTTGCAGGCGGTCGGCCATGGCTTGCCAGTCGGCGCGTGGCAGGATCAGACCAAGGTGCGGCATGGGCACCCAGTGGTCGCCGACTTGGCCGGTGTCGGTGGTGTAAAAGGGTTCGCCCAGGTGCAGCGAGAGTTGGTGGCCGAAGAAGTCGAAGTCGACCCAGGTGTCGGTGCTGCGGCCTTCGCGGCAGCCGAGCACGGCGCCATAAAAGCGCCGGGCTTCGTCCAGGTCGGTCACGTGGTAGGCGAGGTGGAACAGGGCTTGGGGCATGGGGTGCATCCGTGGGTTGCGCTCAGCCTTTGCCGGGCAACGACGCGGCGATGCGCGCAGCGGTGTCCGGGTTGGCAAAGCAGGTCATGGCGTTCTGGCGCTCGGTCTCCATCGCGGCGGCGAGGGCCGCGGACTGGCCGACCAGCGCTTTCTTGAGCAGGCGCGTGGCGACGGGGGAGCGTTCGGCCACGGTGCGCGCCAGGGCCAGTGCTTGCGGCAGCGTGTCGCCGGCGGGCACGACGCGGTTGACCAGGCCCAGGTCCAGCAGGCGTTGCGCCGTCTGGCGTTCGCCCAGCACAATCAATTCCATAGCGCGCTGGTGGCCCAGGGCCAGCGGCAGCAGGTGAGTGACGCCGCCGGTGACGAAGTGGCCCAGCTGCATTTCGGGGAAGAAGGCGATCAGGTCGTCGGCGGCGACGACCATGTCGCAGTTCAGCACCCATTCAAAGCCGCCGCCGACGGCATAGCCGTGCACCGCGCCAATGACCAGCTTGGGGCCGCCCATGATGGCGCGGGTGACGCGCTGGATGTCGTCGGCCGACTGGGCGATGGCGGCGGGCGACGCGGCCTGGTCACCAAACTCCTTCAAGTCGTCGCCGGCACAGAAGGCGCGGCCGGCGCCGGTCAGCACGATGACCTGGGTGGCCGGGTCGGCCTGCGCGGTTTCCAGCAGGGTGTACAGCTCGCGCAGCAGCGCCTCGTTCATGGCGTTCAGGCGGTGCGGGCGGTTCAGGGTGACGACGCTGATGGCGCCGTCCTGGTGCAGGGTGACGGTGGCGGTCATGGGCGGGTAGTGGGGGGTTGCAGGGAATCGGTGTCGACGGTGTCGGCTGTCACGCCTTCGGCGGCCAGGCGGAATTTCTCGACCTTGTCGGTGGGCGTGCGCGGCAGCGCGTCCATGAAGCGGATGTAGCGTGGCACCATGAAGCGCGCCATGGCGCCGCGGGCGTGGGTGGTCAGCTCGGCCGCGGCCAGCGCGGCGCCGGGTTGGCGCACCACGCAGGCCATCACTTCTTCTTCGGTCAGCTCGCTGGGCACGCCGAACACGGCGGCTTCCTGCACGGCGGGGTGCGTCTCCAGGCCTTGTTCGACTTCGGCGGCGGAGATGTTTTCGCCACGCCGCCGCACCATGTCCTTGGTGCGGCCGACAAAGTAGAAGTGGCCATCCGCGTCCTTGCGCATGACGTCGCCGGTGTGAAACCACTGGTCGCGCAGCGCGGCCAGCGTGGCTTCGGGCATGGCCCAGTAGCCGCGCATCAGCGCATCCGGCGCGCGCGGGCGCACGACCAGTTCGCCGCTGGCGCCCACGGACACGGCCAAGCCGTGGGCGTCGTGCAGCTCGGCCTGCCACAGCGGGCCGATGCGCCCACACGACCCGGCGCGGCGCGCTTCTCCCGGCGTGGGCGCCATGATCAAACCGACCTCGGTCGAGCCGTAAATCTCCACCAACCGGCAGCCAAAGCGCTGCTCAAAATCGTCGGCCCAGCCGGGCATGGGCACGCCCCAGCCCAGGCGCGCGCGGTGGTCGCGGTCGCGCGGCGACGGCGGCCGCTTGTACAGCAGCGTCAGTGTGGCGCCCATGAAGTCGAACACGGTGGCGCCAAAGGCGCGCATTTCGTCCCAGTAACGCGACACCGAAAAGCGCGCACCAATGGCGGCCACCGCGCCCAGCACCAGCGCCGGCGCCACGGTGAGCACCGACGCGTCCAGGTGGAACAGCGGGTACGGGCAGTACAGCACGTCGTCCGCGCGCAGGCCCAGTTGCTGGCCGAAGGCGGCGGCCTGGCTCAGCACAAAGCGGTGCGCCAGCATGACGGCCTTGGACCGCCCGGTGGTGCCCGACGTGTACAGCAGCAGGCACAGGTCGGCCGCTTGCACGTCGGGCCAGGGCGGGTCGTCCGCGCGGGCGTCGCGCGGTACGGCGGCAAAGGCTTGCTCGCCCGCACCGGCTTCGCCCAGCACCAGCACATGCGTTAGCTGCGTCAGCGCAGGCCGCGCGGCGCGCCATTGCGCGGCCAGGCTGCCGTGCGCGATCAGCACGCGGCTTTGCACCAGGTGGATGGCGTCCACCAAGCCTTGGCCGGTGAAGGCGGTGTTGACCGGCGCCATCACCGCGCCCAGCTTGACCAGCGCAAACCAGATGACGACGAAGTCCGGCAGGTTGGGCAGCATCACGCTGACGCGGTCGCCCGGCGCCACGCCCAGGTCGCGCAGGCCGCGCGCCACGCGGTCGGACTGCGCGTCCATCGCGGCGGTGGTCCATTCGCCCTCGGCCATGCGCAGCAGCGGCCGGCCCGGCGCGGTGCGCGCGGCGTGGCGCAACGCAGCGCCCAAGGTGTCGGTGGCGGGGGCAGCGTCGGGCAGCATGCGGGCCATTATGGCGAGGGCCGCTACGATCCAAGCTTTTACGCCTCGAGGAGACCACCGCATGAGCACGACCCCGCCCGCGATCGACTACAGCCGCTACCAGACCATGACCATCACCCGCCGCGGCCCGGACGGCTCGGTGATCGACCTGCAGATGAAGGCCAAGAACGGCAAGCTGCCCACCGCCGGCCACGAAGGCCACTGGGAGCTGTCCGAAATCTGGCGCGACATCGACAAGGACGAGACCGTGCGCTGCGCCGTGCTGCGCGGCGAAGGCATGGGTTTTTCCGGTGGCGGCGACCTGGCACTGGTGCAGGACATGGCGAGCGATTTCGCCGTGCGCACCCGCGTGTGGAAGGAAGCGCGCGACCTGGTCTACAACGTGATCAACTGCGAAAAGCCCATCGTCAGCGCCATGCATGGCCCGGCCGTGGGCGCCGGCCTGGTGGCAGGGCTGCTGGCCGATGTGTCCATCGCCGCCAAGTCCGCGAAGATTGTGGACGGCCACACGCGCCTGGGCGTGGCGGCGGGCGACCATGCCGCCATCTGCTGGCCACTGCTGTGCGGCATGGCCAAGGCCAAGTACTACCTGATGCTGTGCGAAGCGGTGACCGGCGAAGAGGCCGAGCGCATCGGCCTGGTGTCGCTGGCGGTGGACGACGACAAGCTGCTGGACAAGGCCTACGAAGTGGCCGACAAGCTGGCCGCCGGCAGCACCACGGCGATCCGCTGGACCAAGTATTCGCTCAACAACTGGTACCGCCAGGCGGGCCCGGCGTTCGACACCTCGCTGGCGCTGGAATTCATGGGCTTTGGCGGCCCCGACGTGCACGAAGGCGTGGCCAGCCTGCGTGAGCGGCGCGCGCCGAAGTACTGATTGCTATGGATTGAATAGCTGGCCGCGCAGATCGTTGTAGGGCTACGGCCCGATTTCGCTTGAATCTTGCCTTTGGCGCACCTGCGCGGCCGCTGGGGCCAAGCGCCACACGGCGGCGGGCCGCGGCCCGCAACGTCAGCCCTTGGCTTGCATGCGCGCCATCATCTCTTCGGTGTTGGCCTTGCGGTCGGCTTGCACCTTTTGCACGGCGGGGCGCTCGCCCATCTGCTTCAGGTAGTCCTTGATGGGCAGCGCGGCCAGCACGTCTTCACCGTAGACGATCTTGCTGGCGCTCGACACCAATGGCAGGTGCACGATGGCGGCGCAGTCGGCGAGGGTGAAGTGCTCGCCCGCGACGTAGGGCGAAAACCGGGCCAGCTGGGCGAACGCGGCCGCGTTCTTCTGCAGCTGCGGCAGGATCTTGGCCTTGACGCTGTCGCTGACCTGCCCGCCAAAGAAGGCTTGCGGGTACAGGTTGCGCGCCACCAGCTCCAGGTGCAGCTCGATGTAGCGCACCAACTCGCGCACCTTGGCCGCCTGGTAGGCGTCGGTGGGCAGCAGCGCTGGCGTCGGGTGCTTGGCTTCCAGGTATTCCAGCAGGATGGTCGATTCGCTCAAGGGGCCGTCGTCGGTGATGGCGTAAGGCACCTTGCCCAGCGGGCTGGCGGCGGGGTCGGTCTCGCCGATCCAGGCCAGTTTTTCTTCAAACGGTACGCCTTTTTCCAGCAGCGCCAGCTTGACCTTGTTGTAGTAGTTACTGGCAGAAAAGCCACAGAGTTGAAACATGCGCGCAGTCCTTTGGGAGGGTGAAGAAGACCCCACAGCGTAGCGCCAAGCGCGGGCCGCATGCGTCGCCGATCGGACGTCCGTCGATAATGCGCGCCATGGTCACCCGCGTCCTGCGCCAATGGATCGCCCGCTGCATGCTGCTCGGGTTCGCGCTGGCGCTGGGTGTGGCGGCCGCGTCGCCGTGGATCGCGCCCCGCGCCTACCAGCTGGTGTGCTCGGAAGGCGTGGTCAAGCTGGTCGCTTTGGACGACGACGCGCCCGCCGACGTGCCGCACGGCCACCAGCTGGAATGCGCGCTGTGCTTGCTGACCTTCACCCCGCCGGCCGACGCGCCCGTGGTGACGGCGGCGCCCGCGTCTGTGGCGCGCGCCAGCCACTGGGTGCGCGTCGACGCGCCGCGCGTCGCGGGTGTCTGGGCGCCGCTGCCCGCGCGCGGACCGCCGGTTCAAGCCGCGTGAGCGGGGCCGCTTGACGGCCCTGACGCCACGCCCACCCATTCCCTTTTTTCCGGGTCCGACCCGGCCAGCGGCGCGTTTGCCGTGGCCTGTTGCTGCGCTTGGCCGCGGCGGGTCGGCGTTGCTTGAATCGATTTGAAATTGGAGGAGGGCCCATGCCTTTCCTGAAGAACTTTTTGAACCCTGTTTTCGTTCGCCGCGCGGCTGTGCTGGCGACCCTGGCCCTGGCGGGCGGCGCGTACGCCCACATCACGTTGGAACAAAAGAGCGCCCCTGCCGGCAGTACCTACAAAGCGGTGTTCCGCGTCGGCCACGGCTGTGCGGGCTCGGCCACGCGCGCCATCGTGGTGCATGTGCCCGCTGGCGTGCAGCACGCGCAGCCCATGTCCAAGGCGGGCTGGACGGTGGAAGCGCAGCCCGCTGGCGGCGAGCCAACCCAGATCGCCTGGCGCGGTGGCCCGCTGCCGGACGCGCATTACGACGAATTCGTTTTGCGTGCCAAGCTGCCTGCCCAGGCCGGCCCGCTGTGGTGGCGCGTGCAGCAGCAGTGCGAAAACGGCGAAAACGACTGGGCCAACATCCCCGCCAACGGCACCGATACCCGCGGGGTCAAGTCGCCAGCGGCCTTGCTGAACGTGCTGCCGGTCGATGCGCCGGCCGCCGCACCGGCTGGCGATGCCGCGGGCCACGCCGGCCACGCTGGTCACGTGCATTGAACGTGACGGGCGCACGATGATCACACTTGGATGAAGAAAGGAACTACAGAAATGACCGAATTGAACTGGGGCCGGCGCGCCGTCGTGGCCGCTTGGCTGGCGGCGGCCAGCCTGGGCGCTGCGGCGCAAACCCCGTCACCGGCCGCGCCAGCGACGGCCGACGCCAGCGCCGAAGCCGTGCGCATCACCCACGCCTGGGCGCGCGCCAGCGTGCCGGGTCAGAAAGCCACCGGCGCCTTCATGACCTTGACCGCCAACGCGCCGCTGCAACTGGTCGGCGTGGCCTCGCCCGCTGCGGGCGTGGCTGAAGTGCACGAAATGGCCCGGGAGGGCGATGTCATGCGCATGCGCGCTGTCCCAGCGCTGGCGCTGCCGGCGGACAAGGCCGTGGAGCTCAAGCCCGGCGGCTACCACCTGATGCTGATGGACCTGAAGCAGCCGCTGAAAGCTGGCGACACCGTACCGCTGACGCTGACCCTGCGCGACGCCCAAGGCCGCGAATCGCGCGCCGACGTGCAGGTGCCGGTGCAAGCGGCGGCTGCGGCACCGGCTGGCCACGGGCAGCATTCCGGGCACCAGCACTGAGCGGGCGCGTCGGCCAGCGCACCCACCCGCGGCCGACGCGCTTTCAAGGCGATCGGTTAAGCTGTGATCCAGCCC
>JAEZWW010000067.1 GCA_023442945.1 Pseudomonadota bacterium | reverse complement strand
GTTTCCAGCGCACGGCCCGGTTTCGCGGGCCTGACCTCGACAGCGCGACGCAAGGCGAGCTGATCGCCACGTCGGCGCGGTTGAACAACGCGCTGCGCCGCATGGGATCGGGCTGGGCGCTGTTCATTGAAGCCGAGCGCCGTCCCGCTGCCGACTATCCGCACTCGGAGTTTCCAGAGCCGCTGTCGTGGCTCGTGGACGAGGAACGCCGCGCCACCTTCGAGGACTCGGGCAATCACTTCGAGAGTGGCTATCACCTGACGCTGCTTTACCTGCCGCCGGAAGAATCCCGCGCCCGCGCAGCCAGGATGCTCTACGAGAACACGCCCACGAATGGCGTGGACTGGCGCGAGCGGCTGCAAGCCTTCGTCGCGGAAACGGATCGCGTCTTTGACCTGCTCGACGGCGTGATGCCGGAAATTGACTGGCTCGATGACGCGCAGACGCTGACCTACCTGCACGCGACCATCTCGACGCGGCGCTATCGCGTGGGCGTGCCCGAGGTGCCGTTCCACATCGACGCGCTGCTGACCGACTCCGTGCTGGTCGGTGGCTTGGCACCCATGCTGGGCGACCAGCACCTGCGCGTGGTGTCGGTGCGGGGCTTCCCGACCTCGACCTGGCCGGGGATTCTGGACGACCTCAACCGCCTCGGATTTGCCTATCGCTGGTCAACCCGGTTCCTGTGCCTCGACAAATCCGAGGCGGAGAAAGAACTTTCCCGCCTGCGCCGCCAGTGGTTTGCGAAAAGGAAGAACGTCATCGCGCTGCTGCGCGAAACGATCTTCCAGCAGGAAAGCCCGCTGGTGGACACCGACGCCAACAACAAGGCGGCCGACGCCGACGCTGCCTTGCAGGAGTTGGGCAGCGACCAAGTCGCCTTCGGCTACTTGACGGCGACCGTCACCGTCTTGGACACGGACGCCGCCGTGGCGGACGAGAAGCTGCGCATGGTGGAGCGTGTCATCCAGGGCCGGGGCTTCGTGACCATCCCCGAAACGCTCAACGCCGTGGATGCGTGGCTGTCTTCGATCCCCGGCAACGCCTACGCGAACGTGCGCCAGCCCATCGTTTCGACGCTGAACCTGGCGCACATGATGCCGGTGTCGGCGGTGTGGGCCGGGCCAGAGAAGAACGACCACCTCGACGGCCCGCCGCTGATCGTCACACGCACCGATGGCGCCACGCCGTTTCGCCTCGTGACGCACATCGGCGACGTGGGCCATACGCTGGTCGCCGGCCCGACCGGCATGGGCAAGTCGGTCTTGCTCGCCACGCTGGCGATGCAGTTCCGCCGCTATCGCGGCTCGCGCATCTTCGCCTTCGACATGGGCCGCTCCATACGGGCCACCATCCTCGGCCTGGGCGGCGAGCACTACGACCTGGGCACGGATGGCGAAATCGCCTTCCAGCCGCTCGCGCGCATCGACCGCGAGGGCTACCGCACCTGGGCTGCTGAATGGATCGAAGGCCGGTTGCTGCACGAAGGCGTGGCGGTCGGCCCCGACGAGAAAGCATCCATCTGGTCGGCGCTGGGCAGTCTCGCCGGTGCGCCGGTGGAGCAGCGCACGATGACAGGGCTTTCCGTGCTGCTGCAATCGAACACGCTGCGGCAGGCGTTGTCGCCTTATGTCCTCGGTGGTGCCCACGGCAAGCTGCTGGATGCCGACCATGACCGTCTCGGCATGGCCGACGTGCAGTGCTTCGAGATGGAGGAACTGATGCACAGCAAGGCCGCCGTCATGGCCGTGCTGCATTACCTCTTTGCGCGTTTCGATGAACGCTTCGACGGGGCGCCCACGCTGCTGATCCTCGATGAAGCGTGGCTGTTCCTGGATGACCCGGTGTTTGCCGCGCGTATCCGGCAGTGGCTCAAGACGCTCAGGAAGAAGAACGTCAGCGTCATCTTCGCCACGCAGAGCCTAGCCGACATCAAGGATTCGAGCATTGCGCCCGCGATCATCGAAAGCTGCGCCAGCCGCATCTTCCTGCCCAACCCGCAGGCCACCGAGCCGCAGATTCGCACGATCTACGAGGGCTTCGGGTTGAACTCGCGCCAGATCGAGATCGTGGCGACCGCGCAGCCCAAGCGCGACTACTACTACCAGTCCCGCCTCGGCAATCGCCTGTTCGACCTCGACCTGGGGCCGGCCACGCTGGCCTTTGCGGGCGCTTCCACGCCGCAGGACCAGCGCGACATGGATCGCGTGCTGCTGGATGCCGGCGTAACCGGCTTCGCGGGCGCCTGGCTGCGCCATCGCAGCCTCGATTGGGCGGCCGACCTGCTGCCCTCACTCCCCGGACTTGCGCCGGGTTCCTCTCGTACCGCTGACCACCCATAGGAGAACCAGCCATGAAGACCCATGCGCTTTCCATTTCGCTCGCCGCCGCGTTGTCGCTCTCGCTGTTGACCTCGTCACCAGCGTTGGCCTGGCGCATCGTCTTTGATCCGACCAACTATGTGCAGAACACGCTGACCGCGATCCGCACGCTGGAGCAGATCAACAACCAGATTCGCCAGCTCCAGAACGAGGCGCAGATGCTGATGAATCAGGCGCGCAACCTCGCCAGCCTGCCGTCCAGCGTGGTCGGCCAGTTGCGCGCCAATCTGGCGACGACCGATCGGCTGATCGCCCAGGCCAGGGGATTAGCCTACGACGTAACGAACCTGGATCGGGAGTTCCGGCGCCTGTATCCGGAGCAGTACGCCGCCACCGTGACCGGCGACCAGATGGTCCGCGATGCGCAGGAGCGTTGGAAGAACACGCTCAACGGCTTGCAGACCACCATGCAGATGCAGGCGCAGGTGTCGCAGAACCTGGGCGAAGACGAAAGCGTGCTGGCCGACCTCGTGGGCAAGAGCCAGTCGGCCGAGGGCGCGCTGCAGGCGATGCAGGCCATGAACCAGTTGCTGGCCTTGCAGGCCAAGCAGTCGATCCAAGCGCAGCGGCTTCAGATCACGCAAGACCGGGCTGCCTCGCTGGAGCTGGCGCGGCAGGCGGCGGCCACGGAGCGCGCCCGCGAGGTGCGGCGGCGCTTCCTGGGTGACGGCACGCCGTACACACCGCAGTCCGTAAACTTCTACGGCAACTGACGGAGGCCGCCATGCGATGCGTCCTCGTCCTATGTACCGCGCTGCTGGCCGCTTGCGGCGAGCAGCCGGTCGGCCACCTTGCAGATGCCCTGGCCGCCGATCCAGTGCGGCTCAAGGCGTTGCGCGAACAATGCACGGCCCATCCACGACAGGTCATGCAGGCCACGGGCGAGGACGCTTGCCGCGCCGCCGCCGAAGCCTTCCGGCGGCGCTTCTTTTCCGGCGAGGCCGGGCCAGACGAATACCGGACGCTGGCCGACCTGCCGCCGATCCCGCCCAGCTTCGAGGAATCGGCCGATGGCATCGCGCCGGCCTTGCCTGCCGCACCGGAGGACACGCCATGAATGACGTGACCATCATCGACCAGTTCCTCGCCACATTCGCCGCCTACATCGACTCGGGTTTCGGACTGCTGCGGGGCGAAGTGGCGTTCCTCACAGCCACGTTGATCGTCATCGACATGACGATCGCCGGCCTGTATTGGGCCATGAGCCACGCTACCGGCCAAGGCGAGGACGTGATCGCCAAGCTGCTGCGCAAGGTGCTCTACGTCGGTGCCTTCGCCTACATCATCAACAACTTCAACTGGCTGGCCAGCATCGTGTTCCGCTCGTTTGCGGGATTGGGCATCACCGCCACCGGCTCGGCCATCACGATGGAGAACTTCTTGCAGCCGGGCCGGCTGGCGAAAACCGGCATCGACGCCGGGGCGCCGATTCTGGAGCAGATCGGCGAGATGGCAGGCTTTCCCGAAGTGTTCGTGAACCTCGACCCCATCGTGGTGATGTTCCTCGCGTGGCTGGTCGTGGTGCTGTGCTTCTTCGTGCTGGCAATCCAGCTTTTCATCACGCTGATCGAGTTCAAGCTGACCACGCTCGCCGGATTCGTGCTGGTGCCGTTCGCGCTCTGGAACAAGACCGCGTTCCTCGCCGAAAAGGTCTTGGGCAACGTGGTGGCCTCCGGCGTCAAGGTTCTGGTACTGGCTGTGATCGTCGGTATCGGCTCGGGCTTGTTCGCTCAGTTCCAAGTCCATCCTGCCGAGCCGTCTATCGACCACGCGCTGGTCATCATGCTGGCCTCGCTCACCTTGCTGGCGCTCGGGATCTTTGGCCCCGGCATCGCCACGGGCCTTGTGTCCGGTGCGCCGCAGCTCGGCGCGGGCGCAATGGCCGGTGCTGCTGTCGGCGCTGCCGGCACGGCCGTTGTCATCGGTGCCGCCGCGACGGGCGTGGGTGGCGCCGTGGCTGCTGGCGCGCGCATGGCCCCGGCTGCCGCAAAGCTGGCCGGTAGCGGTGCGCGCGCCGCAACGTCGGCGGCCAGCAGTGCGAAGTCGACGTTTCAGGCCGGTTCCGCCGCCGCTGGCGGCGGCGCAAAGGGCGCGATGGCGGGCTTGGGCAACGTCGCCAAGACCGGCGCGCAATCCGCCGGACGCGCCGCAGCATCCCGTGCTTCCGCTGCCGGGCAGCGGATGGCCGCTCCGTTCCGTGCTGGCTGGAATGGCTCGACGGCCGACACTGGCGCGTCAGTCGGCCAAGCCTCCGCAGGAGAAGCCCCCGCAGGCGGCGCCGCTGCACAGAAGCCGGAACAACCCGCCTGGGCCAAGCGGCTGCATCGCCGCCAGCAACTCACCCACGCCGCGACCACCGCCGCGCACACGCTGCGCGGCGGCGACGGTGGCGGCAC
>JAEZWW010000043.1 GCA_023442945.1 Pseudomonadota bacterium | reverse complement strand
CGCCTCGGCCAGGCGCTGGCGCAGGGCTTTCAGGTCCTGGAGGGAACGGGCTTTGGGGGGCGGGGAGGCCATGGCTGTGTTTGTACCCGATCGCCCTGGACCCGGGCCGGCGCCGCCGCGCTAGAACGCGTAGGTGGCGCTGACCCCGACCGCCCATTGCCGCCCCGGCGCGGGCTCGAAGAAGCGGCGGTTGCCGTCGTTGGCAATGACCGAGCCGACGTAGGCCTTGTCCGCCAGGTTGTCCACGCGCACGAACTGGCGCAGCCGCCAGCCGCCCACGCGCTGCTCCCAACCCAGGCGCAGGTTGAACACGGTGGCCGACGCGGTGCGGTCGGAGTTCACGTCGTCCACCGCCATGCGGCCCAGGTGCACGGCCTCGACCGTGGCGGAAAAGCCGGGCCAAGCCTTGGGCTGCCACCCGACTTCGGCGAACAGGGTGCGCTGGGGGATACCGGGCAGGCGGTTGCCGCGCGCGACCGGCGTGCCGCTGGCCGAAAAGGCGTCGGTAAACCGGACGTTCAGCGTGGACAAGGCCAACTGCGCGTGCCATTCGGGCGTGAACTGCGCGCTGTAGGCCACTTCCAGCCCGCTGCGCCGTGTGCGCCCGGCGTTGGCGTAGACGGCGCGTCCGCCGCTGCTGGACGCGACCACGATCTCGCGCGCGGTGCGGATGTCGAACACGGCCACGTCCAGCCGCTGAGTGGGTGACAGCTGCGTCTTGAGGCCGACTTCCGCGTGCGTGCTGCGCGCCGCGCGCAAGCCCAGGTTCGGCCCGCTGCCCTGAGGGCGGTAGCCGATCTCGGCCAGCGTGGGGGTTTCGAAGCCGCGACCGACGTTGGCGTACAGGTGCGTGTGCTCGCCCAGGTGGCGCGTGAGGCCCAGCATCGGCTGGGTGGCGCCGTAGCGCGTGCGGCCGCTGTCGTCGGGGTTGCCGGGGCGGACGAAGTGGTCGCGCACCCGGAAATCCACGCGGCTCACGCGCAGGCCCGCCACGGCGCTCCAGTCTTCGTTGATGGCCCAATCGCCTTGCGCGAACAGGCCAACGCTTTGGGCGCTGTCGTCCTCGTCGCGCTTGAGGTCGCCGCGCGCGCCCAGCGCGTTCAGGTAGCCGCGCCGCCGCTCGCGCATCTGCTCCAGCTCCAGCCCGGCGCTGAAGCGCAGGCGGCCCTGGCCCAGGGGCACGCCGCGCTGGTAAGTCAGGCCGACGCCGCTGTAGCTGCGGTCCAGATCGACGATGCCGCCGGCCGAGGTGGGCGCCTGCTGCGCCGCCAGCGAGATCGACAGCCGGTTGTCCAGATCGCGCCGGCCGGCGTAGACGCGCGCCGTCACCTCGCTATCGCGGTCCAGCCGGTGCTGGAGCACCAGGCCCAGTTGGCTTTGCGACACCTGTTTGCCAGCGTCGTACTCGGCCGCGCGGGCATCGGCCTGGCGCGGGTCGGCCTGCAGCTGCGCGCGCGTCAGGCCCAGCGGGTCCTGCGACCGGGGCTGGTCGAACACGTTGGCGACGAGCGTCAGGCGCGTGCGCTCGTCCAGCTCGGTGCGCAGCTTGGCGTTCAGGTGCCGCCGCTGGGCCGCGCTGTGCGCGCGCCAGCCGTCGGTGCGCGTGTCACTCAGGTCCAGCACGTAGTTGTAGCGCCCTTGCTGGCCGGCCGCCTGCGCACCCAGGCGCAGCAAGCCGTTGGCGCCGACGTCGGCGGTGGCCCGGACTTCGGGCCGCGCCGGGCCGTCGGCGGTGAACACCTGCACCACGCCAGCGGACGAGTTGCCGTACATCAGCGCCATGGGGCCGCGCAGCATCTCGATGCGCGCGGCCGAGGGCAGGCTGATCGTGGACGCCTGCGCCTGGCCGTCGGGCATGGTCGCGGGAATGCCGTCGACGATCAGGCGCGCGCCGCGGATGCCGAAGGTCGACCGGGCGCCCGAGCCGCGGATCGACAGTTGCAGGTCCTGCGCGTAATTCTGCCGGTTGAGCACGGTGATGCCTGGCACGCGGTTCAGCGATTCCGACAGGTTGATGCGCGGGCCGGCGCGCTCGATCGTGGCCTGGTCCACCGCCTGGACCGCGGCCGGTGCGTCCAGGCTGCGCTGCGCCTGGCCGCTGGCGTTGATCACCACCTCGTCCAGCGCGGGCACGCTGGCGGCGTCCTGCTCGCCGTCCGCCCACGCCGGCGCCACCGCGGCAAGCGCGGCCAGGCACAGGGCCGAGGGGCGTGGCGAGAAGAGCGTCATGCGGGGGCGTGGTTCGGTGCCGGTGGGACGTCCAGTGCAACAGATGTGCACGGTCCTCATGCCATCTGGCGGTGGTCAATTGCTCCTGAAAAGGTAGCTGGCTGCGCTGATCACAGTAGGGCTAGGGGCCGCTTTTATTCAAATAAGGCCACGCTCGGCCATCGACAGCGCCTGGCCCGGGCCGACGATGACATGGTCCAGCACGCGCACGTCCAGCAGCGCCAGCGCGGTCTTCAGCGTCTGTGTCAGCACATCGTCGGCGCGGCTGGGTTGCACGCTGCCGCTGGGGTGGTTGTGGGCCAGTACGACGGCGGCCGCATGGTGGTGCAGGGCGCGCAAGGCGACTTCGCGCGGGTACACGCTGGTTTGGCCCAGCGTGCCGCGGAACAGCTCTTCCAGCGCGATCAGCCGGTGCTGGCTGTCCAGAAACAGCACGGCAAACACCTCGTGCGGGCGCTGGCCCAGGTGCAGCTGAACGTAGTCCTTGACCGCGGTGGGCGATTCGAACACCGGGCGCGTGCGCAACTGCTCGGCCAGCGCGCGGCGGGCCAGCTCCAACACCGCCACCAGCTCGGCCCGTTTGGCGCTGCCGCCCAGGCCCTTGACGCGCTTGAGGTCGTCCACACCGGCGTGCAGCAGCCCGGCCAGACCACCAAACGCGTCCAGCACCTCCTGCGCCATTTGCAGCACGCCGCGCCCGGCCGTGCCGGTGCGCAGCAGCAGCGCCAGCAGCTCGGCGTCCGACAGCGCGCCGGCGCCGCGCGCCAGCAGCTTCTCGCGCGGGCGCGCGTCGGGCGGAAGGTCTTTCAGGGTCATGGCCGGGTGCGCGCCTGGGGTTTCCTACAATCCGGGGCAGTTTATCTGGGACGTTTATGACCACCGTCGAACCGGGCTCCTTCCTCACATTGCATTACCGCCTGGCCGGCCCGCAGGGCGATGTTGTCAGCACTTTTGGCGGCAAGCCCGCCACGCTGACGCTGGGCAGGGGCGAGCTGTCGCCCGCCGTGGAGGAGCGCCTGATCGGCCTGGAAGAAGGCGCCCACGCCAGTTTTGACTTGCCCGCCGGCGCGGCGTTTGGCGAGCGCAACCCGGACATGGTGCAGTGGCTGGCGCGGCGCGAGTTGGACAGCATGGGCGACCCGAACGAGCGTTATGAAGTGGGCGACGTGGTGCAGCTGCCGACGCCCGACGGGCTGGGCCAGTTTGCCGGCGTGGTGCAGGCGGTGCGCGACGACGGCGCGCTGCGCCTGGACTTCAACCACCCGCTGGCCGGCCAGCCGGTGACGTTTGAAGTGCAGATCATTGGGGTGCTGTGATGGCCGCAGATGCAGACATCGTTTTGGCGGAGCCGCGCGGCTTCTGCGCCGGCGTCGACCGCGCCATTGAAATCGTCGAACGTGCTTTGGCCAAATTCGGCGCGCCGATCTACGTGCGCCACGAGATCGTGCACAACACCTACGTCGTCAACGACCTGAAGGCCAAGGGCGCGATTTTCATCGAAGAGCTGGCCGACGTGCCACCGGGCGCCACGCTGGTGTTCAGCGCGCACGGCGTGCCCAAGTCGGTCGAGCGCGAGGCCGAGGCGCGCGGCTTTCAGGTGTTTGACGCGACTTGCCCCTTGGTCAGCAAGGTGCATGTCGAAGTTGCCAAGCTGCGCCGCGAGGGCTACGAATTCATCATGATCGGCCACAAGGGCCACCCCGAGGTCGAAGGCACTATGGGCCAGTTGGATGGCGGCATCCATCTGGTCGAAGACGTGGCCGATGTTGCCCGCATCCAGCCCGAGCAAGAAACGCTGCTGGCCGTGGTGACGCAGACCACGCTGAGCGTGGACGACGCGGCCGAAATCACCGCCGCCGTGAAGGCGCGCTTTCCGCAGGTGCGCGAGCCCAAGCAGCAGGACATTTGCTACGCCACGCAGAACCGGCAGGACGCGGTCAAGCTGCTATCGCCGCAGGTGGACGTGGTCATCGTCGTCGGCAGCCCGACCAGCAGCAACAGCAACCGCCTGCGCGAGTTGGCGCAGAAGCTTGGCACACGTGCGTACATGATCGACAGCGCGGATGAGCTGCAGGCCGAATGGGTCGAAGGCGCGCGCCACATCGGCCTGACGGCCGGGGCGTCGGCCCCGGACATTCTGGTGCGGCAGGTGATTGAGCGGCTGCGCGCGCTGGGCGCGGTGTCGGTCCGCTCGTTGGCTGGGATTGAAGAGACGGTCAAATTCCCGCTGCCCAAGGGTCTGCGTCTGGAAGGCGCGGCCGAGGTGAATCTGGAGCACCTGCGCTGATGGGCGTGCTTTTGCGCAAGTCACCGCACGCGGCAAAGCGCTATCAATAAAGAAGCTGGCCGCGCAATTCCCTGTAGGGCCAAAGGCCGATTTCATTTGAAATTGGGTTGATGGGGCGTGGCCGCTTGTGCTTGGGCTTGCGACGCCGCTGGCGCGCGGTCGCGGCCGGTCGGATGGCTCCGCCTGCGTCCTTGCCGCGCGCCGCGCCTGCCCACGGCGCCACCTACAATTGGCGCCATGCTTGATCCCCTTCTCCTTCGCAAAGACCTGGACCGCGTGGTTGCTGGTTTGCAGGCCCGCAAGAACCCGCAACCCTTCTTGGACGTCGCCGCTTTTCAGTCGCTGGAAGCCGAGCGCAAGACGCTGCAGACCCGCACGGAAGAGTTGCAGTCGCAGCGCAACACCGCCAGCAAGCAGATCGGCCAGCGCAAGGCCAAGGGCGAAAACGCGGACGATTTGATGGCGCAAGTGGCCTCAATCAAGGACGAGCTGGACGCCTCCGCCACGCGCCTGGACGCGCTGCAAGCCGAGATGAACGACATGCTGCTGGGCGTGCCCAACCTGCCGCACGCCAGCGTGCCCGTGGGCGCCGACGAAAGTGCCAACCAGGAAGTGCGCCGCTGGGCGCCGCACGGCTTGGCGCCACGCAGCTTCGATTTCCCCATCAAGGACCACGTGGCCCTGGGCGAGCCGCTGGGCCTGGACTTTGAAACCGGCGCCAAGCTGGCTGGCTCGCGCTTCACCTTCATGCGCGGGCCCATCGCCCGCCTGCACCGCGCGCTGGCCCAGTTCATGCTGGACTTGCAGACCCAGCAGCACGGCTACACCGAGTGCTACACGCCCTACATCGTGAACGCCGACACTTTGAAGGGCACGGGCCAGCTGCCCAAGTTTGCGGCCGACCTGTTCGCCGCCAAGAAAGGCGGCCAGGAAGGCGAGGGCGAAGCGCTGTACCTGATCCCCACGTCTGAAGTCACGCTGACCAGCGTGGTTGCCGGCGAGATCGTGCCCGAGGCCGATTTGCCCATCAAGCTGACCGCGCACACGCCGTGCTTCCGTTCCGAAGCCGGCAGCGCCGGGCGCGACACGCGCGGCATGATCCGCCAGCACCAATTCGACAAGGTCGAGATGGTGCAGATCGCCCACCCCGACCAGAGCTACGACGCCCTCGAAGCCATGGTCGGCCACGCCGAAGCCGTGCTGCAGGCGCTGGAGCTGCCCTACCGCGTCGTGCTGCTGTGCACGGGTGACATGGGCTTTGGCTCCACCAAGACCTACGACCTGGAAGTGTGGGTGCCCGCGCAAGACACCTACCGCGAAATCAGCTCCGTCAGCAACTGCGAAGCCTTCCAGGCGCGCCGCATGCAAGCGCGCTTCAAGAACGCAGCCGGCAAGAACGAGCTGGTTCACACGTTGAATGGATCGGGCCTCGCCGTCGGCCGCGCCCTGGTCGCCGTGCTGGAAAATCACCAGAACGCCGACGGCTCGATCAACGTGCCGACGGCGCTGCGGCCGTACCTGGGTGGTGTGGACGTTCTGCGCGCCTGACGGGGGGCAAATTTCCGTCGATCGGCGCCAACGGCGGCCCCAAGCCTGCTAGAATCCGTCTTTCGACACGAATTTGCGGAGAGGTGGCAGAGTGGTCGAATGTACCTGACTCGAAATCAGGCGTAGGGGCGACCCTACCGAGGGTTCGAATCCCTCCCTCCACTTCTAGATTCGATCAACGACGGGCCCAAGCGGCCCGTTTTGCATTTCTACCCATCGGGTTACCTGCTATTGGACCAATTGACGCCAATGGTTTCCGTGCCATAGCGAACCTGCTTGGTACGGAATAGATGGAGTCAATGCAACAATCGAGGCAGTTCCGGCACTTGCGCTAGTTCAAATGCGAAAGATTCGATGGCGAATCCACTTGCTGCCGCTCGGACGCCACTACATACACGCAAGAGCAGAGTGAGCACAAATTGGCCACGATTGACTTCAGCCGCATCCGTAGCAGTCCCAAGAGTCGAAATGACAGTTTTGAGGCTCTGGCAGTCCAATTATTTCGAGATTCGTCTTGCCCGCCAGCAGGTTCTACGTTCGTTAGCTTGCGCGGTGACGGAGGTGACGGAGGAGTCGAGGCGTACTACCGGACACCAGCTGGAGGGGTACAAGGCGTGCAAGCCAAATACTTCTTCGAGTTGGGTGCCTCTGAGTTGCGCCAAATTGATGACTCGCTGACAACGGCGCTTAAGAACCATCCTTCACTGACCGATTACTGGATATACCTCCCGTTCGATTTGACGGGCCGGGTCGCAGCGGGCCGGCGAGGCAAGAGCCAAGCCGAGCGGTTCGAGGAGTGGAAAAGAGGAGTTGAGGCTAGAGCGAAGGCGAGAGGGGCGACGCTACTGGTAACCTTATGTACGGCAGCAGTTGTGCGCGCCCAAATTCACGCGCTGGATTCTCATGGCGGCATGCGTCGGTACTGGTTTGACGAGGCCGTACTGACGCACGCACAGATTGAGCATTGCCTGGACGACGCCGTAGCGTTTTCCGGCCCTCGATACACGGCAGCACTGGATGTCGTTACAAGCGCGCATGTCGGTCTGGACTTCTTCGGCGGGATCGGCGACTTTGAGGCTTGGCGCGATCAAACACTCGCACCGCTGATCGTCGAGCTTCAGTCTCTTCAAGTCTGGGGTGACAAGGCGCTCGAGATCCTGGGGAAAGCCGATGCAGCCGGTGTGCGCGCATCGCTGGAGACTGTCATTGAGATCAGTCAGAGGATGACCGATGTCCACACAATAGCTTTGGAAGCTCCGGCAGTTAGGCAGTCTTTGTCAGATTTGCTGCCATCGCTGACCATGGCGCGTGAGTCCCAGGAAGAGGCCTTCCATGCGGAGCATGGGGAGGATGCGGATTGCCCGGCATTTCGGCAATTTCACTCCGAGCATATGTGCACGTTCCCAGCAGGAGAAATGGATGCGGCGCGCAAATGGGAAGAGACGGCGCAAAGACTTCTTAGCGCGCTTTCTTCGCCAGAGCTCGGTGCAGCTACCGCGCCCTCCTTGTTGTTGGTAGGGCCGGCAGGAATCGGTAAGACTCATTCCATCGTAAGTGCCGCGCATCGCAGGCTTGCCCGCGGCGGTTACTCGCTGGTTGTTTTCGGCGACGACTTTGGAAGAGGCGAGCCGTGGGAAGTACTTCGAAGCAAGTTGGGATTTGGTGCAGATGTGGCGCGAGGGGCTCTCTTCGAGAGTCTTCAGGCATGTGCCAACAATACGGGCCTGCCATTTGTCATCTATATCGACGCACTGAATGAGAGCCCCCGGGAAGCTCGATGGAAGAGCAAATTGCCCGAGCTCTTGGCCCAATGTGCACCGTACGCAGGTGTCAAAGTCTGCGTCTCAACTCGCGATACCTATCGCGACTTGGTTGTGTCCGCCCGCTTTCCTGGCTACGCGTTTGAGCACTTGGGTTTTGCCGGGCAGGAGTTTGAAGCCGTTGAAGCATTTGCTGTCTTCTACGGGCTGGACTCAGAGATAACGCCATTGTTTTCGCCGGAGCTGGGCAATCCGCTTTTTCTGCACTTGGCCTGCAAGACGTTGATCGATGAAGGCAGACGGTCGCTGGATGTCACTCTTGCCGGCTTCGCAGCCCTATTAGACGGGCATCTTAAGCACTGCGATGAACTCATCCGAAATAGGATCGCCTATGTCAATCCAAAGAACCTGGTGCGTGCGTCGATGCTAGAGCTCTCGGAGGTGTTGACGTCCAGTCTTCCGAAGGAGCGGACATGGGAGGCGTGCACAGTGGCCCTGGCACGAGTCCTGAGCACAGATGTACCCCCCGAATCAATGCTAAAGGAGCTAGAGCATGAGGGACTCATCATCTTGTCTGCCGGTGAGCGTGATACATGGTTCGTTAGGCTGGGGTATCAGCGCTACGGGGACATGCTTCGTGCAAGCAGTATCGTTGAGCGACATATGGGGGCTGGCGGCTTAGACGTTTCCGCCATGGCAGGACTGCTCGCACGACTCACTAGTGACGACGCGGGTGTACTTGAAGCTTTGGCCGCGGTTCTTCCAGAAAAAACCGGGATCGAAATCACTGAGCCAGCCCTTGGCATGGATTCAACGCATGCACACCGGCTTCTGGTTCGTGCAGTAGTGTGGCGCTCAAAGACCAGTGTTACTTCCGCCATCGATGAACATGTCTACGAAGCTCTGAGTACGCCGGGTTTGTGGCGAGACGTCTACGAGATGATGTTTCGGGTGAGTCTTGTTCCTGGGCACAGGCTGAATGCTTTGAACTGGTTGAGTCCTTTTTTGCGAGACTCGCCACAGGTTGACCGGGATGCGTTCTTATCGGTTGCAGCGTTCAAGTCGTTCGACGGCAAAGGCGCTGTGTGGTCGCTAGTGAACAGCGTACTCAAAGCGAGAATAGACCGCTGGCCCGCCGAAAGCAGGAGGCTGGCCATCGTTGCATTGGCTTGGCTCTCCTCAACGGCGGATCGTCGTGTGAGGGACCTGTCCGGAAAAGGGATGGGAAGACTCCTTGTATGCCAGCCCGACCTTGGGCAACCGTTGACACTTGAATTTCAAGGATGCGATGACGACTACGTCCTGGAATCGATTGCCCTCGCCATTTATAGCGCCTGTTTGTTGGAGCGTAGTCGCAAGGATGAATTCATTCCTGCGCTTGAAGGTTTGCTGAGTGAGACGTTCGATTCTCCAAACGTCTTGATTCGCGACGCGGTCCGGCTGACCGGCCTTCTGATCGGCCGGGACAACCTGAGTGCTGTCACGGCGAAGCGATTGAATTCCTACCCGACGAAGCTTCGGTTAGATGTGCACTGGCCGACACTGCTCGATGCAAAGCCTCTCCTGGACTTGGAACACCTACCTATCAACATGAAGCTTTGGGGCGTGGGCATGTTGCCTGACTTCTGGCGCTATCAGGTCGAAGCGAAGATTAGTGATTTTGATCTGGATAGCGTAGGTATCACCCATGAGAACGTCGCGTGCTGGTTGATGGTCGGAGTTCTTCGTCTTGGTTACCCAGGCACTAACCAATGCACCCTCAAAATGGACCAAGCTATCAGCGCAGAGTTTGGCAATGGGCGCGGAAGGAAGGGGTACGGCGACCGAATCGGAAAGAAATATTACTGGATTCTGCTGCACCGGCTTTTGGGTCTCCTGGCTGACAGTGTCCAGCCGAAGACCGCGTACTCTGGCTGGAAGCCTGGGCCAGCGCACCTCTGGTCAGTGGACGTACGCAAGGCAGACTTGACCGACGTTCGAGATATCGCGCCGCCGCAGGAGTATCCCGATGAAGTGATCCGGGGGCCGCGATATGTTTTTCCGGACCGAGCGAGCGATATCAAGAAATGGGTACTGACGGACGATCTTTCGCCTCATGGCGACTGCATTGTCCGTAGCTCGTCCGCGGGGATGGAGTGGGTCGCGTTGTCGTTAAGTGCCAGGGACACCGACGCGCCACCAGGGGAACGTTCATGGGCCTCACCGCGTCTTGGCGTGGACCTTTCGTACACGAGCATCTTTGTGGAAGGAAGGCTGCCGTTATTTGGAGCGGATGGCCTTGGGAGAGACGCTTTTGATAGCCAAGGCGCGTCTTGGTATCGCGGCTATCTCGCCGAATATCCGGACGGGCCAGTCTTTCAGCAAGCGGCGGATGAGGGCTACTTTTACCGTGGCCCGAAGAGCATGGAGTTTTCTGAAGTCGGACTGCTGCGGGGTGGCGAATGGGAATACGATTATTCCTACACAACACCGGAGCGCCAGAAATCCCTTCATGTGCCGTGCCAAGACTTGGTAAAGCGCCTTGCACTTCTATGGGACAGGCAGCGTGGATGGATTGACAGCGATGGTGAACTGATTGCGTTCGAGACGTCAACCCAACTGCGCAATGGATTGTTTATTCGGCGCAACGCACTCAACAGGTATTTGCTATCCGCTCAGCGCACGTTGGTCTACCGGCGCTTCGTGAATCGCGGCTACCTGTCACAGGGGAGCCGGGACAGCTCCCAGATAGATCTTCTGACTTGGCTGGCCTATCGACCATCCAAACCTCCTCTGATACTCGCGGAGTCGTCGCGCCCATTGAATTGTTGAATGACTATATCTAGAGCCATGGGTCGCTTGGCTCAAGTTGGTCGACCGCTGGGGGTTTGGGTCAACAGTTTTTCAGCAGAAGTTGGTGTCTGGGGGATCCGTCCCAATGATCGTGTAATGCAGCCGCTAGTTTTGAGTGGCGAGCACCCGAAAGCACGAGTGCAGTTGTGGCTGCACTCTCGCCCGATTGTTTGTCGTCTGCTACACGTCCGCCAAACACCGCTTCCGCTCATCCTCCCTCTTGATCGCATAGCAGTAGCTCCGCTGCCCCTTGATCTTCGCCAAGCAGAACTGCCGCCCATCGTGCTCCCGGATCGAGTAGCAGTACGAGAAGTTGCCTCTCACTTCTGACCTGCCCCCTTTAGACGTGCCAGTGTTGAGTTAGCAAGTCCGAGGTTGTGGAGACTACTTGATCTCCGGTGATTGCCTTGCATCGCCAGCGCACTGGCGATGCAAGGCGGCGAAGCTGGCCGGC
>JAEZWW010000028.1 GCA_023442945.1 Pseudomonadota bacterium | reverse complement strand
GGGTGGGGGGCGGGCCGGGGCAGCGCAGCATGCCCCTGCTTCGTGCTCTGACTCACTGCGGTTGTTTGAGCGGAGCGCCCTTGGGCGCGCAGCGAGTTCCGCAGTGCCGCCCCGCAACCAAGCATCGCAGGTTGCCCCACAGCGAAGCGGAGGGGACACGGCCAGTGGGGTCGCCTTCTTTTGCCTTCTTTTCTTGGCGAGACAAGAAAAGAAGGTGCGCCGCCGGGCGCATGTCCCGGCCTCTCACGTCAGCAAAGCGCGCACGAGAATTAAAGAGAAATCGACCGTCAGCCCTACAGTCAACTGCGCGGCGAGCTACCAAATAGAGAGCGCAACGGGTCAGGCATCGCCCGTCCCGCCACTACCACCGCCATCACCCGCGCAGGCGGCGGCGCGTCCGTCACCGCCCCATCGCCCGCGCCACCTCGTTGCCCAAATCAATCACCGACATGGCGTAGTAGCTGCTCCAGTTGTAGCGGGTGATAACGTAGAAGTTCTCGGTGCCGGCGATGTATTCGGGCTCGTTACCGGGCACGGACGGGTCGCCGTTTTGCAACTCGACCAGGGCCAACGGGCCCGGGTGGTTGCTGCCGCCGACGGGCAGGGCGCCCAGTTCGGCGAAGCGTGCGGGGGTGAAGCTGGGCAGGATGTCCGGCGCGAGCAGGGCGTCCATCTGCGCTTCGGGCGACAGGCGGACCGGGTAATGCGTGGGCAGGCCGGTGCGCCAGCCGTAGCCTTTGAAGTAGTTGGCGACGGAGCCGATGACGTCGGCTTCGCTGTTCCACAGATCGACGCGGCCGTCGCCGTCGAAGTCGACCGCGTACTTGGTCCAGCTGGACGGCATGAACTGCGGCAGGCCCATGGCGCCGGCGTAGCTGCCGACGGGTGACATCGGGTCCATGCCGGTGCGCTGGCACAGGGTGAGAAACTGTTCCAACTCGTCCTGGAAGAAGGCCTGGCGCGCCTCGGCACGCGGGTGCTGGCGTGGGAAGTCGAAGGTCAGGGTGGCCAGCGCGTCAATGACGCGGATGTTGCCGACGTTGCGGCCGTAAATGGTTTCCACGCCGACGATGCCGACGATGATTTCGGGCGGCACGCCGAATTGCGCCTGCGCGCGCGCCAGGTTGGCGACGTTGCGCTGCCAGAAGTCGACCCCGGCGCGGATGCGCACGGCGTCGATGAAGCGGCTGCGGTAAACGCGCCAGTTCTTGGCCGTGCCGCGCGCGGGCGGCAGCATCAGCCGCGGCACGTTGCGCAGGAACACGGCTTGGCCGATGGCATTGCGCACCCACAGCGGGTCGAGCCCGCGGCGCGCGGCCAGGTCGTCGGCAAAGCGCATGGCGTCGGGGCGCAGGGCGTAGGGCTCGTCCGGCAGGTCGGCGGCGCGGCGCTTGGAGCGATTTTGGGCTGTAGCCCTGAGCGGTCCTGCGCCGGCAGCTATCAAAAAAAGAGTAGAGAGGGCCAGGCCGGACAGGCCGCGGCGGGTCAGACTGCGCATGATCGGGTCTCAGGCGGGGCGGGGCCACGCCAATTGCTGGAATTCGCGGGCAAGTGTAGCGAGGCTGCTGGCCGCCCCGGCGCTGCCGGCGGGGGCGTAGCGCTGGCGCTCCAGCGCTTGCAGCCAGCGCAGCAGCTCGGCGCGCAGCGGATCGGCCAGCGCGCTGGCCTCGACGGCGCGCATCAGCTCGCGCGGCGGCGCCTGGGGCGGGGCGTTGACGCCGGCGTCCGCCAGGCGTTGGCGCGCCTTGTGCAGCAGGCGCAGCCAGGGGTCGTGCTGGCTGCGTTCCCAGCGTGCCCAGACCATGCCGCCCAACGCAGCGACGATCAGCAGGCCGGCCAGCACCTTGGCCAGGTCTTCCCAGCTGGGGTTGGAGATGCCCAGCTTTTCCATCAGGTCGAACTGGCGGCTTTGCGTGTAGTTCAGCACCCACTGGTTCCAGCGGTTGTTGACCGCTTCCCAGGTGGCGCGCATCTGGGCCAACAAGGTGGGGCTGAGCGAGCCCAGCGCGCCGGCGACCATGCCGTCGGGTGCGCGCAGGCGCTGGAACTGGCCGACGCGCCCGGGCGACACGGCGCCCGTCGGGTCGACGCGGATCCAGCCGCGCTCGGCCGTCCAGACCTCGGCCCAGGCGTGGGCGTCGGCGTTGCGCACGGTCCAGTAGCCGTCGACGCCGTTCATCTCGCCGCCCTGAAAGCCGGTGACGATGCGCGCCGGCACGCCGGCGCCGCGCATCAGCACGACAAAGGCGGACGAGATGTGCTCGCAAAACCCGGCCTTGGTATCGAACCAGAATTCGTCCGCCGTTTCGCGGCCGGCCACGCCGGGCTCCAGCGTGTATTCGTAGCCGCCGGTGCGCAGGCGCTCCAGCGCGGCGCGCACATAGGCCATGGCGTCGGCGTCGCCCAGGCGGGCGCGCAGCTCGTCGGCCATGGCCTGCGTGCGCGGGTTGAAGCCGCTGGGCAGGCGCAGGTAGTCGCGCATGTCGGCCGGGCGGCCGTCCCAGCGCGTCAGGCCGTAGCGGAAGTCGGCGTAACTTTCGGTGCTGTAGCGCAGCAGGTCGGTGATGGGGCGGTAGGCCAGCCACTGCATGTCGGCCGTCATGCGGGCGCGCTGGTTGCCGGGCAGCTCAGGCGGCTTGGGCGCCACGTCCAGCGTCAGCAGCCAGGGCTGCTGGCTGGGTTCGATCGTCATCTGGTAGCGGATCGGCGGGCCGCTGACCTGCAAATCGCCCGGGCCGGGGGCGATGGTGGCGGCCATGCCGTCGGCGGTGCCATTGGCCGTCCAGTTGCGGCCGTCGAAATGGCTGAGCACCGGGCCGCGGAAGTACAGCTGGCTTTGCACCGGCGGTGCGCCGTCAAACTTCACGCGCGCGGCCACGCGCTCGTCCAGCGCCAGCTTGGCCATGGCGCCCACTTCCATCTGCGACGACAGGCCGCTCTTGCCCGTCAGCGCATCGCTGGGCAGGCCCCACAGCGGCGCAAAGCGTGGGAAGAAGACGAACAGCGCCAGCATCACCGGCGCGCCGGCCAGTGCCATCTTGCCGGCCATCAGCGCCGATTCGCGCAGGCTGGGCTGGCCGACCGGGCGGTGCGCGTTGATCAGCGCCGTCAGCAGGCCGAGCAGGGCGATCACCATCGCCGCCGCCGTCAGCAGAGACTGCGAATAGAAGAAGTTGGTGAGCATCGCGAAGAAGCCCAGGAAGAACACCACCAGCGCATCGCGCCGCGCGCGCAGCTCCAGCGTCTTCAAGGCCAGCAGCACCACCACCAGCGTGACCCCCGCATCGCGCCCCAGCAGCGTGCGGTGCGACGCCCAGGTCGCCACCAGCGTCACGACCAGCAGTCCGACCAGCCACCAACGCGAGGGCAGTGGCTTGTTCTGCAGCGCCAGCCAGCCGCGCCACAGCAGCACGCCGGCCGCCAGGCCCACGCACCAGGTCGGCAAATGCGCGACCTGCGGCAGGATGACCCAGCCGATCACGGCCAGCAGAAACAGCGTGTCGCGCGTGTCGCGCGGCAGGTGCTGCAGGCGCGCGAAGAAGGACGGACGGCGCGCTGTGGCGCCAGCGGCGGGGGCGTTCAGCATGTGGCCAGCACCTCCAGACAGCGCAGGCGGTGGGCGGCGCCGTGGGCCGGGGCGATCTCGATGCCCGGCACGCGCAGGCCGTAGTCCAGGTCTTGGGCGTCGGCCGCCAGCACCCAGGCCGTCAGACGCGACAGGCGCGCTTCCACGTCCAGCGAGCCGGCGCGGGCAAAGTCCAGCCACAGCTCTTGGCGCTGCATGTGTTGCGTGTCGCGCGACACCAGCTCGCCCGATTTGGCGAACTTCTTCCAAACGATCAGCTTCATCGGATCGCCGCGCTGGTAGGCGCGCACACCGTCAAACTCGCCCGTGCTGCGCGCGTTGCCGGCCACGCCGGTGCCGGCGCGCGGCTCGCCCGGCGGCAGCGGCGGTGGCATCGCCTCGGGCTTGGGGTAGACCAGGATCTGCGAGGCCGGGCGCCACACCGTCCAGACGCGGAAGGTGCCCAGTGGAAAGCGCGTCTCCGCCCGGATCAGCGGCACCGGGTGCAGCCCGCGGCGTGGCGGCTGAAAGCTGATCTGCACCGTGCTTTGGCCGCCTGCCGGCACGTCGGCCCAGGACCAGGCGTCGTGGTCGAGCAGCGCCACGCCAATGGCGTAGCGCGGCGTGCGCCGGGCGTTGATCAGCCGCACATCCAGCGTGGCCAGCGCGCCGGCGAACAGCGGCTGCGGTGGCGCCAGCTGCACGGTCAGCCCGCGCAGCGTGTTGTGGCAGACCACCATGCCGGCGGCCGCGCAGCCGGCCAGCAGAAAGGTCAGCAAATACCCCAGGTTGAGCTGGTAGTTGATGGAGCCGACCAGCAGCACGATGAGCGTGGACGCCAGCATCCACCCGGCGCGCGTGGGCAGGATGTAGACGCTGCGCTGCGTGAGCGTGCGCGTGTCCAGCGCCGGGATGCGCTGGTGCCACCAGGCCTGCACCCGCCGCCGCGTCTTGGCGCGCCAGGCCCACCAGGGGAGGGGGAGTGCTTCGGATTTCATAGCTGGGGGCGCAGGGGGCTGTACGGCGTGGAGGCGGTTGGGTTCGTATTCTGGCGTTGGTGATGGGTTGACGCTGGGAGGCCGGGATTTCGCCCCGGCAGGCGACCTACTTTCTTGCGCGCGCAAGAAAGTAGGCAAAGAAAGCGCCCCCCAGTCTGCGACCCCGCCGCTGCGCGACGGGGCAAACCTGCGCCGCAAGGCTGGCGGGGTGCGCCGCAGAACTCACTGCGCGCTTGCAGCGCTCCGTTCAAACAGCCGCGGCGAGTCAGTGCACGAAGTGGCTGCATCCTGCGGTGCCGCCACCACCCCGCCAGCCTCGCGCCGCAGGCGCAGCCAGAAGGGGGAATACCGCACGGGCCATCGCTGCGCTCGGC
>JAEZWW010000020.1 GCA_023442945.1 Pseudomonadota bacterium | reverse complement strand
CCCCGCACCCGCGGCCGAGCCACCCCAGCCCCCCGCGTCCAGCGCCCTGCCCGACACATCGCGCACCACGCGCGCCCAGGGCGGCTGGCTGGAAGCCACCAATGCCGACCAGGCGCCCGCGCCCATCGACAACACCTGGCGGCTGGCCGACGGCCCCTGGCCCAAGACGCACCCGCGCGTCGTGCTGCAGCTGTGGATCTCGTCCCAGGGCGTGATCGAACGCTACGAACTGCAAGGCGACGCCGCGAACGACCGCGCCATCCAGGCGCTGATCGCCCCCATCATGGAAACGCCCATGCGCCCCGCCATGATCGGCCGCGTGCCCGTGCCCAGCACCATGCGCATCGAGCTGTGGGAAGGCGAAGCCGGCGCGCCCGACTTCATCGGGCCGCTGGCGCCGGATGCGGCGCGTGGTGCGACGCGGTGAAGGGGCGTTGTGGGGGCGTTGTTGGGGGCGCGTTCACACAGGGCACGTTGAGGAGCGCACGGCGTCGGCATTTCCCATAAGAATCGCCCTCTGGCCCTACAACCACCTGCGCGACCAGCTACGCCAACGATAGCGATACGCTTGCTTGCAAATGCGCGGCGGGCCGCGGTGGGAAATGCCGCGGGGCTTGGGTAAAGTGCCCTGGCAGCGTCTGCGCGGCACGGTCCCACGGCCCGCCGCGCGCCACAAGAGCGGCACCACAAGCCCTCGGCACCGACGCGACCGCGACGCTCCGCAGCACGATCAGGCGAGGAAAGACCCCCATGCTCACTGCCCATCCGTCACCGCGACGCACGCGCTGGCACGCGGCGCGCATCGGCCTGCCCGCCTGCGCGCTGGCCGCCCTGGCCACACTGCCGGGCTGCAGCGACCCGGAGAACCCCAAGAACCTGTCCGGCACGATCTACTGCACCTTTGCCGGCTCGGCCCGCTACTACGATCTGAACCAGGGCAAGTACGTCGACCAGATGATGCGCATGGGCAGCTCGACGTCCCAGTTCGATTCGTTCGACGTCTCCTGGGACGGCCGCAAGATCCTGCTGGCCATGGATGTCGAAGGCTCGTTCAACTTCGACGAACGGCGGCTGGTGGTGCGGGACAAGGCCGATGGCATCACCTACAAGGAGGTCAACAGCCACAAGAACCCCGTGGACGTCACCTTCGAATGGCGCAACATCAAATCCGTGTTCGGCCGGTTGTCGCCCAATGAGCAGTACGTGGCCGTCGCCGCGCAGCATTTCTCCGGCCTGCCAACGTCCATTGTCAGCCTGAAGGACCAGAAGCTCATCGCCAGCTGGAAGGTCGATGGCGTCAGCTTGTTGCAGTACGGCCGGCCTGTGTGGACGAAGGACAACCAAGTCTATTTTCAGATCAAGACGTCGCTGTACCGGGCTGGGCCGGCCGACGGCTACCAACGGGCCGAAAAACTGCTGAGTTTTGAGGGCGACACCGACTCTGTGCAGGTCAACCCACAGGGCACGCAGGTTGTGTTCCGGCAAGCCAACCACCTCTGGCTGGCCAACATCGACGGCACGCAACTGCGCCAGATCACCACGTCCAAGGTGCGCAACCCGACCTACGGCGGCGAGCGACGCCCGACCTTCTCGCCCGACGGCAAGTACATCGCCTTGACTGCCGACGGCACGGCCGGCGCCCGCTGGAGCGACCACGACTACCCCGACAAGTCCTGGGTGTCCGCCGCTGGCAGCGAATTCGGCTACCTCGCCATCATCCCGGCCAACGGCAAGCTCTACGACCTGGACGACAAGAAAAGCGGTGCCATCTGGCTCCAGCAGTCGGAAAAACGCCCGACGGGCATCCCGTGCCAGCAGTCCTTGATCTGGCGTTGAAGCGCGGGTACGCCGCTTGCCCTACAGCCCATTGCGCCACCAGCTTCCAAAGTAATAGCAAATACCTCTCCAATCGCCCATCAACCTGCTTTCTCATGCCAGCCTTTCATGCCCTCGCCGCCGACGCCCTGCGCAGCTCTGCGGGCCGTGCGCTGACCCTCGCCGCGCTGTGCCTGGCGCTGGCCACCGGGTGCAGCCGGCAGGCCCGCGTGGAAGACCTGTCCGGCGCGCTGTACTGCGCCTTCGCCGGCAAGATGAATTACTACGACCTGGATAAGCGCCAGTACGTCAAGACCGTCGCGCTGGTGGGCCCGGGCACGCGGATCGACAGCTTCGACGTTTCCTGGGACCAACGGAAGATCCTTCTTTGGAGCCAAAGAAGCTATTCGGACTCCGACATGCGGCGGCTGGTTGTTGCGCCGATGAGCGACGACATCAGGGTGTCCACCTTGGACAAGGGCAAAACCCTTCACGATTTCATGGTTGAGCTGGAAGACATTTCCTACACCGACGGGCATTTGTCGCCCGACGAAAAATACGTGGTGATCGACGCGCAGTCGTTCAGCGACGTGCCGATCACCCTGATCAACCTCAAGGACAAGAAAATCGCCGCCAGCTGGTCGGTGCCGGGGGTCAAGTTCGAGGAATACGGCGCGCCGGTCTGGACGCTGGACAACCAGATTTACTTTCGCATCGCGACATCGCTGTACCGCGTCGGGCCGAAAGACGGGTACCGGACGGCGGAGAAGGTGCTCAGTTTTGACGACGGCGTCATCTACCTGACCGTCAACCCGCAAGGCACCAAGATCGCCTTTCGCCAAAAGCAGCACCTGTGGATGGCGAACATCGACGGCACGGACCTGCGGCAGATCACCACGTCCAAGACCGAAGGCGTTGGCAAGTACGTGGGCGAGCGCCGACCGGCCTTTTCACCGGACGGCAAGTACATCGCCTTCACCGGCCGCACGCAGCGCGGCGCGGCCTACAGCGACCACAACTACCCCGACGGCTCGTGGATCGCCAGTGTGGGCGGCGAGTTCGGCTACGTGACCGTCATCCCGGCCGACGGCAAGCTGTACGACCTGGACGCCAAGGACAGCGGTGCGGTGTGGTTGCAGCAGTCCAAGGAGGAGCCCTACGGCGTGCCATGCGACACCGCGTTGATCTGGCGTTAGGCCGTCAGCGCATTGGGCCTTTTTTCCAAGCCCAATCGGCCTGTAGCCCTACAACCCATTGCACGGGCAGCTTCTGAGGATCACCGATCGCACCGGGCGACGTGGGGGGCGACTCCTGCGACTCACCCCGTGCCCGCAACGCCGCTTCGGTCGCCGCGTCGGCGGGGTAGAACAGTTCCACCATCAGCTCGGCCAGGGTCACGTCGCGCGGCGAGCCGAACGTGGCCTGCGTGGTGAACATCGACAGCTGGCCGCCCTGCCCGTCCGTCAGCACGCAGTGGATCAGCAGCGATTCTGCGTAACCCGGGCGCTGCGCCGGCGCGGCGTCGCGCAGCGCGGCGACGTTGGGGTAGGTGGCGATCTCGTCAGCCAGGGCGGCAAGCGCCGGGTCGTCGGTGGCGGCGCGGGCGCGTTCCAGCTCATGCAGCAGGTGCTGCGCCCATTCGGCAAAGTTCAGCGTGTGCGCGGCGAAGCCCTCGGGATGCAGGCTGGCGCGCAGCATGTTGATGGGCTCGGTGGCCAGCGCGGGCGGCAGCAGCGCCAGCATGCCTTGCGCGGCGCGGTTGGCCAGCACCACGTTCCAGTGCCGGTCCAGCGCCAGGCCAGGGTACGGGTCGTGCGCGGCCAGCAGGCGCTGCAGGGCGGCGCGCACGGCCTGCATGTCGGGCGAGGCCAGCGGCGTTTCAGCGTAGCGCGGGGCGTAACCGGCGGCCAGCAGCAGGTCGTTGCGCTCGCGCAGGGGCACGGCCAGGTGTTCGCTCATCGACAGCAGCAGTTCGGGGCTGGGCCGGGCGCGCCCGGTTTCGACAAAGCTCAGGTGGCGCGCTGAGATGCCCACATCCAGCGCCAAGGCCAGCTGGCTGAGCTTGCGGCGCTGGCGCCACTCGCGCAGCAGCGGGCCAACGTCGCGGCGCGCCGCCGTGCGCAGGCCGTGCGGCGC
>JAEZWW010000091.1 GCA_023442945.1 Pseudomonadota bacterium | reverse complement strand
TTCCTCATGAGTCCGTACCGGTGCATCTTCAACGACGGGTGCAAGGGGGTCCTCGAGGAGGACGCCGAGCACCTGGGTCACGGGTGCTGCTCGTTCGGTGCCCACTTCGCCGACAAGCCCGACCGGGTCCGCGTGCGCGAGCTCGTCGGGCGTCTGAGCAAGGACCAGTGGCAGTTCCGCAAGGAGGCCCGTCAGCAGGGCGGCGCGATCACGCGCAACGACGACGGCGACTGGGTGACCCGCGTCCACGACGGCGCCTGCATCCTGCTCAACCGGCCCGAGTTCCACCGTGGCGCCGGCTGCGCGCTGCACGTCGCGGCGCTGGACGCCGGTGAGCGGCCCATGGACTGGAAGCCCGAGGTGTGCTGGCAGGTGCCGATCCGCCTCGAGTACCACACCGACGAGGTCGGCCACACCACGCACACCGTGCGCGAGTGGCGCCGCCGGGACTGGGGCGAGGGCGGTCTGGAGTTCCACTGGTGGTGCACCGAGGCGCCCGAGGCGTTCACCGCCCACGAGCCGCTCGTCACCACGTGCAGGGACGACATCGTCGGCCTGGTGGGCCAGGCCGTCTACGACCGGCTCCGGGAGCACCTGGGCGTGGACGACGGCCCGGCCTCGGGTGTCACCTGGCTGCCGCATCCCGCCGTGCGGCGCCGCACGCAGGTCCCCGCCAGCTGAGCCCCGGACCCGTGCGGGGGCCGGTGGGCTGCGGCCCTGGCCATCGGCCCGCCACCGGATGCTCAAGGCAGCATCGGAGCGCGCCGAACTCTGAGGTGTGACCGCGTTCTCCGCTCCCGAACTGACCCGGGTCGCCGAGCAGGAGGGGATGATCTTCCCTCCGTACGTCGTCGACCAGCTGGTCGCGGCGCTCGACGCCGGCAAGCACGTCATCCTCACCGGCCCGCCCGGCACCGGGAAGACCACACTCGCCTACCTGGCGGCCGAGCTGGGCCGGCACTCGATGCTGTGCACCGGCTACCAGCCGACCACCGCCACGTCGGAGTGGACCACCTTCGAGACGATCGGCGGCCTCCAGCCGACCCCCGAGGGCCTCATCTTCCGTCCCGGCCTGTTCGTCGAGGCCATCGAGACCGGCAAGTGGCTGGTCATCGACGAGCTCAACCGATCGAACTTCGACCGTGCGTTCGGCCAGCTCTTCACCGTGCTGTCGGGCTCCGCTGTGGTGCTGCCCTTCCGTCGCAGCGGCCAGATCAAGCCGATCTCGCTGGTCCCCCACGGCGTCGAGCCGCCGGGCGAGACCGACCCCATCCGGCTCCCGGCGAGCTGGCGGATCATCGCCACCATGAACGCCCTGGACAAGCACCTGCTGTTCGACATGTCCTACGCGCTCATGCGCCGCTTCGCGTTCATCGAGGTCACCACCCCGCCCGACTGGGCGTACGAGCGGCTGCTCGAGGGCGACGGCGAGCTGGTCAAGAAGCTGCTCCCCCTCCGCCAGCTCAACAACCTGGGACCCGCGATCTACGTCGACGCCATGCGCTACGTCAGCCGCCGCGGACGGGACGACATCTCCGAGTCCCGCATGCTGTTCGAGGTCTTCTACGCGTTCTTCCTGCCCCAGTTCGAGGGCATCGACGAGCACACCGCGGTGAGCCTGTACCGAACGATCGCGAAGCAGCTCGATCCGCCGGAGCAGCAGGAGGCCCGGCGGGTCGTCGCCGAGCTCCTGGGCGAGGAACTGGTCGGCTGATCGTGGACGCCGAGGCGGCGACGTCGGGCACCGCGTCCGGCAGCGCCGCGGACACCGACGACCCGCGCTCCGACGGTGCCGCGACCGGATCGGCCGCGCCGCTCGAGCCCACCGCCGAGCTCTGGCGCCGGCGTTCGCCGCGGTCGCCCGCCATCGCGTGCGCCACCGCCCTGACGGGCATCGACAACGCGACGCTCGCGGATGCCACGGCCATCGCGCTCGCCGCGTCCGAGGAGGCCGAGCACCTGCTCGAGGGCATGGAGCTCCGCATCCGGACCCTGCCGACCACGGTGACCAACGCGGCGGAGCGCTGCATCAACTCGGTCCGCGGCCCGATCATGTGGGCCGAGACGATCACCGCCCGCGCCAACGCGCTCGGCAACGACGACGTGTTCGTGTGCATGACCACCGAGCGCAGCTTCGACACCGTCGAGAACCAGCTGCTCGTGGACGCGCTCGAGTCCATCGCCGCGGCGGGCAAGGCGCTCCGGGGACCCACCGGCGAGCGGGTGGACGAGCAGGACGCAGCGCGCATCGCTGCGTTCGCCCAGGAGGCGGCGGGCTGGCGCAAGGACAGCCGGCTCGCCGGCGTCCGGCCCCGACGGCTCACCGGCCGGTCGGCCGCCCGCGTCCGCGGCGGTCACCGCAAGGCGAAGATGGAGCCGGTGCTGGCCGTGCGGCGACGGGCGCGGGAGCCGTTCCGCCCCGACGACATGGTGGGACTGGCGGACGAGTGGACCCGGGCGCTGCACCGCAGCGTGCTCCGGGTGCTCGATGCCATGGAGCGCCCGCGAGTGCTGACGTTGAGCGACGGCGGCCTGTGGTGCCGCACGCTGTCGTTCCGGCATCCGGCCACACCGGGCGCGGGGCCCGCCGGACTCGCGGTCAGGGGACGGCCGGTGCTGCCGCCCCACGGTGACGTGGACGACGCGCCCTGGGCCGCGCTGCTGCCGAGCAGCGGGATCCGGCTCCCCGCGGAGGCGGGACCGGACGAGATCAACGCCCTACTGGCTCAGTCCCGGTCGTCGTAGACGTCGGGATCGTCCTCGTCGACGTCGTCGTACGGCGCCTCGAGGTCGTCGGGGGCCGCCGGGGGGCGATCGGACTCCAGGTCGGTGAAGATGGCCTCGATGTCCAGATCCGGGCCGCGCTTCAATGCCCGGGCTTCTTCGTAGCGGCGATGCCGACCCTTCTTCACAGAGCACTCCCCGTCATCAACGACCGGACGTACCAGTGTAGCGCGGCCTGAGAACATCCCGGATGTACCCCCGGGCGGCCGATCCAGCCCTGGAATGCCGTCCTTCCGGGCGTTCCGAGGGCCCTTCCGGGCGTTCCGAGGGGCCCTTCCGGGCCCCGAGCGGGGCTCCGGGCGTGGATAGTGTGACCGCGTGACGACCCAGCACGCAGCCGAGGATCCCGAGCGCGCCTGGTGGCGCCACGGCGTGGTGTACCAGGTGTACCCACGCAGCTTCGCCGACGCGAACGGCGACGGCGTGGGCGACCTGGCGGGCGCGACCGCCCACCTGTCCCACCTCCGGGACCTGGGCGTGGACGCCGTCTGGTTCTCGCCGTTCTTCCGCTCGCCCATGGCCGACTTCGGCTACGACATCTCCGACCACTGCGACGTCGACCCGGTCTTCGGCTCGCTCGGCGACGCCGACCGGCTGGTCGAGGTCGCCCACGGCATGGGCATCAAGGTCGTCCTCGACTTCGTGCCCGGCCACACGTCCGACCACCACCCCTGGTTCACCGAGTCGCGGTCGTCCCGGGAGTCCCCCAAGCGCGACTGGTACGTGTGGCGGGACCCCGCGCCCGACGGCGGTCCGCCGACCGACTGGCGTGCCGCGTTCGGCGACTACCCGGCGTGGACCTTCGATCCGACCACCGACCAGTACTACCTGCACCTGTTCCTGCCCGAACAGCCCGACGTCGACTGGAACAACCCCGAGCTCGCCGCGGCGATGACCGACATCCTGCGGTTCTGGAGCGACCGCGGCGTCGACGGCTTCCGCATCGACGTGGTCCACACCGTCGGCAAGCAGCTCGACGTGAACACACCGCCGGAGCTCGTCGGCATCCCCGCCTGCGTGCTCGATCACGGACCCGGTGTGCACCTCCGCCTGCGGCAGCTGCGAGCGGACACGGACCGGTTCGACCGTCCGCCGGCGCTCATCGGTGAGACCTACGTGTTCGAACGCGAACGGGTGGTCGACTTCCTCGGCGAGGGGAACGAGCTCCACCTGGGCTTCAACATCCCGGCGCTGCACTCGCCGTGGGACGCCGCCGTGTGGACCGACGAGATCGCGAGCGCCATCGAGCTCTACGAGCCGGTCGACGGCTGGCCGTGCTGGGTGCTGTCCAACCACGACGTCGTCCGCCACCGCACACGCTACGGCACCGAAGCCCGCGCCCGCGCCGCCGCCGTGCTGCTGCTCACGCTCCGGGGCACGCCGTTCCTGTACCAGGGCGAGGAGCTCGGCCTGCAGGACGCGGTCATCCCTCCCGAACGCGTCGTCGATCCCGGTGGTCGCGACGGGTGCCGGGCGCCGATCCCCTGGGACGACTCCGCCGACTGCGGGTGGCCCGCCGATCCGTGGCTCCCGTTCGCCCCGGACGCCGCCGCCCTCAGCGTGGCGCGCCAGACCGGGGACCCGGCGTCGATGCTCGAGCACTACCGCCGGCTATTGCAGCTCCGGCGGCGGCTCCCCGCCCTGCACCGAGGTCGCGTCGAGCTGCTCGATGCCCCCGACGGCGTCGTGCGGTTCCGGCGCTGGGTCGACGACGCCGCCGAGGGGCCTCGCTCGGTGGAGG
>JAEZWW010000057.1 GCA_023442945.1 Pseudomonadota bacterium | reverse complement strand
GTTAAGCTGTGATCCAGCCCGCCGCGCGTGCGTTGTCGGCGCGCGGCGGCCACTGGGCTTACCCGTTCTGAGGTGCATCCATGAGCGACGCCAACGCCTTCGCCTTCGGCAAGTTCATCCCCGGCTTCGACTTCCTCCAGCAGTTGTCGAGCGCGCAAAAAGCCGGTGGCGGTAGCCTGCCCGGCCTCGGCCAGTGGGTCGCGCCCACCGTGAGCGTCGAGGAGCTGG
Organism: Pseudomonadota bacterium; assembly: GCA_023442945.1. Classification (GTDB taxonomy): domain Bacteria; phylum Pseudomonadota; class Gammaproteobacteria; order Burkholderiales; family Burkholderiaceae_C; genus Ottowia. The sequence continues at coordinate 37,589 of JAEZWW010000057.1, read as the reverse complement.
ACCGCCGCATCACCGAACTCAAGGCGGTGCAGTTCTGGCTGGACCAGAACGCCACGGCCTTGAAGGCGACCATTCAGGCGCTGGAAGTGCAGAAGATGACGCTGGCCACCCTGCAGGGCATGAACGTCAGCATGGCCGAAGTGGCCAAGGCCTTCACCGTGTCGGTGCCCCCGGCCGCTGCGCCGGCGCCCGCACCTGACCCCAAGACAACCGCGGCCGCGCCGCAGTGGCCTTTTGACCAAGGTCCCGCCGCTGCAGCCCCTGCCCCGGAGGCTGCACCCGCGCCCCTGCCGGAGCCGCCGGTGGCAGCGCCTGAGCCTGCGGCGTCAGCGGAGCCACCACCCGCACGCCCGCGCAAACCCAAGGCGGCGACCGCTTCGCCGGATGCCGAGGCCAGCTCGGACACGACCAACGCCGCCGCCAAAAGTCTGGCTGACGGCATGCAGTGGTGGGGCGCGCTGACGCAGCAGTTCCAGCAGATCGCCGCCAACGCCTTGCGCGAAGCCGCACCGGCCAAGGCCAGCGCACCCGCCGCCGCGGCCACGGGTGCCAAGCCCGCCAAGCCTGCGCGCAAGGCCGCTGCCAAGAAGAAGCCCGCCGCCAAGCGCGGCGCGGCCAAGACCGCTGCCCCGCGCAAAAAGGCGGCCACACCGGCCAAGAAGGCGGCGGCGCGCGAGCCCGCCGCCGCGCCCACGCGCAACGCCGGTTGGCCACTGCCGCCCCCGGCCAAGCCTCGCTGAGTCGTTCCATTCCTTCCGGGCTCTACCGCCCACCCACCGCATGACGCTGTTTCCCTATGGCCACGCCACGCACCCGCAGTGGCAGATGGCCTGTGGCCTGGTGCTCGCGCAGCTGCGCGCGCAAATGGCCAGCGCCGACTACGCCGACGCGCCTTCGCTCGGCCTGCTCTACATCACCGACCACTACGCTGGCGCGGCCCAGGACATCCTCGATCTGCTGAGCGCCGAACTGCCTGAAGTCACCGACTGGGCCGGCACGGTGGGCATCGGCGTGTGCGCCAGCAACGCCGAGTACATCGACGAACCCGCGCTGGCGGTGATGCTGTGCGCCTTGCCCGCGGACCAGATCCGCGTGTTTTCTGGCGTAATGCCCCTGGGCGCTGGGGCGGGCGCGGGCTTTCGGCCCCACACCGCGCTGGTGCACGCCGATGCGCAAACGCCCGACGTCCCCGACCTGGTGGCCGAGCTGGCGCAGCGCACCGACACCGGCTACCTGTTTGGCGGCCTGTCGTCCAGCCGCAGCCGCGTGCTGCAGTTCGCCGTGGGCAGCCAGGGCCATGTGCCGGGGCAGGGTGGTGTTGGTGGCGTGATCTCTGGCGGCTTGTCGGGCGTGGCGTTTGGGCAGGGCGTGGTGCTGGTGTCGCGCGTCACACAGGGCTGCCAGCCGGTCGCGCCGGAGCACGAAGTCACCGGCGCCGACGGCAACGTGCTGCTGGCGCTGGACGGGCAGCCCGCGCTGGATGTCATGCTGGCCGACCTGCGCATCAGCCTGGACGCCCCACGCGAAGCGCTGGAGGTGGTGCGCCAGACCCTGGTCGGCCTGTCCAGCCCGGGCGAAGAGGGTGTGGGCCGCACCGGCCACTTCGGGCCCGACGTGGTGGTGCGCCACATCATCGGGGTGGACCCGGGCCGCCGCGGCGTCGCCATTGCCGAACGCCCGCGCGTTGGCCAGCGCCTCGCCTTCTGCCAGCGCAACGTGCAGGCGGCCCGCGCCGACCTGACGCGCATCTGCGCCGAGATCCGTGAAGAGCTGGAGCCCGAAGAGGTGCCCGAGCTCACCGCCGCTGCCCTGGCCGCGCCGCACGCGCTGTCGTCACCGCACCCGGCGCGGCGCATCGCCGGCGCGGTCTACATCAGCTGCGCGGGCCGAGGCGGGGCGCACTTTGGCGCGCCGGGGGCCGAACTGCAGATCGTGCGCCATGCGCTGGGCGATGTGCCCTTGGTTGGCTTCTTCGCCGGTGGCGAGATCGCGCGCCACCACCTGTACGGCTACACCGGCGTGCTGACCGTGTTCGTTGCACCGGCGGCCGCGGGCGGTGACGCGCCAGAGGATTGACGGCGTGCAGCTGCTCGTCAACATCGACGTTGATGATCTGGCGCGCGCCGAGGCCTTCTACACCACCGCCCTGGGGCTGACGACGGGCCGCCGCTTCGGTGACGACGGTCTTGAATTGCTGGGCGCCGGTGCGCCTATCTACCTGTTGCGCAAGGCCGCCGGCACGTCTGCGTCAGCCACCGTGCCGAGGCCGCGCGACTACGCCCGCCACTGGACCCCGGTGCACTTGGACCTGGTCGTGCCCGACGTCGACGCCGCTGTTGCGCGCGCCGTGGCGGCCGGCGCGGTGTTGGAGCAGGCCGCGCGCAGCCACGACTGGGGCCGCATCGCGCTGCTGGCCGATCCGTTCGGCCACGGGTTTTGCCTGCTGCAGTTTCTGGGCCGCGGTTACGACGAGATCGCCACGCCCACGCCTGCCGGACCTTGAGACGGAGCCCACCCATGCCCATGCAGATCTACCGCGTCGGTTCGCGCCCTTCCGCCAAAGGGCCAGCCGACCGCTTCACAGGCGCCGTGCGCATGGACCCGCTGTTTGGCGCTACCGCGCCGGGTCGTACGTCGGCCGCGCTGGTCACCTTCGAGCCCGGCGCCCGCACCGCCTGGCACACGCATCCGCTGGGCCAGCACCTGCTCGTCACCGCCGGCAGCGGTTGGACGCAATGCTGGGGCGGCCCCAAGAAGGCGATCCAGGCCGGCGACGTAGTGCACTGCGACTGCGGCCAGAAGCACTGGCACGGCGCCACCGACACCACCGCCATGAGCCACATCGCCATTCAGGAAGCGCAGGACGGCGTAGCCGTGGATTGGCTGGAGCAGGTCAGCGACGCGCAGTACCTGTCGCCGGTCGAGCCAGACTGACGCCGCTGCCAGCTGACGCGCCATGCCCCACATCCAGCCCGCCCCGCGCGAAGACGCCGCCGCCATCCTGGCGTTGCAGCACCTGGCCTTTCAGTCCGAAGCGCGGCTGTACAACGATTGGTCCATCCCGCCGCTGACGGAGACGTTGGCCGCGTCGCTGGCCGACTGGGACACGCACACGGTGTTGAAGGCGGTCGACGCCGACGGCCGCATCGTCGGCTCGGTCCGGGCGCGGGTGCAGGACGGTGAATGCGCCATCGCGCGGCTGATCGTGCACCCGCAAAACCAGGGCCAGGGTCTGGGCGCGGCGTTGCTGCAGGCGATTGAAGCGCAGGCCACGGGCGTGCACCGCTTCACCCTGTTCACCGGCGCGCGCAGCGAAGGCAACATCCGCCTGTACCAGCGCCACGGCTACCGCATCGTCGGCACCGAAGTCGTGTCGCCCGTGGTGTCGCTGGTGCACATGGAAAAGGCGGTGTGATCGGCTGAGGCCGCCGCCACGCTGGTGCGGAGCACTCAGCGTCCGGTAAAGCGCGCTGGCCGCCGCTCGACGAAGGAGCGCACGCCTTCGGCCGCGTCTTCGCTGCGCGACAAGCGCTGCTGGGTCGCTTCAAATTCTTCCATCGCCGCCAGCGGACCTTGCTCAATCGCCTTCAGCACGTTCAGCCGCGTGGCCACCACGGCCAGCGGCGCTTGCTGCGCGATCTGCTCTGCAATCTGTAGCGCCTCGCGCTCTACCTGTGCCGGCGAGACGACTTTTTGCACGAAATTCAAACGCAGCGCCTCGGCCGCGTTGAATTCGTCGCCGGTCAGCAGATGCAGCAGCGCGTTGCCCGCGCCGGCGCGTTCGGCCATGCGCAGCGTGGCGCCGCCCGTGGCCATGATGCCGCGCTTGACCTCCAGCTGCGAAAAGCGGCAGTTGTCGGCCGCCACCACCACGTCGGCGGCCAGCATCAGCTCGATCCCCAGCGTGTAGGTGATGCCTTTGACGGCGACGACCACCGGCTTTTGGCGGCGTCGGTAACCGGCCATGCCGGGTTCGGTCGGCTCCACGCCGCCGGCGGGTGCGGCCTGTTCGCCGCGCTGCATCAGCGGCGCAAACGTGGGCAAGTCCAGCCCAGCGGTGAAGTGATCGCCCGCCGCCATCAGCACGCCCACGCGCAGCGCGGGCTCGTCGTCCAGGCGCGTGTACGCGGCGGCCAGCTGGCGGTACATGGCGGGCGTGAAGCCGTTGCGCTTGGCCGGCCGGTTGATGGTGATCAGCAGCAGGTGGCCGCGCACCTCGGTGTCGATGCGGCCTTCGTCGGGGGCGGGAGTGTTCATGCCCCCATGCTAGCGGCGCGCGCGGCGCGGGGCTGTCACCTGCGGGAGTTGAATTTCAAGCCAAATCGCCCTCTGGCCCTAGTGCAGATTGCGCGGCCAGCTAGCAAAAGAGAAGCGAGAGCGGGTGGCATCAGCCGCGCCGGCAGCTCACGGTGCGCGCGCCAGCCGCTGCGCTTGCCACAGCGCGGCCACGCCGACCAGGCTCAAGCCCAGCAGCAGCGCCAGCCCCCAGGTGTAGCCCCACGCGGGCGACCACAGCAGGCCCACGGCCAGCGGCACCGCCGCGCGCGCCAGCGCCAGTGGCAGGCCCAGCGCGCCGTTGAGCGCACCCACGTGGGCGGCGCTGACGTACTGCGCCATCACCGTGCCTTTGACGATGGTCAGTAGCCCGTTGCCCAGGCCGAACAAGACCACGAAGGCCAACGCGGCACTGGTGTGGCCGCGGCCGACCAGCAGCACGACCAGGCCCAGCGGCACCAGCAACGGCGCCCAGCGGTTGACGGTGTGCAGGTCCAGCCGCCGTTCACCCACGTACAGCAGCCAGCGCCCCAGCACCTGCGCCACGCCAATGCTGGCCGGCACCGCCACCGCCCAGGCCGGCGGCAGACCCGATTCGCGCAACAGGTTGACCAGGTGCGCGGGCAGGGCCGCTGTCACCGCCATCAGCAGCACCGTGAACAGCGCCAGCCGCAGGTAGACCGGGCCGCGCAGCAGCTCGGCCAGGCTGCGCGCCGGTGCGTGGGCGGCTGCGGCCGGTGCGCTGGCTTGTGGTGCCTCGGCGTGGCCAAGGGCGCGCGTTGGCCGAGGTGCGCCGCGCAACAGCCAGGCGTGCAGCGGCACGCACACCGCCAACTGCAGCGCCGCCAGCGACAGCGACGCGTGGCGCCAGCCCAGGTGGCGGATCAGCGCATCGGTCAGCGGAATGAAGACCGTGCTGGCCAGCCCGCCCAGAAAGGTCAGCGTGATGATGGCGCGGCGAAAGCCCAGCGGGTCGCGCCGCGTGACCACGGCGAAGGCAGGCGTGTACAGCGTGGCCGCGAGGCCCAAGCCCAGCAAGGTCCACACCGCGTAAAACGCCAGCGGCGACGACACCGCGGCCTGCAGCGCCAGGCCCGCGGCCATCAGCAGCGAGCCGCCGGTCATCACCGCGCGTTCGTGCCCCGCGTCGATCCAGCGGCCGACCGCGAAGGCGCCCGCGCCCTCGGCCAGCAGCGCCAGGCTGAACGCCAGCGACGACTGCGCGCGCGTGAGGCCCAGCGCCCGCTCCACCGGCGCGGCGAACAACACGAAGCTGTAGAACCCGCTGCCCCAGCTGATCAGCTGCGCCACGGACAGGCCCAGCACCAGTGCGCGGGGCGCCGCGCCGGGTGGCGCTGGCGGTCGTGGTTTATGCATCCAATCGACCGCTGGCCCCACGGGAATCAGCGCAGCCAGCTATCAAAACAAGAGTCTAGCGGCGCAGGCGCAAGAACGCTTCCGGCTCCCAGCCCCGCATCGCCATCACCAGCGTGTAGCCCTCGCGCTCGCTGGGTTTGAGCTTCTGGTCCATCTGGTGCTGCTGCGCGAAGTCCTGCGCCACGCGCTGCAGCCGCTCCATGAAGCTGGGCGCCAGCGCGCGGCTGACGTTGCCGTGCACCAGCACCAGGCCTTCGGCCGGCCCGTCAAAGCCGCCACCAAAATAGTCCAGCACGATGTGCTCGCGGAAGTACTGCATCACCGGCCCGTGCGGGCGCCAGCGGAAGGTCTTGGCCACCTTCAGGCGGTAGCGGTTCAGCGGCTTCAGCTCGATGATGCCCACGCGGTCCAGCTGTGCCAGGTACTTCACCACCTCGGCCTCGGTCAGGCGGTACGACGTGGTCATCTGCTCCAGCGTCCACTGGCTCAGCACGTTGATCGCCACCAGCAGCAGCTTCTCGTCGGCCACCACCGCGCGCTCCTGCTCGGCGGTCAGCTCGGTCAGCAGCGGCTGCGTGTCGGCCACGCGCTGCGCCAGCTCGGCAAAGTCCAGCTTCAGCGCGCGGCAGATCGCGTCGATGCGCGACAGCGGCATGTCGCCCTTGGCCAGCATGCGCTTCACGCTGGATTCGGCCATGTCCAAAGCCTGCGCCAGATCGGCGTAGGTCATGTGGGCAGCCTTCAGCTCCTTCTTCAGGACCGTGATCAAGTCGGCGGTGGTGCTCATGTGGAGGGATTAAAGCACCTTGGCCCGCAGCGCCACCGCGTGCCCGTGCGCAGGCAGTGCCGGCTGCATGGCGCCGAGGTGCGCTGGCGGCGCGGCGTTCACCCGCGCCGGCAATCAGTCCGCATCCGCCGCGCGCAAATCGGCCAGGCGCTGCGTCACCTCCGCCGCGCGTTCGGGCGGGACGCTGCCGTCCATCCAGTCCTGCACATGCACCTGCAAATCCGGGCGTGGGTATCGGGTGAATTCAAGGTGCCAGAGATGGGGCTCCGGCACCACGTCGAAATCCGGCAGATGGTCGTGGTCGAATTCGAAGCGGAGCTCGTGCTGCGGGTTGAGGGTCACGACGACGGAGTACCAGGGCCGGCCGCCGTTCAGCCCAGCCATCACATCGCGCAACGCTGTCAGCGCGCCCACCACGCGGCTGGGCGCTTCCATCCACGTCGGCGGCTCAGGGGCGTTGAGGTAGCAGCGTTCGGCGTATGCGATCCGTTCGATGCGCTTGAAGAACAGCAGGCACTCGGTCCATTGCGCGGGGTGGCTGCCTTCGCAACCGCGCGCAATGTCCAGATAAAGCCGCTTCACCGCCGGTGGTGGCGGCGGCGCTTCGACGATGCGGTAGTCAATGAAAGAGATGGCGCCGTCGCTGTCTGGCGCGTCGTTGGGCGTGGTCACGGTGTGCTTTTTCCTGGTGTGCGTGACAGCCCCGGCGCCCGCGTCAGGCCGTGCGCTGCAGGTCGGCCAGGCGCTTCACCAGCTCATCAGATTTCTCGTCCGTGTCTGGGCCGTCCAACCAGTCTTGGATCAGCGCTTGCAACTCGGGTCGCGGATAGCGCTCGAATTCATCAACCCACTTGTCGGCCTGTGGCATGAAGTCAAACACGGGCAGGTGGTCGTGGTCGAAATCAAACTTGTACTTGCCGTCGGGCGTCATGCGGAACAGGGCGGTGTACCAGGCCTGGCCGCCATTGAGTGGGGCCATTTCGGCACGGAGTTCGACCATGGCGTCCAGCACGCTGTCTTCGATTTCCGCATATCTCGGCTCGCCCGGTGGGTTCGTGAAATACAACTCTGCAACGGCAAAGCGTTCGATTTTTCTGAAGTCATTCCGTCCATTGCTCGGGGCGGGACGCCGCACATCCCGTGGCGATGGTTTTGTAGAGGGCTTCGACGGCTGGGGTCATGGATCGCCAAATGCGTGCCTATTGCGACAAAGCTTTTAGATCAAACGGTGCGCTGCAAATCTTTCAAGCGCTGAATCAACTCGTCTGACTTTTCATCTGTCTCCGGTCCGTCCAACCAGTCCTGGATCTGTGCCTGCAATTCAGGTCGCGGATACCGCTTGAACTCGTCAGTCCATTTATCGCCTTGCGGCATGAACTTAAACACGGGCAGGTGGTCGTAGTCGAAATCGAACTTGTACTTGCCGTCTGGCGTCATGCGGAACACGGCGGTGTACCAAGCTTCGCCGCCGTTGAGTTTTGCCATCTCTGTCCGCAATTCAATACACGCATCCAGCGCGGTATCGTTGGCTGCAGGGTAGACGGCTTCGTGCGGAGGGTTCTTGAAGCAGAGTTCAATCGTGGAATAGCGCTCGATTTCCTTGTATTCGAGAACGCACTCGGTCCAATGTTCCGGTCGGGATTCCGCGCAGCCCCCGGCAACAGACTTATAGAGCGCTTCAACGGCCGGGCTCACTAGGCGAATTTCCGTTTATCTCGATTGGACGTTTGGCTCATGAAGTGCGCTGCAGATCGGCCAGACGCTGCACCAGCTCTTCGGCTTTGTCATCCCTGTACGGCCCGTCGAGCCAGTCCTGGATCTGCGCTTGCAGTTCGGGTCGCGGGTAGCGCTTGAATTCGTCCTGCCATTTGTCGGCTTCGGGCATCAGATCAAACGCCGGCAGATGGTCGTAGTCGAAGTCGAATTTGTATTTGCCGTCGGGCGTCATTCGGAACACGGCGGTGTACCAGGCTTCGCCGCCGTTGATAGGAGCCATTTCGGCGCGGAGTTCAACCAATGCCTCATAAACGCTGTCGTCTATTTCGGCATACGTCGGCTTGCCCGGCGGGTTGGTGAAGTACAACTCTGCCAACGCGTAGCGTTCAATTTTCTTGAAATCCAGCACGCATTCTGTCCATTGCTCGGGGCGGGACGCAGCGCATCCCGCGGCGATGGTTTTGTAGAGAGACTGAATACTATCGTTCATGCTAGGTCGTCGGATTGTCGATAAATCGGGTTCTCAGCTTGCCATCGACGAGCTCGGTGACCTTGAACTGAGAGGCTCGCGATAGGTCGTCTGCGTACTTGATTTCAATTTTGACGTTTACAGACTTTCCTTCGCCCAGCGCCTTGGCCCAACCTTTCTCCATCTGGCCCCAGGCACCCTTATGGTAGTCGTTGACCGACTTGTTCATCGGGGTCAGATTCTCCACCCCCCGGTAGCCGCCGAACTGCGCGCCGATCAGGTGCCCGCCTTGGTCGATGTCCAAGCGGCCGTCATCCTTGCCGACGCGGGACTGCGCGCCTTGGCTGCGCGGGGCGGCGTCCAGCTTCAGCTCGCCCTCTACCGTGGCGATGCGACCTTTCGCGTCGGTGCTGTATTTGTAGCCGTTCAGTTCGTAGGTGTGGTTGGGCAGCAAGCGGCCGGGGACGGCGCCATCGAGTTTGTCGGCTTCCCGACGGACTTCGCCAAGTGCGCGCGCGCGGTTGGCTTCCCACGCCTTGACGTCGTCGGGACTGGCGCCGTTGGCGCGCGCGTGCGCGATGTCGCGGTCGAGTCGCGAGGCCGCGTCCACCGGCGTTTCGCCGGGCAGGCGTTTGGCTCCGCGGTTGTCCGCGGCTTTGGCACCGTCTCCCGCCTGGTCGGCTGCCTTGGCGCTGTGGGCGGCTTCGTCGGCTTGCTTGGCAACCGCGGGGGCCAACTGCTCGCCCTGGCGCAGCGCCTGTTTGCCCACCGCCGCGCCGGCGTCGGCGACTTTCCCGGTGCCGCGGATGGCCGCCTTGGCGGCATCGCCGATGCCGGGTACCCAGCCGACGATGGAGGCGCCTAGGCTGAGCCAACCGCCTTCTTCGCCGTTCCACACCTTCTTGACCGAGGCGATGGTGTCGCGCGCGTCGGCGATCTGGCCGACGATGGGAATGAACCCTACAGCGACCTGCCCCGCCGTGGCGGACCAACTTTGGTTGTCGCTGAAGTCGCCGGCGACCGCGCCTTCCATGAACGAGCCAATGCCTTCTTCCGACTCTTGCGGTGCAGTCTGTCCGGCGTCTCCTCCGCTTTGGCCGTCACGGCGCTGCGCCGGCGCGTTGGCTTGTCGCAGATCCTTTTCGCTGACCTGCCAGCGCTGGCCCACGCTGGCCCAGGTGTCGCCGGGCGCGGCCGTGTGGGTGGCTTCGTAACCCGGCGTGGCCGACGGAATGGTGATGCGATCGCCCGCGCGCAGTTCGCGTCCACCGGAGGCGGACGCGGCGTTGGACGGGGGAAGTGCAGGGGGCTGAACGCGCCCGCCGGAACCGCCGGCAGGGGTGGTTTGCATGACGAGACCTCGTGAGTCGGCAAAGATGCGACCGAGAATAGGGGCCTTGCCGCCGCGGCGTAAGCTGGGATGGTTCCCATCGGTAGTCTTACCAGGGGGTGGGGCTCTTTGGGTGGATGTGCCGCCGGCGCTAGTGAGTACTGCGCAGCCAGCTACCTAATTAGGAGCATATGGCGCATTGACTGCCTGCGGGGAAACCTGGCGTCATGTGGCAGAAGGGTGTGGCACAGCCCAACGCAGGTTGAGAAGACGGTATCGCCACGGGATACGGAAGGCCTCGCATTGAGTTGCCAGGGCTGTTTAATGCGCCCTGTCGCTCCCGTTGGCCGCACAGTCCCGCAGGTCCTATCCATTGCCGCGCCGCGGCCCCCTTCACCATGCCGACCCCTGCCGATTTCCCTCTTGCCGCCGCCGAACGGGCGCCCACCACTGCCAGCGCGGCCGTCGCCGAATGCCTCCTGCTGGCCGCCGTGCCCTTGCTTGTCGCCCTGGCTTTGTGGTTACCGCCGATGGCGCTACCGGCCGACTACCACCAGTTTGCCGACCAGCGCGTGTTGGCGGGCGTGCCGCACGCGCTGGACGTGCTGAGCAACCTGGCCTTTGCCGGCGTGGCGGCGTGGGGCTTTTGGGTGGCGTGCCGGGTGCCGCGCGGCGCCTTGCCGATGGTGCAGCGCGTGCTGGCGGTGCTGCTGTTCGTTGGGCTGCTGGGAACCGCCGTGGGCTCCAGCCTGTACCACCTGGCGCCGGACAACGCGGGGCTGGCGCTGGACCGGTTGGGCATGGCGCTGCCGTTTGCCGCGCTGGTGGGTCTGGCGGTGGCCGACCGGGTCAGCGCCCGCGTGGGCGTGCTGCTGGCGCTGGTGGTCGCGGTGGCGGCGCCGTATTCGGCCTTGCTGGACGCGCTGACCGGCAACATGACGCCGTGGACGGTACTGCAGACCAGCGGCCTGGTGCTGCTGCTGGCGCTGGCCACGCAGCGGCCGCGCCCACAGGCGCTGGGCTTTTCACTGCTGGCGGTGGTGCTGGCGTACGCGGCGGCCAAGGGGCTGGAGCTGGCCGACGCGCCGGTGTTTGCATGGAGCGGCGGCGCGGTGTCGGGCCACAGCCTGAAGCACGTCGTCGCCGCCTTGGCGGTCTGGCCGGTGGTGCAGGCCCTGGCGCGCAAGCGGGCGGCGTCGGCCAGACACGGCGACACCGCACAATGCACGCCCAACGGCACGTCGTCGCAACGTGTCCTTTGAAGGATCTGCCCGAATGACTTCGACCAACTTCGCCCGCCCCGCGCACCAACCTGTCGCCGCGCACGGCGAACCCAACCAGTTCGCCCTGTTGCGCCAGCGCCGTTTTGCGCCATTCTTCTGGACGCAGTTTTCGGGGGCGGCCAACGACAACCTGTTCAAGTTCGCCTTCACGGTGATGGTGACGTACCAACTGAGCGTCAGTTGGCTGGAGCCGGCGATGGCGGGCCTGGTGATCGGCGCGCTGTTCATCCTGCCGTTTTTGCTGTTTTCCGCGACCAGCGGGCAACTGACCGACAAGTTCGAGAAGACGCGGATGATCCGCTTCGTCAAGAACCTGGAGATCGCCATCATGGCGCTGGCGGCCTGGGGCTTCATGGCGGCCAACGTGCCGGTGCTGCTGGGTTGCGTGTTCCTGATGGGTCTGCATTCCACGCTGTTTGGTCCTGTCAAGTTCGCCTACCTGCCGCAGGTGCTGAGCGAGCGCGAGCTGACGGGCGGCAACGGCATGGTCGAGATGGGCACTTTCGTTGCGATCCTGCTGGGCAACGTGATGGGTGGCCTTTTGGTGGCTGTGCCCCAGGTGGGACATGCGTGGGTAGCTATCGCTTGTGTAGCGCTGGCGATTGTGGGCCGCGTGGTGGCGCAGTTCATCCCCAACGCACCGGCGACCGACCCGGGCCTGAAGATCAACTGGAACCCCGTCACCGAAACCTGGCACAACCTGAAGCTGGCGCACGGCAACGTCGTCGTCTTCCGCTCGCTGCTGGGCATCTCGTGGATGTGGTTCTTTGGCGCCGTGTTCCTCAGCAACTTCCCCGCCTTTGCCAAGGAAGTGCTGCACGGCAACGAGCAGGTCGCGTCGCTGCTGCTGGTGGTGTTTTCGGTGGGCATTGGCGTGGGCTCGCTGCTGTGCGAGAAGCTGTCGCACCGCCAGGTCGAGATCGGCCTGGTGCCGCTGGGTGCCATCGGCATGACCGTGTTTTCGGTGGATTTGTACTTCGCCTCGCGGGCGCTGCCCGTGCACGCGGGCTACACCTTGTCCAGCTTTGTCGCCCTGCACGCCCATTGGCGCGTGATGTTCGACCTGCTGCTGCTCAGCCTGTTTGCAGGCCTGTACAGCGTGCCCATGTACGCGCTGATCCAGCTGCGCAGCGCGCCCACGCACCGCGCCCGCATCATCGCGGCCAATAACATTCTGAACGCGCTGTTCATGATCGCCAGCAGTGTGATCGCCGGCGCGTTGCTGAAAAGCGGTTTCAGCATTCCGCAGATCTTCCTGATCGTGGGGCTGGCCAACGCGGTGGTCGCGGGCTACATCTTCCTGCTGGTGCCCGAATACCTGCTGCGCTTCATCGCCTGGGTGATGACGCGCATTGTCTACCGCTTCAAGGTGTGGGGCGAACAGCACATCCCCAGCGAAGGCGCCGCCATCCTGGTGGCCAACCACGTCAGCTTTGTCGACGCCGTGCTGCTGATGGCGGCCAGCCCGCGGCCCATCCGCTTCATCATGGATTCGCGCATCTTCCAGGTGCCGGTGCTGGGCTGGATCTTCCGGCTGGCCAAGTGCATCCCGGTGGCACCGCAGAAGGACGACCCCGCCGTCTACCAGCACGCGTTTGACGAAGCGGCCAAGGTGCTGCGCGAAGGTGATTTGCTGGGCATCTTCCCCGAAGGCGGCATCACCCGCGATGGCCAGTTGCAGCCCTTCAAGGGCGGCGTGATGAAGATCCTGGAACAAGCCAAGGCCGACGGCCTGGACGTGCCCGTGGTGCCCATGGCGCTGACCAATCTGTGGGGTTCGTACTTCAGCCGCATCGAAAAAGACGGCGCCATGACCCGCCCCTTCCGCCGCGGCCTGTTCAACCGCGTGGGCCTGAACGTGGGCGAGCCGGTGCCGTCGCCGCAGGTGACGCCGGAGCTGTTGGAGGGACGGGTGGCAGCGTTGTTTGCTTCATGAATCGGTCCGCTGACGCAAGCTAAGAAAACATGTCCGGGACTGACCGCAACCCTGCTGAGGACATCGCAAGGCATCACGGCCTGTTAGTCCGTTCCCTTCAGATGCGCCTTGAAATTGAAGGCGATGTAGACCAATCCAACCCGGTCTTCTCGACGGGCTACTACCGGTTCGATGCATGTCAGACGATCGCCGGATGGGGTTTTGACGACGCTGGACGAACAGTAGAGTCCGATCTTCGCGACGTCATAAATCAACTGAATCAATGGAGAACGCAACTCCACAGCTGGTATTGCTGGAACAGAGTCCTGGAAACGTTGGGCGCCGATGAGCGCGACGATGTTCTGCACGATCTTGTTCATCCGGTCTTGTTTTTTTGCATGCATCAACCAGCATCCTTTCGCGACCTGGTCGTTGAGTTCACAACAGCCCTGCTTCATTTTGGAAAACTGGTTGTCGAGGCCACCTATCAAGACTGGTTGCCCGCTGAGGATGGCCCAAAGGCAGCACGCATCAAAAAGCGTTTGGACGACTTGCCGATGGAGCAGCGGCAGCGCCTACTGAGCAATAGATGGAGTGCCGATTCGTTGGCGCTGATCGCCCAAGGGAACAAGTACTACCTTTCTCGTAAAACGGCTGAGTCGCAGTTGGAGGGGCTATTGCCCGGATGGGATTCTGTTGGAGGCGTGATGCGAGTCATCCAGCGTATTGATTCCGACGCGTATCGGGAGCAGACCTTGGACTGGAGAAACAGCGCCAGCCACTCGATAGCGCCGCGCTTCGACGTTGGGCTAACCAGGATTCATAAAAGATTGGTTGGCTTGCCTGTAGAAGGCAAGTCGCGCGTTATCTACACGCTGGGCGGAACTGACCCCTTGGACTTGAGCCACGCGTACAGGGGATGCGCGCATCAGTTCGAACTCGCTCGTGCCGCAATGGCGGAAGTCGAGCAACTGATCGACGCGGTCGACGAAGCCGTCATAAGCTCATCGGGTGGCGAGCAGATGTAAAGCAAAGCGTTGCATTGACGCCTAATTGCGATCCGCTGAGGCGTCGCTCAACTGCTTCTTCAACGCCCGCCGCTGCGCCGCCGAACTCGCCCGCCACGCATTCAGGGCCAATGCCAAGAAGGCCTTCTCTTCGGCCGAAGGCGGTGCGTCGTCGTGCACTTCGTCCAGCCAGCCGTTGGCTTGTTCGCACAGCACTTCGATCTGGCGCGCCAGCTTGTTGCCGATGGGGCGCGCGGACTTGATCTGGCTCCACATGCTGGGCGAGATTTGCAGGCGCGCGGCGAAGTCCTGCTCCAGGCCTTTGGGCGGCACGCCCTGCGACAGCGCGCGCTCGGCATAGCCTTGGAACAGCGCCAGCACGTTCTGGCGGCGCACAAGGGTGTAGTCGGACAAGGTGCGAAGTGGTGTGGCGTGGGCGCGCCACAACAAGCGAAAAAAAGATTGTGGCAGTGCTTGACGATGAGGTAAAGACTCTTTACAGTCCAACCCATCGCTCAACCGAGCACTTATTTTCTCCCTTCGGATTTATCTCTTTTTCAGCAAGGTTTCACCATGTTTTCCGCCACCACCATTTCTGCAACCCGCTGCTTCGGCAGTGGCGCGCTGGTGCACGCGGCTTATGCGTGCGGGCTTTGCGTCAAGGTTGGGGGTCTGCCCAAACGCCGGCCCCAGTTGGGCGGCAGCGACATGCGTCAGCTGCAAGCCCAGCTTGATCCGCGAGAGAACGATTGCCTTCCGGGGGAGGGTCGTGCCTAGCCGCACGCCTTTCATGCCACGCACCTGACACAGGTGCTGCGCAACGGCCCGGACGCCTGCCAAGGTTTCCGGGCCGTTCTGTTTTTCATCAACCCTTTTTCTTGTGTGTGGCGATCGCGCCGCACAGGCCGCGTGCGCTCTGGCGCCCGGCAATCGACCTTTAACAACCGAGCGCAAGGCTTCGCCCGTACTGGCGGTGCGGGCCTTGCAACGATCAAGGTGAAAGCACGTGCAAGGCCAGCATCCGCTGGCGCGGCACCGCTTTCGCCCCACTTCGGCTGTGCCCGTGCACGCCGTTGCCGCAAGCGCTGGTGGGCGCGGCGGCGGCGATGTGCGCGGCAGCCCGGCCGGCGGCGCCACGTGCAGCGAAACACCGCACCCGACGGGGTGATCGCGCGCGGGCACAGCCGAAGTGGCGTATTGATTTTTGTTTTTGCCGACGGGCCGCCCCAAGGCAAAACGCGTCCCCCTTGGGGGCAGCGGACCTCGCGCAGCGGGGTAGCGTGGGGGCACACGGTTTGCCGACGGGCCGCCCCAAGGCAAAAAGCAACCCCCTCGGGGGGCAGCGCACCACGCGAAGCGGGGGAGCGTGGGGACATTTCTTCCACCCCGGTGACGGAACTGGCATACGTCCCTGTCTCAGAAACAGGGTTTTGAGGGTTCGAATCCCTCCTGGGGTACCAGTTTCTTTAAGGAGCGTTGGCCGAGCGGACGAAGGCGACGGTTTGCTAAGCCGCAGTCGCATTGCGCGACCCGCAGGTTCGAATCCTGCACGCTCCGCCATTCGTTTCAACAGTTCAGTTTCACGGTTTAGCTCAGATGGCAGAGCGCGTGCTTTGGGAGCATGAGGCCGAAGGTTCGAGACCTTCAACCGTGACCATTTTTTTACCCTGTCGTGATGATCTGGCTGCCTCAGGACCGGCGACGTCTGGGATTTCAAATCACCGAAAGGTTCGAGAGGCGCTTTAGGATAGAGAGCATGACGCTGGAGTTCAAGCGCCTCACAGAAGTGGATTTGGCGGACATCGTCGCCCTTCACAACAACCCGGACGTGCTGCGGCAAATGCCGCTTGGCAGCGCCAACTTCGATCAGGCCAAAGCCAGGGATTGGGTGTCTCAGAAGGACGCGCAATGGGCGCAGCACGGCTACGGGCCTTGGGCTTTCTTTGTCGATCAGCAATTCGCTGGCTGGGGCGGTCTTCAGCAGGAAGCCGGTGACGCCGATTTGGCCTTGGTCCTGCACCCGCGGTTCTGGGGCAGCGGACGCGTGATCTACCGCGAAATTGTCCAACGCGCTTTTACGATCATGGGCTTGAAATCGATCACGATTTTGCTGCCACCTTCGCGAACAAAGATCAAGGGTGTCTTCAGACTCGGCTTTCAAGCGGACGGCGTGGTGGCGTTTGACGGCGTTCGGTTTTTGCGCTTCCGTCTTTTCGCACCCGGTCATAGCGGCGCGTCAGCTGTCTGAGCTTCAGTCGGCGGTCTTAGGCCCGACACACGCGCCCTCACGCACTCATTGGGTGGAAGAAAGATGAGGTCGAAAGCCGTCTTCGGCTATCTGCTTGCATTCATTTTCAGATTTCAGTCCCGCTGGCGCAATGGATCAGCGCACCGGCCTACGAAGTCGGGGTTTGCAGGTTCGAGTCCTGCGCGGGGCACCAGTTTTATCGCCATGCCTCCCCTAAGGCGCGGCTCATCTTCTTCAGGCGCGGTGGCCGAGTGGTCGAAAGCAACGGATTGCAAATCCGTCTTATCACCGCGAGTTCGAATCTCGCCCGCTCCTCCATTTTTCTTTTCAGACGCTTCACAACATTACGCAAGGAGGATCCGCATGCGCAAGCTGTCTATTCACGCCGTGCCGGCGGCCCGTCCGGCGCCCATGGCCGTGCCACCGCGCCTTGGTGCGGCCGCGCAGCAAATGCTCAAGCTCACCGCGCGCACCTGGCTGCCCGCCGCGCTGTTGCGGCCGCGCCCGGACTGCGTGCGCCTGGACGACCGCGTCCGCTTGAGCGGCGAGTGGTGAAGCCCGCGCTTCACCGCATCGCCAAGTTCTTTTCTTCTTGATGGTGTCCATGGCGCAGCCGGTCAGCGCGTCGGGACGTGACCCCGAAGGTCGCCGGTTCGACCCCGGCTGGACACCCCAGATTTAGACGCCACTGCACCGGCGGCGAAGCATGTTTTGCCGCCGGGCCGCCCCAAGGCAAAACGCGGCCCCCATGGGGGCAGCGGACCTCGCGCAGCGGGGTAGCGTGGGGGCCACATTTTTTTGCGCGCTTAGCTCAGCAGGCAGAGCACCCGGCTCTTAACCGGAGGGTCCGAGGTTCGAAACCTCGAGCGCGCACCAACGCATTCATTACCGTTTCACTGGGGCATAGCTCAATCGGTAGAGCAGCGCGCTTTGAACGCGCAGGTTGAAGGTTCGAACCCTTCTGCCCTTGCCAATGTTTTTGTTCAACCACTTCAGGCCATGAAAGGAGGCCCGCCATGCACAGCCATCGGTTTAACCAGGTGCTGCAGCTCGACATCCAGGGCACGCCGCAGGCGTGGATCACGCTCGAAGCCGCCGCCACGCACGTGGCGCGCGGCGCCGTGGCCTGGAGCGAAGGCAGCGCGCCGCTGGCGGTGCTGCGTGGCGGCTTCAACGTGCCGCTGGGTGCGCCGTCGGTGCTGGAAGTGCCGCCGATCGTGGCCTTGCACGGCGCCGCGCGCGTCAACCTGTTGGACGTCGTGCCCACGGTCAGCAAGCACAAGCTGCTGCGCCGCGACCGCCACACCTGCGCCTACTGTGGCCAGGTGTGCGCCGAGCGCGACCTGCAGTGCGAGCACATCGTGCCCGATTCGCGCGGCGGCGCCTGGAGCTGGATGAACCTGGTCACCGCCTGCGCGGTGTGCAACGGCCGCAAGGCCGACCGCACGCCCGAAGAGGCGGGCATGCCGCTGCTGTACCTGCCGTACGTGCCCACGCGCTTTGAAAGCTTCTTGCTGGAAGGGCGCCACATCCGCGGCGACGTGCACGACTGGCTGGCCGCGCGCCTGCCCAAGCACTCGCGCCTGCACTGATCGCTGATCGGCAGGGCGCGACCACGCATTCGCGCTGGCGATGCTTCGCCAGCGTGATCACGAATCTGCTGAACAAGGTGGACCGCTCACAGGTCAGGGGCTATAGGCACGCAAAGCCTGCCCCGCCGGTGCGCTGCGCCCGGTGCCCACCGTTGGTCGTGGCGTATGCCGCACCACCGCCATCAGCCGATGACGCCTGCCCATGGAGGTGCCCTTCGGGGCGTCGGGTTCGATTCCCGAGCAGGCACCACTGGATAGCTCAGTTGGTAGAGCAACGAACTCGTAATTCGTCTGTCGAAGGTTCGACTCCTTCTCCAAGCTGGACTGTGTTCAGCCTATTCGGATCGAAAGACCCACCCGCCGAACGCGGGTGCGCAGCGCAAGGCGCTTGGGGCGCACGCGGCGGACTTCGGTCTGTCGCCAACGCCCCAAGCACCGCGCGCCAGCGACCCGTCAGCCCCGCCGGCTTTGTGCCGGGGGCACGCTGCACGCTGCCGCGTGGCAAGCACCCAAGTCTTCATCAAGCGGACGACACGGCGCCCGCGCGCTGCGGCTTGGGTGCACGCCACACCGGTCGCACGCGGCACACCCCTGGTCCGCCAACGGGGCTGTAACGGCACCCTTTAACTATGAAAAAGCTAGCTGCCTGCGCAGATTGCTGTACGGCTGCCGGCCGATTTCATTCATATTCACCGAAACACGCTACCGCTACAAGGAGAACAACATGAAATTCATGCGTGTGACTGTCAAGAAGAGCGAACGCGCCGTGCTGCTGCGCAACGGCGACTTCGAACGCGTGCTGGCGCCCGGCCGCCACCTGTTGTGGTCGGGCTTGGACGAGCTGCGCGTGGAGCGCTTCGCGCTCGACGCGCCGGCGTTGACTGGCACCTTGGCCGACTACCTGATGGCCAATGAGCCGGCCGTCGTGGCCGAGCACTTCGTGTGCGTCGAGCTGGGCGAAACCCAGGCCGGCCTGCGCTTTGAGGACGGCGTGCTGATGGAAATCCTGCCGCCGGCCACGCGCCGTCTGTACTGGAAGGGCTTGCGCGACATCCGCGTGGACGTGGTCGACGTCGCCGCGCAAGCCGACCTGCCGCCCGAGCTGGTGCAGCGCCTGACGCAAACGCAGCTGCGCCAACGCGCGGTGACCGGGCTGGCCGGTGTGCTGCAGGTGCAGGTGCCGGAGCAAAGCGTCGGCCTGCTGTGGCTGGACGGCCAGTTGGCGCGCCTGCTGACGGCGGGCAACCACGCCTTCTGGAAGTTCGGCCGCAACGTGTCGGTGGACCTGGTGGATCTGCGTTTGCAGTCGCTGGAAGTCACGGGCCAGGAAATCCTGACCCGCGACAAGGTGGCGCTGCGCCTGAACCTGGTCGCCACCTGGCGTTACGCCGACGTGCTGCGCGCCTTCACCCAGCTGCCCAAGCCCGCGGAACACCTGTACCGCGAACTGCAATTCGGCCTGCGCGCCGCCGTCGGCACGCGCACGCTGGACGAGTTGCTGGAGAACAAGCGCGTGATCGACGAAGTCGTCACCGCCCACGTCACCGAGCGCCTGGCCAGCTTTGGCCTGCATCTGGACAGCGTGGGTGTGAAGGACATCGTGCTGCCCGGCGAGATGAAAACCTTGCTGGCGCAGGTGGTCGAAGCCGAGAAGGCCGCACAAGCCAACGTGGTGCGCCGCCGTGAAGAAACGGCGGCCACGCGTGCGCTGCTCAACACCGCCAAGGTGATGGAGGGCAACCCCATCGCCCTGCGCATGAAGGAGCTGGAAACGCTGGAACGCGTGGCCGAGCGCATCGACAAGATCTCCGTGGTCGGAGGTCTGGACCAGGTGCTGAGCGGCATGGTCAAGCTGACCTGACCAAGCACCCGGCGCGTGGGTGGGTGAATGCCCGTCCGCGCGCCAACTATTTATCTCGCGGCCTTTCGGCAGGAGCGCGCAACGCTTGCACGCTTCCACCGAAAGGCCGCGAAGCAGGCCGTACCCCAGAACGCCGTGCCCGGACCTGTGCCGGGCACCAGCGTTGTCCCCCTTCCAGGGGGAAGGCGCCGCAGGCGCCTCAGGGGGTGAACCAACTCAGGAGCGCCGCTGCCAAAAATGTTGAAACATGCCGGCAGTCCGGGTAGCACCGGTCAGGGCGGGTAAGTCGGTGGACGAGCAAGGTTGAGGATGCAGGTGTGGGCCAGGGCGTTGCGCCAAAGGTGCCGCGTTGGGTCGCCGCGATGCTGGATGCGCGAAAGGCGGCGCTGCCCAGAGTCATCTGTGGGCAAGTCGACTGACAAAGCAGACGGCGTCGCGGCGGCCCAACCCGCAGGGAAGGGCGTCTGCCAGGCACATGGCCGCGTTGCGGCTCGCTCACGTAGCGGCGCTACGCAGCGCTCACCGCGCCTTGCCCTGCACCTGGCAGACGCCCTTCGCGGCCCCTTGTGGCGCGACGACCTGACCCAGCTCCGATGACGGGTCTGCCACTGCCGCGCGTTTCCAATCGTCCACTGGACCAGCGGATTCAAACACCCTGGTCGCCCTGTTGTTGCGGGTTCGAATCCCGCCGCGTCCACCATTCGATATGCGCGCGCGTAACAGTGTGCACAGAGCTATAAAAGAGATAGCTGCCCGCGCAGGTTGTTGTTGCGCTGGCGGCCGATTCATTCAAGGACAAGTCATGGGAAAGCAGTATCAGGCACCGCAAGGGGAGGCCGTGCCCCGCCACACCGATACAGATGACCACTTCGGCCTGCTCAACCTGCAGGTGCTCCACCGCTGCACACCTGCTGAAGCTGCGGACTGGCGCGAGCGTTGGCGCGTCGTGTACGCGCGTGACGGTCGCGGGGCCGGTTTGCACCGCTACCTGTGGCACACGTTCAGCGCGGGCCGCTTCCCGGCGCTGGCGGGCGCGGCGGCGGAAGCGGCTTACGCAGCGCACGTGGCGCCCGAGTACGTGGTGCTGCCCAACCGGAACGCCGGCGCGCTGGTCAGCATGACGCGGCCGGTGCGCGACCGGTACAACGATGTGCTGGTCTTTCCGCGCAACCTGGCGTGGACGATGGCCTTCACGCACGAAGACGGTTACCTGGGCCCCTACTTTGCCCAGCACCCTGACTATGAGCGCCTGCAGGCCGACAACCTGCAAGCCCTCAACAAACGCTGCCAGATCGAAGCCGCGAAACGCCGGGGTTGGGTGTAGCCACCGGGTGTGCGGCCCACGGTCGCCGCACATCGCCTAGTCACCCGGCCGGGCAAACCCAACCACTGACAAGGAGGTCGCCATGACCGAGGTTTTTGAACTGGAAGCCGCGATCGAAGCTTGCTACGCGGCCTTGCGCCATTGCGATGCGCCCCACGGGCCGTTGGACGCCTGCACTTATTGCTGCATGGACCCAGCGCTGGAGCTGCAGATGCGCCGCCTGCCTTTGCGCCAGCTCACCACGCAACACTTCTACGGCTACAACGACGCGGCCAAGAGCGCTGTGCAGCCGACGCAAGAGCTGCGTTACCTGATCCCGCGCCTGCTGGAACTGGTGGCGCGCGGCGAGGAGGTGCACCACTCGGTCGAGCTGTACCTTGACCGCCTGGGCCGTCGCGAGGCGGATGCGTTCTCGGCCGCCGAGTGGGCCAGCATCCAGACGCTGTGCGAAAAGCTGTTTGCACAGCGCCTGACGTTTTACCCCTGGGCGCGGCCCGACCAGACCTTGCTGTCATCGCAGTTCGACTTGCTGCTGATGTGCGACATCGGCGGTGTGGACATTGCGCCGATGCTCGCGCGCTGGCTGGCGACTGATACGCCCGAAAGCACGTTGAACTAAGTGGCTTCGAGCTTTTGGGACTGCTGGTACTACGGCGGTGGCGAGGTCCGCAACGCCTTCGCCGATGACCGGCCGGACTACCGCGCCCGCCTGTGGGCCTGGCTGGATGACGCGGACCACCGCGCCGTCTGGGCGCAGCGCATCCTGCAGCTGGACCTGGACAGTGTGCCTGGCTTTGCACAGTGGCAGTGCGGCTGCCGCTTCACGGCGCATGAACTGGTGGAGCACACCTTCGATGCGCTTGCCGCCTGAGTTGGTGCTGCCTGCCGTGCAACTCGGAGACTATAAAAAACGTAGCTGCCCGCGCAGATTACTCTAGGGCGGCGGCCAGATTGGACTTAAAAAAGGAGGTTCCCATGGAATCCGAACACATTTACCATGACATTCCCGGCGGCGTGCCGCTGAAGACCTGGACGCGCGGCGTGCCGGTGGACGACGGCGCCATTCGCCAGCTGACCAACGCGGCGCGCCTGCCGGTGGTCTTCAAGCACATCGCGGCCATGCCCGACGTGCACGTCGGCATTGGTGCGACCGTCGGTTCGGTCATCGCCACGCGCAAGGCCATCATCCCGGCGGCCGTGGGCGTGGACATTGGCTGCGGCATGATGGCCGCCAAGACCACGCTGCGCGCCGAAGACCTGCCCGACAACCTGGAGCCGCTGCGCGCCGCCATTGAGCGCGCCGTGCCACACGGCCGCCAACCCGGCAGCCGCGACCCGGGTGCATGGGGCAAGGTGCCCGGTTCGGTCGACACCGCCTGGGCCACGCTGGCCGATGAGTTTGACGCCATCTGCCGCGATTACCCCAAGCTGGCCAAGACCAACCACCGCAACCACCTGGGCACGCTGGGCACGGGTAACCACTTCATCGAAGTCTGTCTGGACGAAGCGGGCGCCGTGTGGTTCATGCTCCACAGCGGCTCGCGCGGCGTGGGCAACGCCATCGGCACCATGTTCATCGAACTGGCCAAGAAGGACGCGCTGCGCCACACCGCCAACCTGCCCGACCAGGACCTGGCGTACTTTGAGGAAGGCGCGCGTTACTTCGGCGACTACGTGCGCGCCGTCGGCTGGGCGCAGAAGTTCGCGGCGACCAACCGCGAGCTGATGATGAAGCGCGTGATCGAAGCGGCCAAGACCGTGATCCGCAAGAACTTCCAAAGCCACATCGAAGCCGTCAACTGCCACCACAACTACGTGCAGCAAGAGACGCACTTTGGCGAAGACGTTTTCGTCACCCGCAAGGGCGCCGTCAGCGCGAAGGCTGGGCAGCTGGGCATCATCCCCGGCAGCATGGGCGCGCGCAGCTTCATCGTGCGTGGCAAGGGCAACCCGGAATCCTTCGACAGCTGCAGCCACGGCGCCGGCCGCGTGTTCAGCCGTGGTGAAGCCAAGCGCCGCTTCACCCTGGCCGACCACCGCGCCGCCACCGAAGGCGTGGCCTGCCGCAAGGATGCCGGCGTGATTGACGAAACGCCCGCCGCCTACAAGGACATCGACGCCGTCATGGCCGCCCAAAGCGACCTGGTGGACGTGGTGCACACCTTGAAGCAGGTGGTGTGTGTGAAGGGGTGATGACTTGCCCAGCTGACGGGGGACTGTGAAAACGGTCCCCGTTTTTTTTGGTCAGCTTGAACGCGGGCGTTCTGGCACGACTGTGGCACCATGGCTGCGCACAACGGCAACGCACGCAGGGAGAGATCATGATGAAGCCACTTTGCTTTTTGCTGATTGCTGGCTCGGCCGCGGCGGCACAGGCGCAAGCGCTGGAGCCGTGGGCGCTTCCGGACGCTGATGCGTCAGTCAAAGCCAGCCAAGTGCTGTGTCTGGACCAAGCGAAGGCCACCTTGATGGCAGCGTCATTGCGTGCCAAGGGGCACAGCAAGGCCGAAGTGCTGTCGCTGGTCCCGCAAAGCCCGACGGCCTTGTCCTTGCGTGTCGTGAGTGCCATGCGCGAAAGTGCGGAAGACGCCTTCGACTTTCCCAATCTGTCCCCCTACACGCAATACTCCTTCCGCTCCGAGGCCTGCTTTCGCGAAGTGCTGGGGGCCTTGCGGATGCCGCGCTTGGCCACGGTACTGCCGCAGCTTGAGAAGTGCGAGAAGACGCACGGCGCTGAGAAAAGCAACGCGCTGTTCCAGTGCGTCAGGTCGGTTGTGCGCGACGCGCGCACGCAACCTTGAGTGCGGGGGCGCCTAAACCGGCACTCCCCACCACCGAAACACCACCCACCAGAACACCAGCCCCAACACGCCCATCCACGCGAATCCGATGGCCAGGATCCGATAGCCAGCGTTCATCAACCGGCGCGGGGCCTGGCTGGCCAAATCGATTTGCTGCGGGTTGGCGGGGTTGTAGAGGATCTGAACCGTGTCGCCTTCCTTGGCGGGGCGCTGGCGGTTGCCGGTGCGGGTGGTGGCTTGCACGCGCTGGCCGTTGGGCAGGGTGTAGGCGATTTCGGGGTAGGCGTGCGTGGCCGTGTCGGTGCCCACGCGCGACACGCGCCAGTCCAGGCGCAGCACGGTGCCGGTGGCGGGCTGGGCCGTTTTCAAAAAGCGCTGGGTGTCCTGGTGGACAAGGCGGGCCATGCGCCACATCAGCGCCGCGGGCACGAACAGGCCGCAGGACACGAGCAGGACAGCGGTGGAGACCTTCATGGTCCGCAGATCCGCCAAGTGATGGGCTTTGGCTGCGCAGTCAACGCAACCAAGGCGGTGCGCACCCGTGCGCCCCTCATGCCGTCGCCGCACGCGCTTTGCGTGCAGGCTTGGCCGGCGCCGTCGGTGCGGTGGGCGCGGCCACGCAGATCGGGTTGTCAGCGCCGCCGATGGCGCCCACCAGAAAGTCCACCATCGCCCGCACCTTGGCCGGCGGATGGCGGTTGGCGGGCCACACGGCGTGGATGCCGCCCAGGTCGTGCGACGGGTGGTCCAGCGTCAGGACCTGCAGCCCGCCGCGCGCGATGTCATCGCCGACGATGAAGCTGGGTTCGTACACCAGCCCCTGGCCGCCCAGCGCGGCGGCACGCAGGGCGTCGCCGCTGTTGGCTCGCAGGTTGCCCTGGATTTGTTGGCGCACGCTGCCGTCGCGGCCAAAGCGCCACAGGTTGGGGCTGTTGGTGGCCGACAAGGTGTAGCCCAGGCAGTTGTGCTGGGCCAGGTCGGCCACGCTGCGCGGCTCGCCGTGCGCGTCCAGGTAGGCGGGCGCGGCGCACAGCACCATCTGGCAGTCGCCCAGGCGGCGTGCCTGCAGGCTGTCGTCGTGCAGCGGGCCGATGCGCACGGCCAGGTCCCAGCGTTCGTCCACCAGGTTGACGGCGGCGTCGGTCATGCCCAGCTCCACCGTGACGGCGGGGTGCGCCTGGTTGAACGTCGGCATCAGCGGCGCGATGTGGCGCACGCCAAAGGCCAGCGGGGTGTTGAAGCGCAGCAGGCCGGTGGCCAAAGTGCGCTGCGAGCTGGCGCTGGCGTCCGCCTCGTCCAACTCGGCCAGGATGCGCTGCACCGCGTCCAGGTAGGTTTCGCCCGCCTCGGTCAGCGTCAGCTTGCGCGTGGTGCGGTGCAGCAGCTTGACGCCCAGGCGCGCCTCCAGCGCGTCGACGTGCTTGGTCGCCATCGCGGGCGAAAAGTCGAGGATGCGCGCCGCCCCCGACAAGGTGCCGGCCTGGGCGGCCAGGGCAAACACGCGCATGCTGGTCAGACGGTCCACGTGGGCTCCACTTCACACTGAGGGTTGAAACTGAATGGAGATTTTGGGGCTTTGAAAACCGCTGGTCAAAGCTCAAACTGATTGACCATGAGCAACGACACCCATTCCCCCTCCCACGGCGCCGCCGGCCGCATGCCGGCGCTGTACATCCCGCACGGGGCCGGGCCGTGTTTCTTCATGGACTGGAACCCGGCCGACGCTTGGGAGAAGACCGCCGCCTTCCTGCGCAGCATTCCTGGCAGCCTGCCGGCGGCGCCGAAGGCCATCGTGCTGATCACCGCGCATTGGCTGGCGCCGCAGCCCACGCTGACGGGCGCTGCGCGCCCCGGCATGCTGTTCGACTACTACGGCTTTCCGCCGCACACCTACGAGCTGAGCTACCCCGCGCCCGGCGCCCCGGCGCTGGCCGAACGCGTGCGCGGGCTGCTGGCCGACGCCGGCATCGCCGCCACCGTTGACACGCAGCGCGGTTACGACCACGGCACCTTCATCCCGCTGAAGGTCGCCTTCCCGCACGCCGACGTGCCGGTGCTGCAGGTGTCGCTGCTGGGCAGCCTGGATGCGCAAGCGCACATCGACTACGGCCGCGCGCTGGCGCCGTTGCGGGGTGAAGGCGTGCTGATCATCGGCAGCGGCATGAGCTACCACAACATGCGCGGCTATGGCGACCCGCGGTCCACCCCCGTCAGTGCCGAATTCGACCGCTGGTTGACCGACACCGTCGCCTTGCCTGCGGCTGAGCGCAACGCGCGCTTGGCACAGTGGGACACCGCCAGCGGCCCGGCCGGGCGCCTGTCGCACCCGCCGCGCGCCGAAGAGCACCTGCTGCCGCTGCACGTGGTGGCCGGCGCCGCGGGCGACGGCGTGGGGCGCAAGGTGTTCAGCGACCAGGTGCTGGCCACGACCATCTCGGCCTTCCGCTTCGACTGACGCGCGCAGTGCGCTGCGGCGGCCCCAATAGCCCCGCAGCCGCTGTGTGCTGCGTTGCATGGTATTTTGTGCCTCTGGCCCTAGAGCCAATTGCGCAGCCAGCTATCGAATAAGGAGCAAATACCTTGACCGCATCTCCCCCGCAACGCCCTGCCGCCCCGCGCCTGTCGCGCCTCGTGTTCGGCGGCAACGTGCTGGGTTGGACGGTCGACCGCGCCACCAGCTTCGCGCTGCTGGACCGGCTGGTGGATGCGGGCATCACCACCATCGACACGGCCGACATGTATTCGGCCTGGGCGCCGGGCCACCAGGGCGGCGAGTCCGAAAGCGTCATCGGCGACTGGTTGCGCGCGCGTGGTCCGGGCGTGCGCGCGCAGGTCGAGCTCATGACCAAGGTCGGCAAGCCGGCGCCCATCAACCCCCCGCCCGGCCAGGGCCTGTCGCCCGCGTACATCGAGCGGGCTATCGACGCCAGCCTGCGCCGCCTGGGCACCGACTATGTCGACGTTTACTTCTCGCACGCGTTCGACGACGGCGTGCCGCAAGCCGACACGCTGGCCGCGTACGACCGCCTGCTGCGTGCTGGCCAGGTGCGCGCCATCGGCGCCAGCAACTTCAGCGCGCCGCAGCTGCGCGACGCGCTGGACGTCGCCGCCGCGCACCAGCTGCCGCACTACAGCGTGCTGCAGCCGCAATACAACCTGGTCGACCGCGACGGCTACGACGGCCCGCTGCGCGACTTGGCCATGACCGAAGGCCTGGCCGTCGTGCCCTACTTCAGCCTGGCCAGCGGCTTTTTGACCGGCAAGTACCGCACCGAGGCCGACCTGGCCGGCAGCGCCCGCAGCGCCTGGGTCCAGCGCTACCTGAACCCGCGCGGCCTGGCCATCCTGGCCGCGCTCGACGCGGTGGCCGACCAGCACCGCGCCCAGCCCGGCGAAGTCGCCCTGGCCTGGATGATGGCGCACCCCGGCGTCACCGCGCCCATCGCCAGCGCCACCAGCGTCATGCAACTCGACAGCCTGGTGCGCGCCACGCAACTGACGCTGACGCCCGACGACATCGCGGCGTTGGACGCGGCGAGCGCGCCGCAGGCGTGATGGGCGTGGGCCAGCGCTTGGCGCACCGGTGATGGCATGGCACCGCCGCGACATGAAAAAGACCCTGCTGTCCCTGTTGGCCGGCGTGCTGTTTGTGGCCGGTGCTGTGGCCTTGGGTTGGCTGACGCGCCCCGTGCTGGAGATGCGCTGGGTGCTGCTCAGCCAGACCGTGTGGGCGGCGCTGTTCGTCGCGCTCTACCGGCGCCATGGCGGCGCGCTGAACCCCTGGCTCAGCCTGACCGGCATCGTGCTGGGTGCGGTTGGCGTCACCTTATGGAGCATGGGGGCCGAGGCCTTGCTCAGCGTCACCGATTTCGTCAAGTTCATGCTCGGCTATGGCCTGTATTTGGGCGCCATCGGCCCGGCCATCGTCGTCGCGCTGTTTCTGATCTTCCGCGGGCTGCGCCAATGCTCGCTTCGGCGCCACGCGCGCTCCAATCCCTTCTGCAAAGGATCTTCTTCATGACCGAAACCACCCCCACCACCAACCCCGCCGTGACCACCGCCACCATCACCACCGTCGAGCCCGCGCGCATCATCCTGCGCCTGTGCAAGCACTGGGGCCACAAGTTCGCCGTCAGCTACGACGACACCCAGGGCCGTGTCGAACTGCCTTCGGCGTTGCTGTTGATGCGCGCCGGCGACGGCCAACTCAGCTTCCGCGTGGAAGCCCAGCCCGACGCCGACATCGCCCGCCTGGAACAGGTCGTCGCCGACCACGCCCAGCGCATGGCGCGCGATGAAACCTACACCTGGGACTGGCAACGCAGCGCGGCATGAACGCCGACGGTGTTGTGCTGACGCTCCGATTTCAGGAGCTGGTTGCGCAGATTCAGGGCGGGCTAGAGGCCGATTTGGCTGTAAATCTGAGTGTGCCGCTCAGCGTCGACGCGCTGGCGCGCGATGTGCTGCGCCACACGCCGCCGCGTCCGCTGGAGATCGAGCAAGCCATCGAGCAGGTCGAAGACGCCGTCATGCCCGCGCGCGCCCAGCTGCCCGAAGCCTTCACCCTGCAAACCGACGACGCGCTGCTGCGCGCGATGGCCACGGGCGGCGCCGAGTTGCCTGACGCCGAATCGGTCTGGCTCAGCACCGACGCCGCCGAACACCTCTTCAACCGCCTGGTCGCCCGCGCCGAAGGCCGGCCGGCGTCGCAAGACGCGATCCCGGTCGACCCCGCCAGCGCCGCACGTTTGATCGCGGTGCGGGAGATGCTGCACCACTGGGGGTTGGGTGGTGTGGCGTTGCGGCTCTGAGCGGTCAGGCCGACGCCCCTGATTGAGCCATTTTGACGAGCGCTGAGCGCGCGACCGTGACCGCGGCACGCCTCCCAAAAGCCGACCTTAGGGTCGGCTTTCTTTTTGGTCGGACAGTGATCGCTAGGCCAGAAAAGTATCGAAATTTAAGCCTTGTTTGCTGAAGATCGGATGCTTTTCATTCTTGGCGGTACGAACGGGGGCGCTCCACCCACACTCCGCCCCATGTTCAACCCCGTTCATCGATCCGCCATGCAAACCCTCATTCGTCGTGACTCCAAGCCCTGGCAATTGCAGGTGTGGGTGTCGTTCGGTATCGCTATGGCGCTGTGCGCCATCGGTCTGGCTTATTTGCCGGGGCAGGACCTGGACCGCGCGTTCATGTTCATGGGCTATTTGTTCTGCTTGTCGACGGCCTTCGTGCTGTCCAAATTTGTGCGCGACGGCGAAGCCGCGCAGCAAGGCGGCAGCGCGCGCCGCGTGCCGGACACGCCACTGTTCCGCCTGGTGGTCTGGGGCGGCTTTGGCCTGGCCATGGCGTTGACGGCCTGGGGGATGCTGCGCATGGACGTCAACAGCACGTACAAGGTCTTCTTGGGGGTGAGCTGGCTGTACCTGATCACCACCGCGCTGACGCTGGCCAAGATGCTGCGCGACCGCCAGGAAGCCGACCTGGCCGAAGCCGAATGGCGCGGCCGGCGCGATGCCCGCAGCCATGCCGGTGTGACCGAGGAATAAGGGCAAATGCGCCTTCAGCCCTACAACCATTTGCGCAATCAGCTGCGTTTTCAGGAGCAAGCCATGAAGCCAAAAGACACTTTTCCATCCCCTCTGCAGGCCTTGCGCCGCGCCACCGCCGCCGTGCTGTGCGCCAGCGCGGTGCTGATGGCGGCCACGGCGCCGGCGGCGGCGCAGAGCGAAGTCTCGGTCGGCCTGTCGATGCTGCCGGTGGCCTCGGTCGTCGGCACGGCGTCGGTGGCCGGCGCAGCGGCCAGCACGGCGGCGGCGGTGCCGGTGGCTTTGAGCGTCGGCGGCGCGGTGCTGACGGTGAAGGCGGTCGAGGTGTCGGCGCGTGGCACGGTCATCGTGCTGGAAAGCGCCAGCGACGCCGCCACCGTCAGCGTGGAAATCGTGGGCAACGTGGCGCGCAGCACGGCGCTGGGTGTGGGCGCCAGTGTGACCGTGGCGGTGATCGCCAGCGGTGTGGTGCTGTCGGCGGCGGGCGAGGCGATCGCCTTCATCCCCAACGCGATCGGCCGTGCCCTGCTGCACGACGAGCGCCTGGGTTGACCGGGGCGCGCCATGCCACAACACAACATGCTCATCGCCGCCACCGCCGCCGCGCTGGCCCTGACCGCCGGCGCCGCCCACGCGGGCCGGCGCTGCGACGCCGCCCGGCCCAGCGCCGCCACCATCGAACGCGGCCTGGGCCTGGCCCAGCGCACCGTGGCCGAGCTGGACCAAGCCTACGCCAAGGACGGCACGCGCGTCGTGCTGCTGGCGCGCGCCGGGCAAGATTTGACGCGCTACGGCCAGCAGTGGTCGCACGTCGGCTGGGCCTACCGCACGCCGCAGGGCGCGTGGCGCGTGGTGCACAAGCTCAACCACTGCGGCAGCGACCAGTCGGTGGTCATGCGCGAGGGGCTGGGCGAGTTCTTCCTGGACGACTTGTGGCGCTACCAGGCCAGCTGGCGCGCCGCGCCGCGCGCCTGGCAGGACGCGCTGTGGCAGCTGCTGCAGGACAACCGCCGCGCGGTGGCGCTGCACGAGCGGCGCTACAACATGGTCAGCTACGCCTGGGGCACGCGCTACCAGCAGTCCAACCAGTGGGCGATCGAAACGCTGGCGCTGGCGGCCGACCCGCAGGTGCACCAGCGCGTGCAGGCGCAGGCCTGGCTGCGGCTGAAGGACTACCGGCCGGCGACGCTGCGCATCGGCGCGCTGACGCGGTTGGGCGGTCGCATGACGGCGGGCAACATCGCGTTCGACGACCACCCCAGCGCGCAGCGCTTTGCCGACCGCATCGAGACCGTCACCGCCGATTCGGTGCTGGCCTGGCTGGACCGCCTGTGCGCCGCCAGCACGCCGCGCGCCAGCGGCCCGGCGATTTGAATGAAAATGGGCTGACGCGCTAGAACGATCTGCGCGGGCAGCTATGCAAAATGTAGCGTTTGATTGGGGGTCAACATGGGCAAGGCACTGCGTCTGTCGGAAAAGTGGTTTCAGCGCGGCCTGTGGCTGGTGGCCTTCATCTTCGCGGGCTTTCTGATCGGCCTGGGCAGCAACATCGTCAGCGACCTGCCGCGCGTGGAAAGTGCGCGCGCGCTGGAGGACTACATGGACCCGGCCGCCAGCCAGGCGGCGCGCGCCGCCATCGCCAAGGCCGAGGTCGACGAACGCACGGCGGTGGACGCGCTGGAGCAGGCGCGGATGAAGCTGAAAGTGGCGCAATCGGACGTCAGCACCACGCGCCAGGGCTTCAACAACTGGCTGGCCACGCGCACCGCCACCGCGCGCGCCGAGCAGGACCCGGAGGTGATCTCGCGCACGCAGGCGCTGGACGCGCTGCAGGCGCGCGAACGCGCCGCCCGCGCCGAGGTCGAAAAGCAGGAGCAGCGCCGCCTGGACAGCCAGCAGGCCGGTGAGCAGGCGCATCGCCAGCTGAGCGCGCTGGAAGAGGGCGCCCGCGCCAGTTACGAAAAGGCGCTGCGCGCGCAGGAGCTGCGCGTCTTCGGCTACCGCCTGGCGCTGACGCTGCCGCTCTTGGGCGTGGCCGGATGGTTGTTCAAGCGCCACCGCCAAAGCCGCTGGTGGCCGTTCGTGTGGGGCTTCATCATCTTTGCGGTGTTCGCCTTCTTCTTCGAACTGGTGCCCTACCTGCCCAGTTACGGCGGTTACGTGCGCTACATCGTCGGCATCGTGCTCACGGTCGTGGTCGGGCGCTGGGCCATCGTGGCGCTGCAGCGCTACCTGGAACGCCAGCGCGCCGCCGAGGCGCAGCCGGACCAGATGCGCCGCGCCGAGCTGAGCTACGACACCGCCGTCGCGCGCATGGGCAAGGGCGTGTGCCCGGGCTGCGAACGCACGGTCGACCTGAAGAACCCGCTGATCGACTTCTGCCCGCACTGCGGCATCGGCCTGTTCGACCAGTGCGGCGTGTGCCACGCGCGCAAGAACGCGTTTTCGCGCTTTTGCCAGGCTTGTGGGTCGCCGGCGGTGGATTCGCTGGCGCCGCCGGCGGCGCGCCCGGACGGCCCGCCGGCAGGGCTGGCGCCAATGGTGCCCGTTCCACCGACGTCACCGACCCCACCGGGCTGATGGCCCGGCGCCGTACCGCCTGTGCCGACGCCCGTTGGCCATGACCTGAAGGAGAGCGCCACGTGGTGACAGAACTGTGTAACGGTTTGCAGACGCTCTTGTTCATCGCCGCCTTGCCGGCGGTGGTGGTCGCGTGGGTTCCTCCGGCGCGTGTCAGCCCGGCCTTGCGCCGCACGGCGCTGCTCGTGCTGAAGGCGCTGGTGGTGATCGCCGGTGTGCACTTTCTGGGCGCGACGCTGTACGCGCTGTACGTCGCCCTGACCGGGACCTACGCCACCTGGGGCTATTCCATGATGATCATGATGGTCGCGGTGTGGGACTTGCCCTGGATCGCGTTCCTCGTGTGGATCATCCGGCGGGCGGAGCGGTAGGGCAGCGCATGGACGAGAGCGGCGCATGCACGTGTTGAAAGTCCTCTTGTTGGTAACGCTGGCCTTGTTGGGTGCTGGCCTGGGTCTGATTGGCGCCGTCTTGGTGGGCATAAGTTGGCAAGATTGGGCGGGCGGCTGCGTCGGCCTGGATTGCCTGGGTTGGGTGTTGGGCTGGAATGCGCTGGCCGCCGCCGCGCTGTGTGCCTTGGTGTTCTGGGCCGTGCGCCGCTGGCTGCCGCCGCGCAACACCACGCTGACCCGTTACGCCGAGGATTGAGGCCGCGGCGCGCGCCAGCGCAAGCTGCCGCGCGCGCGACAACGCGGCTTTGCACGCGCGCCGGTCATCGCTACCATGACCCACACAAAAGTGCACACATGGCACGTGGTCCATGCAAGTGCCGACCGGAGACAACACGATGAAGAAGACACCCCATGCGCGGCGCGCGGCGCTGCTGGCCGCGTGCGCGCTGGCCCTGGGCGGCGCCTGGCCCGCCGCGGCGCAAGACCGACCGGTGGAGCTGATCCTGCCCTACGCTGCCGGCGGTGGGGTGGACGCCATGGGCCGCGCCTTCGCGCGCGAGGCCAGCCGCCTGTCCGGCGGCAACTGGGTCGTGGTCAACAAGGACGGCGCGGCCGGCATGCTGGGCTTTGCCGCGCTGACCAACGCAAAGCCGGACGGCGCCACGCTGGTGTTCTCGCCCGCGTCGCCGCTGGTGATTTCGCCTTACGTCAACAAGACGATGCCCTTCAAGCCCGAGCGGGTCGAGCCGATCTGTCAGGTGTTTGAAAACGTCTTCGCCATCGCCGTGAAACCCGACTCGCCGATCCAGTCCATGCAGGACCTGGTGGCGCGCGCCAAGGCCGCGCCGGGCAAGCTGTCGTACGGGCACGCCGGGCTGGGCTCGGTGCCGCAGCTGGGCGTTGGGGCGATCGAGAAATCGCTGGGCGTGCGCTTCAACCAGATCCCCTACCGGGGCGACGGCGCGATGCTGCCGCAGTTGCTGGGCGGCCAGCTGGACTTTGGCGCGCCGGCCGTGTCGTCGATCGGCGGCAAGGGCTTGCGGGTGCTGGCGGTGATGAGCGACAAGCCGCACCCTGGCGCGCCGGGCGCGCCTTCGCTCACGCAGCTGGGCTACCCGCCGGTGGTGCCGGGGCTGAACGGCGTGTACGCCCCGGCCGGCCTGCCGCAGGCGCAGCGCGAGCAGTTGCAAAGCCTGTGCGACAAAGTCGTGCACTCGGACGAATTCACCAAGGCGGCGCACGCGCTGCAGCAAACGCCGGCCTACCTGCCGGGCGCGGCTTTCAAACAGCGGCTGGACAAGGTGTCGCGCGAGAACGCCGAGCTGATCCCCGCCATCGGCCTGGAGAAAAACTGACATGGACCTGACCCGCCTGCGCTTTGTCGACATCTCGATGCCGCTGGAAAACGGCGTGCGCTCCGACCCCGACATCGCGCGCCCGCACATCGACTACCTCAAGCACGACGAAACCGTGCCGCGCATCCAGACCTTCTTCCCTGACCTGAAGGCCGAAGAGCTGCCGGACGCTGCCGGCTGGGCGCTGGAAAAAGTGCAGCTGACCACGCACAACGGCACGCACCTGGACGCGCCCTACCACTTCCACCCGACCATGAACCACGCCAGCGGCCAGCCCGAGCGCGCGCTGACGATCGACGAAGTGCCGCTGGACTGGTGCTTTCGCCCCGGCGTGAAGCTGGACTTTCGCCACTTTGAAGACGGCTACGTCGCCACCGCCGCCGACGTCGAGGCCGAGCTGGCGCGCATCGGCCACGCGCTGCAGCCGATGGACATCGTGGTCGTCAACACCCGCGCTGGCGGCCTGTACGGCGACGACGCCTATGTCGACGCCGGCTGCGGCATGGGCCGCGAAGCCACGCTGTATCTGCTGGAGCGCGGCGTGCGCCTGACCGGCACCGACGCCTGGAGCTGGGACGCGCCCTTTGTCTATACGAAGAAGAAGGTGGCCGAGACCGGCAACAAGGGCCTGATCTGGGAAGGCCACAAGGCCGGGCGCGACATCGGCTACTGCCACCTGGAAAAGCTGCACAACCTGGAGGCGCTGCCGTCCACCGGTTTCACCGTCAGCTGCTTCCCGGTCAAGGTCAAGGCCGCGTCTGCGGGCTGGACGCGCGCCGTGGCCATCTTCGGGCTTTGACCGTGCAGCGCGCGGCAGTGCCTGAACGGCTCATTTCGCCGGCCGCCCGGGTGCGTTGAGCATGTCCTGCCCCGCCTTGCGGGCGCGCTCTTCGGTCAGTTGCTCGTCCAGCTCGGTGTTGGGCGACACGTCGGCTTGCGCGCTGGCGACCTCGGCGGGCAGCACAGGGGCTGGCGCGGGTGCGGTGGGCGGTGCTTCGGCGTCGGCCGGGGGCAGCATCTTCACCTGGTAGACGGTGGCGGCGATGCCCATGCCGGCTTGTTCCAGCGCCAGTTTGACCAGACGAATCGCCTCGCTGCGGGCCTTGCCGAAGTCGGTCTCCCGCTGGTCGACCCAGGCGTAGTAGTTGATCGCCACGGACGAACTGCTGACCGCGTCGACCGCGGCGCTGGGGCCGGGGTCGGTCA
The DNA here is from genome assembly GCA_023442945.1 of Pseudomonadota bacterium. GTDB lineage: Bacteria > Pseudomonadota > Gammaproteobacteria > Burkholderiales > Burkholderiaceae_C > Ottowia. The sequence goes on along the minus strand of JAEZWW010000057.1, from coordinate 2,522 downwards.
GTACGCCGGTCATGGCAGTCAGCGTGGCGACGCCCAAGTCTTGCGCGGCCTGCAGGTCCTTGTCGCTGCCGATGCTGAGCTGAAAACTCAAGCGCCGCTTGGGGTTGTGCGTGAAGTTGAGGATCACGGCCTTGAACACGGTGGCGTTGGGCAGCAGCAGCTCGTTGCCGTCCAGCGTCATCAACACGGTGTTGCGCGTGGACAGCGACACCACGCGGCCTTCGTGCGCGTCGATGCGCACATGGTCGCGCGGTTCGAAGGGGCGGCGCAGGCTGAGCAAAATGCCGGACAGGTAGTTTTCCGCCATGTCGCGGAAGGCAAAGCCCAGCACGATGCCGACCACGCCGGCCGAGCCCAGCAGCGCCGTCACCAGCGAGGTGGCGCCCAGCAGGTCCAGCGCCAGCAGCAGGCCAACGACCAGAAAGCCGGCGCGCACGCCACGGCGCACCACAGTGCCCAGAAAAGGGTTGTGGCTGTCCAGCCGCACCACGCCCAGGTGGCGCGACAGCCAGCCGCCCAAGCCGTTGGCGACGAAGACGATCAGCACCGCCACCCCCATCAGTGGGATGGCGGCGACGAAGCGGGTGACGCGGTCCTTGAAGATCTCCCAGGTCTCGCGCAGGCGGGCGTTGAAGTCGGCCGCCAGCGTCAGCTGGTTTTCGACCGCCACCACGCCTTCGACCGCGCCCACCACCTTGGCCGCGAGTTGGCGCGATTCGTTGTCGGGCACGGTGCCGGACAGCACCGCCACACCCGCCTGCACCGACGGGCTGATGTGGCGAAAGGATGGGCTGCGCGCCAGCCGCGCCGTGACCTGCGCGAGGATGCGCTCGTCGTCCTTCTGTGTGGCCCGCGCCGCCTGCTGCACGAGTTTGGGGTCGGCTTGGGCTGGCGCTTCGGAGGCGGCGGCGGAAGGACGGCTGCTTTGGGTGAGGGCGGTGATCGCCTGCACCACGTCCTGCGCCCCGGCCGGCACTGCCAGCGCGCAGGTCGCCACCAGCAAGGCCAGCGCGCGCAGACGCAGCCAGGGGGCGAGGGGGCGGGCGAGGAAAAAGTCCGTCAGGCGAGGCATGGCGCGATGATGCCACCGGCGCTCGGTGCAGCCGGCGTGCCGAAATCAGGTGGTTTGGTTGGTTCAAAAAAGATAGCTGCTCGCGCAGATGGCTGTAGGGCCAGAAGCCAATTTCTCTTGAAACCTCTGCTGCGGCGCTGCCAGGCGCTCCGGGCACCCTCACCCGCCCATTGTTTCCAGCCCCGAAACAGTGACTTGCCTTCCAGGTCCTGTTTCAAACCGGCGTCGAAGCGCACAGTACAGGTCATGGCAGCAGCGCAAGGCCAGGCCCCTCAAAAAGGCCTTCCCCAACGCCCCGGCCACAAGAACCGCCAGCCAAGTGGGTTGGCACTTTGAAGACCAATTAAAGGAAAGACATCATGACCAAGTTCGCTTCTATCGCCGCCGCTGCTGCCCTGTCCGCTCTGTTCTCCGGCAATGCCATGGCCCAAATGCCCGCCAGCGGCGAAGGTCCGCTGTTCCTGGACGAAGTCAAGGCCGTGTCCACCGTTGCCCGCGACAACGTGCGCAACGACGCTGTGGCCCAGCGCCCCGCTTCGGGTGCTTTTGACGGCCAGACGGTCGCTAAAAGCAACGCCGGCCTGACCCGCGCTGAAGTGCGTGCCCAAGCGATTGCCAACCCGCCTGCTTCGGGCGTGTTTGATGGCTCCACCGTCGCCCAGCAACACCGCGTGGCTCCGACGCAAGCTGCTGGCGAGTAAGGTCTGGACAGGTTGGCGCGCACAGCGCCAGCCGGGATGACATCCGCCTAGCCAGAGAAACGGCCGCTTTTTGCGGCCGTTTTGCTTTGTGGGCGCGAAAAGCATCAGCCGTTGCGCACCACCCATTCGATGAAGCGGTCCATGACCGGCACGGCGGCCGTGGCGTTGTCGCTGTTGACCACGATGCTGACGGCCACCATGCGCCCCGACTGCGTCCGCACGTAACCGGCCAGCGAACGCACACCGTTCAGCGTGCCGGTCTTCAAAAAGGCGTTGCGCTGCGCGGGCGACCCCTTGAAGCGCCCCGCCAGCGTGCCGTCGGCCCCCGCCACCGGAAGGGACGCCAAAAACACCTTCTGCACCTTCGGGTCGGCCCAGCCGGTTTGCAGCAACTGCACCATGCTGAGCACGCTGCCCTGTTCGCTGTGCGCTAGGCCGGAGCCGTTGTCGACCGTGGGCGCGCCTTGCGCCAGACCGACTTTCTTGAACCACTGGCCCAGGCGCTGCTTGGCGAGTTGCAGGGTCGACGTGGTCGGCGAAAAGCCCGGCGCGATCGACAAGAGCAGGTTGCGCGCCATCAGGTTGTTGCTGTCCTTGTTGATGGCGCGCACCAGCTCGGGCAGCGGCGCCGATTCCAGCGTGGCCCAGGGCTTGCCGGGGTAGGGCGTGGCCGGCTGGCGGGCGCGGCGCGCGGCCGGCGCGGGCGCGGCGCCGGCGCGGTGGACCACCTGCGCGCCCAGCACGCCGCC
>JAEZWW010000010.1 GCA_023442945.1 Pseudomonadota bacterium | reverse complement strand
TCGCCGCCTTGCATCGCCAGTGCGCTGGCGATGCAAGGCAATCACCGGAGATCAAGTAGTCTCCACAACCTCGGACTTGCTAACTCAACACTGGCACGTCTAAAGGGGGCAGGTCACGGAGAGTTTGGAGCGAGGCCTCGCGCGGTTGCGCTGCGTGGAGCCAGACGCGGAGCGACTGTCATCTGAGCTCGTTCGGGTCATTGATGTACCGCGTCTAGAACGGCTATCGAAATTTGGCGTTACCGAAGCGGGTCGACAGACGGCAAGGTTGCTGCTTCGACGGATGCGAAGAATCAGACCTGGTGCGGCGCTGCGTCGCCGAAAGGGCGTGGCGCCAGCGTTCAAGGGGCAGCTTGATCTGTTCAGCGACGGTGATGTCAGGCCGCTCTGAGTCGTCTCACCCCATTGCACGTCAACTCAGTGAGCTGGTCGGGCTGCCCAAGGCGCAGACCTTCGAGCTCCCAAGCTCCTGGCTCATGCGCGCAGCGCTTTCGCAGGGCGCGCGGCCGAAGGAGTTGCTTGAGTTTATGGGGTTGTCGCTGCGTACGGGTAAAAGCGTCGATCCGGACTTGCGAATGATGTCCGAGGTTGGATTGAGCGCGCTTCGGTCTGCCGATCCGGGAGCTGTGTTGCCTGTCGCCGGACGAATATTCTCAGAACTACGACGACTGGACCCGAAGGGCGAAGTCCTCTTACGCGGAAAGTGTGGTCGCGCGCGCGCGCGTTTTTGCCCTCTCTGCCTAGGCAATCAAGCCGTCCCACATATCGAGCTGCACTGGCGGTTCGGACCGTGGGTGCACTGTCCGGTTCACGAATGCTTGATGGAGGATGCTTGTCCCCACTGCCACGGCTTTGTTTTTTTGCCCTTCGATATGGCGGGCAGTGGTGCAGGAAATCGCGGGATAGCGTATCTCAGCGAGTGTCAGCATTGCGGTCGGAGGCTGCGCGACGTAAGCCCCATTCAATTGAAAGCTATGCAAATTTCAGAGTTCGATCAGTGTCGAATGAGCAATGGGAGGGCGCTGATGGCGGCTCTCTATCAGGGCCGAATGTGGATCGATGGCAAGAGCAAAGGACACCCTTCACGGAACACCAAATATCTGAGGACGGCTACGTTTTGGCGACCGGGTGCTTGGTACACCGCTGACGGGATCCGGGCAAAGGCACAGCTAGCTGCGAGAGCATCGGCTGTCGAGCATGACCCTGTCGACTTCTCGGGTGAGGTCTGGTCCCTGCGAACTGAATCACTCCCACGAAGCGGTTGCTCGTCCGGACTGCCTGGGAACTAAGTATTCGCTCGGAGCAAGGCCGGAACAACAAGGAGCAGCGATGCTGAGCGATGCGTGCAAATCATGAGCCGTAGGGGCAACTGCTTGGTCGACTCGGCGATGGATGCTTCTTCGGTACTTGAAAGACGAGTCTCTCTATCTCGCTAAGAGTCCGACGGCGTTGATGCGCTTGAAACGACAGCGTGGGCCGCTCTAGGGCCAGGGGCGGTCCACGCTGGGCTCGAAAGCGGTTAGCGGCAGCTGGGACGATTCCACCGAGGGACTGCTTTGCAGCGGTTGCCGCCGATCGAGAAAGTCAAACGAACGTGTTTTGTCGGCCGGTGAGCAGACGTTCAACAAGGGCTGGACTGCCGCCATCTAGCGTCGGCAAATCCTGCGTAGGGTCTGCGCTAAGCACGTGAGAGCGAAGCTGTAGCTGCCTCTTCGGCGCCATACGCTGCTCCATCCAACAGCCGCTCGTACAGATCCATTGCTCGGCTACGAAGTGGATCCGTAGATCTTTGGAGTGCGATGGCGATGGATACAAAGCTCTCGCCGTATGGCATTCGCACGCGCGACTCGCCTTGCACGAACATGAGCTCCGTGCAGCGTTCCGCCAGCCCAAGGACCAGTTCCTCGAAACCTGGGCTGATAAGCAACTGCTGCAGATCGCGCGTGAAGCTTCGATTGAGACAAACACGCAGCACCGCATGATTGCTCGCAACGGCGTCCAAAAGCTCCTTGGCAAATGCATCCGCCACCTGTGGCTCCCAATGAGACACAGCGCCGGCTATTGCTGACGCCTCGTGCCCAGCGGCCTGTTGCGCAAACCGCATCAACACATGGTGTGCCCCTGGGCGCAACGAAGCCTCGCGCCAAGCGGCTGACGCTGTGAATATCGCGCCCAGGCGTTCTGGTGTGTGCGGCCCTACCAGGATCTGCTCCAACTGCACTGATGCAATCTTGTCTTCGGAGTCAAGGAGCACTGTCGCCATCAGCAACTCGCCAGCAGCTTGCCGGTTCCCTGCATCGTCGCTGACTAACCAACAATCCCGTACAGCCTTCAGCACCTCACTACCCACCAGATCGCGGTTGTGCCAGAGAAAGTCCGCGACGTACTTGTCCGAGAACGCGTCTGGGAATCTATCCCAGATCGCTTGTACGAGTCGCGTTGCACGCGGGCGGTTCGCCCGAAACAACGGTTCGCCACGAAACATCAATAAGGCGCTCCAGATAGCCGGATCTTCCGAGCGATCTACATGCCGCTCCAAGGCAGACAACCACCCATCCCAGTCTGGCTCCGCGCGCCCCAGCAAACCAGCTGCTATCGCTGCAAGCAAAGTGAAATTGTCTTGCGGAAGGACGCGCATACCTCCTAGAGTTCTGCGGAACACAACTGGCGCCACTTCAGCGTTGTGATGACTGTTCGCTGCGCGGTTGCGCTGCTCGAAATCGAGCCTTCCCACAATCCGCTCGCTTGTACGCTGTGGATCATTGACGATCCATGACTCCAGTAACGCGACATCGTCGTCAACCAGGCCCGCATCACGTTTCGCCAGTTCCTGGAAAGCCCAGGCCACGTCCTTTCGCCACCCCTCGGTAACAAAACCTTCGCGATGCCATTTCCAGACAAGGGCACGAACACGCTGCGCATCGACGTTCGGATCCTCGGCAAGGACACGAAGCAGTTCGCCTGCTGCGTTCTCATGCCGACCGGGTCGAAAGCGTTGGTCCGCGATCCACAAGGCACGGTCAGCATGAGTCTTGCCGAATGCCGCAAACGCGCGTGCCAACTCCACCGTGCCACCATCGCGGCGCAACCCGCGGCGGCCACGCCGCCGATCTGTATTGTCTGCGACCTCGTCGATCATCTTGAACACGTCATCGTCAGAGGCGTTCCCCATCTGCTGTGCGGACATCGGCGATCTAACGATAGATAACAGGCTTCCGCCGCGATTGCCTCGGAGTTCTGGCTGCGTGGCACGCCACTCCTGAACTTGCCTGTATCTGCGCGGCTGCAGAACACGCGCAGGTAAAAGTGCCAGCAGGGAAAAACGCCTCTCCTCCGCCCAAATGCGACGACTGCGCCTCGTTGAAACATCGGATTCTTCCCGCGCCTCATACAGATACGGATCCCATGATTCGATGTTTGCCCGAATACGATCAAGTCGCTCCGTGCTAAGTTGGGTAACGATGGAACGCAGAAGCACCTGCGTCGACCATCCGTCCACCAGATGGCTCACGCCGTCGGTAGCTGGAATGAAGGCCATGCCGACTTGCAAGCGTCGCGAATCAGCAAGCAAATAGTCGACACCTTCGTTTGCCAACACCATGCCACCAGCGGCGAGACCTTCCACAATCAGTGCCTGCACCTCCGCCACCTCGACGTCGGCGAATGTCTTGATCAGGCGCAGGAAATCATGCGGATGCTCTTTGGCACAAGCCAACAAAATGGCCTTCGTAATCCCGAAGATGCCGTCCTTCATATGCTCATAGTCCCACCAATGGGGCAGACTAGAGGAAGCCGGATAGGCATCCAGCATTCCCCGTGATCTAGGCTCATCTCGGCTCGCCAGACGTACAAACCATGGCAGGAGAACATTTGCAAAAGCTACGGTTGATCGCTGAGCGATCTTGTCTAGACCATGGAACCGTAGCCGCTCTTCGTTGCTGACCTTCACGTGCTCAAGATAAATCCTGAAGAGATCTGCGGCACGATCATCACCCAGCGCTTCCCCATAGCTAACGATCGTGTAGCCGTCGAGTTGCAGTCGCGCGAATATCAGCCGAAGGCGCTCGACGATGGCGGGAGACCATTGGCCTGACTTGGAAAAGACCTCAAGCGTTTCGAGATCGCGTTCAGGTCCATCCCAATGCGCAGCAATTGATCGGACCACGAAATCGGCATCGAGTGGCGCTTCCGCGATCAGCAGCTGGACGACGCTCCAACGCAGCTCCGTATTGCCCATGAGGCTAGGCACCAGCGGGAGAAGGTGCTCGCGCCAATCTGTCCAATGTGCGGTGATTCGCGCAAGGACTCGGCGCGCCAACGGAACATCGCTGCGCACAAGATGCTGCAACCAGCCCCGCTCACGCGCGGAGGGTTTCCGTTGCCCAGCCACCATGTCCACAACGAGATGGCGAAGATGCCGCCGCGTCTTGGCATTTCCCAGCAGCGCATCAATCGCCTGTTCATAGGCATGTAGATCGAACGCCCGCAACCGCTGCAGAGCCCGCAGTACGGTAGCCCGTAAAAAAAGCCCGTCTTGCCGCTCCCAGGCATAGTTCGCCAGCGATTGGCCGGTTGAGAAGTTCTTGGCCTGGAAGTCATCCAGCCACGCCTGATGGCTAAATCCCACCAAACAGTTCTGCCTCACGACGATGCCAGACGCCACGGCGACCTGAACCGCCTGGGGATCCTGGATCTCATAAACATCTGCAGGCCTCCACAGAGATTCGCTCTCGGTCATGTCGGCGGCCAGTTTCTCCAAGAACTTGAGCACCTCCCGCCGTATAGTCGGATCACCGAGATCGGCGGAAGTCAGCCAGGTATTGAGTAGCTGCGAAGCAATCAGTTCGCGACCTGGAACGCCCCGCCGAAGAATATCGACGAAGGTGCGCAAGGCAAAAGGGCGTCTCAGCGTTTCGCCCAGCGCCTCGGGAATCTCCTCCACCGAAATGTGCAGGCGCTGTAGTAGTGCGTGAACTTGCTCCTGGCTGGGCAATGCAAGCTGGACAACCTCAGCTCCCAGAGACTGAAAACGGGCGTCATAGTCAGCTTCAAAGGGTCTCGAAGACACGAGGATATGTACGGGTGGCTCAACCCGTTCAGCGCGCTTCTTGTCTTGAAAATGGTGGGCAATCTGAAGCAGAAGCCGCATCCGCTCTGACGATCGATCCATGACCTCACTGACTGCATCCAATTGATCAATCAGGACGACGACGGGCGCAGTTCGTGCCAAGGCCTCGATCTCGCCGAGCAGGTGCCCGCGCAGCCCCAGTGCTTTCGACACATCATTCAGCGTTCTCACATGGGTCGGAAGAAGGTCCGCCTTGATGGCGAAAACAACCACTCCCTGCGACTGAAGGCACCCGACCAGTTTGGCGAAAAGCGCCGACTTCCCGGAGCCGGATTCACCAATGACCAGGGTGCAAGCGTAGGGGCGCTCACGAATGCGTTGCAGAAGAATTTCTAGTTCAGGCCGATCGATATGTTCGCCGCTGATCGTCCGCGACCAGGTCCGCAGCGCTTGGGAGGCCGCCTTCGCATCAGCCCGTGCATCTTCAATATCAACCGCATCGGAATCCGTGGCCGGAGCGAGCTGCTTTTCGATGCGGAGGACCGTGGATCGAACCTCTTCTAAACCTTGATCACGGATCGGGTCTCGCCAGTGCTTGGAAGCGTAGAGGGCCGGACGCAGGCGTGTCAGAAACAGAGAAAACGCATGTTCCAAGTCACCTTGCCGGGTGCGGAACAGCTGCGACAAGGTTTCCTCAAGTGAGCGCCCGCGCAGAAAAGGCTCCACGAATCGCTCAATGTAGCCTCTGACGATTTCCGCTTCGGGTTTGTCGACGGTCAGACCATGCAGGAAGTGCACCACTGTCGGTGCGACGACGTGGTGGATGAAGGTCTCTGAGCGGAAGTCTTCCCCCAGCATCGGCACAGCAGCTATGGCGCTCCCCATAGCAACTTCGATGATTGCAACTAACTCCGCCTTCGCTTCCCTCTCGCTCCATCGGCTCATGAAGGCCCCGGCTGCTTTATCGCCTACTCTGCCTACTGCCCAACCAATGCCGCCTTCAATAATTGCTGTAAACACTGGCAGATTCATCCCAATTCTGTGGAATGTGTAATTTCGTCCTCTGTCGATGCCAACTGATTCTTGATACCGTCAGTTTGGTTCGTGCATGGCAACCTTGAGGTGTGCACCAGACAGATCTTACGCAGAGGTCACCGGCAGCAATCAACCTGAAACGGTCCACGTTAGCCTTATCCGCGGGAGTGCAGCGGTTGCTGTCAGTCGGAGGCAAGAACCGAGATGTCGCTCCCTAACCCATAACCGCAATTCAGCTCACCGGCCCACGGCGTCAGTGGTCGTCGTGTTCGGCCTCAACGTGTATACCGTTTACGAGTCCGCAATAGTTCAAGAAGGACAGCCCCTCTTCAAAGCTTGTCGGCTGCTGGCGCACATCCTTTTGTGAGAAACGCGCCTTGCGTCCGTACCTTCTTCCACCCATGGCAGTGCGCAGAAGTTTTTGGGCAAGGTCCAGGTGCTTCGACGTAGAGGAGAAGAACCCGATAGGTAGCCAAAGTCCCGGGTTTCCCGGACACGGAAAATGGATGAGAGCCAGCATGAAGCCAGTGGGGTACAGCATCAACTCCAGCCGACCGCCCATAAGCAGCCCCTCAGGCTGCAGCGGCCTCGAGAAATGGAGTTCGGTCAGACCTTGCACTCGGTGCCGGCTCAAGACCGACTGTTCTTGGCCCTGCTCCGCATAGGCAAGCAGATGCAGTTGGTCATCTGACCGTTCGCCTCTGAGTTCGCTCGACAGCAGGGACACAGTGCGCGCGAATGCGTCGCCACGGCCCCAGAGAGGGTATTCCGGTGCTAGCCAGGCCAGCGATGTTAGCAATGACCCATGTCGTCGATGGCCCCGACGTCTGTCTTTCAGGCGCGCCAGGATTCGCTCGCTATTTTCCTGTAAGTACAGGTTCCCGAAAATGGCGTCGACGCCCGCAGGGTGACGGGCCGACCGGGTCAAGTGCACATCGGTGATGTACCGGAACAGGTCAAACTTCTTACCTTGAACGTACTGGCGAAGCAGCGACAAGTCGAAGGCGTCTATGAATTCATCGAGCCCCGAGTTGCCTAGCGAGATGGCTTTGGGAATTGCTGCCGTGACCTGCTCGTTGACAAACTGCACCAACTCCGGCGCCGCTGCTCGCTCGAACGCCTCGTCAATGTGCCGCCGTACCTGCCCGTCAGTGTCGAGCGCGAAGCTGACAGGGATGGGAATGTAGTTGCGCCGCTTGCTCTCAACGTCCTCCACCGAGTACACGCCAAACGAACGATCCCGCAGGTCGCTACGCAACGCGGCCACCTCCGGGTAACGCTGCCGATAGGCCTTCCTGGCGCGCTCCGCACTCTCTCCGACCGCCTCTTCAGCGGCATCGAGCTTGACCAGGTTGTCCGACGGAATCTCGCCCCCTTGCGACCGCAAGGGGGAAAACGAGATGAGGTCAAACGTCACCGTGTCGCTGCGGAGTTCGACTTTGCTGAAGCGAGGATGTTCGCCACCGGATTCCTCAAAACGTTCAATCGAGTACCTGCTCAGCTGAACTTCTTCGTCGACAACGTCCAGCAGACCTTGCCGGCTCAGCGAATCAATCACGGCCAGCGCTTCGCTATTGGTGAATCCGAAGTAGTTGCGGAATGTGCTGAGGTTGACTGGGCCGCAGATGCGGAGAAGCCGCAGAACGAACTCGGTCACGACCGGGAGGCGCTCCTCCAAGGCGATGTAGGCATCGACTCGAAACGTCTCTACCGGTAGACCGAAGGTGACCCTGTTGAATTCGGCTGGAATACTCATTGCGCTTCTCCCAGGTCGGCTGCGGACATAACGCTGGCTCTGCCTTCTGCTTCAAGTTTCTTTGTGTACTGGAGCACCCTCCCGAGGGGGTAGTCTTGGTTCTTCCCCTGCCAAAGCTTGCTCGCTCCGACGATGAAGAGCCGTTCCATCGCGCGGGAGAGAGCCACGTTGACGCGGTTGGAGCTGCGCAGGAATCCGATGCCCCCATGCGGGTTGTTCCGAACGGTAGACAGGATGACGATGCGGTTCTCCTTGCCTTGGTAGCTGTCAACCGTATCGACCTTGACTAACCTCCGGGCAGAGCCCAACCACGAGGCCTCAGCTTTCAGCTTGTCAATCAGTGAGCGCTGCTTGCTGTACATGCAGATGATGCCGATAGGAGGCTCCTGTGGCTTAAGGTCCTCGGCCATGAAGCCCATGAACTCGTCGGATTCGACAATTCGGCGAAGGAGCATCATCACCACGTCGGCCTCACCAGCGTTCCAAGTTTCCTCGCGGCTCTCGTTTTGCTGCTCCAGGCTACGTGGGCCAAGAGGGGATGTGTCCACCCAAGTCACTTGCTTGGACAGGACCGCAGGGAGCAAGTCATAGTACTCCGGCGGCGCACCCCGGCCGGTTTCGAGCTTGCCGCCATAGAAACACTCCGACACCAGCTCACCGATGGCTGGCGCCATTCGGTACTGAGATAGCAGCGTCGTTCCAACCTGCTGGCCATACGAGGAGTTGAACAAGCGTTCGAAGTCGCTGCGCAGCAGACTGGTGTCGTCGCCGACGCCGTACCGGTCACGGATGGCTTGACGCACTTGGTCTGGGAAAGTTGGCGGGAGCTGAAGGTGGTCGCCCACCAGCAAGATGCGATGGCCGGCCTGCATTGCAACGGCCAACTCGCTGGGCGCTGCCCGTCCAGCTTCGTCAATGATGACCCAGTCGTAGATGTTCTGGACTATGCCTGCAGCTCGGTAGCCGATGCCGACAAGGGTTCCAGCAACAACGGTCCTGGACTTGGCCAAGAACTCTGTAAAGTTGGCATCGGAGGAGCCGAGCGCCGCAATCCACTCTTCGGATAGCTTGATGACCCGGTCAAGGCGAGAGACCGCGTCCTGCGAGCGGACCTCATGCTTCGCCGCCAGGCTCCCACGGATACTGGCCAAGACAGCCGCAGGGGGCTCTGCGCGTTCGACCTTGTAGTAGTCTCGAGCGATATCGAAGAACGTCTCCGTCAGCGCCCGGACCCGCGCGTCGAGGGATGCGGCGGCGCGCTGGTCTTCTGCAGTTCGGGACTGCAGCACTGAGATTCGCTCGCTTAACATGCCAAGCCGCAGGTGCAACTCGACCGCCTCAACTGCATAGGCCATGGGCAGCCCAAACGCCGTCGCCAGTTCGACGATGCGTTCCTTTTGCTCTGCCTTGAACGACTCGCGGTAGGCGTTCTCGATGGAGGCCGCGTGCAGATGCCGAATCTCGTCCGAGGCTACATTTTCTGCACCCATCCGAACGGCGTTGAACTCCACGCCCATGTCCCGGCAGACTTCCATTCCCTTCTCGAGCGCGTTGTTGACGGCTTCGTGGGCTTGGCTGACAAGCAGGATTCGACGAGCCCCTTCCTTGGTCATCAAGTAGTGCAACAGGGAGGCGATAAACCAGGTCTTGCCGGTCCCAGGTGGGCCTTGGAGCAGGCTGATGGGACCGTTCCCCAGAACTCGCTTGAATGCCTCACGCTGGCTTGGGTTCAGGCTCTTGTCGTGGGCAGAGTAGACGTCCAAGTCCTGGTCGGATGGCGCGGCGTACTTCCGCGGCACAAGGTTCGCGGCAGGGCTCTCGTCAAGGTATGCGATGAGGTCAGGAATGACCGCCTTGTCCTGAAGTATCCGTTCGACCGCAAAGCGCCGCCGGGTGAAGGAAGCCTTCTCGTTGGTGCTGATGAGCCGGAGCTTGCTGCCAATCTTGAAGTTGGCACGCATGTGCGGCTGTTCGATGGCCAGCTCAGCGTAGGCGCCAATCGTCGTGTCGCGGAGATTCAAGTGGCCACACGGCTTCCACGCCCCGTCCTGGGTCAGGCTCTCCACCACCACCTCGTCCGGTGGCTCGTAGTTCAAGGCTCCAGAGTCTGCGTGGTACGGAATCAGTATCTGGCCTGACCGGTCTGGACTTGACCGTTTCTCGGCAGCGATGGTGACGGTGAAGAACGCGTCTTCCTCGGCGTCCAGAAGCGTCTGCCACAGCTCCTGCACGGGTACGGCGCCTGGTGCTTCGGCGAGGACTTGGTCAGTGGCAGAGACGTCGTCCTCGCCCACAGCTTCGGGAGCTGCTCCTGCATCCTGACCAGCGGGCAGCCGTCGCTTGACCTGCGGCTCCGCCAACAGAAACTGCACCAGGTCGATGGCGTCGGCGCCGAGGCCCTCGACAAGCTGAATCTCCATGCGGACGGAAGCGTCCTTCATGGTCTGAGATCGCAGGAGCAGGCTCTGGGAGACACTGCTGGCCTTGACCTGCTCGACAACTTCCTTCACGGGATCCCAAATCAAGGTAAGCTGCCGCCCCACGCCAGTCACATAGAGCCGCACGCGGCCTGCAGCTTTCCGGTCCAGCTGAGCTGCGACATGGAAGGCACCGTTGTCGCTGCGGAGCGCTCCAGCGGGTACGCCGGAATAGGCCAGGTTGGGTACGACGACTGTGAAATGCGGGGTCTCAGCCTTCTCTGTCTGCCCGGCCTTTTCAAGAGCCTTTGAGAGCGGGTCAAGCGTCGACAATGCCTGAGCCGCAAGGATGTTGGTCAGCTCCTCGTAGACGCGAGGTATGGGGAGACTTCCTTGGGTTGGTGCTGCGCGGCTTGAGTCGAGCACCTCGACCAGCACCGCAGCAAGGCTGAAGCGGTCCCGCTCGGCGGGCGTCAGCGACTTGTAGTTGGCAGGCAGGTAGGCCGTCGTGTACGCATCATCGTGCGTCCGTCGGAAGTCCAGCACGTCAACCAAGACCGCGTTACCGTTGGCGCCGATGACGACGTTGTTCGGATGGATATCGCCGTGGGGGAGCTCAACCTCGTGCAGTTTTACGAGCGTGTCAACCAGCGATCGTGCCACCTGCATCCGCGCTTCGAATGAAGGTGCGTCATGCAGCCACTCCGGCAATGGTTTGCCAGCGACCCAGTCGGTTGCCAGCAAGAGGCTTCCGCGGGAGAGGCCAAAGTCCGCAACGTGCGGCAGGCCTGCAATCAGCATCCCCTTGACGACCCGTGCCCGCTCAAGGAAAGAGAGCAAGCGCAGAGATAGATCAGGTTTCTTGGGGTCTGGTTCGATGCCGAACCAGACCTTCACCAGATGGTCACCATCCTCTGTCGTGGAGCGAAAGCAAGCGTACTCCCGGGTGTCGGCGAGCATGTCCGTCTCCTCGTAGTCCCGCTCTTTGGTGTGCGCGCGATAGGAGCCGAACGCCGAGACATCGACGATATGCAGCGGTGCATCCATTGTCGCCAAGTTCAGCCCTTCGAGCATCTCTCTGGCGTTGGCGAAGCGCTCTCCTGGTGCAGGCGAGAGTGCCTTCTTGAGGATCTCGGACACCCCGCTGTTGAATTCACTACCTGCACGTTCGGACCACGTGTAGATATCCGCGGACTTGGGTGGGCGCTCGCCAAAGAGGATGACGTGGACAAGCGCTCCGAGCATGAAGACGTCACGGCGGTAGGGCGTGGCTGTCCCGTCCTCCTTGTCGTCCTCCGGCAGAACCGCCTGCTCAACCTTGACGCGGTCGCGAAAGGCGCCAACCGTTTTCATCTCCGGGTAATACGCAGCAGGGAATCCGGACATCACCACCTTGGACGACCTGTCAAGCCACACGCTGTGGTCCCCGATGTCGCGGTGCGCCACATTGAGGTCGTGCAGCTCTCCAAATTTATGCAGGACCGCCTTCACCAAGCCAAGCCGCTCTTCAGCCGAGAGTTTTGGCAGCACCGCATTCGAGAACTCGGCGAGACGCGTCACTCGCGCCGGGAGCGAGTACAGCTCCGTGAAGTCCAGGGTCACATCGCGTTCAGCCTTGCGGCTGATAGGGCGCATCAAGCTGAGCGACAGCTCCTCATTGCGTTCCGCGACATACTCGAAGACTCGCTGCTCACGGAGGCCAATGAAGGGCCGGTCGCGCTCGCCGATGAGTTCAAGGCCCAATGCCGTGAAGTCCCACTGGCGCAGCAGGGCGTGCTTGAGCGGGTCATCCTTTGCACTTGCCCGGAACTCGCGGTAGAGCTTTTTTGGGTGCACGAAGATAGGGTCGCGCTCGGGCCGGAAGCCGTCAACCAAGTAGTCTTTGGGCTTGAAAGTCGGGCCTTCAAAGAACTGGTCGTACTTGTCGAAGTGCTGGAGCGGGTTGAACAACGGCCGTTTCCAGAAGTACCCCTTAAACACGGTCTCGTAGCGCAGCGCCAAGAACTGTGTCATCGTGAGGACCGATTTCTCCTCGTCGGATGTCAGCCTTGTCTCCTTCACGTTGCCGTGCATCACGACGAAGGAGGCAACGAAGGGCGTGAAGCTCGGCCCGAGCTTCTGCTTCATCAGGCTGGCAAGTCGCTTGGCGTTGAGGTTCGCCTTGACCACCGGCGAAGTGTCTCTCGACTCGCCGTCCAGGTACCACCTCTGGCCGTCGGAC
Source organism: Pseudomonadota bacterium (assembly GCA_023442945.1). Taxonomy (GTDB): domain Bacteria; phylum Pseudomonadota; class Gammaproteobacteria; order Burkholderiales; family Burkholderiaceae_C; genus Ottowia. Next base: position 43,668 of record JAEZWW010000010.1, on the reverse strand, counting down.
TCTAGGAGCTTCCCATGCCAGTTCTTCAGCTCCACAACGATGACAACGTTATGGGTGACAAGGACTAGGTCGAAGTCGTCATCACCGGAGCCGCGGCCGCCCCGGCTTATGGCGAAGGACGCATATCCGCGCCATCCTTTGCTGAGGGGAGAACTGCTGAACTCCCGCTGGATTTGCTGGTGTGCCTCGACTTCCGCCTTCGGAACTCCGCTCTTCTTAACGAGTTTGATGTCCATTCCCTGAAGACCTTTTGTGCGTTGGCAAACCTGATTCAGCGACGGCCACGATGGGCAGATACGGGCAGATCGGCTGGGGTTTTTAATTTTCCGAGGACAAGGTTAGCCTATCCGTAATAGTGCATCTCAAGCAGGCCAGTTCGTGGATCACGTGGTGGTGGTTGGAAGCAGTGGTTAGTGCCGTCTTCGCTTATCGACAAGGTTATCTAGGAGCTGCAGGCTTCTGACCTGCCTAGTTTCCCCGAGACAGTCATTCCTGGGTGTCAGCTATCCGTAGCCGCTGACATTCGACCGCCAAATCCGAACGGCAGCATCCAGCCTGAACCTGTCTTCAGATTGAACGGCCGCGGCAGCGCTAACGACTAGGATGTGCAAATGCCAGACATGCAACGCCCAGACAGGCAAACTCCAAAGCCCAGTGCCGCGTCAACTCGGCGGCGTCGGAACTACGAGCCTGACGATGGGCCCTTAACGCCCGAGCAAACGAAGGCGCTCCAAGCAGAGGCGTATCAACTTTCGGCGAGGCCCGTTGGGCCACCGGTGCGCATCAAACAGCTCTTCTGATGGCGGGATCGCCCATCGACGGACTGGCCTCACGCCAGTCCCGTTGACACCGACCCAAGCTCTTTGGACTGCTCCCGGTCCGACAGACAACTCCCGCCTATCTTTTGCGCATAGTAGGAAGTGCCACAAGCGCCCCTCGACCGTCGGCGTTACCACTGCTGCGGGGGGGGCACTCTTCTGCTGAGGCGCCTTCGCACGCGCCACCATCTGTTTCATGCGTACAGCACCTTATCTTTCCAATCCCGATAAGGCGGCAGCGTGGTCATGCGTTCAATATCGGTCGCGCTGCTTGAGTTGGTTTCAAGGCGTGCGGGACACTTAGACGCGCCCATCATCACTGTTTAAAGACAGATGGTTTGCGTGTCGACGTGGTCAGTGGGCTGCGTGCGTTGACTCTTTGAGGGAGACCTGGTTGGGTTCGATCACAATGCCGAAGATATGCCGCCGAGACCAAATCAGCGCCACCTCGTTGTCATCGCGTTCGTGCTGGCCGGGCACCTATTGGTGCTGTGGGGCGTGCACAAGGCGTCCCTTGGCCGACCCATCACGATCGTCATTCCCGCGACGCTCCTAGCCGAATTCATCACGCCGTCTCAGTCGACCGCTAACCCGGCACCGGACGCCGTGCCCCAGCCGACGCCAGCGCCCGCGCCACCGCCGCGCTCTCAGCCCGCCACGCCGACCCTGGCGGTAGCGGATGCAGCCTTGACGGCGCTTGCGCCCGTCAAGCCTTCGCCGAGAGCGGCTCCGCCAGCACCCGAAGCCGACAAAATCGTTCCACCGATCCCCCAGAACGAAGCCACGATCGCTGCGCCACAGGTTCCCGAGGTGGTGGTCAAGTCTTCCAGTCAGGCCAGTGACTCGCTCAACCCAGCGCCTCCCTATCCCGCGACGAGCCGCCATCTCAGAGAGGCCGGGCGGGTCGTGCTGCGCGTGCTGGTTGCTCCGGACGGGGTGCCGCAGGACGTCGTGCTTCAGCGCTCCAGTGGCTTTGACCGCTTGGACCAAATCTCCCTCGAAACCGTCAGGGCATGGCGTATTGACCCCAAATTGTTTTCTGGCAACGGTCAAACCCAATGGGTCTATGTGCCGATCAACTTCGTGCTCGAGTAATTCTTTGGTTATGAGGGTTTCTGCCGACGGAATTCTCGGATGACTTCGTCTGCCGTGGGATTGGCTTTACCCATCCCGTTGACCAGCACCGCCGGCACAGCGCCTTTGAGGATTCGGTCAAGCCGCTGCAGCGCCGCTGTCGTGGCGTCGTCCGCATCGGTGACCTGAACCATCACGTGGTTCACCTGCGCTGCGGGAATGCCCTCGGATTTCAGCGCGAGCACCAAGTGCTCCGCGCGAAGAGCAGCGTCAGATGGACAGTTGACGGGAGCAAGCACCCAGACCGTGTTCGGGTCCCACTCGCCGGGCATGACCACGGACACAAAGCCGCTGGGGTTGCGCGCGGCCAAGCGAGAAAACTCCCGGTCCATTGAACGGCGGTCCAAGGTTTTCCAGCCGAGAACCAGAAACGCGGCTGCGGCGACAAGCAATACCAAACGCATGGTGCTGTAGCGCTATCGAGTTACTCGGCGAAACATAAATCCTTGCTTATACATCCGCAGAAATCGCTTGATAAGGTCAAAACGGGCTCGATACGGTCCGATTGAGCGTAAATGCGTTTGCTGGGACGTACGAGAGTCGTTATAGTTTTCTCAAAATGTAATCGATCACTCACGTTTGGTGAGATCGGTTCGCGATGAGGCTGCAAGCCCCGGCCAGGAGCGGGGCGCTCAAAAAGGGCAGGCTATGGGAGAGCTTCGACGGAGGCCCGGCGTGATCGGAGCGCGCCGATGGAATGCAGCCATTTGGTGGATGCTGGCTTGGCTGTTTCTGGGCATTCTGTTTCCAGTCGCCTTGCGCGCCCAAGAGGCCGACTGCGCCGAAGTCAAGATCGTCATTGAGCAAAAGCTCTCGCTCGAGCGCCAGGCGTTTGATGCGCACATGGTCATTCGCAATGGCCTGGACGGTCCGATCAGCAACGTCAAGGTCGAGCTGATCTATCTCGACCAAAACCAGCAACCGGTCACTGCAACCACCGACCCCAACGCGGTTGGCGCGGTGTTCTTCCAACGCATCGACCGCATCTCTGGCATGGGTGCACTGGACGGCTCTGGCAGTCTGGCGCCCAAGACCAATGCCGACATCCATTGGTTGATCATTCCCGCGCAAGGCGCCGGTGGCGACACCGCATCGGGGCGCATGTATTACATCGGCGCCAAAGTCACGTACACCTTGGCTGGTGAAACCACCACCGTCGATGTCACGCCGGACTACGTGGTGGTACGGCCGCAGCCGCTGCTGCTGTTGGACTATTTCCTGCCGGTGGATGTCTACGGGGACGACCCTATGACGCCTGAGGTCGAGCCCACGGTTCCCTTCACCTTGGGCGTGCGTGTGGCCAACGTCGGCGCAGGGCCCTCCATCAAGACCACGATCGAATCGGCTCAGCCTCGCATCGTCGAGAACCGGCAAGGCCTGCTGATCGACTTCCGCATTCTGGGCGGCTACGTCGACAACGAGATGTTGGGCAAGAGTTTGCTGCTTGATTTTGGGGACATCGGTGGACAGCGCGCCAAGATGGGGCGCTGGGTCATGGAGACCTCGCTGGCTGGACGCTTCACCGAGTTCAATGCCAGCTTCACCCACGCCGATTCTTTGGGCGGTGCAGTCACGTCGCTGATCAAAGAGGTGCGTGCCCACAAGCTGGTGCACGACGTATTGGTGGATCTGGCTGGGCACGACGACGTACCAGACTTCCTGGCCGAGTTTGGACGCGGTTACAAGGTCTTTGACTCCAACGGTGGGGATGTGGAAGTTGCGGACGCGTCTGGTCAGGCAAGTCTCAGCACGGTCTCCAACGGCAACCTCCGGTTGACCTTCCCGTCCTCCGCCAACCTGGTCCACGTCAAGATCGCCGATCCGTTTGCAGGCGCCAAGCCGATCGCGCGTGTGGTGCGAAGTGACGGCAAGGTTTTGCCACCACAGAACTTCTGGTTGTCGAAGACACGCAATGCCGATCTGAGCTGGAGCTATTCGCTGCATGTTTTCGACAGCAACCCGACGGGCGATTACATCCTGGAGTTCTCGCAGAGTGTCGGGGCCAGTATTTCTGGGACCGCCTACCGTGACTTGAACGCCAACGGTATTCGAGATACGGCTGAGCCCGCCGAGGGCAACCTGGGCATTACCCTCAAAGGCGTGGAAACCTCGGGACGCAGCGTGCTGCGACAAGGTTACACGGATTCTTCGGGTGCGTTCAGTTTCACCGCCTTGGCGCCTGGCCGTTACCAGCTCGAAGCCGCCGTCGTCGATGGGTGGGTTAACGGAGCCTGGGTCGCGGGCTCCGCCGGTGGTTCTGTTTCCTCCGGTTTGATCAAGGACATCGTGCTGACCGCTGGCACCGTGGGGCAGGGCTATCTGATTGCCAAGCGTCAGCCCGAGGTCGACCCAGGCGGAGACAAAGCCGACGTCTCTATCGCCGTTCAGGCGAGCCGTTCGCAGTTGCGCAGCGACGAAACCGCCAGTGTGGTCGTCACCGTGCGCAACGCCGGCGAGGAAACGGCCCGCGGCGTCAGCGCTCAAGTCGCAGTGCCTACCGGCCTGACCCAACAGAGCGCATCGGCTGGGCTGGGAACGTATTCAGCAGGATCCTGGGTCGTGGGCGATCTGAGCAAGGGGCAAAGTGCCACGCTCACGATCACGGTCAAAGCCGATCCGGTTACGGGGAGCAAGGACCAGGCCATCTCCTGGCCTGTCAACGTCACTGCCAAGACCAACGACCCGCAGCTCAGCAACAACAGCGCGCTTCTGGGCATCACGGTGCTCGCCGACAAATCGAGCAGCGTAGAAATGTCGCAGACGCTGCCGGCGCAGGCCAGCGTGCTGATGCTGGTCGCTTGTCCGCAGAGTGCGCCGGCCGAGCAGGCGGCTTGCGAGACTAAGGCCGCACAAGACGCGCAGCTTGCGCTGTCTGGTTCAGTGGTTGCCTTCAAGGCGGTTTCAGCTCTGACAGATTGGCACGCGGCCCAACGCAGTGGCACGTACAACGTGCTGTGGCTGCACGGTGGCGCTGACAAGCTGGACGATCAAGCGCTCGCGGAGATCAAAGCCGCCGTTCGCCGTGGCGGCACGCTGATCGCTGATGCGCCCGACGCGGGCAGCGAATCGAAGCTCAACAGCCTCTCGGCGCCTATGGGCGTTCGTGTGCGGACACCCGCGCTGGGGTCGTCTCAGTCAGTCCTCTTCCCGAGCGATCCCACGCCGATGGTGACCGTTGGGCAGCTGTATGGCCTGGAGGTGCAATCGCCTGCACAGACCATGGCCAGCAGCGCGGGCGGCGCGACGCCCGTGATGGTCAATTCGGTTTGGGGTCAGGGTCAACTGTGGCTGATGGGCTTTGACATGCTCGCCAGCGTCCAAGGGCCTGCCGCCAGTTTCTGGGGTGGCTACCTGCGTCAACAGGTCCCGGTGTTCACACCGGCCTCGCGAGTCGATCCCGCGCTCGCTGGCGGCCGCGTTCCGCTCAAGACCACTGTGCGTAGCAACGCGCCAGCAGGCAGCGATCCGCAGGATGTGACGCTGAACATTCAGCTGCCTGTGGACGTGACCTACAGCGATGCGGCACCGCCGCCAGCGCGCGCTGACGCGCAGCAGGTGGAATGGGCCTGGCGTTTGGCCCCGGCGCAGATCGCCACGGGTGATATGCGTCTGACGATGCCGCAGACAGCTGGAACGCTGCGCATTCAATCCACACTCAGCGGTGGCACGGGTGACGTGCTCGACGTCAAGACGCTGGAAGTCACTGTGGTCAGTCTGGAGAGCGTGACGCCCCTGGTGGGCAATGCCCTCAATGCCTTGACCAGCAGCGTGGCAGCAACCCAGGCCTTGATCGATCAAGCCAAACAAGCTGCGGCCAATGCCAAAGCCGCGCAGCAGCAGGACGACTGGTCCACGGCGTTGAGCGAACTGGCCAGCCTGCAAGCCAAGCTTGACACCCTCGCCGCGGCTCCCCATGGCTTGGTGATCGATAGCCTGCGTCTCGACGTGGCGCGATGGCTTGGGTTGGCGCAGCTCAAGTGGTCGTCGCCCGCGACGCCGCAAGCGGTCAAGCTGTTGGTTCAGTCGGGTTCCGGGCAATCAACCACGGTCTCCACGGCCTTTGCATCGCCCTTGCGGGTGCGCGCTGAGGACGCGCAGGGCGCGCCAGTGCCTGGTGTGCGGGTGCTCTTCACGGCACCAACGACGGGCGCTACGGCAAGCTTTGCGGGCGGCAAGTCTTCCGTGGAAGTGAGCACCAATGCGCAGGGTATTGCCACCTCGCCGGCGTTGACCGCCAATGCCCAGCAAGGCAGCTTCTCGGTTACCGCTCAGGCACCAGGCTTGGCGCCGGTGAGCTTTGCACTCACCAACCGCGGCGGCAGCGTGGTGGATGTGCCCGCTTCGATGCGCATGGTGTCTGGTACTGCTCAGACCGCACAGATCGGAACCCTGTTTGGCGCGCCGATGGTGGTGCAGGTGTTGAACGCCGCCGGTCAACCGATTCCAGGTGTGTCCGTCCGGTTTGCGTTTGCAACGCAAGGCCCAAGTGGCCTGTTCATGGGCGGCGAGTCCAGCGCGACCGTGCTGACCGATGTCAGTGGTCTCGCCACCTCCCCAGCGTTTGCGGCCAATCCGGTGGTCGGTACCCACCAGGCCATGGCCTCGGTGCAAGGCATGTCCGGTGGGCTTCCGTTCACCCTAACCAACAGCCAACTCGCGCAGACCTACAACCTCGAGTCGATCGACGGCACGACGCAGACCTCGCCGATCAACCAAGCCTATGCGCGGCGCATGATCGTTCGTGTGGTCAATGCCCAGGGGCAACCCGTGCGCGGTGTGTCGGTTTTGTTCTCGCTGCCGCCTGCTGGACCTTCGGCAACGTTTGGCAGCAACCAGCTAACAGCGAGTGTCGTTACCGCCGCGGACGGAACCGCGGTGTCTCCCGCCTTCGTCGCCAATGGTCAGGAGGGAGCATTCCGAGCGGTCGTCACGGCGGAAGGCGCAGCTCAGCCTCTGTACGTGTCGCTGACCAACTTGGCCGCCAGCGGTTCCGGCAAGGAGTTCGAAGGCAACACGGCGACCGGGACGGGCAAGGTGACCGCATCGATCAGCGGCGGTGGCAACACCTGTGTGTTCAATCCGTCAGCGACCCGGCTGGTGCCCGCCGAGGGCATCTGGACACCGCTGCAGCGCTTCTTGCTGCCGCACGGCTTGTTCGACTTCGAGCTCGTCGGTTGCGATCCGGGCAGTGAAGTGACGATCACGACGACTTGGCCCGACCTGCGCGGCATCACCGGTTATCTCAAGTACGGTCAAACGGCTTACTCCAATGGCCAAGCGATCTGGTACCCACCGAAGAACCTGCGTATCAGCGGCAACACTGTGATCTACACCATTCGGGACGGTGAGCTCGGCGACGACGACCTGAAGGTCAACGGCACCATTCGTGATCCAGGAGGCCCAGTCGTCGACAGTCTGGTGCCGGTCCCGACGATGAATCAGTGGGCGCTCACACTGCTATCGGTGTTGCTGGGCGGCCTGTCAGTGCGTCGCATCCGCCGCACGTCATCCACCAAGGCGCAGCGGTGAACGCGCGGTCTGCGCTGGCGCTGCTGGCTGTAGCGGGGGTATTGAGCGCAGGCCCCGCGCGTAGTGAGACTGCTGAGCGTTCGCTCACCTGCGATCGGGAGGCTGCTGAGGCCTTGAACCCCGTGCAGTTGGAGCTCACGACCGCAGCCTACTCGCAAGCCCAGCGCGCTTGCTGGATCGGCTGGATTCAAGCGCAAGACGCCGTGAGGGCTCAGGGCTTCCAATGGGTTGACGTGCGGGATGCCGGCACGCGGCGGCAGTTGTTGCTTCCCGGCGTCACAGCCGTCGACAGTGCCGAATTGCAGGACAAAGCGTTCCTAAAAGGCCAGTCCGTCATCCTGATCGGCACCGGCGTCGATCTGCATGCGCTGTCGAGCCAATGCGCCACCCTGCGCGCATCCGGCAGCTTCAAAGACATTCGCGTGTTGGTCGGTGGCGCGCGGACCTGGCGTCAGCTTGGGCAGCCCGTGCAAGTGACTGGAAATCTTATGGCACCGGATGAAGCCAGCGCCCAGGAGTTGTGGTTAGGCGCTGCAAGCGACCAATGGCAGATCGCAGCTGTTGGTTTGAGTGAGACAGAGGTTGCGCAACTGCCGGCCGTGCCCGCCTTGGTGGAGTCGAGCTCGAATCCGTCGCTTGCGATCCAGCGGTTTAGAGCGACTGCAACCACCCCGCTGCCGATACACAAGCAATGGTTGGTCATTACCTCGAGTGACGAAGTCTTGGGTCGCTTACGCACCCTTTGGCAAGAGCAAGCGTCTGCAGGTTCTACGCCACTCCCATCCCAACCTGTTTGGTTGAAAGGCGGGTGGTCAGCGTACGCGAGCTACCTCCAACAACAAAAAAGCCTGGCGGCCCATGCGGGCCGCTCATTGCCGCGCCTGTGCGGAATGTAGGAATTCGGTTCATGAAGTTTGCCGCTTATCTTCAAAACGCAGGCCGCGCTGGCTTGATTGGGTGCTGGCTTGCTGTGTTCGCCCTGGCGACGAGGCTACGGGATCGCAGCCTTTGGCGCCAAGCAAGTGCGTTCTTGATGTTGCTGCTCGGGACGACGATTGCCCAAGCGGCGGTCAACATCACTGGAACGATCAACAGCAACACGACGTGGAGCGCTGCGGCGTCGCCCTACGTTCTGCAGGGCGACGTGGTCTTGGACAGTGGCGCCGTCTTGACGATTCAGGCCGGCGCGCAGGTGCGCATGGCCGCAGGTGCAAGCTTTACGCTGAAGCAAGGGTCGCTTCAAGCTATCGGAACCGCAGACAACCCGATCGTCATCACATCGGACGCGAGCAAGCCGGCGCCGGGAGATTGGCGCCAATGGCGACTCACGGCAGGCACCAACAGTGCGCAAACCGTGCTGAACCATGTGCAGATGTCTTACGGCAGCGGCTTGGTGGTCGAAGGCTGCTCACCGGTCATCAACAACTCTACATTCCAAAACCACAGTGGTGCGGCGATCAGTGTTGACCTGGCGGCATCTCCGATAGGGCGCAACTTGAGCGCGACGGGCAACGCGCTGAATGCCGTAGCTGTTCCGCCGGGAAAGGTTCGCGGTCAGGTCGTTTGGGGCCTAGTTGGGATTCCCTATCTGGTGCAGGGCGGTCTGGTCGAGATTGATCCCGCGGCCAGCACGCAACCGGACTTGACCATCAGCGATGTGCAGGTCAAGGCGGTGAGCATCAATGCGGATGGCAGCTACAACATTGAGGCGAGCTACAAGATCCGAAACATTGGGGGCATGACCACGCCGCGCGACTTTGCGGTTGGCGCGTACCTGAGCAGCAGCGGTGTGCTCGACACCAGCGCACGCTTGCTGCTGGGCGCATACAAGCACACGGGTGCGATAGCGCCGGGCCAGGCGGTGGATGTGAGCACCGTGTTTAGAACGGCGCCGAACGTTGGCGCCAACGCTGATTGGCCCGCGGTGCCTGCGGGCACCTACACGCTGCACATCAAGGCGGATGCTGTCGGCGGGTCTTATTACTACGCCAACACGGGTAGCACCTGTGCAAGCGGTGGTGTTTGCACTTTGTACTCCATCATTGGCGTGCCGGGAGACATGACCAGCGCTGGAGTGATCGCAGAAGACAACGAGGCCAATAACTCGGGCAATGCGCCCGTTGCCCTCAACCCATGAGGCGAGAGAGTATGACTTTGAATCGCCTTCTTTCAGCGGTGATGGCGCCAGGACGGCGTGTGGCAAAAGCCGCCCCCCAAGTACTTGCCGGCGCCTGCTTGGTCGCTATATCGCTGGCTGCCCACGCTGCTGATACATCTCAGTTGAGCATCAGTAGCGACGTGGTTGTCAAATTTGGACCCGGTGCGGGTTTGTATGTCCATGACCGCCTGACTGTGGGCGCGAACGTTATTCTTACGAGTCAGGCAGATGATCAGGTAGTGGGTTCCGTCGGCAATGCCCCAGCGGTTCCAAAGCGCGGCGATTGGCTTGGGGTGATCGTCGCGAAGGAGGCGCCGACTTGGGGTTTGAGCCTAAATGGTCTAAGCATCCGCTACGCCGGCGGCAGTGCAGGCCTGCCAGCCGACTTAAATGGCGGTGCCGCCTTGTCTCTGCCCGGTGGCAGCTTTAATTTCACGAAGCTTCAACTGCTGAACAACGCAGTCGGCGTACGCGTTGTCGGCCCCGGCTCTCCGAGTTTTTCCCAGTCGCGCTTCAGCGGGAATGGTGTAGGCCTGCAAGCAGAGCAAGGCGCTACGCCGAACGTTGGCGAGTCCGATCTGGCTGGAAACACCGACTTCGGCGTGCGCAACCTCAATCCAGCCACCGTCGTCAATGCGCAGGGCAACTGGTGGGGCCACGCCTCCGGCCCCAAGGACGCGGTAGGCAATCCAGCCGGTCAAGGTGATGCGGTCAGTTCCGGCGTCAACTACGGGCAGTTCCTCACGACCCTGCCCGTAGTGACCTGCAGCATTGTGCCAACCGCGGGCTATGTCACGCGCACGCGCCTGGTGCAAGTCCAGCTCGATTGCCCTCAAGCGGCGCAGTACCGCATCGCAGAGCAAGGCACCTTCACGAACGAACCGTGGTTGGGCATGGAAGGCACGCCCACCATGGCCAACGTCACCCTGTCTGCGACGCCCGGCGACAAGATGCTTTACGTGCAGTTCAGAACCGCACAGGGAAGCACCAACACCTTCCAGCTTTCTCAGCCGATTGCCTACGCACCCACTGGGCCGATCGTCCAGTTTGACCAACCTGCGGCCGGCGAAGTCCTGACCCAGGACACGGTCGTCGTGGTCACTGCGAGCGATCCCGAGGGCGTCAAGGAAGTCGAGATACTGGCCGACGGCCAACGCCTGGCGTTGCTCACGGCACCTCCCTACCAAACCACATGGTCTTTGGCCAACGTCAGAAACGGCGTTCACACCCTGAGCGCGCGGGCGACCAATCCTGCTGGCCAGTCCAACACCAACAGCCGACAAGTTACCGTGCAAAAGAGCGGCGGCGTAGCTGGCCCCGAGGTCGTGGTTAACTTCGCCGGCCAAGTGCTAACCGCCAGCAGCACGATCACTCAACCGGGCGTTCTCGCGATCACGGCAGAAAGCCCTGTCGGCATCGCCAGAGTTCAGGCTGCGGTCAATAGCACTTCGGTGTTCGACCAAACCTACGGCAACACCAGTCCGGTCACGGCGAGCCAGTTTCTGGACTTTGCCCCGTTGGCCAACGGAGCCCATACCTTCGCGGTGGTCGTGACCGATGGTGATGGCGGGCAGACGACAGTGAACCTGCCGTTCACGCTGACGCTCAGCGCGCCCGCTGCGCCAGTGCTCACGGCTCCGGCCAATGGCTCCACGGTGCAGACGCCCCAGGTATCGGTGGCTGGCACCGCGGTCCCAGGTGCGAGCGTGCAGCTGTATGTCGACGGGCAACCCGTCGGCACGCCGGTCGTGGCCAGCAACACTGGAGGCTTCGGCGCTAACGTCACGATTCCTGAGGGCACCCATCAAATCACCGCGCGAGCGCGCAACGCGCGCGGCGACAGTCCGCTCAGCAACGCCGTCAGCGTGACCTATACCGCCAGCGTGCCTACGGTGGTGTTTGTCAGCCCTGCTGAAAACGCCATCTTGAGCACCAAAGCGGTGGTCGAAGTCAGCGCGCTGGACGCTGGTGGCATCAAGCGGGTCGACTTCTTTGCCGGCGCGCAATCGATTGGCAGCCGCACTGAAGCGCCTTGGTCGGTGACTTGGGACGCCGCCGCCGTGGCCGACGGAGCCTACGCTTTGCGGGCCGTCGCCACCAACGTGGCCGGCAAGACCGCAGAAGCGTCGCGCAACGTCACCGTCCAGAAGGTGATCGTGCCGCCGGAAACGCCGCCGCCGTATATCGCCCGCAACGTCACGATCACGCCAGCCATGTCGTTCGGAACCATGCCTATTCAGATCTCTGGTGAGGTGGTGACGAATCCTGGCGAGCAAGCGGTGCCGACCGCCGCGTTGCGCATGGTGTTGAAGGTGCAGGGCTTCGAGCGCCGCCTGAATCTCGTCACCGACGCGGCAGGCCGCTTTACCTACAACTTCGTCCCCCAACCGACGGATGCTGGGACCTATGAGGTCCGTCTGGTTCATCCAGAGGACGCAGCCTACGCCACCCGCCCCTCGAACGGCAGTTTCACCATCAACCGCTTGAGCGCCAACTACGGCCAGTTCAAGCTGAACGCTATTCGAGGATTCGCCAGCGCTGCGACGATCAGTGTCACGGCCAGCGCGGGCACTGGTGCTACCGGCGTGCAGTGGAAGGCGCTGCCTGCTGATCAACCTTCGGGCAGCTTGCCTCCCGGCATCACCCTCGATCTCGGCAGCGCCGTCAACATCGCGCCGGGCACCACCGCGCCGCTGTCGATCAAGCTGACCGGCAGTGCTTCGGCCGGTGCGACCGGCACCATCATCTTGAAGCTGTTTGCCAACGAAAGCGGCGCCACCCCGCGCGCCGAGCTTCGACTCGACTACCAGCTGCACGAGGCACGTCCGGGTTTGACCCCTGAGCCCACCGCGCTCGAGATCGGCGTGCAGCAGACCAAGACCGCCAGTGGCAAGCTGACCATCACCAACAAGGGCTACAGCCCGGCCCAGAACGTCAAGGTGCAGCTCCTTACCCGTGAGGGAGGTGCTCCTCCAGCCTGGGTGCGTTTGGCCAGTGCCGGCGACATCGGCGCTATCGACATCGGGCAGTCCACGCTGATTCAGGTCGATGCAAGCCCTGGCACTGAGGTGCCCGACGGCTACCACCAGCTGCAAATTCGCATCACCGCGGACAACGACCCGGGTGGCCAGGTGCCGGTCACCGTCGCGGTGGTGCGTGACGGTCAGGGCGGCGTGCGCTTCAAGATGGTGGACATCTACACCGGGACCTTGGACGCAAATGGTCAGCCGATTCCGGGCCTGAGTGGTGCCCGCATCACGCTGCAAAACGAAGCGCTGACCAACGATGTCCGCACTGCCACCAGCAACGCCTCTGGCTTGGCGGAGTTCACCGCCATTCCGCCAGGCAACTACCGCTGGCGCGCCAGCGCGTCCAACCACGTTGACAGCAGCGGTCGGATCACCGTGAGTGCCGGTCTTACCGCCAACGAACGCGTGTTCCTCGACTACCAGGTCGTCAGCGTCGAGTTCAGCGTGACCGAAACCACCATCCGCGATGTCTACAACATCGTTCTGGAAGCCACGTACCAAACCCAGGTGCCGGCGCCCGTGGTGCTGCTCGAGCCTATGAGCATCAACCTGCCTGCGCTGCAGCAGGGTGAGGAGTTCACCGGCGAGTTGACCTTGAGCAACTACGGTTTGGTGCGTGCAGACAACCTCAAGTACGCACTGCCGACCACGGACGAGAACTTCAAGTACGAGTTCTTCGGACAACTGCCCACGCAACTGGCGGCCAAGAGCCGGGTGGTGATCCCGTTCCGCGTCACCAGCCTCAAAGAGCTGCCCATGGGCCTGAAAGTGAACATGGCTCCGGCCAACACACTTGAACGCCTGGGCGGCGCCTACCAGGTGAGCGGGCAGATGCAAGACGCCATTCGCGCGTTCCTGCGCTCGGGCGACAGCCGGGCGATGGCGGCCAACAAGGTACCCGACACAACCGTGCGAGATGCCGCCAAGGCGGCCAGTTGCTCCAGCTACCAGACCCAAGCCTGCACCACCTACGACTACGAGTGTGCTTCGGGCGATGTGCGAGCGGGCTCCGCTTGCTCAAGCATCAGCCGCGTCACCGGCGCCAGTTGCGGGGGCAGCGGTGGCGGCTCGTGGGGTAGTGGAACCGGTGGCAATGGCGGTGGCCCAGGCGGTGGTGGCTGGGGCGGCGGTTGGGTCAGTGGTGGCACCCCGATGCCGCTCGTGCCTACCTGCGTTCCATCTTGCCCAGACTGTTCCGCAGGGATAGGACCCGGCGGCGGGTGACGTTTGCCCACATGGACGTCGAATGCACTGATATGAGCGGGCGCGCTGCACCAACTGATGCTGGGAATGCGCGCTAGTTGCGAATTAGGTATTGCAGGATATGAAATTGAACAAGCACTTCATGATCGCCCGGGCATTGCGGCTGGGCAACGGTTTTCAACTGCCAATGCGGTGCTTGGCTGTCCTGATTAGCCTTGCCGCGGGCACGGCGCACGCGCAGCTCAGCACGCGGCAGATCAGCCTGCCCAACCAGGACTACACCGAAAGCACTGAGGACCTGGTGGTCAAAGTGCTAGGTGGGCGCGTAGCGATTAACCGAACCTGGACTTGGGGAAAGTGGTATTTGAACGATCGTTGGGGCGACCTGATCCTGTACCCGGACCCCATGGGGGGTGTTTTGGCAGTCGGTCGAGCAGACCGGATCTACACGCGCCTGGCCAATCGCAGCGGTTCTGGCTCCCAGGGCGCCAATTCATCGGGCGGCGGGTCCACCTCTATCGGTTCGAGTGGGGGTGGTGGGGGTGGCAGCGGGATCAGCACCGGTCCGAAGTGTGTTGATGGCATTCAGCTGTCCAGCATTCGCGCCGGTGACGTTTTCTCTTTTGACGAGAACAACTACCTTCGAACGACCGGTGATGCCGGCGGCACTGCCACCGGTTGGCAATGGTATGACCGCGAAGGCAACACGATCGACTACGACGCGATGGGCCAACTCGACAGTTGGACGAACGCCGCCGGCGTCAAGGTAAGTCTGGTGCGCGACGCGGACGGGAGAATCACAGGCGTCAAAGATCACCAGGGCAAGCAAGTCATCAACGTCGAGTACGAGGGTGGCGCGGGCTACCCCACGCGCGTCAGTGATAACTATGGTCGGTCGGTGAAGTACGAGTGGGCTACCACGGCAGGTGCGCGAACTGCCTTGCGGGAAACCGCCTTGGCACTTCCCACCAGCTCCAATGGAAGCATCGGGTTGGCGCAACTTACCAAGGTGACCGACTCACAAGGGCGAACCTGGACTTATACGTACAACAGCGCCGGATACATCTCGACCCGCACGGATCCTGAAGGTGGACAAATCACCCTCGGGTACTTGACCCAGCCGCCCCGCGTGCTCAAGCGCTCCAATCAAGGTGGGGGAGGCGGCGGCGGTATCGGCAGCGGCGGTGGTGGAGGGAGCGGCGGCATTTCGACCGGCGCGCAGGCGTGCGGCGGCAGCATTGGCTCGACCAAAATCAGCATCCCACCCGCGATTCGAGTCGGTAGCTTCAAAGATGAAGTGGGTGCCACCACCAACTACCGGGTTGACTTTGACCGCGTTAAACAAGAGTACTACATAGGAATACAGCTGCCCAATGGCGCCGCGCAGAATCTGCGTTACGACATCCGCGGGAGGCGACTGCAAAACCAGTTAGCCGGGATGGACCTGATGGTTGTCAGCCGAGACAGCGAAACCCAGGACCGAATCACAGATGCGCGTGGAATGGTGACCACGGTGCAGTACGACAGCGCGGCAGCCCGTCGGCCGACAAAAATCATCTATCCCGACGGCAGCCAAGAGACCAACACCTATGAGTCCATCTACAACCGGAAGACGAGTCACACCGACACGTTAGGAATGGTCAGCACCTGGGACTACGACGCCAAGGGGAACGTCCTTCAATATGTCGAGGCCAAAGGAAGGCCCGAGCAACGGACAACCCAGTACACATATGACCAATGGGGTCAGATGCTCTCGAAAACACGTGGTGCTGGCGCCGGTCAAGGCGCTGATGCCATCACGGAGCGATTCGAATACGACGCCAACGGCAATCAGACCAAGGTCACCAATGGGCAAGCGCAAAGCAGCAGCTTCACTTTCAATCCGCAAGGACTGCCCTTAACGGAAACGGATCCGCTCAACCAAACCACCGTCAACACCTACGACCCGGCCGGCAACCTCACCAGCAGCACCAATCCGGCCGGCAAACGCACCGAATTTTCCTACGACGGGCGTGGGCGCCTCAATTTGATCACCAGTGCCGCGGGTCGTAGCCAAAGTGCCACCTACGACAAGGCCGGTCAGCTCATCAGCGTCAAGGATCCAGCGGGCGCGGTGACCACACTGGCCTACACACCTCTAGGATTGCCTGAGCAACTCAAGCAGCCCTCGGGCGCGACCTTCAACGCCGCCTACACCCTCCAGGGGCGCATCAGCAAGCTCACGGACCCAGCGGGCAATACAACCGAATACCGCTACGGGGCCAGCGGGGACGTTCTGGCGGGTTTGCAAACAGTAACCGTTTATCCGACGTTCCAGGAAACGTACGGGTACAACCAGCGAAACGTTCGCACCAAGGTGACGCAAGCCATCGGTCGCGCAGAAAACCCTACTCAACTTGAAGGCTACGACGCCATGGGCCAGCGCGTCAGTGCCACAGACCCTGCCGGTAATACGACGCTGTATCAGTGGGATGGCCTTGGGCGCCTGATCAAGGTCACTGACGCGTTGGGGGGCATCACCGCTCAGACCTGGGACGCCCACGACAACCTGCTGACAGTCACCGACGCCAAAGGCAATCAGCACAAGTTCGCGTACGACAAAGCCGGCCGCAAAACCCAGGAAACCCGGCCTATGGGCGGCACCATTCAAACCGCCTATGACGCCGCGGGCCGTCCCACCCAGCGCCAAGACGCAGGCGGCAACCTGACCACCTACACCTGGGACGCTGCCGAAAACCTCACCGGCAAACAGAGCAAGCTGGCTGGCGGCACGGTGGATGAAGCCGCCACCTTCACCTACGACAGCGACGGCCAACTCACCGGCTATGACCAAAAAGACGGCGCGGGTCGCCTCATCAGCAGCGCCACCTACACCCTCGATGCGCTGGGCCGGCGCACCCAAACCCAGCTGACCTACGCCAAGCCGGACGGCAGCGGCACCGTCAGTCACACACTCGGTCAGGACTACAACGCTGACGGGCAACTGGCCAGCCAGCGTTGGCCTGATGGCAGCCAAGGCAGCTTCACCTACCAGAACGGCCAACTCAATGCCATCCAACTGCCCGGCGCTGGCGGGCAAATCGGCATCGGCGCCTACAACTGGCAGGTAGCCGGCAAGATCACCACTCCCGGCGTCACCATCACCCAAACCGCAGACCCGCTGCAGCGGTTTGCCACTATCAAGGTGGAACAAAACGGCGCCACACCGCGTGCACTCCTGACGCGTGGCTACCAGTACGACCTGGCCGGCAACATCACCCGCATTGACAGCGACGCAGGTGCTACCGATTATGGGTATGACCCGCTGGGGCGCCTTACCCAGGCTGCCCCAGACCAAGCCCTGCAAGCCAAAGGCCTGCCCCAAGAGCAATACGGCTACGACGCAGTAGGCAACCGCACCAGCAGCGCCCACCAGGCTGGTGCCTGGAGCTACAACGCAGACAACCAACTCATTCAGTACCCTAAGACCACGCCCTTCAGCGCCACCCCGGCCGTAGACACGCAGGTCAGCTACACCCCTCAGGGCCACACGAAGGAAGAAACCAACGCCCAAGGCACCAGAACCTTCAGCTACAACGCTGCAGAACGTCTGAGCGAGCTGAGCCAAGGCAGCGCCACCGTACGCTACCGCTACGACCCCTTTGGCCGCAGAATCAGCAAAAGTGTCACCCAAGGCGGCAGTACCCAGACCACCTACTTCCTTAACGGCGACAGCGCCCTGATGGCCGAAGCCGACGGCAACGGCCAAATCAGCCGCGCCTATGGCTTTAGCCCGAACACGCAGAGTGAAGAGCAAGACCTGTGGAGCACCGACCCCGTGTGGCAGGCCGAGCTGGGTGGCAAGAGCAGCTTAAGCGACGCAGCTTTCCACTACATGGCCACAGACCACCTGGGCACTCCCATCCTGGCCACCGACAAACAAGGCAACAAAAGCTGGAGAGGCCAGAGCGAGGCGTTTGGCAATACCAGCGCCGACGGCGGCAGCGCCATCCAGATGAACCTGAGGTTCCCGGGGCAGTACTACGACAAAGAAACCGAGCTGCACCAGAATTGGTTCCGGGATTACAACCCGGGAGTGGGCAGGTATGCGCAAGGGGATCCGATTGGCTTAGCCGGAGGGTTGAATATTTATGCCTATACTAAGAATAGGCCAACGATGGGGGTTGATCCAAGTGGCGAATTTGGTCCTATTGGATTTGTTTTGGGCGGCGCCATAAACGGTGGCCTTCAGTTATTTGTAATGTCATATGTTGGAGGTGTATCAATATCCGATGCACTTCAATGCATTGACTATAGAAAAGTGATAACGGCTGCAGCGTTTGGCTTCATCGGTCCTACATTGGGTGGAAATAAATTGCTTCCAAAGGTTGGCAATATTTTTAAGAAAAAATGGGGTCAGGAGTATTCAATTCAATCCATAGGAAAAAATATGGGGAAGGGTACTTTTCTAAATGGCATGACCAGCTTGAGTCCAACTCCTCCATTGCACTGGTGGGGGGCGAATGAGTGTGAGTGTGATCAAATTCATCAAAATGTGAAAGAGAAATCCAATTCTTGGATCCGTGCGTTGTCAAATCTTGTGATGTAGATGGCTGTCGTCAGTGATATCCTGTTGATTTTTGGGGTTTTGGCGTATTTTTCCGTGATCCCGGCTGCTTTCGTGTTGTTGGCGAATTTTGTGGGGCTGATCTTGGCCTTGGTTGTTTATCTGATAATTGCGTTGATTATTGTGCTGGCGTTTATTTTAATGGGGGGTGACTTAATTATCTTCTTCTTGATCATGCATTTTATTTGTACTGTGGGTGGTATTGGATATTGGTTAAAATATGAAAAAGGAGTGGATTGGCTGTAAGTGGGAGGTCCAGCTGCCAAAGACCACGCCCTTCAGCGCCCTCTCGCAGCCGAACACAACCACAACGCGGCGGGCGCTCACCAGGATCCAGGGTCGCGGCTTGGTCCAACCGGTTACGTGGTCGACCACAGACGTCGATAAGACCTGTGTGGATGCGAGATTTCTGAGAGTGATGGGTGAATGCGAGCACAACCGCGAACCGCACTTACTTTGCAGACCGTGAGCCGGAATTGATGGCAAAGGTCACCGAACTGGGTTGGCTGACCAAGGTCCGACTATTCGATCCGATTGCTGCGCAATCCGGTAGATCGGCGTGCGGGAACGGATAGAGTCCATGCAACCATCTGCGGGAGCTAGGCGACGCCGATGCCACTGCACAACGATGCCCGCATTTAGCTTGGGGTGCGTGCCGAGATCGCCGTCACCAGGGAGACTGCCAGAGGTCTGGACGAACGCTGAGACTGCCGAGACGGTCTGCAAGTGGAAAAGGCGTGAGAACTTTGAGCCGTACAAGCCGCAGCGCCAAGGAGAACACTCTTCACCGTTCAGAAGCCATTGCCGCCGCCGACTGGCTTGAGTACGCCGTTGAATGCTTCCGCACCATAGATCCGTGGCTGGACCGCCATTTTGATCGTCTCGATAGCGACCTCTCAGGCATTTGCAGCAACGAGTCGCTGCCTGAACCGGATCGTGAAGAGATCCGCGACTCAGCGCGCATCGAACTCCGTAGGCTGAGCGCCGTCGCTAGCCGGGTCGTGAGTCCAGGATGCCCGGTGCGAATGCCATGCCCAGTTGCCGCGCCTCGACCGTCCCCGGTGTTGTGGGCAGACCCGAGCCTCAACCCGTAGCGCTTTCAGACGGCTTGGCCCCGACGCTGCGCACATGGCCGCAGCAGCAGGTTCGGTTGTAGGGCGCCTGCCGCCGTGGAACGCATCGCGACGGCGCCAGTTCGCATTCACGAATTCAGAATTCAGTGACGCGAAATTGGATGAATTCAGCATTCAGTGAACGACCAGTTCAGAACGGACATGCGGGTGTGCGCGTAACTCGTTGACTGGCCTAGGTTGGGAGTTCTAGGTCGGGCGAAGATCGACACGCGCTGTCGATCCTCACTGAATTCTGAACTGCAAAGCGTTTAAAATCAAAGAGTTACGCGAGTATTCGGGGCTGACAAGGCCTTCGAGACCATGTTTTAGCCGGATACGGCATTTTCCAGACGCGTATGGCGGATTGCTGTAGGCGTCGGCCGCCTGAGTTGGTCAGCCGCGCGGGCGCGGAACGCCATTGATTTTTGGTTGGTGTGTCACTGATCGATCTTCGGCTACGGTGTGTTCGATGGGCGCCCAACTTCTCCTCATCTTGCTGAGGTATCTACACACGTAGATACCTTGAGCCTTTGGCCTTTGAACGCTGAGACGCGGGCATAGGAAAATCCTCATGAACACACGCATCGGTCCGCCCGCTAAAACTGCGCGCCTGTTTGTCACTGGCGGAAGCCAGGCCGTGCGCCTGCCAGCCGAATTCCGTTTTGAAGGCGCGGAAGTACTGATCCACCGAGACCCACGCAGTGGAGATGTCGTGCTCTCGCCGGTCGTGCGAAAGAGCTGGGCGAAGGTCGAACAAAACGGCGCCACACCGCGTGCACTCCTGACGCGTGGCTACCAGCACGACTTGGCCGGGAACATCACCCGCATTGACAGCGACGCGGGTGCTACCGACTACGGGTATGACCCGCTGGGGCGCCTTACCCAGGCTGCCCCAGACCAAGCCCTGCAAGCCAAAGGCCTGCCCCAAGAGCAATACGGCTACGACGCAGTAGGCAACCGCACCAGCAGCGCTCACCAGGCTGGTGCCTGGAGCTACAACGCAGACAACCAGCTCATTCAGTACCCCAAGACCACGCCCTTCAGCGCCACCCCGGCCGTAGACACCCAGGTCAGCTACACCCCTCAGGGCCACACGAAGGAAGAAACCAACTCCCAAGGCACCAGAACCTTCAGCTACAACGCTGCCGAACGTCTGAGCGAGCTGAGCCAAGGCAGCGCCACCGTACGCTACCGCTACGACCCCTTTGGCCGCAGGATCAGCAAAAGCGTCACCCAAGGCGGCAGCACCCAGACCACCTACTTCCTGAACGGCGACAGCGCCCTGATGGCCGAAGCCGACGGGAACGGCCAAATCACGCGCGCCTATGGCTTCAACCCGAACACGCAGAGTGAAGAGCAAGACCTGTGGAGTACCGACCCGCTGTGGCAGGCCGAGCTGGGTGGCAAAACCAGCTTAAGCGACGCAGCCTTCCACTACGTGGCCACTGACCACCTGGGCACCCCAATCCTGGCCACCGACAAGCAAGGCAACAAAAGCTGGAGAGGCCACAGCGAGGCGTTTGGTAATACCGGCGTCGACGGTGGCAGTGCCATCCAGATGAACCTGAGGTTCCCAGGGCAGTACTACGACAGAGAGACCAATCTGCACCAGAATTGGTTCAGGGATTACAGCCCGGGGCTCGGGAGGTATGCACAGACGGATCCGCTGGGTTTGTACGGGGATTTTGGCTTGTATGGATATGCAAATCAGAATCCAGGGTACTTTTATGATCCGTATGGGTTGTTTGGAGTGCGCGATGCGCTTGGGATTCTCCCGGTTGTTGGTTCGGGATTGGACGCATATGATGCTTTTAGGTGTGGCAATTATGGTCGGGCTGGGTTGAATCTGGGTCTGGCTATGCTCGACGCGACAGGCGTGGGTGCTTTAGTGAAGGGCTTCACCGTAGGCACAATGAAGTGGTCTCAACGAGCGCTTGTCAAAGAGGCATATAAAACACAAATTGACTGGAATCATATGCGTCGACAACTGCAAAAGGAGGGAGTGATTCCAAGAAACAGCAAAGGAATTCCAAGAAAGGACTGGCAGACCACGGATCATGTTTTCATAAAGCAGCGGGAAGGCAGGCCGCACGAAATAACCAACCATCCAGCCAATCTTCAAGTCGGAGTTAAGCAATCCCTAAATTCAAAATTTGAGCATATGAATATTTTGCAGAGATCTTTATACTTGCCGTCATGGATGAAGTTGGCTGGCCTTGGGTTTGTTTCGTATGGCGCTGGATTATTCGTTGGGCCTGGTTGTGAATGCGATTAAAGGTGGGATATGAATATAAAATTCCCGTTAGTGATGCGTCGACTGGAGACGTTGATTCTTGTTGATGAGGATTTTTTTGAGGGTTTTTCGCGCGTCGCAATATTGAATTGGAAGGAGGGCGTCTTATCTTGCAGGGTTTTGCGTGACAGTGATAGTGCAGGTTTGTTTTGGATGCTGGACGCGAATGGGGTTTTTTTTAAACTATCCGTTAAGGAAAAGGAGCGTAATATATTTCGGCGTATGGGGGTTATAGGTAAATGGACGAGTTACAAGATTGAAGATGGATGCCGATTAAGGGTGGGGGAGCTAGAGGCTCTCATAAAGAATCTCCACGATGAAAATCAAGATTTCCCTAATGTTGCCAATTTGAGGGGGATGCTATCTCGCGATGAGCCAGATCGCCTGTGGGGTGCAGAGGATATGCAAGCGTATCTTGGTGGGTGAGATGGCGCTGCGGCGGAATTTGACTCCCTCTTGGGGCGAGATGTCTGTATTTGATATTTCCTTCGCCTCTTGATTTTTGGGTGCATCGCGTTTTCTTGATATCTTATTAATTTCATGGTGGCTGGGGCGATTTAAATAAATCACTTTGAAATTAATCTATAGCCGGTTGAATTTAGCGCGATGCTGATGATGGTGGCATATTGGATGCTTGTGGAAAATGGGGTGGGATTTCAATTTTTTTTAAAACGCCAACCCATATGAAGGGTCAAAGTTCGCCCAGACATTGCTTCCAATTCCTATTAATTGCATCGCTGGTCCAGCAGTCCTGGCACGCGTTGGAGCCTGATTCCGTCCTCAGAATTGCCACTGAGCATTGTTGTGTCTAAAAGCTAACTCGCCGACATCCAGTTTCCTAGTGCCGGCGGGCAAATCGACATCTGCGCCTGCAAATGACAGGTAGCCAAATCACTATGCCCGGCGGCGCCACCTAGTCTGCCGGTCCGCTGCAGGGCGTCGTCACTATCAAGGTCGTATGAAATGCCGCCACACCGCGTGCACTCCTCGCGCGCTCCGACCAGTATGATGAGGCTGGGAATATTACCGGCATTCACAGCGACGCGGGTGCCATCGACCCCAGGTGCGGTCCACTGCGGCGCCTTACTCAGACCGCGTAAGACCAATTCCTGTAAGCCGAAGGCCGGTGCTTGGGGCCACAACGCAGACGACCAGTCCATCCGGCACCCCAAGACCACGCCCTTCAGCGCCGCTCCGGGGCACTCGAACACAGCTACAACGCGGCGAGGCGCTAACCAGGATGCAAGCGGCTACGCGGTCGCCGGCAGATATCGATAGGACCCGTGTGGGTGCGGGATCTCAGAGAGCGCGATGGCGAATGTAAGCACGACCGCGAATCCCACCTAGTTTGTATCGCTTGCGAATGTACGACAGAGGTCGGCGAACTGGGTTGACTGACAGTGTGCCCCCGTTCGATCCGACCGAGGCCCAATCTGGCAGATCGGCCTGCGGGAATGGATAGAGTCCACGCGCCACCCGCGGGAGCTAGGCGACGCCAATACATACCACTGCACAACAATGCCCGCACTCAGCCTAGTGTGCGTGCCGGGACCGCCGTCGCCAGGGAGACTGAGACTGCCAGAGGTCTGAACGAGCGCTTTGACACTGCAGCGCAGACAGTCTGCAGTTAGAAACTGCCTGAAGTCTTCGGGCCCGTACGAGTCGCTGCGCCAAGAAGAACACTCTTCACCATTCAAAGACCACTGCCATCGCCGACTGGCTTGGATACTCCATTGAATGTTTCAGTACCAGAGATCCGTAGCTTTGCCGCCACTTTGATCGCCTTGACAACGACACTCAAGGGACTGGCAAGGAGTCGTTGCCTGAACTGGATCGAGAAAAAACCCGCGAGTCACCGAGTATTGGACTCTGTAGGCCGCGCGCCGTATGAGTCCAGCATGCCCGGCGCGAACGCCATGCCCATCTGCCGCGCCTGGACGGACCCCGGTTTTGTGGGCAGACCCGCGCCTCAACCCGTAGCGCTTTCAAAACGGCTTGGCCTCGACGCTGCTCATATGGCCGTGGCGGCGGCTCCGGTTGCAGGGTCGGTCGTCGCCCTGGGACGCGTCCGCATTCACGAATTCAGAATTCAGTGACGCGAAATTGCACAAGTTCAGCATTCAGTGAACAGCCAGTTCAGGATAGGCATGCGGATGCGCGCGTAAGCTGTTGACTGGCTTGGATTGGGGAGTTCTAGGTCGGGCGAAGATCGACAGACGGGCGCGTCCCCGCGTCGGACAAGGCGCCATGGGCCTGTACCAAATATCAAACAGGCCGTTGGCCCTACAGCCATCTGCGCTGGCAGCTATGTATTCAGGAGTGGTTGGCGCCAGAAAGATGCCCTATCTTGAGGTCATCAAGCTTTTTTCCCGCAGCCTGGCGGCGATCAGCCCCACGCGGTGCAGGTGTTTCGGGGTGTAGTGGGTCGCTAGCGGCCCGGCTGCGGCCAGCGGCAGCTGGCTGCGAAATCGTCCCACGGGTCGGGGTGCTGGCGAAGCGCCAACGGTGGTGGAGGCTATTCAGATGAAAAAAGGCCGATAGCCCCACAACCATCAGCGTTGGCAGCTATCAAATCTGAAGTTTTTTCGGGCGGCCCGACGCCGCCCTACTTCACACGGCGCCCCGCCGCACCAGCAACTCAGCAGCCGACCCCGCCTTGCACCCGCCCAAGGCGTCTTCGGGCTCCACCACCTTGCTGCACCGCGTCCAAAATGGCACAAAAAACGATGAATCATCGGGTTTTGATTCAATTGTTTTGAACGAAGCCGTCGAATCCGGTCTAACCTGCCCGGAGTATTTGACCCTAAGATGGCGTCAGCCTGACGGCACCCGGGCGGCCCCGCTGCCTGGATCGACCCCGCTGGCGACCGCCTCGGTGCTGGGGCGCCCCTCCGTTCCTTCATTTCCCTATTTTTCGGAGAAAGTCTTTCATGTCCCACCGTTTCGCCGCCACCTTGCTCGCCGCCGCCCTGGGCCTGGCCGCCGCTGCCGCCCACGCCGCCCCGGCCACCTACAAGATCGACGACGACCACACCTACGCCACCTTCGCCATCGGCCACTTCGGCGCCGCCGTCAACCGCGCGCGCTTCGACAAGGCCGACGGCACGATCGAATTCGACAAGGCGGCGCGCAAGGGCAAGATCGACGTCACCGTGGACGTGAAAAGCGTCGCCAGTGGCTCGGAAGGCTTTGACAAGCACCTGCAGTCGCCCGACCTGTTCAACGCCGAGAAATTCCCGACCCTGCGCTTCGTGTCCGACCGCTTCGTGTACAAAAACGGCAAGCTGGTCGAGGTGCCGGGCCAGCTGACGCTGCTGGGCCAGACCCACCCGGTGACCTTCAAGGCCAAGCAGTTCACCTGCTACGACAACCCCATGGCCAAGGTCGAAGCTTGCGGCGGCGACTTCGAAGCCGTGATCGACCGCAGCCAGTGGGGCATGAACTTCGGCACCGAATTCGGCATGCCCAAGAAGGTGACGATCGGCGCCACGATCGAGGCGTTCAAGCAGTAAGGCGGCTGGGTCGGTCGGTTTTGGAATAAAAAAGGCCACTGGCCCTACAACCATCTGCGCGGGCAGCTACTGTTTTGGTAGTAAAAAAAGCGGGCTGAAGCCCGCTTTTTTTTGCTTGCGCCGCGCCGCAGCGCGGTGGTTCTCATTGCGCGTGGCGGCGCGCGCCGGCTTCGGCGACGGCCAGGGCGGTCATGTTGACCAGGCGGCGCACGGTGGCGGACGGGGTCAGCACGTGGGCGGGGGCGGCGGTGCCCAGCAGCATGGGGCCGATGGTGACGCCGCTGCCCACGGTGATCTTCAGCACGTTGAACAGGATGTTGGCCGCGTCCAGGTTGGGGCAGACCAGCAGGTTGGCTTCACCGTGCAGCGTGCTGTCGGGCACGGCCTGGGCGCGCAGGACGGTGGACAAGGCGTTGTCGCCGTGCATTTCGCCGTCGCATTCGACGCCGGGGGCCATTTCGCGGAACAGCTCGCGCGCGCGGCGCATCTTCAGCGCGCCCGGCCGCTTGGACGATCCGAAGTTGGAGTGCGACACGAAGGCCACCTTGGGCGGCACGCCGAAGTTGTCCAGCTCTTGCGCGGCCATCTTGGCGATGGCGGCCAGCAGCTCGGCGCTGGGGTCGTCGTTGACGTAGGTGTCGGTGATGAACAGCGTGCGCTCGGGCAGCATCAACGCGTTCAGCGTGGCGTACCCGGGCGCGCCGGACTCCACGCCGATGATCTCGCGGATGTGTTCCAGGTGCGCGTCAAAGCGCCCGACGGTGCCGCACAACATGGCGTCGGCGTCGCCCAGGTGCACCATCAGCGCGGCGATGACGGTGGAAGACCGGCGCACGGCGGCCTTGGCCGCTTCCACGGTGACGCCGTTGCGCGCCATCAGGCCGTGGTAGGTCTCCCAGTAGGTGCGAAAGCGCGGATCGTCTTCGGGGTTGACGCATTCCACGTCCTGCCCCAAGCGTATGCGCAGGCCGGCCTTCTGGATGCGTGTTTCGATCACCGCAGGGCGGCCGATCAGGATCGGCGTGGCCAGGCGGTCGTCGATGGCGATCTGGGCGGCGCGCAGCACGCGCTCGTCCTCGCCCTCGGCGTAGGCGACGCGCTTCTGGTCCGGCGCGACCGCCTTGGCGGCGGCGTAGACGGGGCGCATCACCATGCCGGTCTGGTAGACAAAGCGCTCCAGGCCCATGCGGTAGGCGTCCATGTCCTCGATCGGGCGCGTGGCCACGCCGGAGGCTGCAGCCGCCTTGGCCACGGCCGGCGCGATGCGCATGATCAGGCGCGGATCGAACGGCGTGGGGATGATGTAGTCGGCGCCAAACTGCAGGTCCTTGCCGGCGTAGGCGGCGGCGACTTCGGCGCTGGTTTCGGCCTTGGCCAGGTTGGCGATCTCGTGCACGCAGGCGAGCTTCATCTCCTCGGTGATCTTGGAGGCGCCGCAGTCCAGCGCGCCGCGGAAGATGTAGGGGAAGCACAGGACGTTGTTGACCTGGTTGGGGTAGTCCGAGCGGCCGGTGGCGATGATGCAGTCGGGCCGGGCGGCCTTGGCGTCTTCGGGGCGGATCTCGGGCTCGGGGTTGGCCAGCGCCAGGATGATGGGCTTGTCGGCCATGGTCTTCACCATGTCCTGCGTCAGCACGCCGGCGGCCGAGCAGCCCAGGAACACGTCCGCACCCTTGACCACGTCGGCCAGGCTGCGCGCGCCGGTGTCGGGCTGGGCAAAGCGCGCCTTGCTGTCGTCAAAGCCGCCCGGGCGGCCCTGGTAGATCAAGCCCTTGGAATCGCAGGCGAACACGTTGGCGGGCTTGACGCCCAGCGCCACCATCACGTCCAGGCAGGCGATGGCGGCCGCGCCGGCGCCGCTGACGGCCACCTTCACGTCACCGATCTTTTTGCCCACCAGCTCCAGGCCGTTGAGCAGCGCCGCGGCCGAGATGATGGCCGTGCCGTGCTGGTCGTCGTGGAAGACCGGGATGTTCATGCGCTCGCGCAGCTTCTGCTCGATGTAGAAGCACTCGGGCGCCTTGATGTCTTCCAGGTTGATGCCGCCCAGCGTGGGCTCCAGGCTGGCGATGATCTCGACCAGCTTGTCCGGGTCGCGTTCGGCCAGCTCGATATCGAACACGTCGATGCCGGCAAACTTTTTGAACAAGCAGCCCTTGCCCTCCATCACCGGCTTGCCCGCCAGCGGGCCAATGTCCCCCAGACCCAGCACGGCCGTGCCGTTGGTGACGACGCCGACCAGGTTGCCGCGGCTGGTGTATTCGGCCGCCTTGGCTGGGTCGGCCTGGATGTCCAGGCAGGGGTAGGCCACACCGGGGGAATAGGCCAGCGACAAGTCGAGCTGGTTGGACAGCGGCTTGGTGGCGTTGACGGCGATCTTGCCGCGCGTAGGCGAACGGTGGTATTCCAACGCCGCGTCGCGCAGGGCCTTCTCGGTGGGCGAGAGGGGCTTGTTCATGGGGGTGCCTCCTGGTGATTCGGTGCCGCATCCGGCGCACCGGATCCGGGGGCACGCAAAGTGCGCGGGCCTCGCCGCTAGCCTACTCCAATTCGTCTGGGGATTCGGGCCGCGGGGGCAGCAGGGTTTGCCTGGGGTGGCCGGGCCAGCGGCAAGGCAGCAAGGTGCCGCGTGCGGTGAGATTTTGATGGAAATAGGCGCTGGCCCTACAGCCATCTGCGCGATCAGCTATCAAGAAAATAGCAAATCATGGGCGAGACGCCGACGGGCATCGCGACGTGCGCAGCGATGCGGGTGGTCGACGCGGCGGGCAAAGGCCTGCCCCGGCCAGGGCTGCCGCGCCCCGCCTTGCGGCGTGGCGCGGTCAGCGCTGTCGCACTGCGTTCAAGCGCGCCAGGGGTTGCGGCCAGACGGGCCGGCGCCACCCAGCAGGCGCGCCAGGGCGTGGCCCGCGTCGGCCAGCGCGCGGGCCAGGTCGCCTGCGGCGCTGCGCATCGCCTCGCCCACGCGCAGCGGGTAGTCGGCGTGCCAGCTGAAGGCGGCGTCGCTCAGCGCGGCGTGGCGCGGGGTGACCGCTTCCAGCACCGGGCGGGCGCCGGCCGGCAGCGCCAGGCGCTCGCCCGCGCGCAGGAAGACGTCGCCCTGCGGCCCGGCTTCGGTGCCGGCGTGCGGGCCTTCGAAAGTCACCCACACCAGGCCGCGCACCACGCGCAATTCACCGGCGCGGCGCGTCTGCCAGCGGCGGGCCTGGCCGACCGGCAATGTGAACAACCCGCGTGCCTGGGCACGCAGGGCCAGAGGAGAAAGGGCATCGGGATGGTGGCGCATGGCGGACTCCGCTCAAACAAAGAAAGTCATTAATCGGAGGTGCATGGTGCGCCTGCTCCCCGTTGACAGTCCAATGAAATCGCGACACGCTATTCATCCCGTTTACGCATCAATCGCGCCATGCTGCATTCCCAGACCCACTTGCGCTCGCGGCCCGTGCAGGCCGGTTACCTGCGCGCCTTCGAGGCGGTGGCGCGGCACCTGAACTTCCGCATGGCGGCCGAGGAAATGGCGCTGACGCAGTCGGCCGTCAGCCGGCAGATCCAGTCGCTGGAAGACGAGGTCGGCGTGCCGCTGTTTTTGCGCCACACGCGCGCGGTGGAGCTGACGGCCGCCGGCATGCAGCTGCTGCAGGCCGTGGCGCACGCGCTGCCGCGCATCGACGGCGCGGTGCGCCACATCCGCCAGAGCGCGGGGCGCAAGCAGGTCGCGGTGACGACTTTTGCGTCTTTCGCATCGATGTGGCTGATCCCGCGGCTGGAATGGTTCCAGCGCGAATTTCCGGACATCGACATCCGCGTCGATGCGTCGGACACCGCGTTCGATCTGGACGTGGCCGATGTCGACCTGGCCATCCGCTACGCCCCGGCCGACCGCATGCCCGCCGGCGCGCGGCGCCTGTTTGGCGAGTCGGTCACGCCCATGGTCAGCCCCTGGCTGCTGAAAAGCGGGCCCGCGCTGAAGGTGCCGGCCGACGTGCTGAACTTCACCTTGATCGAGGCCGCCGACGCCTTCACCCCGCACCTGGAATGGCTGACCTGGCGCCGCTGGCTGGACAGCCATGGCCTGGAGCGCGCGCAGCCCAAGCGCTGGCTCAGCTTCAACTACGCCTACCAGATGACGCAGGCCGCGCTGTCGGGCCAGGGCATCGTGCTGGCGCGCCCACCGCTGGTCGCCGAAAGCCTGGCGCGCGGCGAACTGGTCGAGGTGTTTGCCGGCATGCGCATGCGTTCGCCCATGGCGTACTGGGTGCTGACGGCCCAGCGCAGCGCCCAGCGGCCCGAGGTGATCGCCTTCGCCGACTGGCTCAGCGCCCAGGCCGTCGCCACGCGCGAAGTCACCGGCGAGGGGCTGGACCCGGACGAGCGCGACGACCTGGATTGAGCGGGTGCGCGCTGGTGGGCCAGCGCGCCGCAGCCGCGCTCAGATCAGCGCCTGCGGCCGTTCGCCGCGCTCGTACACCACGTGGGCGCGGCCGACGATCAGTGGGTCCAGCTTGCCGATCTGCGCCAGGTCCTTGTTGGCGTAGGGCAGCTTGTGCAGCACGTAGCGCATGGCGTTCAGGCGCGCGCGCTTCTTGCAGTCGCTCTTGATCACCGTCCAGGGCGCGTCGCCGGTGTCGGTGTCGAAGAACATGGCTTCCTTGGCGCGGGTGTAGTCGTCCCACTTGTCCAGGCTGGCCTTGTCGATCGGGCTGAGCTTCCATTGTTTGAGCGGGTGGCGTTCGCGCTCCTTGAAGCGGCGGCGCTGCTCAGCCTGGCTGACGCTGAACCAGAACTTGATCAGGTGCACACCGGAATGCACCAGGTGGCGCTCGAATTCCGGCGCCTGGCGCATGAATTCGCCGTACTCGCTGTCCGAGCAAAAGCCCATCACCCTCTCGACGCCGGCGCGGTTGTACCAGCTGCGGTCGAACATGACGATCTCACCGGCCGTCGGCAGGTGCTGCACGTAGCGCTGGAAGTACCACTGGCCGCGCTCGACATCGCTGGGCTTTTCCAGGGCGACGATGCGCGCGCCGCGGGGGTTGAGGTGCTCCATGAAGCGCTTGATGGTGCCGCCCTTGCCGGCCGCGTCGCGCCCCTCAAAGATGATCACCACGCGCTGGCCCGACGACTTGACCCAGCTTTGCAGCTTGAGCAGCTCGACCTGCAGCTTGAACTTCTGCTTTTCGTAGGTGCTGCGGCGCAGCAGGTTGAGGTAGGGGTAGCCGCCGTCGCGCCAGTCGGGCGCCAGCAGCTCGTCCGGGTCGGGCTTGTCCTCCGGGGCGGTCGCGGAGCGCAGGGCTTTGCGCAAGGCCTTGCGGTCGTCCGGCGCGGCGTTGGCCAGCAGCGCCCGCAACTGGTCGGCGCGCTCGGCCCGTTCGGCGTCGCTGCGCGCCGGGTCGTCGTGCGCCAGGTCCAGCGCCTCGGCCAGCTGGGCGCCGCGCGCCGCCGCTTTCGCCTGGCTGACGACGTGGGCCTCGATGGCGCCCGGCGTCAGCGTCGGCGGGATATCGCCGCGCGCGACCGGGCGGCTCTTGCGCGGCGCCGCGGTAGCGCGCTTCGTGTTCTTGGCGGTGGGCTTGGGGCCGGCGGCGGGGCTCATGGTTTCCTCCTGAATCTGCTCCCGGCGCGCGCAGGGCGGCCGGGCAACAAGCATAGGGGATCGGCCGCCACAGGCGTGGCGGCGTGCGCCGCGCGCCGGCTCAGGCGCCGCCCACCGGCCAGACCACGCCGTTGTCGTTCAGGATGGCGTCCAGCGGCAGGTCGTGCGGCTCGGGCTCGAAATCGTCGATGAAGCCGTTGGTGAAACCCACGCCCACGGTGGTGGGGCGCGGCTCCAGCGCCGCCAGCGTGCGATCGTAAAAACCGCCGCCATAACCCAGGCGGTAGCCGCCGGGGCCGTAGCCGACGCAGGGCACGAACAGCAGCGTGGGCACCAGGATTTCGGTGTCCTTGGGCTTGGGGATGCCGTAGGCGTCTTCTTCCATCGGGCAGCCCGGGTACCATGCGTGGAAGGTCAGCGTCTTGTGCACCTTGTTGACCACCGGCAGGCCGATGCGCCGGCGCCGCGGCTCGTCGATCAGCTCGCCGTCCTCTTTCCAGCGGTGCAGCGCGGGCAGCGGGTCGAATTCGCCCTTGATCGGCCAGTACGCGCCGATCACCGTGTCGGGCCGGCCGACCAGCCAGATGCGCAAGATGTCCTGCAGCGCGTCGGCGCGCGCCAGGCGGTCCTCCAGGTGCAGGCGCTGTTCCACCAGACGTTGGCGCAAGGCCTTCTTGTCAAACGACTTATTCATAATTCGACGATGCAAGTTTCGAAGATTCTGACACCGTTGCGGGTCATGGGCGTGGTGCTGGCCGGTGCGGTGTGGCCGGCCTTGCCCGGCTTGGCGCAACCCGGCGCCGTGCCACCCGCGCCGGTGAGCGCACCGCCCGCACCCGCCGTCAGCGACAGCGTCATCCTGGACATGCGCGAGGCCTTCCGCCGGGGCGACCGCGCGCGCCTGTCGACGCTGCTGCCGCAGGCCCAGGGCCACGCGCTGGAGCCCTGGGCTGGCTATTGGGAGCTGAAGGCGCGTCTGGAAGACGCCACACTGGCCGACGTGCAGGCCTTCACCCAGCGCTTCCCCGGCACCTACCAGGAAGACCGCTTGCGCAACGACTGGCTGCTGCTGGCCGGCAAGCGGCGCGACTGGGCCGGTTTTGCTGCCGAGTACCCGCGCTTTCGCATGGCGGACGACCCGCAGGTGCGCTGCTACGCCGTGGCGGCCGATGTCGCCGTTGGCAAGGCGGCGAGCAAGGAAACGGTGCAACAGGTGCGCCGCGACTGGTTCGGCCAGCGCGACCTGGACGATGGCTGCCTGCTGGCCGCCGGCCTGCTGCACCAGGCCGGCGCGCTGCCCTTCACCGACCTGTGGAAGCGCGCCCGCCTGGCGACCGAAGCCAACCGCCCCAGCCTGGCGCGCGCCGCCGTGGCGCTGGACGCGCCCGATGTCGCGGGCGACGTCGCCAGCCTGCTGCAAAACCCCGGTCGTTACCTGAGCAGCCGCGCCGCCGTGGGCACGCGCAAGGGGCAGGAATTGATCGTGCTGGCGTTGATCAAGCTGGCCACACAAAACC
This sequence comes from Pseudomonadota bacterium, assembly GCA_023442945.1. Lineage (GTDB taxonomy): Bacteria > Pseudomonadota > Gammaproteobacteria > Burkholderiales > Burkholderiaceae_C > Ottowia. The sequence continues at coordinate 11,164 of JAEZWW010000010.1, read as the reverse complement.
CCGACCAGGCCGCGCTGCAGCTGGACAGCAAATGGAGCGTGCAGCTGGCCGCCGAAGAGCGCAACTGGCTCTGGGGCGTGATCGGCAAGTGGTCGGCGCTGAACCTGTCCGACCTGGCGCCGGGCTACTTCGCCAAGGTCACGCGCGACGCCGACTTGCCGGACGACCAACTGGCCTGGAAGGCGCGTGCCGCGCTGCGCCAGGGCGACTGGCGCACGGTGCAGCGCGCCATCGACGCCATGGACGACCCGGCTGCCGACGACGGCGCCTGGCAGTACTGGAAGGCGCGGGCGCAGCTGGCCCAGGCGCGCGGCGACGCCGACCGCAGCGCGGCCCGCGCGGCGTTCGAGAAGCTGGCGGCCAACCCGGGCCGCTTTGGCTTCTACGAAAAACTGGCGCGCGAGGAGATCGGCCAGCTCAGCACCGTGCCCGCTGGCCCGGTGCCGCTGTCGGTGCAGGAAAAGGAATGGGCGCGCACGCACATCGGCCTGAACCGCGCGCTGATGGCCATTGCCCTGGGCCTGCGCGGCGAAGGCACGCGCGAATGGAACTACTGGACCAACCTGCACCAGAAGGGCGGCATGAACGACCGCGAGCTGTACGCTGCCGCCGACTTCGCCTGCCAGCGCCAGGTGTGGGACCGCTGCATCAACGCCAGCGAACGCACCAAGGGCTTCATGGACTTCACGCAGCGCTTCCCCACCCCGCTGCGCGAGCCGGTGGTCAGCCAGTCGCGCGCCATCGGGCTGGACCCGGCCTACGTGTACGGGCTGATCCGCCAGGAAAGCCGCTTTGTCATGGACGCGCGTTCCGGCGTCGGCGCGTCGGGCCTGATGCAGGTCATGCCCGCCACCGCGCGCTGGACGGCGCGCAAGATCGGCCTGCAGGGCTTCACCGCCGACCAGATCAACGACCAGCAGACCAACCTGCTGCTGGGCACCAACTATTTGAAGCTGGCGCTGGACGACTTCCAGGGCTCCCTGCCGCTGGCCGCCGCCGGCTACAACGCCGGTCCGGGGCGCCCGCGCAACTGGCGCAACGGGCCGACGCTGGAAGGCGCGATCTGGGCCGAAAACGTGCCCTTCAACGAAACGCGCGACTACGTCAAGAAGGTGCTGTCCAACACCGCCGACTACGCCGCGCTGCTGACGGGCCAGGCCCAGTCGATCAAGGCGCGGCTGGGCCAGGTGGGCCCGCTGCCGGCGGGGCAGCCCGATCTGAGCCGCGACCTGCCCTGAAGCTGGTTTTCAAGCCTTTTCAGCCGCTGGCCCTAGTGCCATCTGCGCGACCAGCTATCAATTAAATAGTGAATGCGCGCGCCATGGGGCGCGCACGCCGCCTGGCCCGGCGCGCATCAGGGCCGGCGTCCTACGCCCGCAGGGACCACGGCCACCGGACAATGGCCGACGCCATGAACGCCGCCGACACCCCCACCGTGCTCCAGGTCCTGGCCGCCGAATTTTCCGACGTGCCCGACATCGCACAGGTCGTGCGCATCCTGGTGCGCCTGCTGCTCGCCCTGGCGCTGGGTTGCGTGCTGGGCTACGAGCGCGAAAGCCAGGGCAAGGCCGCTGGCGTGCGCACCCACATGCTGGTGGCGATGGGCTCGGCGCTGTTCGTGATGCTGCCGCAGCAGATGGGCGTGGGGCCGGCCGACCTCAGCCGCGTGGTCCAGGGGCTGGTGGCGGGCGTGGGTTTTCTGTGCGCCGGCACCATCCTCAAGTCGGAAGCGCGCGGCGCGGAGCATGTCCGCGGGCTGACCACGGCGGCCGGCCTCTGGCTGACCGCAGCCATCGGCTTGGCTTGCGGCCTGGGGCGCGAAGTGACGGCGCTGATCGCCACCGCGCTGGCGCTGGTGGTGTTCGCGCTGGTGCCGCGCCTGCTGCCGGGCGACAGCCGCGACGACGGTGACAAGTCCTAGCCCGCTTGGCGCATCAATCGCGCCCGGAACTCGCATGAATCGGCGGCGCGCCACGCGCTAGCATGCCAAGCTCTTTTGGAGGGACAACGCATGCGCAAGCTCTACATCGGCAACAAGAACTACTCGTCCTGGTCCATGCGGCCCTGGGTGCTCATGATGCAACTGGGCATTCCGTTTGAAGAAGTCATGGTGCGCTTCGACTCGTTCGGGCCCGATTCGGTCTTCAAGGCCACCATGGGCGCCATCACGCCGGTGGGCAACGTGCCCGCGCTGGTCGACGGCGACATCACCGTGTGGGACACGCTGGCCATTGTCGAAACCCTGGCTGAGAGCTTTCCCGACAAGGGCGTCTGGCCGGCCGACCCGCGCCAGCGCGCCCACGCGCGCAGCCTTTGCGCCGAGATGCACAGCGGCTTTGGCGCGCTGCGCTCGGCCTGCCCGATGAACATCGAAGCCAGCCTGCCCACCGTCGGCGCCGTGGTCCTGCGCGACCAGCCCGGCGTGCGCGCCGACCTGGCGCGCATCACCCGCATGTGGCAGGAGCTGCTGGCCCAGCACGGCGGCCCGATGCTGTTCGGCGCCTTCAGCGCGGCGGACGCGTTCTACGCCCCCGTCGTCATGCGCTTGCGCACCTACGGCATGCCGGTGCCCGACGACGTGCGCGCCTACATGGACCGTGTGCGCGCCACGCCGGCCGTCAAAGCCTGGATCGACGGCGCGCTGGCCGAACACGACTTCGTCGACTTCGACGAGCCGTACCGCGTGGCGCCTTGATCCGCGTGCAAGATCACACCATGAAGACACAAGCCATCAACGCCGCCGACGCGCCGCCAGCCGCCGGCGGTTACGCCCAGGCGCTGCAGGTCGAAGGCGTGCAGCGCTGGCTGTTCGTCAGCGGCCAGATCCCCGCAACGCCCGAAGGCGACGTCCCGGACGGCTTTGAGGCGCAGGCCGCGCTGGCCTGGCGCAACGTCATGGCCCAGCTGCGCGCCGCAGGCATGGACGCCAGCCACCTGGTCAAGGTCACGACCTTCCTGGCTTCGCGTGACGACACCCTGGCCAACCGCGTGGCGCGCCAGCAGGCGCTGGGCGCGCACACGCCGGCGCTGACGGTGATCATCACCGGCATCTTCGACAGCCGCTGGCTGCTGGAGATCGAGGCGATCGCCGCGGCCTGAACGCGTGGCGCGCCAGCTCAGTCGGCGGGCCAGTCGGGCTCGGTGCCGGGTCGCACCGACGCGGGCGGCGCGGGCTCGGGCGCTGGCTGCGCGCCGCAGGCCTTGCGCTCGGCCGCCTTCACCGCGCGCCACCACGGCTCGATCGCTTCGGCGTGCGCTGGCTCGACGGCGCCACCCAGGCGCGGCATCAGCAGCGGCGCGGGTTGCCGTGGGGCCAGTTCCAGCAGGCGCTCGGCCGGCTGGTCCCAGTCGTGCATCGCCAGCGCGAACGTACCCCAATGAACGGGCAACAGCGGCGGGTGGCCCAGCAGCGCCAGCGCTTCCAGCGCGTGGTCGGGCCCCAGGTGGATGTCGCCCCAGGCCGGGTGGTAGGCGCCGATTTCCAGCAGCGCCAGGTCGAACGGGCCCAAGCGTTCGGCGATCGTTTGGTATTCGCCCGTCAGGCCGGTGTCGCCGCTGAAGAACACCGCATGGCGCGGCCCGCGCACCACGATGGACGACCACAGCGTGCTGTTGCGCGTCTTCAGCCCGCGCCCGCTGAAATGCTGCGACGGCGCCGCCGTCACCGTCAGGCCGGTGCCGGCCACGCGGTGGCTTTCCCACCAGTCCAGTTCGTGGATGCGTTCGGGCGCAATGCCCCAGGCCTGCAGGTGCGCGCCCACACCCAGCGCGGTGATGAAGGGCACGCGGCTGCGCGCCAGCGCCTTGATGGTGGGGTAGTCCAGGTGGTCGTAGTGGTCGTGCGAGATGACGATGGCGTCCACCTCAGGCACGTCGCGCAAGGCCACCGGCGCCGGCTGAAAGCGCTTGGGCCCGACCAGCACCGACGGCGACGCGCGCGGCCCCCACACCGGGTCCGTCAGCACGCGCCAGCCGTCGATTTCCAGCAGCACGCTGGAATGCCCGAGCCAGGTCGCGCGCAGGCCCGAATCCGGTGGGCGCAGCCACAGCGCGCGCGGGTCGGCGACCGGCAGTGGGCCGGGCGGCACGCGGTGGCTGCCGTGGCTCCACAGCATCTCGCGGATCGACGGCATCGGCACCGCCGGGGCGCGCAGGCCCGGCGCGACGGGGTAAAGGTTGCGAAAGCCTTCGCCCGCCCACGCGGGCGAGGCGCGCATGCGTTCCAGCCGGGCGCCGGTGGCGCGTTGACCCATGGATTTCATAGCCGGTGCAGTGTCGTGGGCAGGCTTTACACCTGCTGGGGTCGGGGGTATTGCCGGGCGATGCTGCTCGCTCATCGCAGGGCGACGCGGCGTTCGATCCGGCGTAGCCTGCGCGCCCGGTCAAAATCGGGGCCTGACTTGCACGCCCCACCATGCTTTCGCCCGACACCGCTTTCGCCTTTTTCAGTCTGTCGCTCCTGCTGGCCCTCGCGCCCGGGCCGGACAACCTGTTCTTGCTGATGATCTCGGCGTCGCAGGGGCGGCGCGCCGGGTTCGCCGTGCTGACGGGGCTGATGCTGGGCGTGTTGGTCCACACCCTGGCCGTGGCGCTGGGGCTGGCGGCGGTGTTCGCCGCATCGGCCACGGCCTTCACCGTGCTCAAGCTGGCCGGCGCCGCCTACCTGCTGTACCTGGCCTGGGGCGCCTGGCGCGCGCCGGCCAGCGTGCAGGCCGAAACGGCGGGCGCGGCGCCGCCGCAGTCCTGGTGGCGGCTGGTGGGGCGCGGCGTGGTCATGAACCTGACCAACCCCAAGGTGCTGCTGTTCTTTTTGGCCCTGCTGCCGCAGTTCGTGGTGCCTGCGCAAGGCGGCGTGGTGCTGCAGATCGTGTCGCTGGGCCTGCTCTTCATCGCCGCCGGGGCGCTGGTGTTCGCGGCGGTGATCCTGGCGGCCGATGCGCTGCGCGCCCGCCTGGCGCGCTCGGCCCGCGCGCAACGCGGGCTCAACCGCATGGCGGCGCTGGTCTTCACAGGCCTGGCGCTGCGCCTGGTGACGGCGCAGCGCTGAGGCAAGGCGGGCAGGCCGTGGCGCCCGAGCCCGCCCGCCATCAAGGCGCTTGCAGGTTCCCGGGTCGGGCAGCGCCCGGCGCTTTCGGCGCCAACGAACGCGCCGTTTCGACCAACTGCACGAATTCCGCGCGGTAGCCCTGCGCGTCGGTGCCGCGGCCGGCGCGGGCCAGGGCCAAGGCGTCGTCGTAAGTCCATTGGCCGGTGAAAGGGCTGGTGCGCAGCAGCTGGCCAAAGCCGGCCACCGCGGCAGCGAATTGGAAGTCGGCCGTGGGGGCCGCGCCGGCGCCGGGCACGGTGATCGGCTGGCTGATTTCCTTGGCCTGGGCTTGGCCTGGCGCCTTGTAGCGCACGCGCCATTCGGCCAACTCGCCCGCCTTGCCGGGCGCCGTGGCGGCGTTGGCTTGGCCGTAGCGGCGCGGCGCGTGCAGCGTGGCCTGGCCTACAGGCGTTAGCTCGTACAAGGCGGTGACGGATTTGCCGGCGCCAATTTCAACGGCGTCGACCTGGTCGTTGCGGAAGTCGGCCTCGGCCAGCAGGCGGTTTTCGTAGCCGATCAGGCGCCATTCGGCGACGGTGGCGGGGTTGAACTCGAGCTGCAGCTTCACGTCGGCCGCCACGGTGTTGAAGGTGGACGACAGCTCTTCGACCAGCACCTTGCGCGCCTCGGTGGCCGAGTCGATGTAGCTGTAGTTGCCGTTACCGACCTGGGCCAGCTGCTGCATCATGGGTTCGTTGTAGTTGCCCTGGCCAAAGCCCAGCATGGTCAGCGACACGCCGCCCGCGCGCTCGCGCGCCACCGTGGATTTGATCTGGTCGACGCTGGACACGCCCACGTTGAAGTCGCCGTCCGTCGCCATCAGGATGCGGTTGATGCCGCCGGGCTTGAAGGCGGCGCGCGCCTGCTCATACGCCATGGCCAGCGCCTGGCCACCGGCGGTGGAGCCGCTGGCCTGCAGGGCGCCGACCACGCCCAGGATCTTTTGCTTGTCGTTGGTGGCGGGCAGCGCCAGCTCGACCTTGCCGGAGTAGGTGACGATGCTGACCGAGTCCTGCGGGCGCAGCTGCTCGGTCAGCATGCGCAGCGTGGCCTGCACCAGCGGCAGCTTGTCGGCCGAGCTCATCGAGCCCGACACATCGACCAGAAACACCAGGTTGGCCGGCGGCATCTGGCCGCTTTGCGCGTCCACGGCCTTGACGCCCACGCGCAGCAGCAGGTGTTTGGCGTTCCAGGGTGCGGGCGCCACCTCGGTGCTGACGCCGAACGGCGCCTTGCCCGTGGGCCGGTTGGGGTAGTCAAACGGGAAGTAGTTGATCAGCTCTTCGACGCGCACGGCATCGGCCGGTGGCAGCTTGCCCTGCTTGAGAAATCGGCGCACGTTGCTGTAGCTGCCGGTGTCCACGTCCAGGCTGAGGGTGGAGACGGCGTCTGCCGTCGTCAGCTTGACCGGGTTGTCCTTGGTGGTGTCGTAGCGCTCGGTGTCGCGGCTGGGCAGGGCACGCTCGGGCACCCGGGGCGGCATCACCCTCTTTTGCGCGACGTTGGCGCGGGAGCGGGCCAAGCCCGCCTGCGGTGCGACCGCGGCGTAAGCCGGCGCTGGCGCAGCGGCGGGGGGTGCCCCGGCGGCGGTGTCGTGGGTCGCGCGTGACGCGGCCGCTTCTTGCTGCACGGGTGCGCTGCACGCGCCGAGCAGGCTGGCGAGGACCAGCGTGGCCACGGTGGCGTGCGAGCGCCGGGCCTTCAGGCGGAGGGCGCTGGTGCCGGGCAGGGCAGGGGAGAAATCGTTCATGGTGGGGTCCGGTCGGTGAATGTCTGAGCTTGAACGGTGCGCGGGTACTCCCGGGGTTAAGCCGCGTCGTTACAAAGTGTTCGCGGGCCGGGTCATCGGCCTGGTCCCTGCGCTGGCCCGACCATACCGTGTCCCGCATGGGCGACGTTCGGCGTGCGGAGCGCAGTCGGCCCACGGTAGGTTGACGTGGTCTCCGCGCGGCCAAGCCCTACACTGCCCCGATGCAGATTTACATGGTGGGTGGCGCGGTGCGCGACCGTTTGCTGGGCCTTCCCGTCCAGGACCACGACTGGGTCGTCGTCGGCGCCACGCCGGAAGAGATGGTGGCGCGCGGCTTCGCGCCGGTGGGCAAGGACTTTCCGGTGTTCCTGCACCCCGAGACGCACGAGGAATACGCCTTGGCGCGCACCGAGCGCAAGAGCGGGCGGGGCTACAAGGGCTTCAACGTCTTCACCAGCCCGGACGTGACACTGGAGCAGGACCTGGCGCGGCGCGACCTCACTATCAATGCGATAGCTGCCTGCGCAGACGGCAGTAGGGCTGGCGGCCAAAATGGTTCGAAATCAGAGGCCCAGCCCGCGCTGATCGACCCCTTCCACGGCCAGCGCGACCTGCAGGCCAAGGTGCTGCGCCACGTGACCGACGCCTTCCGCGAAGACCCGGTGCGCATCCTGCGGCTGGCGCGCTTTGCGGCGCGCTTTTACGACTTCAGCGTCGCGCCCGAGACGATGGCGCTGATGCGCGAGATGGTCGCCGACGGCGAGGCCGACCACCTGGTGCCCGAGCGCGTGTGGCAGGAATTGGCGCGCGGCCTGCTGGAGACGCACCCGGCGCGCATGTTCGACGTGCTGCGCGATTGCGGTGCGCTGCGCGTCGTCTTGCCCGAGCTGGACCGCCTGTGGGGCGTGCCGCAGCGCGCCGAATACCACCCCGAGGTCGACACCGGCGTGCACGTGATGATGGTGCTGCAGATGGCCGCGCGCCTGGGCGCCGACTTGCCCGTGCGCTGGGCCTGCCTGGTGCACGACCTGGGCAAGGGCACGACGCCGGTGGACGAGCTGCCGCGCCACATCGCGCACGAGATCCGCAGCGCCAAACTGCTCAAAGCCGTGGGCGAACGCCTGCGCGTGCCGACCGACTGCACCGACCTGGCCAACGTCGTGGCGCGCGAGCACGGCAACATCCACCGCAGCGGCGAGCTGAACGCCGCCGCCACCGTGCGCCTGCTGGAGCGTTGCGACGCCTTCCGCAAACCGGCGCGCTTTGCCGACGCGCTGCTGGCCTGCGAATGCGACGCGCGCGGTCGGCTGGGCATGGAAGACAACGCCTACCCGCAGCGCCCGCGCCTGCTGGCCGCGCTGGCCGCCGCGCAAGCCGTGGACACGGCGCAGATCGCCGCCGCCGCGCAGGCCCGCGGTGCGCGCGGCGAAGCCATTGGCAAGGCCGTGGCGCAAGCCCGTGCGCAAGCCGTGGCGGCGTGGATGACGGGCGACGGCGAAACCGAAGAAGTATCAAAAGCATAGCTGTCTGCGCAGGTGGTTGTAGGGCCGCAGGCCGAAATCGCTTGAAAATCAAAAACCAACCGCGCGGTCGGTGAATGGCGATAATCGCGCGATGGCAAGACCCATTTCCGCCGCCCACGGCGTGCGCCGCGACGAGATCCTGAACGTTGCGGCCATCTGCTTCGCGCAGCAAAGCTACCCCGCCACCAGCATGAACGACATCGCTGCCGCCGGTGGCACGTCGAAGGCGCGGCTCTACCACTATTACGAGAGCAAAGAGGCGATCCTGTTCGACCTGCTGGACCGCTACACGCAAAAGCTGCTGGTCATCATCGGCCAGGTGCAGGCCACGGCGCAGCGCGGCGGGCTGGACGAGCGCGCCACCCTGCACGAGCTGGTGCGCGCCTTCCTGCGCGAATACGAAACCTCGGCCACGCGCCACGCGGCCCTGCTGGGCAGCACGCAGTTTTTGGGCGACGAGCAGCGCGAAGTGATCCTGAACCGCCAGCGCGACGTGGTGTCGGCCGTCACGCGCTTTCTGCGCCGCGCCTACCCGGAGCGCATCCACGCCGGCAACCAGACCGCGATCGCGATGACGCTGTTCGGCATGATCAACTGGACCTTCACCTGGCTGCGCCCCGGTGGCGAGTTGAGCTACCCGCAGTTCGCCGACGAGGTGATCGCCCTGCTGGACGGCGGTTTGATGGGCCGGTGAATCGGTTGCTGAAGGGGCGCTGAAAGCGGCCGTACTCGGGCCCGCCGCCAGCCTGTTGCCGGCAGGGGTATGCGCCTCTGCATGACGGGCTGTGGTAGAAAAAACGCTTACTGCCATGAACCGCCCCACCTCCCCTGACCACCCCCCTGCCGCCTGCGCCGATTGCCGGCTGCGCCGCCGCGATGGCTTTCTGCCCGTGACGGCGGAAGAGCTGGCCTGCATCCAGGCCTTTCGCAGCGGCACGCGCACCGTGCGCGCGGGTCGGCCCGTGATCACGGAGCTGAGCGTGACCTCGCACCTGTTCACCGTGTACTCGGGCTGGGCGTTTCGCTTCAAGTCGCTGTCGGACGGGCGCCGGCAGATCCTCAACTTCCTGCTGCCGGGCGACTTTGTCGGGCTGCAGGCCGAGTTTGCCGAAGCCGCCACGCACGGCGTGGAAGCGCTGACCGATGTGCAACTGTGCGTGTTCCCGCAGTCCGGCCTGTGGGATTTCTTTCACAGCTACCCCAAACTGGGTTACGACATCACCTGGCTTTGCGCCACGGAAGAGCAGCTGGTCGACGAGAACCTGGTGACCGTGGGCCAGCGCAACGCGGCCGAGCGCATCGCCGCGCTGCTGATCCGCCTGTCGCGCCGCGCCGAACGCGTGGGCCTGACGGCGGCGGACGGCAGTTTCGACTTCCCGCTGACGCAGCAACACATCGCCGACGCGCTGGGCCTGTCGCTGGTGCACACCAACAAGACGCTGCGCAAGCTGACGCAGCTGGGCCTGCACGAGATCCGCGACGGCCGCCTGCGCATCGTCAAAGCCGATGCCCTGGCCGAGTTGGCCGATTACGCTGCGCGCCCGCTGCGCGTGCTGCCCTTGATCTGAGCTGAACCCGGCCGGCGCAGGCCGCAGGCCAGCGCCGAGGGCGCTTCTTGTTGCCAATTATTGGACATGCGACCAGAAACGGCGCAAAATTCACCGCGTCATGCCTCGTCCCTCCCGCCACCAGGATCAGGCGCTGCTGGCCAGCGGCGCTGCGCTGTACCCCGAACTCGGTTGCGCCGGCCTGTCGGTGCGCGCCGTCGCGGCGCACGCGGGTGTCACGGCGGGCATGTTCCACTACCACTTTGAGAGCAAGGACGACTTCCTGCGCCAGGTGTTGCAGGGCTTCTACGAAGAGCTTTTCAGCCAGATGAGCGCGCCGGCGCACCAACCCGGCCCGCCGCTGGAGCGCCTGCGCAGCACGCTGGTCGTCATTGCGCGCTTCCTGCGCGAACACGCCCCGCTGCTGCGCCGCGTGATGGGCGACGCGCAGGCCGGCCACCCGGTCGCCACCGATTTCATCGCGCGCAACCTGCCGCGCCACGTCGAGCTGGTGCTGGCCCTGTTGGCCGAGGCCGAACAGGCGGGCCAACTCGGCCCGCAGCCGCCGCTGCTGCGCGCGACCTTCCTCTTCGGCGCTGTTCTGGCGCCGGTGCTGGCCGCGTCCGCCATGCGCGACACCGGCCTGCTGCCGGCTTTTGCGCAACCGCTGGTCCAGCCGCAGGTGCTGTCCGACGCGGCGATCGACGAACGCATCGCGCTGGCCTTGCAAGCGCTGACCTCAGGAGTCCCGCATGTCCCCTCGTGATGCGCACACGCCCGCCCCGGCACCCTGCGCCGCAACACCGCGCCGCGCCAGGCGACCAGGGCAGCGTTGGCGGCGCCTGGGCTGGCTGCTGGCCGGCAGCGCGGGTCTGGCCGCGTGCAGCCCGCCGGCGCCGGACGCTTGGGCCGGTTACGCCGAGGGGGACTACGTCTACGTGGCCGCGCCGGTCGCGGGCCGGCTGCAGCACCTGGCGGTGCGCGCGGGTGACGCCGTGGCCCAGGGCGCGCCCCTGTTTGCACTGGACGACGCGTCCGAGCGCGACGCGCTGCAGACGGCCGAAGCGCAGCGCGACGCGGCGGCCGCGCAGTCGGCCAACCTGCAGACCGGCAAGCGGCCCGATGAGATTGCCCAGGTGCAAGCGCAGCTGGCGCAGGCGCGTGCGCAGGCCGCGCTGGCGCGCACCGACGCGGCGCGCATGGCGGCGCTGGTCGCACAGGCCGCGGTGTCGCGCACCGAGGCCGACACCGCGCGCAC
>JAEZWW010000095.1 GCA_023442945.1 Pseudomonadota bacterium | reverse complement strand
AACAGGACAGTGAAACGCCTTAGCGCCGATGATAGTGCGGATTCCCGTGTGAAAGTAGGACATCGTCAGGCTATTACAGCCCAGCAAACGCCCAGTCTCACATCGAGACTGGGCGTTTCGCTTTGTGGGTTTCGAATTTGTCGCCTAGCCCATTTTGAATTCGGCTCTGACGAAGATCGACGTTCTAAATGCGTGACGCGTGAAGCGGCATTTTTAGGACAGGCACCAGCTTATCTGCCTTCAAAGTCTGTTTTGAGGGAGTTGAGCGTTGCAGAAGGCATTCTTGAGCCAAGCTGACGCGGCGCGTTGCCCCACGTGAGCAGACCGGACACTTTCTGATTCCGGCAAACGTCTGGCCCAGCACATCAAGAACCTCGAAGCAGGTGTCGGCGCGGAACGCATCAAGTCGTTGCAGCCTCATCAGCCGTTCTTGCCTGGCGACAGCGAAGACCTCCCCAGGCGACTATGATGCGGGTTAACCCTTCTCACCCACCTTCTAGGATTTCAGGAGCACGCATGATTCTCAAAGGCAAGACGGCACTTGTGACAGGTTCGACCAGCGGCATTGGTCTGGGCATCGCGATCGAGTTGGCCAAGCAGGGCGCCAACATCGTGATGAACGGTTTCGGCGATGTTGAAGGGCCCAAGGCGCAGATTGCGGCGCTCGGCGTGAAGGTCGAATACCACGGCGCCGACATGTCCAAGCCGGCAGAGATCGAAGCCATGATGAAGTTCGCTGCCGAGAAGTTCGGTGGCGTGGACGTGCTGGTCAACAACGCCGGTATCCAGTTTGTGTCCAACGTTGAAGAATTTCCGACGGAGCGCTGGGACGCGATCATCGCGATCAACCTGTCCTCGGCCTTCCACACGACGCGCTTGGCGGTGCCGTACATGCGCAAGCAGAACTGGGGCCGCATCATCAACGTCGCGTCGGCGCACGGTCTGGTGGCTTCGGCGGGCAAGTCCGCCTATGTTGCGGCCAAGCACGGCATCATCGGCCTGACCAAGTCGGTCGCGCTGGAAACCGCCACCACGGGTGTGACGGCGAACGCCATCTGTCCCGGCTGGGTGCTGACGCCGCTGGTGCAAAAGCAGATCGACGACCGCGCCGCGCGCGAGAAGATCACGGTCGAACAGGCGACCAAAGAGCTGCTGCAAGAGAAAGAGCCGTCTCTGCAGTTCACCACGCCCGAGCAGCTGGGTGGCATGGCGGTGTTCTTCTGCACGCCCGCTGCCGACAACGTGCGCGGCCAGGCCTGGGCCTCGGACGGCGGTTGGACGGCGCAATAAGCTGATCGGCGAGTGAGGGCGGGGTTTTCGAAGAAATCCACCGTTAGCCCTACAACCACCTGCGCAGAAAGCTATACTAAATATAGCGAAAATTTCCCTAGGACATCGCGTGTCGGCCGCCGCTGACACGCGATTTTCGTTTGCGCTGGCGTGGTGTTGCGCGGCGATGCGGCACCATGGCCCCGCGCCACACAACAGGCGCACAGGCAACACACCATGACCTCAGCACGCTGTTCCGCCCATCCGCGCACCGCATTGGCCGGTGCGGCGTTGCTCATGGCGTTGATGCTGGCCGGCCCCGCCCAGGCTTGCTACACGGTCTTCAACGCGGATGGCGCGGTCGTCCTGCAGACGGCAGAAGCGCCGCGCTACGCCGGGCAGGCCGTCACGGTGCCCGAAGGCGGCCGCGTGGCCATTCAGGCGGGCGATTGCCCGGCGATGGGGGCGCCGCCCATGGCGCCGGTCGCCAAATCGGACGATGAACCGGCGTCCGCGCCCCCGAGCCGCGCGGCCCCGCTGCTCACGAACGTGGGTACCGCCGCTGCGGCGCGCGTGCCGTATGAGCGCGCGACGCCGGGTATCGCCGTGGTCCCTCCCGCAGCCGCCGAGCAGGTCTGGCGCCAGGCCCCGACGGCCGAAATCCCGCGCCCAAACGCTGCGCCCCCCGTTGGCAACGGCACGGCCGAGACCGAGCTCGTGATCACCGAATGGGCCGATGGCCGCACCGAGGTGGAGCGCCGCCCGCGCCGCTGACGCGCGCACGTCCCGATCGAACTCCGCCGCGCACGGCGCGGGCGCAGCAAGTCGCTTGCAAACTCTACGGGGTTTCCCTGTGTTTCTGGCGTGTTCGAAGCGTCCTATTGGCGCAAGCACCGTGATAGCCTCAATGTCACGCTGAAGCCGCGCATGCCGGGGCGGAGGCATGCACCGATGCCCCACGGAGTTTTCTTGCCATGAGCGCCACGCACGTCTTTCACCGCAGCCTGCTGCACACGCCGCCGGTGGCCGTCAAAGGCGAGGGCGTTTGGCTGGAAGACGCGGCGGGCAAGCGCTACATCGACGCCTCGGGCGGTGCCGCCGTGTCTTGCCTCGGCCATGGGCACCCCGACGTGCTGGCCGCCATGCACCGGCAGCTGGACGCGCTGGCTTACGCCCACACCAGCTTTTTCACGACCGAAGTGGCCGAGCAGCTGGCCGACCAGTTGGTGCGCACCGCGCCCGCGGGCATGAGCCACGCGTATTTCGTGAGCGGTGGCTCCGAGGCGGTCGAGGCGGCGCTGAAGATGGCGCGCCAGTACTACCTGGAAATCGGCCAGCCCGAACGCAGCCATTTCATCGCCCGTCGCCAGAGCTACCACGGCAACACGCTGGGCGCGCTGGCGGTGGGCGGCAATGCCTGGCGGCGCCGGCAGTTTGCGCCGCTGTTGGTCGACGTGACACACGTTTCGCCCTGCTATCCCTACCGCGACATGCGCGCGGGTGAAACGCCTGAGGCGTATGGCCAGCGCCTGGCGCAAGAGCTGGACGACGCCATCCAGCGCGTCGGCCCTGGCAAGGTGCTGGCCTTTGTGGCCGAAACCGTGGGCGGCGCCACCGCCGGGGTGCTGGTCCCGGTGCCCGGCTACTTCAAGGCGGTGCGCGAGGTCTGCGACAAGCACGGCGTGCTGCTGATTCTGGACGAGGTGATGTGCGGCATGGGCCGCAGCGGCACGCTGCACGCGTGCGAGCAGGAAGGCGTCGTGCCCGACCTGATGACCATCGCCAAGGGCCTGGGCGGCGGCTACCAGCCGATCGGCGCCGTGCTGGCGCAACAGAAGATCGTGGAGGCCATGTCCAAGGGCAGCGGCTTCTTCCAGCACGGGCACACCTACCTCGGCCACGCGATCGCCTGCGCCGCCGCGCTGGCGGTGCAGCAGGTCATTGAGCGCGATGCGCTGCTCTCTAAAGTGCAGCGCGATGCGCCCAAGATACAAGCGCTGCTGCAAGACCGCTTTGGCCAGCACGCGCACGTCGGCGACATTCGCGGACGCGGTTTCTTCTGGGGAATCGAGCTGGTGCAGGACCGCGCCAGCCAAGCGCCGTTCGACCCGGCGCGGCGCCTGCATGCCAAGGTCAAGAGCGCCGCCTTCGCGCGCGGCTTGCTGGTATATCCCATGGGCGGTACGGTAGATGGTCAGTATGGTGACCACATCCTGCTGGCGCCGCCGTTCATCACCTCGGACGACGAATTGGTGCAGATCGCGGACCGCCTGGCCGATGCGGTCGACGCGGCCATCGCCCAGGGCTGAGACCTTTTCCCAACCAACCATACGACAGGAGACCTCCCCGCATGAACGTTCGCCCCGCCCTCAAGACCCTGGCCTTCGCCGCCGCGACCACCACCGCCCTGTGGGCCGTGCCGGCATTGGCGCAGCAGAAGTTTGTCACCATCGGCACCGGCGGCGTCACCGGCGTGTACTACGCCGCGGGCGGCGCCATCTGCCGCCTGGTGAACAAGGACCGCGCCAAGCACGGCATCCGCTGCTCGGTCGAATCCACGGGCGGCTCGGTCTTCAACGTCAACACCATCAAGTCGGGCGAGCTGGACCTGGGCTTCACCCAGTCCGACGTGCAGTACAACGCCGTCAAGGGCATCGGCCAGTTCAAGGACGGCGGTGCCGTGGGCGATCTGCGCGCCGTCTTCGCCGTGCACCCCGAGCCCTTCACCGTGGTGGCGCGCAAGGAAGCCAACATCAGCAAGTTCGAGGACTTCAAGGGCAAGCGCTTCAATGTCGGCAACCCGGGCTCGGGCACGCGCGCGTCGATGGAAGAGCTGCTGGGCGCCCTGGGCTGGAAGCTGGGCGACTTTTCGCTCGCGTCCGAGCTGAAGGCCGACGAACATGGCCCGGCCGTCTGCGACGGCAAGATCGACGGCTTCTTCTACGGCGTGGGCCACCCCAGCGCCAACATCCAGGACCCGACCACCAGCTGCGGCGCCAAGCTGATCGCGCTGCAAGGCCCGGCCGTGGACAAGCTGGTGGAAGGCAAGCCCTACTACGCCAAGGTCACCATCCCGGGCGGCCTGTACCCCAACAACCCGCAGCCCACGCCCACCTACGGCGTGCTGGCCACCATCGTGGCATCGGCCAAGACACCGCCCGACACCATCTACGCCGTGACCAAGGCGGTGTTCGACAACTTCGACGAATTCAAGAAGCTGCACCCGGCGCTGGCGCACCTCAAGCCAGAGGACATGGTCAAGAACGGCCTGAGCGCCCCGCTGCACGACGGCGCCGCGCGCTACTACAAGGAAAAAGGCTGGATCAAGTAAGCCGGCGGTGCGTGCTGCGCCGCACGCCAACGTCCGTGGGGCGGGCAAGGTGGCAGCGGCAACTCGCCGGCACGCACGCGCGGCGCGGCGCGGCGCGTGCTCAGGTAGCGCGCCCGCACCCAGCGCATGCAAGCGCCCCGCGCGGGTGAGGGCAACTTCACCCGTTGTCGTTTGATTCAGAGCAATTTGTGGCTGTGGCCCTAGAGTGATCAGCGCGGGCAGCTATGAATTTGAGAGTAAAAATGAAGGCAGGCAGCCATGGCGACGGACATTGAGAAAGCCCCCGAGGCCTTGCAGGAGCTGGTGGCCGAGACCGACACCGGCGCGCGCAAGCCCAGCGGCCTGACGGCCAAGTTCATCTTCGCGCTGGGCGTGGCCTGGGCGCTGTTCCAGTACTGGTACGCGTCGCCGCTGCCCTTTGTCGTCGGTTTCGGCATCCTGAACGACACCGAGGCGCGCGCCATCCACCTGGCGTTTGCGCTGGCGCTGGCCTTTCTGGCCTGGCCCGCGTTCCGTTCGTCGCCGCGGCGCTACGTGCCGGCGGTGGACTGGGTGCTGGCCATCGTCGGCGCCTTTGCGGGCGCCTACATCATGCTCTTCTACCGCGAGCTGGCCACGCGCCCCGGCCAGCCCACCACGATGGACATCGCCGTGGCCATCACGGGCCTGGTGCTGCTGCTGGAGGCCACGCGCCGCGCCGTGGGCTGGCCCATGGCGGCGCTGGCGATCCTGTTCCTGGCCTACTGCATGGGCGGGCCTTACCTGCCGGACGTGGTGGCGCACAAGGGCGCGTCGCTGGGGCGGCTGCTGTCGCACATGTGGCTGACGACCGAGGGCGTGTACGGCATCGCCCTGGGTGTGTCGGCCAGCACCATCTTCATCTACGTGCTGTTCGGCGCCTTGCTCGACCGCGCGGGCGGCGGCAACTACATGATGCAGGTCAGCTTTGCCGCGCTGGGCCATTTGCGCGGCGGGCCGGCCAAGGTGGCGGTGGTGTCGTCGGCCTTGAACGGGATGATCTCCGGCTCGTCCGTCTCCAACGTGGTGTCGGGCGGCATCTTCACCATCCCGCTGATGAAGAAGGCGGGCTACGGCGGCGTGAAGGCCGGCGCGATCGAGACCATGTCCTCGGTCAACGGCCAGATCATGCCGCCCGTCATGGGCGCGGCGGCCTTCCTGATGGTGGAGTACGTGGGCATCCCGTATTCGGACATCGTCAAGCACGCCTTCCTGCCGGCCACGCTGTCGTACATCGGCCTGCTGTACATCGTGCATCTGGAGGCGCTGAAGCTGGGCATTGCCCCGGCCACCGCGGCGGTGCAGCACCCGTGGCGCACGCGCCTGCTGCGCACACTGATTGGCCTCAGCGGCTCGATCGTCGTGGTCGGCGTGCTGTACTACCTGCTGCAGTTCTTCAAGGCGACGCTCGGGGCCGCGGCGCCCTGGGCCGTGGGCGCCACGCTGCTGGCGCTGTACCTGGTGTCGCTGCGCGAGGCCGCGCGCAGCCCCGACCTGCCGGACGACATTGACATCCAGCACCCGGTCCGCCTGCAAACCTGGCCCACGGTGCGCGCCGGCCTGCATTACCTGATCCCGATCGGCGTGCTGATCTGGTGCCTGATGGTCGAAGAAATGTCGCCCGCGCTGTCCGCCTTCTGGGCCGTGACCTCGCTGATCCTGCTGATGCTGACGCAGCGCCCCCTGATCGACCTGTTCCGCGGCGTGAAGACGCCTGGCGCCTGGCGCGAAGGCTGGCACAGCGTGGTCGGCGGCTTCAACGACGGGGCGCGCAACATGATCGGCATTGGCGTGGCCACGGCCACCGCCGGCATCATCGTGGGCGCCATCACGCTCACCGGCCTGGGTTTGCGCATGACCGAATTCGTCGAATTCGTCTCGCACGGCAACATGGTGCTGATGCTGCTGTTCATCGCCTTCGTCTGCCTGGTGCTGGGCATGGGCGTGCCGACCACGGCCAATTACGTGCTGGTGGCCACGTTGATGGCGCCGGTGGTGGTCGAGCTGGGCGCGCAAGCCGGCCTGGTGGTGCCGCTGGTGGCGGTGCACCTGTTCGTCTTCTATTACGGGATCATGGGCGACATCACGCCACCGGTCGGCCTGGCCACCTTCGCGGCGGCGGCGATCTCGGGCGAAGACGCGATCCAGACCGGCATCCAGGGCTCGCTCTACGCGCTGCGCACGGTGATCCTGCCCTTCATCTGGATCTTCAACCCGCAGTTGCTGCTGATCGACGTGCACGGCTGGGGCGAGCTGACGCTGGTCGTGGTCGCCAGCACGGTGGCCATGCTGGCCTTTGCCGCGCTGACGCTGTACTGGCTGCGCATCCGCATGAAGTGGTGGGAATTTGCCCTGCTGGCGGTCGCCGTGATCATGCTGTTTCGCCCCGGCTTTTTCATGGACTTCATCGCGCCGGAGTACCAGCGCGCGCCGGCCGCGCAGGTGGACGACATAGCCAAGGACATGCCGAGCGACGGCACCATGGTCATGCTGATCAAGGGCACCACGCTGGAGGGCGAGGACGTCACCAAGACCGTGTCCGTGCAGCTGGGCGACCAGGGCAAGGACGGGCGCACGCGCCTGTCCGAAGCCGGCCTCACGCTGATGCCGCTGGGCGACGACGTGCAGGTGGGCGGCGTGCGCTTCGGCTCGCGCGCCAAGAAGGCGGGGTTCGAGCAGGGCTGGGACATCGTCGGCGTGCAACTGCCGACCGAGCGGCCGAGCAAGTACTGGTTCTTCCTGCCCGGTTTCCTGCTGGTGGGCCTGGTCTGGTGGCTGCAAGGGCTGCGCATGCGGCGCAGCCCGGCCGGGCCGAACTCGCTGGCGCCGGCATGATGGGCTCGCACGTCGGGATAAAGACTATTGTT
Organism: Pseudomonadota bacterium; assembly: GCA_023442945.1. Lineage (GTDB taxonomy): Bacteria > Pseudomonadota > Gammaproteobacteria > Burkholderiales > Burkholderiaceae_C > Ottowia. The sequence goes on along the minus strand of JAEZWW010000095.1, from coordinate 21,132 downwards.
TTAATAGCTGGCTGGGCAAGTGGCAGTAGGGCCAGCGTGCAAAAACGCTTAGAAATAAGTTGGGGCCGGCCATGGCTTGCAGAGGAGCGCTCGGTGGGCTAGGCAGATGCCAGGCGAACAGGCTTGATTTGGATCAAGCCGCGGGCAAATTCTGTCACCGCTGTGTCAGTCTCAGCCCGGTGTAGCGAAAACCACCACACCAGTGCCTGATATTGCGCAAAAAATACTTTCGTATGCGGCAAAGTCCCGGCTTTGACTGATCGGCATCGTGCTGCCGTGTTTCAATTCGTTCCATATCCCTCACTCTGCTCATGATTTACCAGAAAACACACGAAGGTCGGGCCGCGCTGCGCGAGCGCAACGCGCTGAACCTGCGTGAGCGGCAGCTGATGGTGCTGGTCAACGGCAGCCGCACCATGGACGAGCTGGCCGACCTGTTCGGCGTGGGCGTGTTGGCAGATGTGGACAACCTCGCGCGCCGCGGGTTCGTCGTCATTCATGGCGAGTCGAACCCCAGCATCCCGGATATCCTCCTCAGCGACCTGGCCGCAGCGCCCCAGGACCCGCCCACCCGTTTTCTGGCCAGCGAGCTGGACAGCAGCCTGCCGCCGGTGCCTGAGCCCGCGTCGCTGCCGCGCATGTCGCTGGAAGAGCTGACCCGCCTGGCCGACGTGCCCGCGCCCGACTTTTCGGCGGTGGCGCCGGTGCGGGCCGAGCTGGGGGCAGAGCGCAACGCGCCCGATCGCGCCGCCAGCAAGCCGACGCGCGCCGACCCGCTGCGCGCCCCCCGGCCACCCGGCGTGGCGGCCACGGTCAACAGCATCGAGGCCGAGCAGGTCCCGATGCGCACGCCGGTCGCCGCCCAGGCCTACATGACCCAGGTGCTGATGGCCCTGGGCTCCGAAGCCGCCACGCAGCTGATCGAATCCAGCGGCGACGTGCGCCACGATGTCGACATCCTGGTGTTTTTGGCGCAAGGCCTGGGCCACACCTACGCCGTGGCGGGCGAAGACGTCACGCTGCGCGTCGCCCTGCGCGTCAGCCGCCTGCTGCCGGACATGGAAGTGCCCATGCTGCTGGACTGCACGCTCGACTACGTGCCCAGCGGCTTCAGCGTGCTGCTGTACGAATTCGTCCTGGCCGGTCGCGACACCGGCTTCTGATACGCGGCGCCGCGGCTTTGCCCGCGGCCCCGATCCCCTTCAATCCGCCACGCGCACCGCGTCCCAGCGCCGCCATTCGCTGCCCGGCGGCGCTTCAATGGCGATCCGTTCATGGCGCCACGGGTGCGGCAGGCTCAGCGCCTGCGCGTGCAGCCACAGCCTTGGCAGCCCCAGCCAATCGGCTACCGCGCGGTTCAGCGGGCCCTTGCCATGCGTCGCGTCGCCCAGGATCGGGTGGGCGATGTGCTTGCAGTGCCGGCGCAACTGGTGGCGCCGCCCGGTTTCGGGGCGCAGGGCCAGCAGGGCGCAGCGCGTGTGGTCAAAAGCGCCGTAAGGCAAGGGCAGGGCGTAGCGCGCCAGGCGTTCGAAATGGGTGACGGCGGGCTGCACCTCCAGCGCGCGGGCTGATGCACGCACATCGTCGGGCAGGCGTTTCAAGGCGTGGTCGATGCGCCCATGCTCCGCCGGCCAGCCGCGCACGACGGCGAGGTAGCGTTTGTCGATGTCGCCATCGCTATCAAACAAGGAGGTGGCTGCGCTGGCGGTGTCTGCGTCCAGGGCAAAAAGCAATACCCCGCTCGTGCCTTTGTCCAGGCGGTGCAGCGGCCACACGGGTCGGCCCAGCTGGTCGCGCAGCAGCTGCACGGCGAAGCGCGTTTCGCCCGCATCCAGGCCGGTGCGGTGCACCAGCAGGCCGGCCGGCTTGTCCACGGCGACCAGGTGCGCGTCTTGGTACAAAATCGGCAGCATGTTGTTTGTATTGTCCCCGGCCAAGGCGCTGGACTATGAGAGCGCTGTGCCGGCCGATGTGCCCCACACGTCCCCCCTGTTTCCCAAGCAGTCGGCTGAGCTGATCGACGTGCTGCGCGAGCAGTCGCCGCAGCAGATCGCCCAGCTGATGCACCTGAGTGACGCGCTGTCCGCCCTGAACGTGGCGCGTTACGCCGCCTGGCGCCCGCGCGCCACGGCGCACAACGCGCGCCAGGCGGTGCTGGCCTTCAACGGCGACGTGTACGGCGGCTTGCAGGCGGGCAGTTTGACGGTCAAGCAGCTCGACTGGCTGCAACAGCATGTCTGCATCCTGAGCGGCCTGTACGGCGTGCTGCGCCCGCTGGACCGCATGCAGCCGTACCGGCTGGAGATGGGCACGCCACTGGCCACCGACCACGGCGCCAACCTGTACCAGTTCTGGGGCACGCAGATCGCCGAGTACCTGAACCAGCGCGCCGCGGCCGACAAAACGCCGGTCATCGTCAACCTGGCGTCGCAGGAATACTTCAAGGCGGTGGCGCGCAAGGCGCTGAAGGCGCGCGTGATCGACTGCGTGTTCGAAGACTACAAGAGCGGCCAATACAAGGTCATCAGCTTTTTTGCCAAGCGCGCGCGCGGGCTGATGGCCCGCTACGCCGCTCAGCACCGCATCAGCCGACCGGCGCAGCTGGAAGGGTTCGATTTGGAAGGCTACGCCTTCGCTCCCACCGCCTCCAGCCCCGACCGGCTGGTGTTCCGCCGCAAGCAGTAAAGACATGAGCCAACAGATCACCCCCGAACTTCGCAAATGGATCGTTGACCAGGCCCAGGCCGGGCACAGCGCCGAATCGGTGCTGCAGTCGATGAAGGCCTCGGGCTGGGACGAGGACGTCGCCATCGACGCGATGGAAACCACCTTGCGCGGCCACCTGGACGAAAAGGCCGCCGAGCAGGGCTTGCCGCCGTCCTCGCCCGTGCCCGAACCGGATGTGGAAGAGGGCCCGCTGTACCTGGACGGCGGTGACCGGCAGGTCGCGGTGCTCAGCGTCATGGCGGCGCCGCGCGTGGTGGTGTTTGGCGGCCTGCTGTCGGACGAGGAATGCGACCAGTTGATCGAGGCGGCCAAGCCACGGCTGAGCCGATCGCTCACGGTGGCGACCAAGACCGGTGGCGAGGAAGTCAACGCCGACCGCACCAGCCAGGGCATGTTCTTCCAGCGCGGCGAAACGGATTTGGTGCGCCGCATCGAAGCGCGCATCGCCAAGCTGGTCAACTGGCCCGAGATCAACGGCGAAGGCCTGCAGATCCTGCAGTACGTGCCGGGCACCGAATACAAGCCGCACTACGACTACTTCGACCCGGACGAGCCCGGCACGCCCACCATCTTGCAGCGCGGCGGCCAGCGCGTGGGCACTGTCGTCATGTACCTGAGTGAGCCCGAAAAAGGCGGCGGCACGGTGTTCCCCAACGTGCACCTGTCGGTCGCGCCCAAGCGCGGCAATGCGGTGTTCTTCAGCTACGAACGGCCGCACCCGTCCACCGGCACGCTGCACGGCGGCGCGCCGGTGATCGCGGGCGAGAAGTGGATCGCCACCAAATGGCTGCGCGAGCGCGAGTTCCGTTGAAAGCCGCAGCGCTGATTTCAAGCCAAATCGCCCTCTGGCCCTACAGCCATCTGCGCAGCCAGCTATGAAAATTGAAGTATCCGGGCTGCAGATCGAGGTCGAAGACAGCGGCGGCACCGGCACGCCCGTGCTGCTGTTGATGGGCCTGGGCGGCCAGTTGACGCACTGGCCGGCGGCCTGGGTGCAAGCCCTGGTCGATGCGGGCTACCGCGTCATCCGCATGGACAACCGCGACGCCGGCCTGTCCACCCACGTGCGCGCCAGCGGCACGCCCGTCATCCCCTGGATCGCCCTGCGCGCGCGCCTGGGCCTGCGCCCGCGCGTGCCCTACCGTTTGGCCGACATGGCGGGTGACGCCCTGGGCGTGCTGGACGCGCTGGGCGTGCCGCGCGCGCACGTCGTCGGCATGAGCATGGGCGCCATGATCGCGCAGCGCCTCGCCCTGGCCGCGCCAGATCGGGTGATCAGCCTCAGCTCGCTCATGGGTAGCAGCGGCGGGCGCGGGCTGCTCAAGCCCCGGCCCGAGGTCATGCGCGTGGGCATGGGCCGCACGCGCGCAGGCGATGACGCGGCGCTGATGGCCTACTACATCCGGTTTTTGAAGACCATCAGCAGCCGCACGCTGGCGCCGACCGAGGCGCAGCTGATGGACGTCTTTCGCGCCACCGCCGCGCGCCACCGCCCGCAGACCGCGGCCACGCTGCGCCAGCTGGCGGCCATCGTGGCCGACACCGGGCGCGCCGCCAAGCTGGCGCGCATCACGGCGCCCACGCTGGTCGTGCACGGCGCCGAAGACCCGCTGGTGCCGCTGGCCGGTGGTCAGGACACGGCGCGGCGCATCCCCGGCGCGCGGCTGGAAGTCATCCCTGACATGGCGCACGACCTGGCCCCCGCGCCGCACCCCGAAATCGTGCGCCGCGTGCTGGCGGTGCAGCTTCCTTTTCTGCAGTCGGTTGACGCCGCCCAGCCATGACTTCTTCGCCCGATTCCCCCGCCACGCCCCAGGACTCGCCGCTTGGCCAGGCCAGCGTCTACGCCGACCAGTACGACCCGTCGCTGTTGTTCGCCATTCCGCGTGCGCCGCAGCGCGCCCAGCTGGGCATCACCGGCCAGCCGCGCTTTTTTGGCGCGGACCTGTGGACGGCGTACGAGCTGTCCTGGCTGAACACGCGCGGCAAGCCGCAGGTGGCGATCGCGCAGGTGGTGGTGCCGTGCGAGAGCACGCACATCGTCGAAAGCAAGTCCTTCAAGCTGTACCTGAACAGCTTCAACGGCAGCCGTTTCGCCAGCGAACAAGAGGTCAAGCAGCGCCTGCAGGCCGACGTCAGCGCCGCGCTGTGGCAGGGCGGGCCGGTGCAGCAGTCGGCGGTGGTGCGTCTGGTGCTCCCGCCCGACTTCGACCGCGAGCCGATCCAGGAGCTGGACGGCCTGAGCCTGGACCGGCTGGACATCGACTGCGACCGCTACCAGCCCGCGCCCGAACTGCTGAGCGCCGCGTTCGACGAACAGCCGGTGGAAGAGACGCTGACCAGCCAGCTGCTGAAAAGCAATTGCCCGGTGACCGGCCAGCCCGACTGGGGCAGCGTGCAGATCCGCTACGCCGGCCCGCAGATCGACCAGGCCGGGCTGCTGCGCTACATCGTCAGCTTCCGCGGCCACAGCGACTTTCACGAGCACTGCGCCGAGCGCATCTTCACCGACCTGTGGCAGCGCTGCCGCCCGACCAAGCTGACGGTGTACGCGCGCTACACCCGCCGCGGCGGGCTGGACATCAACCCCTGGCGCACCAGCCACCCGGGCACCTTGCCGCCCAGCGCGCGCACGGCGCGGCAGTAAGCGGCGCCTTTCGTCCTGCGCGATCAGCCGCCGAAGGGCTGGATCGGCTCCAGCGGCGGGAACTGGCCGGCGCGCTTGTCCTTCATCGCGGCCACGGCTTCGCGCACGTGCTCGTTGCTCCAGATCGCGCCCTGAATCCAGCCCATCTGGCGCAGGCTGTCTTCCACGCTGTGGTCGCGCGCGTAGTGCAGCACCTGCTTGGTACCCCAGATGGCGACCGGCGGCTTGGCGGCGATCTCGCGCGCGCACTGCAGGGCCGCGGCCACGCAGGCTTCGGGCGTGTCGAACAGCTCGTTGACCAGGCCGTAGGCCAGCGCGCGCTCGGCCGTCAGGCGGCGGCCGGTGTAGGCCAGCTCCTTGACCAGCGCCATCGGCAGCAGCTTGGGCAGGCGCTGCAGCGTGCCGACGTCGGCCACCATGCCGATGTTGATTTCCTGGATGCAGAAGAAGGCGTCGCGCGTGGCGTAGCGGATGCAGCCCGCCGTGACCAGGTCGACCGCGCCGCCCACGCAGGCGCCGTGCAGGGCAAAGATCACCGGGATGCGCAGCGTCTCCAGCAGGGTGAAGGTGGCCTGCAGCTCGCCCAGGCGGTCGAACACGGCGGCGCGCGCCTCCGGGCTGGCGCCGTCCAGCGCCAGGCTGTCGCCGAACACGGCCAGGTCCATGCCGGACGAAAAATGCTTGCCTTCGCCCGAGACGACCAGCGCACGCGCCTCGCCGCTGCGGTGCAGCTGGCGCAGCACCGCGTCCAGCTCGTGCCAGAACGCCGGGTCCATGGCGTTCATGCGCTCGGGGCGGTTCAGGCGCAGGTGGGCGATGTGGTGTTCCAGCGTCAGGCTGAAACGCGTCATGGGGGGTAGGGCGGTGGTGTTCATGCGGCGACTGTAGTCCAGGCGGCTGAGCTGGCCCGGTCGCGCAGGCGGCAGGCAAGGCTGGCGCGGGTATGGTTTTGGTAGCGCCTTGCGCTGGTGGGGCGTGCGCCCGGCCACAAATCTGCCACGAAAAAGCGCTATATTGGGGTGTTGCGTCGCCGGACCGGTGGTGCATACGGGCGGCCGGCGCTGGCAATGCCGGCCACACAAACATGGTTTCCTTGCAAGGGGGCGTTTTGTGAAGGTGCTCAAGCTGTCGGCACAGGGTTTGCCGCAATCGTGGATCTCGCTGGAGCAGGCGGTGATCCACTACGCGGCCGAAGAAGTGCGCTGGGAGGTCGGCCAGACGGTCGCTACCTTCCGCGGGGGCCACAACGCGCGCACGGGTGAGCAGTCGATCATCACCGTGAACAGCATCATCGGCACCCGGGGCGTGCCCAACATCAACCCGTTTGATCTGCGCCCGGGCCTGACCAACGCCAAGCTGTTCGCGCGCGACCGCAACATCTGCGCCTACTGCGGCGACCATTTCCACGAGACCGAGCTGACGCGCGAACACATCATCCCCTTCGCGCAGAACGGCCGCGACGGCTGGATGAACGTGGTCACCGCCTGCCGCGGCTGCAACCACCGCAAGCGCGACCGCACGCCCGAACAAGCCCACATGCCCCTGCTGTACACGCCTTACGCGCCCAGCCTGTGGGAAGACTTCATCCTGCGCAACCGGCGCATCCTGGCCGACCAGATGGAGTTTTTGATGGCGCACCTGCCCAAGTCTTCGCGCCTGCACGACGCCTGACGGCTGCGGCGGCGCGGGGCCCGGGGCGGCCCTTGGGCATACTTGGCCGCCATGCCCCGACTCATCTTTTTCTGCGGCCACGCCGGCACCGGCAAGACCACGCTGGCCAAGCGCCTGATTGGCCCGCTGATGGCGCGCACCGGCGAATCCTTCTGCCTGCTCGATAAAGACACGCTGTACGGCGGCTACAGCGCCGCCGTGATGGGCGCGCTGACCGGCGACCCCAACGACCGCGACAGCCCGACCTACCTGCAGCACCTGCGCGACCCGGAATACGCCGGGCTGATGGCCACGGCGCGCGAAAACCTGGCGCTGGGCGTGAACGTGATGGTGGTCGGCCCGCTGTCGCGCGAGGTGAAGGCGCACCGGCTGACCGACCCGGCCTGGCTGCAGGTCGAAGGTGACGTCACCGTGCGCGTGGTCTGGGTCCACCTGGACGAAGCCGAAGCGCGCCGGCGCATCGCCGCGCGCGGCAACCCCAACGACGCCTGGAAGCTGGCGCACTGGGACGACTACCGCACGCGCCTGTTCCTGCCCAGCCCCGCCGAGTACCCGGAGTTGACCCTGTTCGACAACGCCGCGCCGGCGGGGCAGGCGGACGCGCTGCTGGACCGCTTGCTGTAGGCATTCGCAAGCGGAATTTCAAGCCAAATGGCCCGGTGGCCCTACAGCCACCAGCGCGGCCAGCTATCGATAGGGTAGCAAAACGCAGGGCTCGACGACGCAGGGCAAGCCTGGCGGACGCCGCGTGCAATGGTTGGCGGACTGTGGGCGTCGGGTGATGGCCTTGGGCGCCTGATTTCCAGTCCTATCGCGCTCCAGCCCTACAGCCCTCTGCGCGGCCAGCTGCGGATTCGATAGCATTCGACGCGTTGCGGCGGCCCGCGCCGCGCCTTCAACTGGCCTGGCCCGGGTCGGCGGTGTCGGCCGGCGTGGCCGCGCGGCGGCTGTCGTCGCTCAGCTGCCAGAAGATCGTGGCCGCCGCCATGGTCAGCACGCCGATCGTCACCAGCGCGCCGCGGAACACGCCCAGCGACTGCGGCCCGGGTGTCGGGCCGGCGCCCAGCCCGTTGGAAAAGGTGCTGAGCAGCGCCGCCGCCACGCTGACGCCCAGGCTCATGCCCAGCATCTGCACCATCGACATCAGGCTGTTGCCGCTGGAGGCGTGCGCCGGGTTCAAGTCCTTCAGCGTCACGGTGTTCATGGCCGTGAACTGCATCGAGTTGATGGCCCCGAAGGCGCCCATCTGCAGCACGCGCAGCCATAGCGGCTGCCCCGGCGTCATCAGCGCGAAGCTGGCGATCATCAAGCCCAGCGCCAGCGTGTTGAGCAGCAATACCCGCCGGTAGCCAAAGCGCTGCACGATGCGCGTGACCACGCGTTTCATGCCCATGCCGGCAATCGCCATGGGCAGCATCAGCATGCCGGCCTGCGCCGGGCTGTAACCCATGGCCAGCTGCATCAACAGCGGAATCAGGTAGGGCATGGCGCCCGAGCCGATGCGCGCAAACAGGTTGCCCAGCAGGCCCACGCGGTAGCTTTGCAGCTGGAACAGGCTGGGCGAGAACAGCGGCGCCGGCGTGCGCAGCGCGTGCAGCCAATACGAGGCCAGCGCGGCCAGTCCGAACATCAGCAAGGCCACGACCACCGCGTGCTGCAGCCCCAGCGCGCCAATGCCGTCGAGCGCGACCGAGATCGACAGCATCGCCACCACCAGCATCACGTAGCCTGACAGATCGAAGCGCGCCAGCTCGCTGCCGCGAAAGTCGGGCATGTAGCGCAGCGTGGCCCACAGCCCGATCAGCGCCACCGGCAGGTTGATCAGGAAGATCCAGTGCCAGGACGACACTTCGACCAGCCAGCCGCCCAGCGTCGGCCCGATCAGCGGGCCGATCAGGCCGGGAATGGCGACGAAGCTCATCGCCTCCAGAAAGCGTTCGCGCGGGAAGGCGCGCAACACCGTCAGGCGCCCCACGGGCAGCAGCATGGCGCCCCCGCAGCCTTGCAGAATGCGCGCCAGCGTCAGTTCGGTCAGCGTGCGCGAGGCTGCGCAGGCGGCCGAACCGAGCGCGAACAGCGTGATCGCCAGCATGAAGATGCGCCGCGTGCCAAAACGGTCGGCCAGCCAGCCGGTGGCCGGAATCACCGTGGCCATCGCCAGCGCGTAGGCCACCACCACCGCCTGCATGCGCAAGGGGCTTTCGCCCAGGCTGCGCGCCATCGACGGCAGCGCGGTGTTGACGATGGTGGAATCCAGCGTCTGCATGAAAAAGCCGACGGCGACCAGCCACAGCAGCAGGCGCGTGGGCTGTTCGCGGGGTTCGGAGGTCATGGGGAGCAAGAGGTGAGGGCGGGGCGCGAGCCATGATAGCGAGCCCGTCCGCCGCGCGCTGCGGGTACCGGCCCGCGGGGGGCCGCTGCCCGGGTGGGCGCCAGCCGGCTGAAGGGTTATTCGGGCTGAATCGACCGGGCGGGCGAGGCGGTGGCCCAGCGTCTGTTGCGCAGAGCGAACACTTGAGCGCGGGTTAACCCTTGTTTTGAGGCCGATGCGCGGGCGCAGAATCGAACGCCTGTGCTTTTTTGTCCACAGGGGGACAACGCCCATCGACAGGGCTGGCCGAACGCCGCTATCCTTTGTGTAAGAGCCCTCGGTTAGTTGTAACTTTTGCATTGGAGACGACGATGAAAGCCTTTCAAACCAAAACTTGGCTGGTAGCAGCGGCCCTGGTCGCCGCGGCGGGCGCTGCCCACGCGCAAAAGGCGGGCGATTGGGTCTTCGGTGCCGGTGCGCTGGTGTACGCGCCGCAGGACAAGACAACGCCGCTGCGCTTCACCAGGCCGGTCGATCGCGAAATCCCCGGCTCGGGCGCTGACGTCAAGAACGCCACCACACTCGGCCTGAACGTCCACTACTTCGTCACCGACAACTGGGCGGTCGAAGGCGTGCTGGGCGTGCCCCCGCGCATCAAGCTGGACGGCGCCGGCACGCTGGAACCCCTGGGCGAGCTGGGCAGCGCGCGCCTGTACGCGCCGTCGCTGCTGGCCAAGTACTTCTTCGGCAACGCCGACGACAAGTTCCGCGTCTCGGCCGGCCTGGGTGTGACCTACAGCAAGTTCGGCAGCGTGCGCCTCACCAACGGCATGCAGAACGCCCTGGGCGGCGCGCTGGGCCTGCCCCCGGGCGTGTCGTCCACGTCGGCCAAGATCGACAGCAAGTTCGCGCCGGTGCTGAACGTGGGGCTGAATTACGCCTTCACCAAGAACCTGGGCATGACCTTCTCGGTGTCCTACATTCCGATGAAGACCAAGGCCACGCTCACCACCCAGGTGCGTGGCAACACCGTCGCGGTGTCCCAAACCCGCGTGCGCCTGGACCCGATCGTCCCCTTCCTGTACCTGACGTACAAGTTCTGACCGCCGCGTTCGGCCAGCAAGCAAGCGCTTTCGGGCGCTTTTTTTTTTGTGGGCGCGTGGTGGCGCAGGGCGGCTTGCTTCAGTGGGGCGTTTGGAGATGAAATCACGCCTCAGCCCTACATGCATCTGCGCGGCCAGCTAGCATAAATGTAGTGAACAATCGGCGAACGGGAGACGCTCAACCGCGTCCGCATCAGCGCCGGACACAGCCAGAGCCCGAGTCGCACCGCGCGTGGCGCTGCCCAGACCGCCGCTGCGCGCCGGTCCCGGTCAGCGCCTTTCTGGCGCACTGCTTTCCCCTTTGATGCGCCCCTTCGCGATCACCTAGGGGATAACCCGCGATATGTGAATTTTGACAACATCGGTGTTGGTTTGACCTAAACTCGCCCGGGTAACAAGTTGCACTTGGTCGAATAAGGGAGTCCGCAATGAAAAGCAAAAGGTCGCAGGTGAAGTCGATCCTGCGCGCACCACGGCAACGCTCGTGCGTTGCTGCGTTGGTATTGGGTGTGGCGATGGCTACGCCAGCTTACGCCGCCGTCAATCAGTTCGTGATCGGCATGGTGGCCTCGGGCACCGCGCCGTTTTCGACCGGCAGTGGCCCGGGGCTGGACGCTTCGCCCGGCGACGCTGTGGTGCGGACCAACGACCGTTTCATCTACCGCGTCGGCTACTCGCTCGTTCCCGCTGACACCCAGCGTGTCGTGACGCTGAGCATGGGCGCCACCACGCTGCCGGGGAACTACACCGGTCCCACGCTGGCGCCCAAGGAGATCGCGTACTTCTCCGCCGCCGATCTGCCCACCGGCCCCAATGGCTGCGCCAACATCCAGACCACGCCAGTGCCGTGGCCGGCCGCTCCCAATGCGACGCAATCGGGGGTTAGCGCGGACGGTCAGCACATCGTGTGCGTGCAGGCTTCCGAGGCCAGTGGCGCCAACATGGACTTCGTCGCCCGTGTGGGTGGCGCAGCCCCGAACGGCACGACGATTGCACCGCCCTCGCCGACGTTCCAGTCCACCGGCAACCCCGGGCCCTTCACGGCCACACCCCTGACGGGCGTCTTTGGCGACACGACGCTGTACGGCATACCCACGCTCACGGTGTCGGCTGCGCCGCGCTGGAAGGTCAAGAAAACGGTCACCGAAGGCGGCGGGCTTTTCATTCCGAAATCTGGCCCGAATGGCGAAGATGGCTACATCACCGGTTTCAACCTGGGTGTGTACGCCAGCGGATCCCGCAAAGGCCTGGAAGCCCTGCAGCCCAATTACCAGCTGCAAGAAAATTTCAACGATCCGGACATGCCCAACGCCCGGCTGGTGACCTGGAACGTCGACTCGGCCGGCTTTGCCAAGCTGCCCATGGGCGCCGGCACCGAACCCACCGACCAGAATGGCTGCGGTGACTGGAAGAGCCAGTTGACGCGTCTGGGCAACTACTTCGACAACGTCTACTACCAGCCCAACGACACCGGGTCCACCGCCTCGACGGCGAGCACCAATGTCGCCAGGGGCGGCACCTGCCAGGCCGCTAGCGTCGACACCGCCAACAAAACGGCCACGCTGCAGTTGAATGGCACCGACTTTTCGTTGACCCACTACCCGCTGACGCGTGGCAATCCGGCCAGCGGCACCTTGGTGAACAGCGCCGACCCCGACGCGTCGACCAACGAATGGTGGGTGGCCAGCAAGTCGATTCTGGTCTGGGTGCCTTTGAGCGATCTGACGCCCAACGTGGTCGAAACCCTCACGAACAACGCCACTATCACGGGCACGTCGGTGACGGGGCAGACCAACCCGCCGGACACCGGTACAGCGGACGCCAGGTTCCTCTACCAGACGGGTGGCAGCCACTCCAAACTGTATTCGGCACCCTCGGGTTGGGCGCCCATTCCGGCCGCGCAAAACCCGGTGACGCAGTGCGACCCCAACCTGTCGGGCGACTGCTGGGTCAACCAGGTCGCGCCGGGGCAACTGTTTTCCTCGCGGGTGGCTGCCACTGCCCAGGCAGCGGGGTACGCCAACGGCTGGGTCTGCGAGAAGCTGGACAACTCGCGCTTGAGCTTCGTTGACATGCGCAACGTTCCCGCGGCCAATGGTGCGGTCGTGGATCCCCTGACAGGAGTGGCCGTCCGCTACCTCGCGGGGTCGCGGGCGACCGCGCCGCTGACGTTTGAATTGGGCGTCGGCACCTGGCCCACACGCACCAGCGTGACGGACGAGTACGTGACCCCTCTGCGAACGTCCGGTGACCAGGCCAACAGCACCTGTTCCGACGCCGGCGCGACCTGGTACCCGTCGATTGACGCTTTGTTGGCCGCCGGCCGTACCTTGGCGGAAGTCAGTCAGGTGCGTGCCAAGTACGCGTCCTTTCCTGCCGCCACCAGTGTGCTGATGTACGTGCCGCTGCGCGCCAACAGCAACTACGCGTACTCGGTGAGCGAGCAGGTGGGCAGCCCGGCCACGACCGTCAACGTCGGTGCGGGTGCGCCGACGATCGGCTCCATTTCGCCCAACCAGAGCGTCTGGATGCGAGATGGTGTCCTGGCCCCGCTGCGCGGGTCTGATGCGCTGCGCATCTTCCAGACCGAGTACGTCCGGATCAGCAAGGCGGCGCAGGCGCCGCATGCCACCGCAGGCGGTCCCGTCTCGCGCGGCGCCATGGTGACGTATGCGCTGACCGTCAACCTGACCAGTAGCACGAACGCGCACACGGCCCCCAGCGTGGACGTCTGGGACGTCATCCCGGCCAACATGAACGTTGTGCCCGGCAGTGGCGCGTTCAACGGTGCCCCGGTCACGGAAACCTGCTGGCCTAAGGGCACGACACCGCCCGCACCAGCGCCCTTCGCCGCGAATGCGGTGGGGGCCGGCTACCAGGCCTGCCGCTGGACGCTGGCCAACCAGCCGGTGGCGCTGGTGGCGCCTGGCAACGCGGCGGGCAACCTGCCTGCCCTGACGTTCCGCGCCATCGTGGACGATGTCGCGCCGATTGGCGTGAATCTGCTGAACACGTCTTTTGCCGATTCCCCCGACAACCAGCTGAACGACGCGGAGTACCGACCTGCGGCAGGTAACGCGCCTGCGGGCTTCCAGTGCAAGTCGGGCGCCACCTGCAGCTTCAGCAACTGGAACCTGCTGGTCTCCAGCGACAGCGGCATCGTGCTCGACAAGGCCGTGAGCGACGCCACGGTGGCGCAGAACACCGGCTTCACCTACAGCCTCAACTACGCGGCCATTGGCACCAGCTTGTCGGCCACGCGCATTCTGGACGTTCTGCCGGTAGCCGGGGACGGTAGGCCCAGCACCTTCCAGGGCACCCTGCGCCTGGCGGGTCCGATCGGCGCGCCGGTGGCTTCCGCCGGTCCGCCGGCGACGATGGCCGACCCTGACATCGTCATTCGCTACACCAGCAATGCGCCGGCCAATATCAACCGCGACCCCTCGCACGCCAGCCACAACGTGACCGGCGGCGGCGCCAACGGTGCGACCAGCACCAACTGGTGCACGGTGGCCCAGTTCGGTGTGGGCGATTGCCCGGCCGATGCAGGCGCGGCCACGGCCTTCATGGCCTTCCCTCGCGGTACAGCCAACGGGGTGATCAGTGCCGGTTCGCGCTACCGGCTGGACGTGCCGGTGCTGGCCAACGCCAACGCGATCGGCGACACCTACCAGAACGATTTCGTGGCCGACTCGCCGTCGCTGACGGCGCGCCGCCCGGGGTCCAACAAGGTGTTGACCACAGTGATCGGCGTGGCCAATCCGGGCCAATCGGTGTCCGGCCGCGTCTACCTGGAAGCCAGCACGCCGCCCAACACCAGCGATGACGGCAACGCGGTGGACCCCGGCATCGGTGGTGTGACGGTGCGCCTGGTCTGCACGGCGCCGGCGTACGACCAGACACTGACCACGGCGGCGGATGGCACGTTCCAATTCGACAACGTGACGTCCGGCGCGGTCTGTACCCTGACCGAAACGCAGCCCACGGGCTACGCCAACGCCTACAACACGCCCGGAGCGGGCGGCAGCGGTCAGACCGGCAACACCGGCACCACCGACAGCACGATCACCCTCACAGTGCCCAACGGTGGGTCCACCGGCAACCTGTTCGCCGAAATCCTGGACGGCCCGCCGAACGCGGACATGACGTCGACCGTGGTCTGCACGCCCAACCCGGCAGCGCCTGGCGCGGTGGTGTCCTGCACGGTGACCTGCACCAACAATGGTCCTGCCGATGCCTTGGGTGCGATGTGTACGGTGCCCAACGCGCCGACGCTGCCCGGAGCACCAACGCCCGTCTGCTCGCCCAGCGGGACGGTGGTGGCAGGCGCCAGCCTGAGCTGCAAGGTCGACTTCACCATGCCGACCACCCCCGGCACCACCGTGGATGTGCAAGGCGGTACCGGCGCGCAGAACGACCGCAACGGCGGCAACGACCCCGCGGCCGGCAACAACCCGTCGACCACGCGGGTCAGCAACCAGCCCACGGTGCCGGTGCCTACCCTGGGTTGGCCGGCCCTGGCCCTGCTGGGTGCGGCGCTTGGGGCGCTGGGGATGCGCCGCCGGCGCAGCGCCTAAGCGGCGCGGGTGAGGGGCCGGTCACCGGCCCCGACCCGCTCAGTCACAAAAAAGCCCGCGCAGTGCGCGGGCTTTTTCCATGGGCGAAACGCCGGGTCAGGCAAACACGCCGGCCGATTCCTGCATGCGCTCGGACACTTCCCCCAAGTGGTGCAAGGTGTCGCCGTAGGTCATTTCCAGCTGCGTCAGGCGCTTGAAGTAGTGGCTGCCGGCGTATTCGTCGGTCACGCCGATGCCGCCGTGCAGCTGCACCGACTGCTGGCCGACCACGCGCATCGACTGGCCCAACTGCACCTTGGCGCGCGACAGCGCTTGACGGCGCTCAGCTTCCGGCGCGCCCAGCTTCAGCGTGGCGTAGTAGCTCATGGAGCGGGCCAGCTCCAGCTGCATCTTCATGTCGGCAACGCGGTGGCGCAGCGCCTGGAAGCTGGCGATCACCACGCCGAACTGCTTGCGCTGGTTCATGTATTCGGTGGTCAGGCGAAGGGTTTGCTCCATCGTGCCCACGCCTTCGGCGCAGGCGCAGGCGATGCCCACGTCGACCGCGTAGGTGAGGGCAGGCAGGCCGTCGGTGGTAATCAGCGTGGCGGGCGCGCTGTCGAAGCGGACTTCGGCCGCACGCGATTCGTCCTGCGTCAGGTAGCCGCGCGTGCTCACGCCCTGGGCGCTGCGCTCGATCAGGAACAGCGCTATCTTGCCGCCGGCCGTGGCGGGCACGACAAAAGCGTCGGCCTGGTCGCCGGCGGGCACGATGCTTTTCAGGCCGGTGACGGCCCAGCTGTCGCCGCTGCCGCTGGCCTGCGCCTCGCAGCGCTCCAGGTGGTAGCGCGCCTTGCGTTCCTGCTGCGCCAGCACGACCAGGGCTTCGCCGCTGGCGATCTTGGGCAGCCAGGCGGACTGCACCGCGGCGCTGCCGTACTTGCCGATCACGGCGCTGGTGACAAAGGCTTGCGCCAGCGGCTCGGTCACGATGCCGCGGCCCAGCTCTTCCAGCACCACCATGGCGTCGACCGGGCCTAGGCCCAGGCCACCGTGCTCTTCGCTGATCCAGATGCCGGTCAGGCCCAGTTCGGCCAGTTCGTTGTAGACGCTGCGGTCAAAGCCGCCGGCCTTGACGATCTGCTGGCGGCGCTCGAAGCCGTAGTCTTTTTCGACCCACTTGGCCACCGCGTCGCGCAGGGCTTGTTGGTCGTCGGAAAAATCGAAGTCCATGTCTGTCTGCCTTCCGTGTTCTGTGGGTCAGCCGAGTACCGTCTGCGCGACGATGTTGCGCTGCACTTCGTTGGAGCCGCCGTAGATGGTGGTTTTGCGGTAGTTGAAGTAGCCCGGCGCCAGCGTGGCGTTGGCCACCTCGCCGCCCGGAAAGCCCTGCAGGCCCGCGGCGGCGGCCTGGTCGCCTTGCCAGCCGGCGTCCATGGCTTCGAAGATGTAGGGCAGGCTGTACGGGCCGGCGGCCAGCATCATCAGCTCGGTGTAACGCTGCTGGATCTCGCTGCCCTTGATCTTCAACAGGCCGGCGATGTCCAGCGCGTTGCGGCCGGATTTTTCAGCGCTCAGCACGCGCAGCACCAGCATCTCCAGGGCGACCACGTCCACTTCCAGCAGCGCGATCTGGTCACGGAAGCGCAGGTCGTCGTACACGCCTTCGGCCTTGGCGATGCGCTTCAGGCGCTCCAGCTCGCGCTTGGCGCGGTTCACGTCGGCGATGTTGGTGCGCTCGTGGCTCAGCAGGTGCTTGGCGTAGGTCCAGCCCTTGTTTTCTTCGCCGATCAGGTTCTCGGCCGGCACTTCGACGTTGTCGAAGAACACGTCGTTCACCTCGACCTCGCCGTCCAGCAGCTTGATCGGGCGCACGCTCACGCCGGGCGACTTCATGTCGATCAGCAGGAAGCTGATGCCGGTCTGTGGCTTACCTTCGTTGCTGGTGCGCACCAGGTTGAACATCCAGTCGCCGTACTGGCCCAGCGTGGTCCAGGTCTTCTGGCCGTTGACGATGTATTTGTCGCCCTGGCGCTCGGCCTTGGTGCGCACCGACGCCAGGTCCGAGCCCGAACCCGGTTCGCTGTAACCCTGGCTCCACCAGACTTCGCCGCTGCCGATGCCGGGCAGAAAGCGCTCTTGCTGTTCCTTGTTGCCATAGGCCATGATCACCGGCGCCACCATCACCGGGCCAAAGGGCACGATGCGCGGCGCGCCCGCCATGGCGCATTCTTCTTCAAAAAGATGTTTCTGCACTGCAGTCCAGCCCGGTCCGCCGAACTGTTTCGGCCAGCCGTAGCCGAGCCAGCCTTGCTTGCCCAGGATCTTGGCCCAGCGCTGCATGTCACCCTGTGACAGGCGCTGCGCCTTGTGCACCTTGTCGGCGATCTCGGGGGGAAGGTGGGCTTTGACCCAGGCGCGAATCTCGTCGCGGAACTTCAATTCTTCGGGGGTGAAGGCAAGATCCATCAGTGTGTCTCCGGTGAATTCGTGGTTGTAGCATGCGCCTCGCCCAAATCCGTTGCTGCAGGCGACACGCCGAGCGCCGCGCACAGGCGGTCCACCGTGGCGCGCAGGGCGGCGACGTCGGCTTCCAGCGCAGAAATTCGATCAAATTGGCCTTCGGCCCTAGAGCCATCTGCGCGACCAGCTACTGTTTGTATAGCGGACGTGTCCACGGGCCCGGCCAGCAGGTGCGCCCAGCGCGCCTCCCGCGCACCGGCCGCGCGCGGCAGCAGCACGACCAGCGGGCCGCCTTTGTCGTCGGCGCGTTCGGCCAGTTCGTTCAAGAAGCCTTCCGCCGACGAGATGTCGGCAAAGCGGTGCCAGCGCTCGGCGTTGGTGCGCAGCTCGGCCGCTGTCTGCGGCCCGCGCAGCATCAGCAGGCCCAGCAGCACCGCCGACTGGTCGGGGATGTGCAGCACGCGCTGCAGGTTGTGTTCGTACTTGGCGACGCGGCTGCCGTGCGATTCGATCACCAGCGACAGCGCCTTCAAGTCGTCCAGCGCTTCCTGCGCTTCGGCCTCGCTCACGTTCATCACCGGCTCGCGGCTGGTCTTCTGGTTGCAGCCGGTCACCACCAGGTTGAGCGACAGCGGGTAGGTGTCGGGCACAGTGCGTGCCTTTTCCAGCAGCGTGCCCAGCACGCGGGTTTCGGTCAGGGTCAAGGGTCGGGGCAGGGTCATGCGGCAAGCATAGCGGGGGTGAGCGCGGCGCGGCAGCAGCTTGCGCTGCCGGATAATCCAGCCCCTTCATGAAGCACATCGTCATCCTGATCTCCGGCACCGGCAGCAACATGGCGGCCATCGTGCAGGCCGCCGAGCGCGAGCGTTGGGCCGAGCGCCTGGGCGCGCGCGTCGTGGCCGTGATCAGCAACCGCGCGCAGGCGCCGGGCCTGGCGTTGGCGCGGGACGCGGGCCTGGCCACGCAGCTCGTGGAGCACCAGGCCTACGCCAGCCGCGAAGCGTTTGACGCGGCGCTGGGCGACGCCGTCGAGCAGCACGCGCCCGCGCTGGTGGTGCTGGCCGGCTTCATGCGCATCTTGACGCCCGGCTTTGTCGCGCGCTTTGACGGGCGGCTGGTCAACATCCACCCCAGCCTGCTGCCGGCCTTCACTGGCCTGCACACGCACCAGCGCGCCATCGACATGGGTTGCCGCTTCGCCGGCGCCACCGTGCACCGCGTGACGGCCGAGCTGGACCACGGCGACATCCTGGACCAGGCGGTGGTGCCCGTGCTGCCCGGCGACAGCGCCGCCACCCTGGCTGCGCGCGTGCTGAGCCAAGAGCACTTGATCTACCCGCGCGCCATCGCGGCGTGGCTGCAAGGGCAGGGCGGTTGAAGGGCTGATTGGCCAGTCCGGCGCGCGCTGGCCCGGGCATGCGATTTCGAGAGAAATGTGCCTCTGGCCCTACGGGGAATTGCGCGGCCAGCTAGCAAGAAGATAGCAAGCGGCTGCGCCGCCGTATCACCGTGTCGCCGACACTGACCGTCGCGTGACCCGTTTGGACGCTGCACGCGCGCCGCGCATGGCCGTCCGCGCCTGCGCGAGGCCGAATGCGACAATCGCCCGATGCATCCGAACGCCTTGCTGAACCACGCCAGTGAACTGGTCTTGCAGGTTCTGCGCCTGGACCACCCGGCCGATGCGGTGGTGTCCCGCTATTTCCGTGACCACCGCCAGCTGGGCCCGCGCGAGCGCGCCACCCTGGCCGAGACCGCCTACGCCGTGCTGCGGCGCAAACCCTTGTACGAACACCTGGCCCGCGCCGGCAGCGGTGCGCGCGAGCGGCGCCTGGCCATCCTGGGCTTCCACGGCTCGCGCGATTTCTTGAGAGCCGCGCTCAGCCCGCAGGAAAAAACCTGGCTGGATTCGTGCGACGCGGTGACGCCGGCCGAGCTGCGCCCTGAAGACCGCCACAACCTGCCGGCCTGGCTGGTCGAGCCGCTGCGCGCGCAGGTCGGTGACGAATTCGACGCGCTCGCGGCCAACCTGCTGGAGACCGCACCGCTCGACCTGCGCGTCAACACCCTCAAGAAAAAACGGGCTGAAGCCGAGAAGGGACTTGCGCAGGCAGCTATCCAATCCGAAGCAACACCGTATTCGCCCTGGGGCCTGCGCGTGCACGGCAAGCCGCCTTTGCAGAAGCTGGCGCTGTTCACCGAAGGCGCGCTGGAGGTGCAGGACGAGGGCTCGCAACTGCTGGCGCTGCTGCTGGACGCCAAGCGCGGCGAGATGGTGGCGGATTTCTGCGCCGGCGCTGGCGGCAAGACGCTGGCCATCGGCGCGGGCATGCGCAGCACCGGGCGGCTGTACGCGTTCGACGTGTCGGCGCACCGGTTGGCGGCGCTCAAGCCGCGGCTGGCGCGCAGCGGCTTGTCGAACGTGCACCCGGTCGCCATCGCGCACGAGCGCGACGAGCGCATCAAGCGCCTGGCCGGCAAGATGGATCGCGTGCTGGTCGACGCGCCGTGCTCGGGCCTCGGCACGCTGCGCCGCAACCCGGACCTGAAGTGGCGCCAGTCGCCCAAGGACGTGGAAGAACTGACGGTCAAGCAGCAGGCCATCCTGACCAGCGCCGCGCGCCTGGTCAAACCGGGCGGCCGATTGGTGTACGCGACCTGCAGCGTGCTGCCGCAGGAAAACGAGGCCATCGCCGAAGCCTTTGGCGCCGCGCACCCGGACTTCGTGCCGCTGTCGGCCGCCGAGCTGCTGGACAGCCTGAAGGTGCCGAACGCCGCCCAGCTGTGCGCACCGGCTGAAGGCGCGCATGCCCACCGCTACCTGCGCCTGTGGCCGCACCGGCACGGCACCGACGGGTTTTTTGCGGCGGTCTGGCAGCGCGCCGGGGGCTGAGCGGTGTCGCCAGCGCGCGGTCTGCGAGAGGCAATCACTTCTGAAAAGATAGCTGCTCGCGCTGGTGAGGAGCGGGACAGCACCGACCCGTCGAATCAGTCGCGTGGTTCTTGCCGCGCGTCGTTGAGGGCCGCCGGCTGCGTCTGCAACATGCGCCCCGTGCGGTCGCGCGCCTGCTGAACCAGCGACGAGATCAACACCGCTTCGGGCAGGTTGGGCCAGCGGCTGCGCGGCATCTCGCGCTGCATGGCCTGCTCTTTCAGGCGAGCCGGATTGAAGGTGCTGCGGTAATAGGCCAGCCAGAACGCTTCGCCCGCGTCCGGCGGCGGTGCATCGGCGCGCCGGGCGCCCGCGGCGGTCTGCAGGCGTTCACCGCTCCAGGCGATGCACAGGGTGGGCGTCAGGATGCTCCAGTGCTGGTTGGCAAAGCGCCGCACAAAGAAAGGCGCCGCTGCCAGCAGCGTGTGATGGAGCGGTTCAAACCAGGCGACGTGGATGTCGTGCCCCTCTGGCGCGCGCGCGGGCCGAAAGCGAACGAAAGCTTGCAGTTGGTGAATCTCGCGGTCGACCGCGCGCGCCATGCCTTCCAGGCGGCGCCAGTCCGCGTCCAGCACGTTCAGGCGCAGGGACGGCGCGCCGTGCACGCGGTGGAGCCAGCGATGGCACAGCTCAAAGCGGCCGGCGTCCTGGTGCAGACAGGCAGCTTGCAGCGTGCGCAACTGGCTGCGCGACAAGGCCAGGGGCGTGCCCCCAGCGGCGTG
>JAEZWW010000089.1 GCA_023442945.1 Pseudomonadota bacterium | reverse complement strand
AGTTGATCACAGGCCAGCGAAGGGCAGCATCTGTGCCATGTGACCCATGTTGGTCTCATGCACATTCACCGCACCGCGCAGGTGGCGCTTGTTCTTGGTGGTCTTCTTGGTCAGGATGTGACGCTTGAAGGCTTGACCGCGCTTGACGGTGCCACCGGGACGGACGCGAAAACGCTTCTTCGCGCTGCTCTTGGTCTTCATTTTGGGCATTTGCATGCTCCTTTTTGATTGTGCTCGCGAGGCGTGCGCTGCAACTTGCCGCGCCCTTGGAGGCCCCGAGCCACTTCTTTTTGGCAGGCCTTCCAGCCTGCCCGTTCGTCTGCCGCGGCCACAGCCCCGTCAAACCAATCTTGTTCTGTCCGCCTGACCTCAGTCGGCGGTTTGCGCCGCCTCAGCGGGTGCGGCAGCGGGCTTGCCGCCACCGCCACCCGGCTTCTTGCGTGCCGGCGCCAGCATCATGATCATCTGGCGGCCTTCCAGCTTCGGGAATTGCTCGACCGACACAATGTCGACGAGTTCGTCCCGAATCCGGTTCAGCAGCGCCAAGCCGAGTTCCTGGTGCGTGATTTCGCGACCGCGGAAGCGCAGCGTGACCTTGACTTTGTCGCCATCCGCCAGAAAGCGGCGGATATTGCGCATCTTGATATTGAAATCGCCGTCGTCGGTACCGGGGCGGAACTTGACTTCCTTGATCTCGATGACCGTTTGCTTGGCCTTCGCTTCGGCGGCTTTCTTCTGCTCGAGGTACTTGAACTTGCCGTAATCCATCAACCGGCAAACCGGCGGATTGGCCGTAGCCACGACTTCGACCAGGTCCACGTCGTACTCACCCGCAAGGCGCAAGGCCTCCTGGATGGGCACCACGCCCAGCGGCTCGTTGTCGGGTCCGTTCAGACGGACCTCGGGGGCCATGATTTCTCGATTCAGACGGTGCGCGCGCTCCTCACGATGGCGACGGTCACGGAAATTGGTAGCGATGGTGTCGATTCCTCAAATTAAAATGCTATGGTGTCCATAGCGAATGCCGCCCGTACGACGCGGACCAAAGCTGGTTTTAGGGTAAAAATCAAGCTTTAGCAGCGATGTCCGATGCAATACGGTCCATGAACGCTTGCAAGGACATCACACCGAGGTCCTGATTGCCTCGGGCGCGCACGGCGACGGCGCCAGCTTCCCGCTCCTTGTCGCCCACGACGAGGATATAGGGCAGCTTTTGCAACGAATGCTCTCGTATTTTATACGTGATCTTCTCGTTGCGCAGATCTGTCTCGACGCGCAAGCCCTTGTCACGCAGCGTTTTAGCCACGGTTTCGACGTAATCGGCCTGCGCATCGGTGATGCCGGTGACCACCACCTGCACCGGCGCCAGCCACACGGGCAGCGCGCCGGCGTAGTGCTCGATCAGCATGCCGATGAAGCGCTCCAGGCTGCCCACGATGGCGCGATGCAGCATGATCGGGCGGTGACGGGCACCGTCTTCGCCCACGTACTCGGCGTCCAGGCGCTCAGGCATGTTGGGGTCGACCTGCATGGTGCCGCACTGCCATTCGCGGCCCAGGGCGTCCTTCAGCGTGTATTCGATCTTCGGGCCGTAAAAGGCGCCTTCGCCCGGGCTGATCTGGAATTCGCAGCCCGAGGCGCGCAGGCCTTCCATCAGGGCCTGTTCGGCCTGGTCCCAGCTTTCTTCCGAGCCGATACGTTGCTCAGGCCGCGTGGCGACCTTGTAGATGATGTCGGTGAAGCCGAAATCTTTGTAAACCTTTTGCAGCAGCGTGGTGTAGGCCGTGCATTCCGCCTGGATCTGGTCGGGCGAGCAGAAGATATGCCCGTCGTCCTGCGTGAAGCCGCGCACGCGCATGATGCCGTGCAGGCCGCCGCTGGGTTCGTTGCGGTGGCAGTTGCCGAATTCGCCGTAACGCAGCGGCAGGTCGCGGTAGCTCTTGAGGCCCTGCTTGAAGATCAGGATGTGGCCCGGACAGTTCATTGGCTTGAGTGCGTAGTCGCGCTTTTCGCTCTCGGTGATGAACATGTTTTCGCGGTACTTGTCCCAGTGGCCGGTCTTCTCCCACAGTGATTTGTCCAGGATCTGCGGGCCTTTGACCTCCTGGTAGCCGTTGTCGATGTACACGCGGCGCATGTACTGCTCCACCTGCTGCCACAGCGTCCAGCCCTTGGGGTGCCAGAACACGGTGCCAGGCGAGTATTCGTCGATGTGGAACAGGTCCAGCTCTTTGCCCAGCTTGCGGTGGTCGCGCTTTTCCGCCTCGTCCAGCATGTGCAGGTAGTTCTGCAACTCGTCCTTGCTCGACCAGGCCGTGCCGTAGATGCGCTGCAGCATCTCGTTGCGGTGATCGCCACGCCAATAGGCGCCGGCCACCTTCATCAGCTTGAAGTGCTTGAGCTTGCCGGTGCTGGGCACGTGCGGGCCGCGGCACAGGTCTTCAAACGCACCTTCGCGGTACAGCGACACGTCTTCGTTGGTCGGGATGCTGGCGATGATCTCGGCTTTGTACGCCTCGCCCAAGCCCTTGAAGTAGGTCACCGCTTCATCGCGCGGCAGCACGCGGCGCACCACGGGCTCGTCCTTGGCGGCCAACTCGGCCATCTTTTTCTCGATGGCGGCCAAATCCTCAGGCGTGAACGGGCGCTTGTAGCTGAAGTCGTAATAAAAGCCGTTGTCGATCACCGGGCCGATGGTGACCTGCGCGTCCGGGAACAGCTCCTTGACGGCGTAGGCCAGCAAGTGGGCGGTGGAGTGGCGGATCATCTCCAGCCCGTCCGGGTCCTTGGCCGTCACGATCGACAGCTGCGCGTCCTGGGCGATCGGGTAGCTGGTGTCGACCAGCTTGCCATCCACCTTGCCACCCAGGGCCGCCTTGGCCAGGCCGGCGCCGATCGACTGCGCGACCTCGGCCACCGTCACCGGGCCAGGAAATTCGCGCTGCGAGCCGTCGGGAAGCGTGATTTGAACCATGTGAAACCTTCAGAAATCGATGGGGAGAAGCGGCGCCAACACGGCGCTGGGCAACAAAAAAGCGCGGCCTCAAAGCCGCGCTTGGTTCGTTTTTCATAGCATCCTGCGCAAGCGGGACACCATCAGACACCTAAAACGTGGCTTAGATCAGGCTCCTTGCCGGGGTAGTTCGCGGTGTCATAACCAAGCTGCCTTTCTCGCCCTTAGCAAATGGGTTGTAACGCGCCGCCCCTTCACAGAGCGGCCAACTTGCTGATTTTAACCGTTTGGGCCCTGCCGCGCAGCACACCGGCTCGCGGCCCGCCTGAAGGCCGGCTGAGGTACATGTCAATGGCATGTAAAGCTGCCCGCGCGCCCTGCCCGGCCCGTCCGCTCGACGACCCAGCCGCGCGTTGAACAGGTCGGCACGCTGGCACAGGGGTATTCGGCCCCGATGGCAGGCATGGCGTGCCAAGGAGTTGGTCACATGCACGCAAGCGCTTCGATGTTTCGCCCCCTGGCTACCAGCCGCCGGTGGGCGCTGGCCACAGCCCTCGGCTCGGCCGCCCTGCTGGGTGGGTGCGTCGTCGCCCCGGTACCGGGCCCGGTGTACGCCGAGCCGGCGGGCTACCCCGTGAACGCCGGTGTCTACGCGCCGATCGCGCCGCCGCAGCCTTACTACGAGGTCCAGCCGGCCATGCCCTTCCCGGGCGCGGTCTGGATCAATGGCTACTGGGGCTACAACAGCGGGCGCCACCACTGGACCCCGGGCCACTACGAACGCCCGCGTCCCGGCTACCGCTGGGAGCCACGCCGCTGGGACCATTCGCCGCACGGCGGCTGGTACCTGCGCGGCGGCGGCTGGGTGCGCTGATCCAACCCTGCGGCACCGCGCGCCGCTCAAACCCCTCAGTCGGTCTGCACGATTTCCTTGCTGGCGTTGTCGACGAGCACCGGGGTTTCGAAGAAGGTCAATTGCGGGTCCGAGCCGTATTTGCCCCTGACGAAGGCGCGCCAGGTGTCGTTGTGCAGGCGCTCGGCGGCGGCGCGCGAGGCCCACAGGTACACGCCGCCCGCCGTCTGCCCGTCTTCGGACAATATGTAGTACTTGCGAATCAGACCGGGCGCGCTGAGGTAGCGCGGCGCGGTGCTGGCGAAGATGGCTTTTGCCTTTGCGACCGTGATGGGTTTGGGCAGGCGGAACTGGACCAGGGCTGTGAACATCGGGGTGTCTCCATTATTTGCACGACCAGCGACACCAACAGGGTCACAAGAGGATCGGGCGACGGAGCCTATCACGCGGAATGATCGGCAGCTTGCGCCATTTTTTCGCTACAAATTATATAGCTGTCTGCGCAGATGGTTCTAGGGCAAAAACCAGATTTCACCAAGAACCCGTTGTGTGAAACACGGCAAGAGAAAAGCCACGGCATGCCGTGGCTTTCTTGTCTCCCCCTGTGCGGCGCGCGGCATGGCTGCGCGCCGACACGGGATCAGTGGAACTGTTCTTCTTCGGTCGAACCGGCCAGCGCCTTGACGCTGGAAGAGCCGCCCTGGATCACGGTGGTCACGTCGTCGAAGTAACCGGCGCCCACTTCTTGCTGGTGTGATACGAAAGTGTAGCCTTTGTCGCGTGCGGCGAACTCGGGTTCCTGGATCATTTCCACGTAGTGCTTCATGCCTTCGCCCTGCGCGTACTCGTGGGCGAACTTGAAGGTGTTGTACCAGTTGCTGTGGATACCGGCCAGCGTGATGAACTGGAACTTGTAGCCCAGGGCCGACAGGTCTTCCTGGAACGAGGCGATCTGCTTGTCGTTCAGGTTTTTCTTCCAGTTGAAGGACGGCGAGCAGTTGTAGCTCAGCAGCTTGCCCGGGCACTCTTTCAGCACGGCTTGGGCGAATTCACGGGCGAAGCCGATGTCCGGCGTGCCAGTTTCGCACCACACCAGGTCGGCGTACGGCGCATAGGCGATACCGCGGCTGATGGCCTGCTCCAGGCCGTTCTTGACGCGGTAGAAGCCTTCTTGCGTGCGCTCGCCAGTCAGGAAGGCCTGGTCGTTGGCGTCGTGGTTGCTGGTGATCAGGTTGGCGGCTTCGGCGTCGGTGCGGGCCAGCACGATGGTGGGCACGCCCATCACGTCGGCCGCAAAGCGCGCGGCGATCAGCTTTTCAACGGCTTCGCGCGTCGGCACCAGCACCTTGCCACCCATGTGGCCGCACTTCTTGACGGCGGCCAGCTGGTCTTCGAAGTGCACGCCGGCAGCGCCTGCCTGGATCATGTTCTTCATCAGCTCGAAAGCGTTCAGCACGCCGCCAAAACCGGCTTCAGCGTCGGCCACGATCGGCAGGAAGTAGTCGATGAAGTCCTTGTCGCCCGGGTTGGTGCCACGCGACCACTGGATTTCATCGGCGCGGGTGAAGGTGTTGTTGATGCGGCGCACCATGGTCGGCACCGAGTCGTAGGCGTACAGCGACTGGTCGGGGTACATGGTTTCGCTGGTGTTGCCGTCGGCGGCGACTTGCCAGCCCGACAGGTACACGGCTTCCAGGCCGGCTTTGGCCTGCTGCATGGCCTGGCCGGCGGAGATGGCGCCGAAGGCGTTCACGTAGCCCTTCTTGGCATCGCCGTTGATCTTTTCCCACAGCTTTTCGGCGCCGCGCTGCGCCAGCGTGTACTCAGGGCGCAGGCTGCCGCGCAGACGCACCACGTCGGCGGCGGAATAGCCCCGCTTGACGCCTTTCCAGCGCGGGTTGTTGGCCCAGTCTTTTTCCAGGGCGGCGATTTGCTGCTCGCGGCTGAGTTGTTGGTTCGAGTTCGGCATGTGGGTGCTCCAGAAATGAAAGAGGAAACTGAAAGCGGCGGGTGGGAACCGGTGGCTGTTGCCGGCCGATTCGGTGGCGTCGTGGGGCAATCATAACTCTTGTATAAGACTCGATTCCATTCTTATGTCTTATACAAGACTTATTTTTCAATCATACAAATCAATCACTTAACAAGCAGATATCTCATTGTGGAAATTCATCTTCCATATTGAGAAAAAATGGTGCGCCGCCGCAAATCTATTTTTTACATTACGGGAATTGAATTTAGCCATGTGAAATTCGATGCAACGCAATCCCGCCGGCGCCAGTGCCGCTGAGGCTGCGACGCGACCACTTGCCCCCTTCGTCGCCCGATTGCCTTGGCGCGGCCCTTGCCTCGTCAGCGCTGGCACGGCCTGGCGCGCCTTCCCCGCTCCCCTTGCCATCTCTGTGGCTGGCCCCCAACCCCCAACAGCGCAAACGCCGACCCGGTGCAACCGCCCCATCCAGCGCCACCCCGCTCACGTATATTCCTGCACCACCACTTCCCCGTCGCCCCCACCGCATGCACACCCCCCGCCCCCTCGCCTACCTGGCCCTGGGCGCGTCCATGGTGCTGGTCGGCAGCTACGTGGCGCTGACCAAGCCTCTGGCGCTCGTGTTTCCGGTGATGTTGCTGGCGTGGTTGCGCTTCGGCATCGGCGCTGTGGCCATGTTGCCGTGGCTCAAGAAGCCGGCGAGCGAGCCGGCGATGAGCCCGCAGACGCGCCGCCTGCTGTTTCTGGAATCGTTTCTGGGCAACTTCCTCTTCACGCTGTGCATGATCAGCGGCGTGAAGCTGACCACGGCCGTGTCGGCCGGCGTGATCATGGCGGCGATCCCGGCGGCGGTGGCGCTGCTGTCCTGGATCTTCCTGCGCGAGCGCGTGGCGCCGCGGGTGTGGGCGGGCGTGGCCTGCGCGGTGCTGGGCATCGGCCTGCTGTCGCTATCGAAAACGCAGCTGTCCGCGCACGCCGCTGTAGGGCCGGAGGCCGATAACACCCATAATCTGGTGTGGCTGGGCAACCTGCTGCTGATCGCCGCCGTGTTCTGCGAAGCCAGCTACGCGGTGATCGGCAAAAAGCTGACGGGCAGCCTGACGCCGCGGCGCATCAGCGCGCTGATCAACCTGTGGGGCCTGGTGCTGAGCACGCCCTTCGGCCTGTGGCTGGCGCTCGGTTTTGACTTTGGCGCTGTCACTCCGGGCACCTGGGTGCTGCTGGTTTTTTATGCGCTGGCGGCCTGCATGTGGTCGGTGTGGCTGTGGATGACCGGGTTGAAGCACGTGCCGGCGGCGCAGGCCGGCGTGTTCACGGTGCTGTTGCCGATCAGCGCGGCGGTGGTCGGCGTGCTGGCCTTGGGCGAAAAGATGGACAGCACGCAGTTGATTGCCTTCGGCCTGGCGCTGGCCGGCGTGGTGCTGGCCACCCTGCCCTCGCGCGCGGCGCTGCGGGTGCGGCCGCCCAAGGCTTGAACAGGCGCTCTGATGAGGACGGAAACGGGCTCTAGCGGCCACCGTTCGGCGTCGCCGTGTGGCAGGGCGCCACGCCACTTGCTACGTTAACAATAGCTGCTTGCGCCGGTGGCTGTAGGGCTACCGCCCAATTTCTCTCAAAACCAGCGGTCGCGGCCGGGCAGGCTTTCGCTGCGCCGCCCAGCGCCGTGGCCGCGAACGCCGGCGGTCAGAGCAGCGCGCGGTCTGCGACCACGATGCCGTCTTCATCGGCGTACAACCAGTCCCCCGGACGCACCCACACACCTTGTACCTGCACCGGCACGCCGGCCTGGCCTTCGCCGCGCTTGTCGGTGCGCAGCGGGTTGAGCGCCAGCGCGCGGATCGGCACGCCGGCGGCGCGCAGCTCGGCCACGTCGCGCACGCAGCCATCGACGACGATGCCGGCCCAGCCGTTTTGGGCCGCCGCCACCGCCAGATTCCCGCCGACCAACGCGCGCCGCAGTGAAGCGCCGCCGTCGACCACCAGCACGCGGCCTTCGCCCGGTGCGTTCACCGCCTCGCGCACGCGCGAGTTGTCTTCCGGGCAGCGCAACGTGTGCACCGGGCCGCTGAACGCTTGCGGCGCGCCGAAGTCGCGAAAGACCGGCGGCAGCACGCGAAACGCCCCAGAGGTATCGCCCTCATGGGCATCGCACAGGTCACAGGTGGCAAAGGCAGCAGCGGGCACAAGCATCTCCACATCACAGCTAATGGTGTTCGAAAGCATACCCAACTGGCGCGCGGCGTCCCCAAAACAGCGGCGCCAGGACCTGCCCGCAGCCCGCTAACGCGTCACACTTGCACACATACCGCCCACCGCATGCACCCGAAAGACTGCGTGCGGCGCCGTGCGGGAGGAAAAAGCAACAGGAAGCGACGAAAAACCCAACTTTCCTCTTGGAAGCGTGCTACTTATCCAGTAGCATCCGACTCAGCCAGGCGGGTGCGAACATCCGCTACCAACGGCAAGACAGTTCAGAACCCGATTAAGAGGATCAACAACCATGGCAACTGCAAAGAAAGCTCCGGCCAAAACGGCTGCACCGGCCAAGCGCGCTCCCAGCGCCGCCTTCATGAAGCCGATGACGCCCAGCCCGGCACTGGCCGCGGTGATCGGCAACAAGCCGATGCCCCGCACCGAAGTCACGAAAAAGGTCTGGGAATACATCAAGGCCAACAACCTGCAAGACGCAGCGAACAAGCGCAACATCAACGCCGACGCCAAACTGAAGGAAATCTTCAAGAAGCCGCAGGTCACGATGTTCGAGATGACCAAGCTGATCAGCGCACACCTGTCCTGATCGAAGCGGGCCCAGCGCCCCATGAAAAAACCGGCCTCAGGGCCGGTTTTTTTGTCCCCGCTCCCGCTGCAGGGTCGGATCGACAGCTTGCTGCGGCAGCAGCCCTAGGCCGGTCTGCACAGCCACCGCTTACGCAGCCCTGGCCGCGGCAGCCTTGTCTTCAATGGTGTCGAGCGTCACGCGCGTGGTGATGACCTGGTCGCTCAGGATCACCTCGATCACCGTACCCTGGGCGCGCGACAGCGCGGCGCGCAAGGCGGGCTCGAACTCCTCCGTGCGCGTCACCCGTTCGGCGGCATAACCATAGCTTTGTGCCAGCTGCACAAAGTCGGGGTTGACCAGTTCGGTCCCAGCGCGGCGGTGCGGGTATTCACGCGCCTGGTGCATGCGGATGGTGCCGAACACGCCGTTGTTCAGGATCACGATGATGGTCTTGCCACCGTACTGCACGGCCGTCGCCAGCTCTTGCCCGTTCATCATGAAGTCGCCGTCGCCCGCCATGGTCAGCACCGTGCGGCCGGTGGTGATGGCGCACGCTATACCGGCCGGCACGCCGTAGCCCATGGCACCGCTGGTCGGCGCCAGCTGGGTCTTCACGCCGTTTGCCAGGCCGGGGTAGGCGAAATAGCGGTGCACCCAGCTGGCGAAGTTGCCTGCACCGTTGCTGATGGCAGCATCGGCCGGCAGCGCGGCTTGGATCACCTGCATCACCGCGTGCATGTCGACCGGGCCGGGCAGCGCCTGCGGCTGCTGGTTGGCCAGGTAGTCGGCGTGCGCGCCTTCCGTCCAGGCTGACCAGCGCGGCGCAGTGGCCGGCATCAGCGCCGCCAAGGCGGTGGCGATGGCCGGCATGGTGGCGCACAGCGCCAGTTCGGGCTGGTACACGCGGCCCAGTTCTTCGGCGCTGCTGTGCACGTGCACGAGCTTTTGCTTGGGCTGCGGCGCGGTCAGCAGCGTGTAGCCACTGGTCGTCATCTCGCCCAGGCGCGGGCCGACGGCCAGCACCAGGTCGGCGTCTTCGATGCGTTGGGCCAGGCGCGGGTTGATGGCGATGCCCACGTCGCCCGCATACTGCGCGTGGCGGTTGTCGAACACGTCCTGAAAGCGCATGGCTGTCGCCACGGGCAACTGCCAACGCTCGGCAAACTGCTGCAGCGCCTGCGCGCTGGCGGGTGTCCAGCCGCCACCACCGGCGATGACGATGGGCCGCTCGGCCGCAGCCAGCAATGCCTGCAGCTGCGCCATCGCGGCCGGGTCGGGCGCGTACATCGGTGGGTCCCAGCGCGGCAGCGGCTGCAGCGATTCGGGCACAGGCTCTACCAACATGTCTTCCGGCAAGACCAGCACGACCGGACCCGGTCGGCCATTCATCGCCGTCGCAAACGCGCGCGCCACGTATTCCGGCATGCGCGCGGCGCTGTCGATGCGCTCGACCCGCTTGGCCATGCCGAAGGCGCCGAAGAAGGCGCTGTAGTCCACTTCCTGAAACGCCTCGCGATCGCGCTGGTGGCTGGCCACGTCACCGACAAACAGCACCATCGGCGTCGAATCCTGCGACGCCGTGTGCACGCCAATGCTCGCGTTGGTGGCGCCCGGCCCGCGCGTCACAAAGCAGACGCCGGGCCGACCGGTCAGCTTGCCGTGCGCCTCGGCCATGAAGCTAGCGCCGCCTTCCTGGCGGCAGATCACAAACTGGATCGCGTCGCGGTGCTCATGAAAACCATCCAGCGCCGCCAGGTAGCTTTCGCCCGGTACGCCAAACGCATGGGTAACGCCCTGGGCCAGGAGGCATTCGACGAGAAGGTGGCCGGCAATTCGCTGAGTCATGGCCCATTGTGCACAAGCCGCACGCCTGCGACCGGCCGTTGCCGATCAGGCCGTTGCCGATCAGGCCGCTGCAGCGGCAGCGCTTTCGTTGGCGCGGGTGCGCAAACCCACGCCCAGCGCCGCGCCGACGGCCAGCAGCAAGGTCAGTGCCCCGCCGAGCAGCGTCGCGCGGTACCAGCCGTTGTCCATCATCACGCCGAAGACCAGCGGCGCGACGGCAAAGCCGGTGTCCAGCCCCGAATAGACGATGCCGTACACACGGCCGGTGGCACCCTTGGGCGTAGCGCGCTTGATCATCATGTCGCGGCTGGGACCACCCACACCGATAGCGAAACCGGTGGCGGCGAGTGCGACCATGGTCCCGCCCGCGCCCATCAGGCCCGAAGCACACACCGCCATCAGCACCGCACCGGCGGCCATGCACCAGGCCACGACGCGATCGCTGTTGCGCGGCATGCGCGCGGCAACGAAGCCACCAATCAACATGCCCAGCGCGCTGGCCAGCATGTAGGCCGTCACGGTCATGGCGGCGGCCTCAAAGCTGACGTTGAACAAGGCCTTGAGGATGGGCGAGGCGTAGTTTTGCACCACGGCCAGCGTCATCGTGGACAGAAAGAAGAACGAGAAACACCACCACACGACCGGCAGTTTCATAAAGCTCAAAGCGCTAACGTCGCCGCTGGCCGACGGTGTGGCCTGGTGCACCACGACTTCGGTGCGCAGATGGGTCCGCCCGAGGTAGAGGATGACGATGATCACGCCGTAGAGACCCGCCGCCACAAGATAGGCGCGGTGCCAGTCGGAAAAGGCCACCATCAGGGCAAAGAAAGCAGGCGCCAGGGCCCAGCCCAGGCTGCCGCTCAGGCCGTGCGCACTGAACCCATAGCCAAGCCGCGCGCTGGAAACGCGTTGGTTGAGGATCGAGAAGTCCACCGGGTGGAACGGCGCGTTGCCCAGACCGGCAAACACCGACACCAACATCAGCCCCGCATAGCTGGTGGCCATCGACCCAGCCAAGCAGGCCGCGATGAAACAGCCGATGGCGGCAAACAGCACGGGCCGTGCGCCCACCTTGTCCACCAGAAAGCCGGACATCGCCTGCCCGACGCCGGAGATGACGAAGAACACCGTCATCAAGAAGCCCAGTTGCGAGAACGTCAGCCCGAATTCCGCCGCGAAGATCGGGAACAACGGCGGCAGCAGCAGGTGCGAGAAGTGCGAACTGGCGTGCGCCAGGCCGACCAGGCCGATTACGGTGGCGTCGTCGCGCA
The DNA here is from genome assembly GCA_023442945.1 of Pseudomonadota bacterium. GTDB lineage: Bacteria > Pseudomonadota > Gammaproteobacteria > Burkholderiales > Burkholderiaceae_C > Ottowia. Next base: position 57,262 of record JAEZWW010000089.1, on the reverse strand, counting down.
GCGGCGGCGGGGGGACAGGAGCGACGGCAGCAGCGGCGCCGGCCATCTGGGTGGCGGGGTTCATGGGCAAATTCCAGGCGTGAGATCGGGCATCGGCACCGCCAGACAGCGGCGGTCGTCAACGACCGATGGCACGATGTTAGGGGCAAGCTGCCCGTCGCGGCGCTTGCAGAAAAGCGCGCGTTTGCCAACAATCGTCGAAAATCCGCCAACCCGCTCGATACCCCCGATCAGCCTGCCATGCCGCGGCACCGCCCCTCATCCCGGCCCGTCCTCGCCGACCAGGGTCGCTACCAACCGTCACCCGAGCGCCCGGTGCGGGGCAAGCGCGCACGCGAGGTCAGGACCGACACGCATTTCGAGCCGCACGACCACCCGTGGGCGCAGATCGCCTACTGCGCCAGCGGCACGCTGCATGTCAGCGTGCAAGACCTGTGTGCGGGGCACGACACGCGTTACGTCGTGCCCTCGTCGCGTGCCGTCTGGATCGCGCCGCACAGTCGGCACACGGTGGCGGTGTTGAGCACGGCCGATATGCACACGCTGTACCTGGACCCCGGCGTGTCCCCGCCCGGTTGGCAGGCCAGCCGCATGTTCGCCGTCTCGCCGTTGCTGCGCGAGCTGTTCCTGGCGCTTGAACATGCCGAGCCCGGCGCGCGCGAAGCACACATGGCGGCGCTGATGCTGCTGGAGTTGGTCCGTGCTGAAACCGCCCCGCTGGGTATCCCGCTGCCGCGCGCCGAAGGCGGCGACAAGCGCCTGCGCGCGCTGTGCGAGGCCGTGCTGCACGCGCCCGCCGAGCGCGCCACGCTGGCCGACTGGGCGCACCGCGTCGGCGCGAGCGAGCGCACGGCGGCGCGGCTGTTCCGCGACGAACTCGGCACGTCTTACCCGCACTGGCGCCGCCAGGTGGTGCTGGCTCAAGCACTGCCGCTGCTTGCGCAGGGCCAGTCCGTGGGCCAGGTGGCCGCCGCCTGCGGCTACGCCAGCGAAAGCGCCTTCGGCGCCATGGTCAAAGCGCAACTCGGTCAGTCGCCCAGCGCATTTCAAATGAAATCGACCTGACGCCCTACAACCGTCTGCACGGGCAGCTACTCAATTCATAGCTAACAGGGTGATGGGAATTCGCAGCGCGCTGCGTGTCGACCAGCGCCAAGCCGGGTGGTCGCCCAGTGACCAGAGGCAATGAGCCCCGCTGCGAGGCGAGGCGAACGCTGGCCGCAACCTGTGCCGCCGTGATCGCACCAATAAAAAACCGCTCGCCCCTTGCGGGACGAGCGGTGGCTGCGCGCTCAGGCCGTCAACCCATTGAACGCAAACACGCCCGGGTTCTTGATCGGGTCCACCGTCACTTCGATGTCCGTCTTGGGCGGGAACTTGCCTTCCAGCAGCAGCTTGGACAGCGGGTTTTCGATGCGCTGCTGGATCGCGCGCTTGAGTGGGCGCGCGCCAAACACCGGGTCGAAGCCAACCTTGGCCAATTCGCCCAGGGCCTGTTCGCTGACGTTCAGGTGCAGCTCCATCTTCGACAAGCGCTGGCTCAGCACGTGCAGCTGGATCTTGGCGATCTCGCCGATCTGCGTGGCGTCCAGGCCGTGGAAGACGACGATCTCGTCGATGCGGTTCAAGAACTCGGGGCGGAAGTGGTTCTTCAGCTCGCCAAACACCGCTTCCTTGACCTCGTCGTAGGGCTGACCGGCCATGCTCTGGATCATCGGGCTGCCGATGTTGCTGGTCATGATGATCACCGTGTTTTTGAAGTCCACGGTGCGGCCCTGGCCGTCGGTCAAGCGGCCGTCGTCCAGCACCTGCAGCAGCACGTTGAAGACGTCCGGGTGCGCCTTCTCCACCTCGTCCAGCAGGATCACGCTGTAGGGCTTGCGGCGCACCGCCTCGGTCAAATAACCGCCTTCGTCATAGCCCACGTAGCCGGGCGGCGCGCCGATCAGGCGGGCGACCGAATGCTTTTCCATGAACTCGGACATGTCGACGCGGATCAGGTGCTCTTCGCTGTCGAACAGGAAGCCCGCCAGCGCCTTGGTCAGCTCGGTCTTGCCCACGCCCGTCGGGCCCAGGAACAGGAAGCTGCCCAGCGGCCGGTTCGGGTCGGACAGGCCCGAGCGCGAGCGGCGGATGGCGTTGGCAACGGCCGAGATCGCCTCGTTCTGCCCCACCACGCGCTTGTGCATCGCGCTTTCCATGTGCAGCAGCTTGTCGCGCTCGCCCTGCATCATCTTGCTGACCGGGATGCCGGTGGCGCGCGACACGACTTCAGCGATCTCTTCAGCGCCGACCTGCGTGCGCAGCAGCTGCGGCGTGGTTTTCTCGCGCGTGGCTTCGCTGGCCTGCGCTTCCTTCAGCTGCTTTTCCATGGTCGGCAGCTTGCCGTACTGCAGCTCGGCGACCTGGTTGAAGTCGCCCTTGCGCGTGGCTTCCTGAATCTGGAACTTGACCTGGTCGATCTCCTTGCGCAGCTGTTCGCTGCCCTGGGCATTGGCCTTTTCGGCCTTCCAGATTTCATCCAGATCGGCGTATTCCTTTTCCAGCGATTTCAGGTCGTCTTCGATCAGGCCCAGGCGTTTCTTGGACGCATCGTCGGTCTCGCGCTTGACGGCCTCGCGCTCGATCTTCAGCTGGATGATGCGGCGGTCGAGCTTGTCCATCGCCTCCGGCTTGGAGTCGATCTCGATCTTGATCTTGGCCGCGGCTTCGTCGATCAAATCGATCGCCTTGTCGGGCAGGAAGCGGTCGGTGATGTAGCGTGCCGACAGCTCGGCCGCGGCCACGATGGCCGGGTCGGTGATGTCCACGCCGTGGTGCACTTCGTATTTTTCCTGCAGACCGCGCAAGATGGCGATGGTGTCTTCCACGCTCGGTTCGCCGACCAGCACTTTCTGAAAGCGCCGCTCCAGCGCCGCGTCTTTCTCGATGTACTTGCGGTATTCGTCCAGCGTGGTGGCGCCGATGCAGTGCAACTCGCCGCGCGCCAAGGCGGGCTTGAGCATGTTGCCCGCGTCGATGGCGCCTTCGGCCTTGCCGGCGCCGACCATGGTGTGGATCTCGTCGATGAAGAGGATGATGCGGCCCTCTTCCGCCGCCACTTCCTTCAGCACCGCCTTCAGGCGCTCTTCAAACTCGCCGCGGTACTTGGCGCCAGCCAGCAGGCCCGCCATGTCCAGGCTCAGCACCTGTTTGTCGCGCAGCGTGTCGGGCACTTCACCAGCGACGATGCGCTGGGCCAGGCCTTCAACGATGGCGGTCTTGCCCACGCCGGGCTCGCCGATCAGCACCGGGTTGTTCTTGCTGCGGCGCTGCAGCACCTGGATGGCGCGGCGGATCTCGTCGTCGCGGCCGATGACCGGGTCGAGCTTGCCGATGCGCGCACGCTCGGTCAGGTCCAGCGTGTATTTCTTCAGCGCTTCGCGTTGGCTTTCGCCGTCTGCGGAATCCATGGTTTGCCCTCCTCGTACGGCGTCAATGGCGGCTTCGAGCGACTTGCGCGTCACGCCCGCTTCTTTGGCGATGCGGCCGGGCTCGCCCTTGGCGTCGGCGAGCGCCAGCAGGAACATCTCGCTGGGCACAAACTGGTCGCCGCGCTTGATGGATTCTTTCTCGGTCGCCTGCAGCAGCTTGATCAAGTCGGGCCCGGGCTGGACCTGCTCTTGCCCTTCCACGCTGGGCAGGCGTTTGATGGCGGCTTCGGCTTCTTGCGACAGTTGGCCGACGTTGACGCCGGCGCGTTGCAGCAAGGACTTGGGGCCGTCGGGCTGGCGCAGCATGGCGGCCAGCAGGTGGACAGGTTCGATGTAGGCGTTGTCGTTGCCCAGTGCCAGCGATTGCGCGTCGCTCAGGGCTTCTTGGAATTTGGTGGTGAGTTTGTCAAGACGCATGAAAACCTCCGAATGCTCAGCATATAGGGTTCACCCAGGGGGGTTCAAGCCAAAACTTGAGCGATCTGTTGGGCTGTTCGGTGTTTTCCTGGCGAATTCAAGTGAAATTGGCCTGTGGCCCTAGAACCACCAGCGCGGTCAGCTACTGTTTTGATAGTTATCTAGCGCTTGGCCGGCACGCACGGGCCATGGCGCCGGCGAAAGTCGGACGGCCGCTCAGCCGTTGCCTGGGCAAAGACGCCGCGCCGCGCGTCGCGCGCGCTGGCCTCGTCGGCGGCGTACGCTGCCCGGTGCCAGCTGAACGCATCGGCCCAGGCCCAGCCCGCGCGCACCATGGCCTGCGCCAAGTCCGCGCCGTCCTGTGCGCGCACCACCGTGGCCAGCGCGCGGCCATAGCGGTCGCGCCCCCGCACGGCCACGCGCACGCGCTGGTTCAGCGCCATCCGCTGCAGCGCCTGGCGCGCCTCGGGCCCGAGCGGCTGGCACACCTCGGGCGCGTCGATGCCCAACAGGCGCAGCTTGACGCGCGCACCGCGTTCGGCCGAACGGACCCAGATCGAATCGCCATCGACCACGTAAGTGACCGTCGCCACCCAAGCTTGCGTGCCCGCCTGCGCTGACGGCGCCTCACCCGACTGCGCCTGCGCCCCCGACATCGCTGCCAACGCCAGCGCCAACCCCATTGCGCCCGTGCGCGCGGCCCGCAGGGCGACTCGGGCCCCGCCATTGCAATTCCATGACATGGCGCCGATTCTGCCGCTGCACTGCGCATCGGCCACCGGACCCTCCCAGCGTTCAGCGGCCTGTCACGCAAGCGAATGGTGCAGGTCCTGCGCCTACCTACACTGCATGGCGCTGCTTGAAATGGCCGCAGCGCACACCCAATGAAGGAGGAGACCCCATGAAACGCCACGCGACCCTGGCCTTGGCCTGCAGCGCCGCCCTGCTCGGCGCCTGCGCCAGCACGCCATCCCCCACCGCCACACCGTCCGTGCGGGCCGACGAGGTCGGCGAATACCGTGCGGGCTCGGGCCTGCTCAAGGGTTACCTGGCTGCCGGGGAAGCGCCCGACAGCCTGGCCCTGGTGCCAGCGCCCCCCGCGGCCGATTCTCCGGCTTACGCCGTCGACATGGCCACCGCGCACCGCCTGGCCGCACTGGTGCCGGGGCCCCGCGGCGCGCAGGCACGCAAGGACGCGCAGCTGCGCTTCCCGGACGCGGCCAGCACGTTCTCGTGCGCCCTGGGCGTGCGCGTGTCCGAAGCCGACACGCCCCACCTGAACATGCTGCTGCGCCGCACACTGACCGACGCGGGCCTGGCCACGTACAAGGCCAAGAACCACTACAACCGCACCCGCCCCTTCGTCGCGCTGAAGCACCCGACCTGCACGCCGGACGAAGAGGTCAAGCTGTCCAAAGACGGCTCGTACCCGTCGGGCCACGCGTCGCTGGGCTGGGCCTGGGCGCTGAGCCTGGCCGAAGTCGCGCCCGAACGCGCCAACGAGATCCTGCAGCGCGGCCGCGCCTTCGGCCAAAGCCGCTCGGTCTGCGGCGTCCACTGGCAAAGCGACATCCAGGCCGGCTGGCTGGTCGGCGCCGCCACGGTGGCCCGTCTGCACAGCAACGCAGACTACCTGGCCCAGTTGGCCGCCGCGCGCAACGAGGTTGCCAAGGCACGCCAAGCCGGCACCGCGCCCAACGCCGCCGATTGCACGGCCGAAGCGGCTGCACTGGCCGAGACGGCGCAGATCGCACCCTGAGGCGCCGACGCCTCAGGTCAGCGCTGCTGCTAGCCGGCGTTGTTGGCTTCAATACCCCAGCGCGCCAGCGCCGCGTCGTCCTGCACGCGCGCGTCGACCCAGTGCGCGCCATCGGGCGTGGTTTCCTTCTTCCAGAACGGCGCCTGGGTCTTGAGGTAATCCATCAGGAATTCGCAGGCCTGGAAGGATTCGCCGCGGTGGGCCGAGCTGACGACGACCAGCACGATCTGGTCCTGCGGCTGCAGCACGCCCACGCGGTGGATGACGCGCGCGCCCAGGATGTCAAAGCGCTGGTGCGCCGCGTCGATCATCTGGGTGATCGCCTTCTCGGTCATGCCGGGGTAGTGCTCCAGCTCCATCGCCTGCACGCTGCCGGCCGGCGCAGCGCCGTTGCGGTCGCGCACGGTGCCGACAAAGCTGCACACGGCACCGACGCGCCCGTCGCCGGCGCGCAGGGCGGCGATCTCGGCGGCCACGTCGAAGTCTTTGGTCTGGATCAGCACGGCGTCAGGGCGGTTCATGCGGGTATTCTCGGGCATTCACCGCCCAGGCAGAGCACCACCATGCACCCCGACAGCCAGATCCACGTCCCGCCCTCCTTCATCGCGCTGGTCAGCGACGCGCGCGGCCGCCTGACGGTGCCCGCGGCCGAGGTCGCGGACCGCTATGAGCTGTGCGAAGACCTGGCGAACCACCTGGTCGAACAGGCGCAAAGCCTGCACCACGGTGCGGCCGTGCCGTCGGAAGAAGAAATTCTGGACCGCATGCTGGCCGCCTTGACGAAGCCCGAATCCGGCTTCACGCTGCCTGAGGCGCGCTGGGTGGTGACGCGCCTGGCCGAATTGCTGAACTGGCCCACTCCGCTGTTGCCCGAGGCGCCGGCCGGGTCGTAGGCACCCGTCGCCGTCGCCGTCGCCGGCCGCCGCGTCCGATGGCGTGACTCGCCGCTTGTGGCGGGGGCACGACGCCGCGGCACGCGGCGCTTCTGCCCGCCCCCGGCGACCCCTAGAATGGCCGAATGTTTGTCGCCCTGCCGCCTGCCTGCCAACGTGCCACCTGCACGTCGGTCGTGGCACGTGCCGGCGCCAAACAGGCCAAGAAACCGCAGCTCATCTGACCGGAGCCGCGGCCTCCGTCGTCAGATGAGCGACGGCAGCGCCAGGCCTCTCTTCCCCCCTCTTTTTCGCTTCCCGGCATCCGTTGCACATCCTGACGACGATGGCTTCACCCATCGGTCGTTACCCGCCCTTGCGAGGGCGTCTTGAAAGGATGTCCGCATGTCTACTGATTCCCCGTCGATGGCTTCGACCCAGCCCACCGTGCCGGTGCGTAGCCAGTTTTCTGGCCTGTGGGTCGCTCTGGTCACCCCGTTCAAACCGAACGGCGACATCGACCATGCCGCACTCCACCGCCTGGTGTCGCGCTTGGCCGCCGAGGGCGTACGCGGCCTCGTGGCCTGCGGCTCAACCGGTGAAGCCGCGGCGCTGGACGCCGCCGAACAATGGGCGGCGCTGGACACTGTGTTGGACGCCGCCCAGCACGCCGGCGGCCTGCCCGTGATCGCCGGTGCCGGTGGGCACCACCTGGGCGACGTTCGCGCCTGGCTGCGCACACTGAGCGGCCTTTCCCTGGCGGGCGTGTTGCTGCCGGCGCCGCACTACATCCGCCCATCGCAAGCGGGGGCGATCGATTGGTTCACCGCGCTGGCCGACGCCAGCCCTGCCCCGCTCGTCCTGTACGACATCCCCTACCGCACTGGGACCATGCTCACGCGCGACACCCTGCTGACGCTGGCGGCCCACCCCAACATCGCCGCCGTCAAGGACTGCGGCGGCGACACCGGCAAGACCCTGGCGCTGATCGCGGACGGCCGCTTGCAGGTGCTGGCCGGTGAAGACCTGAACCTGTTCGCCACGGTGGCGCAAGGCGGTGCGGGCGCCATCTCCGCCACGGCCCACTTGCACACACGCCGCCTGGCTGACATCGTGGACTTGTTGCAGCGCGGCGACCTTGTGGCTGCGCAGGCGCTGTGGCTGCCCCTGCTGCCTTACCTGGAGGCCGCGTTCGCCGAACCCAACCCGGCGCCACTCAAGGCCTTGTTGGCGCATCGGGGTGAGATGGGCGAGACGCTTCGATCGCCCATGCACCCGGTCAGCGCCGCGCTGCGCGACCGGTTGATCGCCATCCACCAAACGCTGGGTGAATCCGCGGCGACGCGCTAAGCTCGCGTGCCCATTTCTTCAGGAGACAAGCCATGGCATCTTTCTTTGCGCTGCGCACTTTGGCCTTGGTGGGCCGCTGCGCTGCCCTGACTACCGCCTTCGTCGCGACCGGCGCCGCCTGGGCAGGCGATCGCCTGGACAAGGTGTTGGACAACAAGGTCCTGCGCGTCGGCACACCCGGCGACTACCGGCCCTTTGCTATCAAGGACGGCGCGGGCTACGCCGGTCACGACATCGACGTGGTCGACGCCATGGCCAAAGAGCTGGGCGTGAAAATCGAATACATCCCGACCACGTGGCCCAACCTGCTGGCCGACCTGAAAGCCAACAAGTTCGATATCGCCGTGGGTGGCATCACGCGCAACGCGGCGCGCATGCGCGCGGCGGCCATGCTGCCCGGCTATGCGCCGTTTGGCAAAGTGGCCTTGGTGCGTTCGGCCGACAAAGCCAAGTTTCGCAGCGTGCAGGATTTGAACCAGGCGAGCGTGCGCGTCATCAAGAACCCGGGCGGCACCAACGAGGCCTTCGTGCTGCAGAACCTGAAAAGCGCCCAGGTCAGCACGCACGACAAGAACGCTGAGATCCCTGCCCTGATCGCCGACGGCAAAGGCGACGCGATGATCACCGAGACCTACGAAGCCCTGCATTACGCCAAGGCCGACCCGCGCCTGGCCGCCGCCTTTCTGGACGCGCCGCTGACGCCCACCAACTGGCTGGGTTTCCTGCTGCCGACCGACGACGCGGACTACCTGCGGGTGATGAATTTCACCTGGGACCTGCTGGGCCAGCGCGGCACGCTCAAGGCGATCGACGATAAGTGGTTGCGCTGAGGCGCGGCGCCCGTGACGGCGCCTAGCCGCCTGTGACCGGCGGGAAGAAGGCCACTTCGGCCCCGTCGACCAATGCCGCGCTTTCGTCGGCCATGGTCTGGTTCAGCGCCAGGCGAACCGCCTTGCCGCGGGCCAGCACCTCGGCATAAGGGCCGCCGCGGCTGATGAGCTCGTCGCGCAGGCCTGCCAATGTGGCGGCGGAGGTGTCGAAACTGTCCGATCCTGTGCCGAGGGCTTCGCGGATCGAGGCGAAATAGCGCACCGTAACTTTCATGCCAGCCATTCTCGCAGCGGGATGAAGCGCACCATGTCGCCACGCGCAATGGTCTGGCCAGCCGGCAGGTCGATCAGGCCGTCGGCCCAGTGCGCCGACGTCAGCACACCGGAGCTCTGATTGGGGAACAGATCCAGCCCGCCGTCCGCATTGCGGCGCGCGCGCAGGAATTCGCGCCGCTTATCGGGACGCGTGGTGGCGAAGTCGGCGCGCATGGCCAGCGCGGGCGTCCCGGTGTCGGTCGCGCCCTGCAGGCGCAGCAGGAAGGGCCGCACCAAGAGCAGAAAGGTGACGAAGCTGGACACCGGGTTGCCCGGCAAGCCCATGAAGTGGCAGACGCCTGCGCCTTGCGGCGACGGAATCGAACCGTACGCAAACGGCTTACCCGGCTTCATGGCGATCTGCCACAGGTCGAGTTGGCCGAGCTGTTCGACGGCGGGCTTGATGTGGTCTTCCTCGCCCACCGACACGCCGCCGCTGGTCAGGATCAGATCGTGGCCCGTGGCCGCCGACTGCAGCGCCGCCAGCGTGGCGTCGCGCTTGTCGGGCACGATGCCCAAGTCGCTCACCTCGCAGCCCAGGCGCAGCAGCAGCGCGCGCAGAAAGAAGCGGTTGCTGTTGTAGATGGTGCCGGGCTTCATCGCCGAAGGCGGCACCTGGCCGGGCATGACCAGTTCGTCGCCGGTGGAGAACAAGGCCACACGCGGGCGTGCCGCCACCGTGAGCTCGGCCAAGCCAATTCCGGCCGCCAGCCCTACGCCCGCCGGCGCAAGCCGCTCCCCTTTTTGCAGCACGGTGGCACCGCGTCGTACGTCTTCACCCGATGCACGCACCCACTGGCCGGGCGCCGGCACGGCGTTGACGCGCACACGCGCACCGTCGTCCAGCGCGGTCGTGTCTTCCTGCATCACCACCGCGTCCGCACCATCGGGCATCGGGGCGCCGGTGAAGATGCGCGCCGCGCTGCCGGGCGCCAGCGGGCCGCCCGCATGGCCGGCGGCGATGCGTTGCGACACGGGCAGTTCCACGCCCGCTGCCGTGATGTCGGCGGCTCGCACGGCGTAGCCGTCCATGGACGAGTTGTCGTTGGGCGGCACCTGCAATTCGGACACCACGTCCTGCGCCAGAACGCGGCCGTCGGCGTCGAAGGTGCTGACGGACTCCGTGCGGCCCAGCGGCGCGGCATGCGCCATCAGGCGCTGCATAGCGTCGTCCAGCGACATCAAGGGCGGGCGGGCGGCAGGGCTGCGGGCGTCAGACATGGTTGCGCAAGTAGAGCTCGGGGTCGTAGTTGAAGCGGTCGCCGTTGGCGACCATCCAGTCGGCCACGGCGTGCGGGTCGTTCAGGTCCAGCACCGGGCGCAGCGTGGCTTCGGGCAGGGCATCGGGCGTGTCGGTGGCGATGGCGGCGATGAACACGTCTTCAGGGTAGCGCGCCTCCTTGCCGTGCGCGCCGCGCCAGACTTCGATCTTGAGCAGGTCGCTCGACTTGAAGCCTTCGACCAGCACCCAATCCACGCCGTCGTACAGCTCGGCGATCAGGTGGTGCACGCTCAGCTGCGCGGTGCTTTCAAACTCGCGCATCAGCGCCAGACGCCGGTCGGAGGCAACCACGACTTCAAAAGCCCCGGCCTCGCGGTGACGCCAGGTGTCCTTGCCCTCGTGGTCAATGTCGAACTTGTGGTGTGCATGCTTGACCACCGACACGCGCAGGCCGCGCAACTTCAATTCAGGGATCAGGCGCTCCACCAGCGTGGTCTTGCCCGAGCCGGAGTACCCGGCAAAGCCAATCACCTTCAATGCGTCACCTCAAAATACTATCGATTCAATAGCTGACCGCGCAGATTCCTGTAGGGCTACAGCCCAATTTCATTCACAAGCGGCCATCACCAGCTGTTTGACGGCAGCGACATCGGCTGGCAGCACCTGCACGCGCCGCGGCAGCGCTTCGATGCCGGCGAACTTGGGCGGGCGGTCGGGCTCGCGCCCCAGCGCTTCGACGATGGTCGCCGCGAACTTGATGGGCAGCGCCGTCTCCAGCACGATCATCGGCTCGCCCGGCTGGGTGTGTTCACGCGCGACCTTCACGCCGTCGGCGGTGTGGGTGTCGATCATCACGTCGAAATTTTTGTACACGTCGCGGATGGTCGCCAGGCGGTCGGCGTGCGTGCTCTTGCCACTGACGAAGCCGAAGCGCTCGCGCGCCTGGGCGAAGGCCGGGTCTTGGCTGAGGTCGAACTGGCCTTGCTTACCGACACCGTCTTCAAACAATACCTTGGTGCGCGCACCGTCGCGGCCCAGCAGGTCGAACACGAAGCGCTCGAAGTTGCTGGCCTTGCTGATGTCCATCGACGGGCTGCTGGTCTCGTGCGTGTCGGCACTGCCGCGCACGCGGTAGACGCCGGTGCGGAAGAACTCGTCCAGCACGTCGTTCTCGTTCGTGGCCAGCACCAGCTGGCGGATCGGCAAGCCCATCATGCGGGCCACATGACCGGCGCAGATGTTGCCGAAGTTGCCGCTGGGCACGGTGAAACTGACCTGCGGCTCGTTGCGGTTCGCCGCCGGGCCGCCCCAAGGCGAACCAGCCCCCTCGGGGGGCAGCGAAGACACGCCAGTGGCGAGCGTGGGGGCCAAGTGCTGCGTAGCCTGTAAGTAGCCGGCAAAGTAATAGACGACCTGCGCCAGCAGGCGCGCCCAGTTGATCGAGTTGACGGTGCCGATCTTGTACTGGCGCTTGAAGGCGAGGTCGTTGCTGACGGCCTTGACGATGTCCTGGCAATCGTCAAACACGCCTTCGATGGCGATGTTGTGGATGTTCGGGTCTTGCAGGCTGAACATCTGCGCCTGCTGGAAGGCGCTCATGCGGCCGTGCGGGCTGAGCATGAAAACGCGGATACCCTGCTTGCCGCGCATGGCGTATTCGGCCGCGCTGCCGGTGTCGCCGCTGGTGGCGCCCAGAATGTTGAGCTGTTCGCCGCGGCGGCGCAGCTCGTATTCAAACAGGTTGCCCAGCAGCTGCATGGCCATGTCCTTGAAGGCCAGCGTGGGGCCGTTGGACAGACCTTCCAGGTAGAAGTTGGGCTGCAGCGATTTCAGCGGCACGATTTCGAGCGTGCCGAAGACTTCCGGTGTGTAGGTCTTCTCGCAGATCGCCTTCAGGTCGGCGGCAGGAATGTCGTCGATGTAGAGGCTGAGGATTTCAAACGCCAGCGTGGCGTAGCCGTGCTGCGCGTACAAGTTGCGCCAGTGCGCCAGCATGGTGCTGTCGACAAAGGGGTAGTGCTCGGGCAGGTACAGGCCGCCATCGGGCGCCAGGCCTTCCAGCAGGATGTCGCAAAAGCGGCGCGGCGTGGCGTCGCCACGGGTGGACAGGTAGTTCATCTCACACTCACTTGGGGGTGTTGGCCCAGGGCGGACGCGCCGCGCGCGCCTGGGCAAACACCGGGCAATCGGGGTGGTGGGCGCCGGGCAGGTAGCCGGTGCTCATCAAAAACTCGTTCACGATCTCGCCGCCGACAAACTTGAAATGGCGTTTGAAGAGCTTGACCCACTCTTCTTTCGACAGCGGGTGGTGCGCGTCCAGCCAGCGCTTGAAGCTGCCATGGCTGGCCTGCAGCGCCTGGATCTGCTGCGCGTTGTGGATCGCGGCGTTGACCTTCAGGCGGTTGCGCACGATGCCCGCGTCCTGCAGCAGGCGTTGGCGGTCGGCGTCGGTGTAGGCCGCCACGCGGTCGATGTCGAAGCCATCGTAGGCGGCCTCAAACGACGCCTGCTTCTTCAGCATCAGGGTCCAGCTCAGGCCCGCCTGATTGATCTCCAGCAGCAAGCGGCCGAACAGCACGTTGTCGTCCGCGATCGGAAAGCCGTAGGCGTGGTCGTGGTAGGCCTTGTTGGGGTCGTCGGTGTCCGGCGGCAGCCCATTCACGAACGCGCAATAGCTCATGGCGGCAAGCGCACCGGCCGACGCACGCGCGTCAGGCCAGCTCTTCCTTGCGGATGCGCACGATCGGCTCCAGCACGCTGGGCAGAGCCTGCAGCTGTTCCAGCGCCGCGTTCATCGCGCCTTCGCGCGCCTGGTGCGTCAGGATGATCAGGTCGGTCTGGGTGCTGCCTTCGCCGCCCACTTCGTCGGCCTCGCGCTGCAGCAGCGCGTCCACGCTGATGCCGGCGTCGGCCAGGATGGTGGCCACGCGCGCCAGCACGCCGGCCTGGTCGGCCACGCGCAGGCGCAGGTAGTAGCTGGTGACCACATGGTCGATCGGCAGCACGCTGACGTCGCGCATCTGGCTGTGCTGGAAGGCCAGGTGCGGCACGCGGTGTTGCGGGTCGCTGGTGGCCAGGCGGGTGACGTCGACCAGGTCGGCAATGACGGCGCTGGCCGTGGGCTCGCTGCCCGCGCCCTTGCCGTAGTACAGCGTGGTGCCGACGGCGTCGCCGTTGACGACCACGGCGTTCATCGCGCCTTCGACGTTGGCCAGCAGACGCTTGGCGGGCACCAGCGTGGGGTGCACACGCAGCTCCACGCCCTCGCCCTCGCGGCGCTTGGTGATGCCCAGCAGCTTGATGCGGTAACCCAGCTGTTCGGCGTAACGGATGTCGGTGGCCGCCAGCTGCGTGATGCCTTCGACATAGGCCTTGTCGAACTGCACCGGGATGCCGAAGGCGATGGCGCTCATGATGGTCGCCTTGTGCGCCGCGTCCACGCCTTCGATGTCAAACGTGGGGTCGGCTTCGGCATAGCCCAAGCGCTGTGCTTCTTTCAGCACGACGTCGAAGTCCAGGCCCTTGTCGCGCATCTCGCTCAGGATGAAGTTCGTCGTGCCGTTGATGATGCCGGCGATCCATTGGATGCGGTTGGCGGTCAGGCCTTCGCGCAGCGCCTTGATGATCGGGATGCCGCCGGCCACCGCGGCTTCAAACGCGACGATCACGCCCTTTTTGTCGGCGGCCTCAAAGATCTCGGTGCCGTGCACGGCCAGCAGCGCCTTGTTGGCGGTGACCACGTGTTTGCCGGCGGCAATGGCTTCCATGACCAGCGTTTTGGCCACGCCGTAGCCGCCGATCAGCTCAATCACGATGTCGATGTCGGGGTTGGCGATGACCTCGCGCGCGTCGCCCACCACCTTGACCTGCGGGCCCACCAGCGCGCGGGCGCGGTCGGTGTCGAGGTCGGCCACCATGGTGATCTCAATGCCGCGACCGGCGCGGCGCTGGATCTCTTCCTGGTTGCGCGTCAGCACGTTGTACGTGCCGCTGCCGACGGTACCGATGCCCAGCAGGCCAACTTGGATGGGTTTCATGTCGTTATCGTGTTTTTCAATCAAATCGGGCTCTGGCCCTAGTCCATCAAGCGCGGACAGCTTCTTTTTTTATAGCAATATCGACCACGGACGCGAGTTTGGCGCGGCGGTTGCGGTACTGCTCCAGGAACTTCGCCAGGCGGTGGATGGCTTCGCGCAGGTCGTCTTCATGGGGCAGGAAGACGATGCGGAAATGGTGCTGGTCCGGGTAGTTGAAGCCCGAGCCCTGCACCAGCATGACCTTGGTGGCGCGCAGCACTTCCATGAAGAACTGGCGGTCGTCCTCGATCGGGTACATCTTCGCGTCCAGGCGCGGGAACATGTACAGCGCGGCCTGCGGCTTGACGCAGGTGACGCCCGGGATGGCGGTGATCAGTTCGTACGCCAGATCGCGCTGGCGGCGCAGGCGACCGCCTTCCTTGACCAGGTCCTGGATGCTTTGGTAGCCACCCAGCGCGGTCTGGATGGCGTACTGGCCCGGCACGTTGCTGCCCAGCTTGATGTTGGCCAGCATGTTGATGCCTTCGATGTAGTCGCGCGCGGCGGCCTTGTCGCCCGACACGATCATCCAGCCGGCGCGGTAGCCGCACGAGCGGTACGACTTGGACAGCGAGTTGAAGGTGAGCGTGAGCACGTCGGTGGACAGCGAGCCCAGCGCGGTGTGCGTGACGCCGTCGTACAGCACCTTGTCGTACACCTCGTCGGCCATGATGACCAGGTTGTGCTGGCGTGCGATCTCGACGATGCCCATCAGCAACTCGTCCGAATACAGCGCGCCGGTCGGGTTGTTGGGGTTGATGACGACGATCGCCTTGGTACGCGGCGTGATCTTGGCGCGGATATCGGCCAGGCTGGGCATCCAGCCGTTGTTCTCGTCGCACAGGTAATGCACGGGCACGCCGCCGGACAGGCTGGTCACGGCCGTCCACAGCGGGTAGTCGGGCGCGGGCACCAGCATCTCGTCGCCTTCGGACAGCAACGCGTTGGTCGCCATGCCGATCAGGTCGCTGGCGCCGTTGCCCAGGTAGATGTCGTCCATGGTCACGCCGGGAATGCCTTGCTGCTGCGTGTAGTGCATCACCGCCTTGCGCGCCGAGAAGATGCCCTTGCTGTCGGAATAACCCGCCGACGCCAGCAGGTTGCGCGCCATGTCCTGCACGATTTCCTCGGGCGGCTCGAAGCCGAACGGCGCCAGGTTGCCGATGTTCAGCTTGATGATCTTCTGGCCCTCGTCCTCCATCTGTTTGGCCGCGTCCACGATCGGACCGCGAACGTCGTAGAGCACGTTGGCCAGCTTGGCGGATTTCGGGATCGGCTTCATGGATACACCTTGTGCGGCAATGGGTCGCCAGAGAAACCTACAATTGGAACACATTCGCCACGGGTTTTCCCCGAGCGCGGCGAAGCACAGGTTCCGCATGAAATTTCAACCCGACGTCTTTGGCACCGCCATCACCGGCTACGGCCCCGGCTGGATCGCCGTCGCGGGCGAACGCATACCGCACAGCGTTGTCCTGGACGGCGTGACCGGTGCACAACAGGACTGGCAAGCCGCCCGGTTTGAAGACCTGAACCCGGCGCATTTCGAGCGCCTGGTGGCGCTGCAGCCCGAACTGGTGATCTTTGGCAGCGGCAGCCGCCTGCGCTTTCCGCAGGCGCCCTGGATCCGTGCGCTGGTCGAAGCGCGCATCGGCGTCGAGACTATGGACACGCCCGCGGCCTGCCGCACCTACAACATTCTGGCGGGCGAAGGCAGGCGCGTGGCGGCCGCGATCCTGGTTGAACAAGGCGCGATCGCGGCAGATGGGTTAAAATAACGGCTGGTAACTGTTGCCTGCGACATCCATACGACTTTGCTTGTAGAGCCGTAGATGAGGGCGCGCAGCAGACTTACCTGGCAGCCCATCAGAAAACCGTCCGGAGATTGAAGTTCATATGGCGATCGTTGTCAACAAACCCCTTCCCGAATTCGAAGCGATTGCCACCGGCGACGTCAAGGTTACCAACACTTCCCACACCGGCCAAGCTCTCGTTCTGTATTTTTACCCAAAAGACAACACTCCTGGTTGCACAACCGAGGCAATGCAGTTTCGCGATAAGTACAAAGACTTCGTGAAAGCCGGTGCCGTGGTGTTCGGGGTCAGCCGCGACAACATGAAATCGCACGACGATTTCAAGACCAAGCTGGAACTGCCGTTCGAGCTCATTGCCGACACCGAAGAAAAGATGTGCCACATGTTCGGCGTGGTCAAAAACAAGATCATGTATGGCAAGAAAGTCAAAGGCATCGAGCGCAGCACTTTCCTTGTCAACGCCGAAGGTATCCTGGTCCAGGAATGGCGTGGCCTGAAGGTGCCGGGCCACGTGGAAGAAGTTCTGAAAGCGGTCAAAGTCCTGAAAAAGGCCGCCTGAGCTCGGTCTTACCCCGCGCGGCCCCGCCGCGCGCGTGGCGTGCGCAGTCAAACGGCTCATGCATAATGGGCCGACATGCTGCAGTCAGCCCCCTTGACGCTCATCCTGATCGAAGCCGCCCTGGCTCCCATGGCGGCTTTTTCTTTGGCGGCGCGCGCCGTCGCCGTTCGGTGCCTGTGGGTCTTCCGAATCACCTGAGCCTTCACGTCCATGCCCCTGCCTCCCCCTCCTGCCAAGCGCGGCGCCCAGCTGACGCCCGAAGTCATTGACCTCTCTGCACGCCGCAAGGCGCGCCGCCCCACGGTGGCATCGGCTACTGCCGAAGTGGCCGAGGTGGAACGCCCGGTGATCGAGACCGCTGCCAAGACCGCCAACGCGCCGACTGCACGCCGTGCCAGCAACAGCGCCACCTCGCGCTCGCGCGCCCGGATAGAACCCACGCGCCCGGCACAAGAGCCCGCGCTGGTCCGACCAGCCGCCGTCAGCGCCGAATTGCCCAAGGCCGGCACCCGCCCGCGCAAGCCCAAGGTCGCTGGGCCAAAGCGCCTCTTCGTGCTGGACACCAACGTGCTGCTGCACGACCCGGTGGCGCTGTTCCGCTTTGAAGAGCACGACATCTACCTGCCGATGATCGTGCTGGAAGAGTTGGACGGTCACAAGAAAGGCATGACCGAGGTGGCCCGCAACGGCCGCCAGACCAGCCGCCTGCTGGACGCGCTGGCCGGCGTGAAGGGCGCCGACATGGCCGAAGGACTGGCGCTCGATTCCACCGGCCATGCCGAAGCCACGGGCAAGCTCTACTTCCAGACCGCGCCGCTCGACGTGACCATGCCGGCGGCGCTGCCGCAAGGCAAGGCCGACAACCAGATCCTGGGCGTCGTCGCCGCACTGGAAAAACTGCACGCCCATGACCGCGCAGGCGCAGACAAGAGTCGTGAAGTGGTGCTGGTGTCCAAGGACATCAACATGCGCGTCAAGGCGCGCGCTCTGGGCCTGGCCGCGGAGGATTACGAGAACGACAAGACGCTGGAAGACGGCGACCTGCTCTACCCCGGCTCGCTGCAGCTGCCACCCGATTTCTGGACGCGCCAGAGCAAGACGGTCGAAAGCTGGCAGTCCGGCAGCTCGACCTACTACCGCATCAGCGGGCCGATCGTGCCGCAGCTGCAGATCAACGAATTCGTCTACTTCGAATCGCCCGGCGAGCCCAGCCTGTACGCGCGCGTGACTGAAATCCGCGACAAGACCGCGGTGCTCAAAACGCTGAAGGACTTCACCCACCTCAAGAACGGCGTGTGGGGCGTGACCGCGCGCAACCGCGAACAGAACTTCGCCCTCAACCTGCTGATGGACCCGGAGATCGACTTCGTCACCCTGGCCGGCACTGCGGGCACGGGCAAGACGCTGCTGGCGCTGGCCTCCGGCCTGACGCAGGTCCTGGACGACCGCCGCTACACCGAAATCATCATGACCCGCGCCACCGTCAGCGTGGGCGAAGACATCGGCTTTCTGCCCGGCACCGAAGAAGAAAAAATGGGCCCGTGGATGGGCGCGCTGGACGACAACCTCGAATTCCTGGCCAAGGGCGATGCCGGCGGCGCCGGCGAATGGGGCCGCGCGGCCACCAACGAGCTGATCCGCAGCCGCATCAAAATCAAGAGCATGAACTTCATGCGTGGCCGCACTTTCCTGAACAAGTGGATCATCATCGACGAGGCGCAAAACCTGACGCCCAAGCAGATGAAGACGCTGATCACGCGCGCCGGCCCCGGCACCAAGATCATCTGCATGGGCAACCTGGCGCAGATCGACACGCCTTACCTGACCGAAGGCAGCAGCGGCTTGACCTACGCCGTCGACCGCTTCAAGGGCTGGCCGCACGGCGGCCACATCACGCTGGCGCGCGGCGAACGTTCGCGCCTGGCCGACTTCGCCAGCGAAGTGCTCTGACCATGTCTGACAAGACGTTCACGTCTGCGCTGCAAGCGGCGATCCGGTTGTCCGACACGCAGCCGGGGCCTTACTACGTGCAACTGCAGCGCCAGTTGCAGGCGCTGATCGACAGCGGTGCACTGGGCGAAGGCAGCTACCTGCCGTCCGAGCGCGATCTGGCCGAAGCGCTCAAGGTCAGCCGCACCACGGTCAAGCGCGCGTACGACGCCCTGCGTGAAGCCGACGTCATCGCCAGTGGCGCGGGCCGCGGCGGCACCATCGTCAAGCGCGCGCCGCGCGTCAGCCCGGAGATGTCGCGCCTCAAGGGCTTCACCGAAGAGATGCGCGAGCTGGGCATGGAGCCTTCCACCCGCCTGCTGACGCTGGAAGTGGTGCAGGACCGCACCATCGCCAGCATCTTCGGCCGCCCCTCGCACGCGCCCTTGCTGCATGTGCGGCGCCTGCGCCTGGGCGACGGCGCACCGCTGTCGCGCGAAGTGGCGTGGTACGACCTGACACTGGCGCCGCAGCTGGAAGATTGGTCGGGCGAAGGTTCCGCCTACGCCTGGCTGCGCGAGCACTGCGCCATCCAGATGGGTGGGGCCGAGCAAAGCATTGAGGCGGTGATGAGCTCGCCTGCCGAGATGGAGGCCTTTGGCTTTGACACGCCCATGCCCTGCCTGCTGATCAAACGCCGAAGCCTGGACAGCCTGGGCCAGATGTTCGAGTACGTCGAAGGCACCTTCCGCGGCGACGCGTACGCCTACCGCGTCCATCTGACGGGTTGACGGCTGCGCTCGGCATGCCAGCCACTGCGGCGGCGAGGGACGATCCCACGCCGAGACATTTCAAAAAATATTGCTGCTGACCCTACAACCATCTGCGCGGGCAGCTATCATTTTGATTGCATTTCGCCCGCAGCACCGACCAGCGTTGGACGCGACGCCACCAACGCGCGCGCCTCGTCCCGGGCGGGCAGCGTGGTCAGGATGCCCTCGCGGCTGGCGGCCAACGCGCCGCAGGCGTTGGCCAGCGCCAGGGCCTGCGGCATGGGCAAGCCTTCGGTCAGGGCCGCGCACAGGCCCGCGCTGAAAGCGTCGCCCGCGCCGATGGCTTGCAGGGCGACCACGGCGTGCCCCGGCACGCGCAAAGCCTCGCCGGCGATGCCATACGCCACGCAGCCTTGCGCGCCCAAGGTGATCACCAGCCAACGACCCGATGGCCACGCCCGCCAGAACCCCCGCAGCGTGGCGTCGGCCAGCGCCTCCGGCGCCTCCCCAGCGCCGTGCCCACTGGCGCTGCAGGCCTGCACCGCTTCGTCGCGGTTCAGCACCAGCACCCGCGTCACGGCCAGCAAAGCCTGCGCCTCGTCGCCGTCCAGCGTCTGCCAGGCGGGCCACGGCGATGCGTTCAGCACCGTGGTCGCACCGACCGCGCTGGCACGCGTGAACGCCTCTTGGGCCAACGCCAGGGATGTTTCCAGCTGCGCGTAAACGACGGTCGCCTGCCGCAGCGCGGCGTCCGCCAAGCCCAGTTCGCGAGCACCCAACAGCGCGTTGGCGCCCGCGAAGACCGTCACGCTCGTCCTCCCCTGGGGCTGGATCAGCCCACAGCCTTGACCCGAATGCGGGCCGAGGCGGTGGGTGTGGGTGCTGTCGATGCCTTCGCGCCCCAGCAGGGCCAGCAAGGCATCGCCCGCAGCGTCTTCGCCCGCAGCCACCAGCAGATCGACCGCCGCCCCCAGCCGGTGTGCGCCCAGCGCGACCGCAAGGCCCTTGCCACCGCATTCGCGCGCATAGGCACTGGCGTGCTGGCTTGCGTCCGCACCGGGAGCGCGGGTGACGAACCAGCATTGCGCTTCGACATAGCTGCCCACGACAAACAGCCGGGGGGCAGACGGGATGTCATCAGGCACATGCATGTATGAAAGCATACACACCCTGGCCGGTAGAGCATGCAGGCTTCCAAGTCCGCAGCGCGCCGCCGTCCCACGCTGGTCATCGTGCACATGGCAGGTCGACGATGGTCCCTGCCCCGTCGCGTTGATGCCTCGCGTGGGGCTTGCCTGCGCAGGGGATTTGCCACTGGGGCTGACCCGAGGGCTATCTATTTAATAGCTGCCCGCGCAGATCCATCTAGGGCCTGTGCCAGATCTGCTTCAAACCTGTCGATCTATTGCCGTGCCGCCACTCTGGCAACCACATTGACGGGCCCCATAAAAAAACCCCGCGCGGTTGAGGCGCAGGGCTGTTTGGCGCCAGGTCACCCGCTGTGCGCGGGTAACGGCCGGCGGTGAAGGGGCATCAGACCTTCTCGGCGACTTCCGCGTACTCCGGGATTTCGTTGAAGTTCATGTAGCGGTAGACGGACGCCTTGTCGGCATCGATCACGCCCATTTCCTTCAAGTACTCTTCCTTGGTCGGCAGCTTGCCCAGGCGCGAGGCGATGGCAGCCAGCTCGGCCGAGCCCAGGAACACGTTGGTGTTCTTGCCCAGCCGGTTCGGGAAGTTGCGGGTCGAGGTCGAGATCACCGTGGCGCCTTCGCGCACCTGGGCCTGGTTGCCCATGCACAGCGAGCAGCCCGGCATTTCGGTGCGAGCACCAGCCGTGCCGAAGGCGGCGTAATGGCCTTCCTTGATCAGCTCGTTCTGGTCCATCTTGGTGGGCGGCGCGACCCACAGCTTGACCGGAATGTCGCGCTGGCCGCCCAGCAGCTTGGCCGCCGCGCGGAAGTGACCGATGTTGGTCATGCACGAGCCAATGAAGGCTTCGTCGATGGCGGTGCCAGCCACTTCGGACAGGAACTTGGCGTCGTCCGGATCGTTCGGGCAGCAGACGATGGGCTCTTGGATGTCGGCCAGATCGATCTCGATTACGGCTGCGTATTCAGCATCCTGGTCGGCTTCCAGCAGATCGGGCTTGGCCAGCCAGGCTTCCACTTTCTCGATGCGGCGCTGCAGCGTTTTGGCGTCGGCGTAGCCGTCGGCAATCATGTTCTTCATGAGCACGACGTTCGACTTCAGGTATTCGGCGATCGGCTCCTTGTTGAGCTTGATCGTGCAGCCCGCGGCCGAGCGCTCGGCCGAAGCGTCGGACAGCTCAAACGCCTGCTCCACCTTCAGATCCGGCAGGCCTTCGATCTCCAGGATCTTGCCGGAGAAGATGTTCTTCTTGCCGGCCTTGGCCACGGTCAGCAGGCCTTGCTTGATGGCGTACAGCGGGATCGCGTGCACCAGATCGCGCAGGGTCACGCCAGGCTGCATCTCACCCTTGAAGCGCACCAGCACCGACTCTGGCATGTCCAGCGGCATCACGCCGGTGGCGGCGCCGAAGGCCACGAGACCCGAGCCTGCGGGGAAGGAGATGCCGATCGGGAAACGCGTGTGCGAGTCACCGCCCGTGCCCACCGTGTCGGGCAGCAGCAGGCGGTTCAGCCAGCTGTGGATCACGCCGTCGCCCGGACGCAGGGCCACGCCGCCGCGGTTGCTGATGAAGGCGGGCAGCTCGCGGTGCGTCTTCACGTCCACGGGCTTGGGATAAGCCGCGGTGTGGCAGAAGGACTGCATCACCATGTCGGCCGAGAAGCCCAGGCAAGCCAGGTCTTTCAGCTCGTCGCGCGTCATCGGGCCCGTGGTGTCTTGCGAACCCACGGTGGTCATGCGCGGCTCGCAATAGGTACCGGGGCGCACGCCCTGGCCTTCCGGCAGACCGACAGCGCGCCCGACCATCTTCTGCGCCAGCGTGAAACCAGCCTTGGATTCGGCCGGCGCTTGGGGCAGGCGGAAAGCAGTCGATGCGGGCAGGCCCAAGGCTTCACGCGCCTTGGCGGTGAGCGAGCGGCCGATGATCAGGTTGATGCGACCGCCGGCCTGCACTTCGTCCAGCAGCACGTCGCTCTTGAGCGCGAAGTCGGCGATCTTGGCGCCGTTCTTCTCGATCTTGCCTTCGTACGGGAAGACGTCGAGGACGTCGCCCATTTCCATTTTCGACACGTCGACTTCGATCGGCAGCGAGCCGGAGTCTTCCTGCGTGTTGAAGAAGATGGGGGCGATCTTGCCACCCAGGGTCACGCCGCCGAAGCGCTTGTTCGGCACGAAGGGAATGTCCTGGCCCGTGGCCCAAATCACGCTGTTGGTGGCCGACTTGCGCGAAGAACCGGTACCGACCACGTCACCCACGTAAGCAACGATATGGCCTTTTTTCTTCAGGTCTTCGATGAACTGCATCGGGCCGCGCTTGCCGTCTTCTTCCGGCTTGAAGGCCGCGTCAGGGCGCGTGTTCTTCAGCATGGCCAGATAGTGCAGCGGGATGTCAGGACGGCTCCAGGCGTCGGGCGCGGGCGACAGGTCGTCGGTGTTGGTTTCGCCCGGCACCTTGAACACGGTGACGGTGATCTTCTCGGCCACCTTGGGGCGGCTGGTGAACCACTCGGCGTCGGCCCAGCTTTGCATCACCTCCTTGGCCTTGGCGTTGCCGGCCTTGGCCTTGGCAGCCACGTCGTTGAAGAAGTCGAACATCAGCAATGTCTTCTTCAGCGCTTCGGCGGCGACGGTCGCGGTCTCGGCGTCGTCCAGCAGTTCGATCAGCGGGTGCACGTTGTAGCCGCCCACCATGGTGCCCAGCAGCTCGGTGGCCTTGGCACGGGAGATCAGGCCGACCTTGATATCGCCGTGCGCCACGGCGGCCAGGAACGAGGCCTTGACCTTGGCCGCGTCGTCCACGCCCGGGGGCACGCGGTGGGTCAGCAAGTCCAGCAGGAAAGCGTCTTCGCCAGCCGGCGGGTTCTTGATCAATTCGATCAGGTCAGCCGTCTGTTTGGCGTCGAGCGGCAGAGGTGGAATGCCCAGGGCAGCGCGCTCGGCCACATGGTCACGGTAGGCTTTCAACATCGATTTACTCTCCTGCTAGTCAATATGCAAAAAAAGAGGCGGGACGCAGAGCGCCCCGCCTCGGTGGCCGAGGCGTCCGTCGTTCAGACCGCCGCCGGCGTGGTCCGAATTACTTCTTGGGCGCGCCGTCCAGCAAGCCGGGGCCGCCGCTCTTCTCCAACTGGGCGGCAAACTGCTTCTGCTCCGGCGTCTGGCAATCGTCCGCCACGCGCTGGCCCAGCTTTTGGTTCATGACCATGGACTTGTTGCCCAGCTGCAGCATCATGGCTTCGGCGCGGCCGTCTTCCAGGCGGATGGCACCGGTGCGGCTTTCCACGGGGTGCATGTAGTAGCGCTGCTTGCCAGCCGCTACATTGAAGAAGCCCGGGTTCTTCTCGTCCGGCGTCACGGTGATGTCGGCGCCCAGTTCGCACTGGATGCGGCCGGTGTACACGCGCTGGGCGATGGCCAACTCGGCCTCGGTCAGGCGGTTGGTCAAGGGCTCGACCGGCGTGACCGATTCGACGGCCTTGGCGGTCTTGGCCGGCACGCCCTTGGAGGTTTTCTTGGCGGTCGTCTTCTTGGCCGGAGCTTTCTTGGCGCTTGCAGCCGGCTTCTTGGCCGGTGCGTTCTTGGTGGCGGTCTGTGCCTGAACGGCGCCAAACGGCAGGGCCAGCGCGGTCACGGCAACGAGGGAAAGCGCGAGGTGCTTCATGGGGAGATCACTTCCGTAGAACAACAGTTAAGAGCGGGATGATGCCATGGCGATGGGTCAAAACCATGCCGATACCTCTGCGGTCAAGCGGGCTCCCGTGGCATACGCACGCTCCAGGATTTGCCAGAAATGCCGGTAGCTGGCGCGGTCGTGCAACTGGCCCGCGTGGCTGATGGGCGCCCAGTCCTGGCGCTCGGCTGCCAGCAGGATCGCGCAGGCCGTCTCAATTTCCTTTTCGTCCGGGGCAAAGGCTTCCAAGATTGGGCGAATCTGGCTGGGGTGGATGCTCCACATGCGGGTGTAGCCAAATTCGCGCGCCGCGCGCCGCGCGGCCACGCGCATGGCTTCGGCATTATTGAATTCGGTCACCACGCAGTGCGAGGGTACCTTGCCCGACGCGTGCGCGGCCGACGCAATGGCCAGCTTGGCCCGCACCACCAACGGGTGGCTGAACTGCCCCGCCACGCCCATGCCATCGGCCGGAATAGCGCCGGCGTGTGCCGATACGAAATCCATCAAACCAAAGCTGAGCGACTGCACCCGCGGATGGGCGGCAATGTCGAAGGCACGGTGCACGGCGCTGGGCGACTCGATCAGCACCTGCAAAGGCAGGCCCGCCGGATAGGCCGCCAGCATGGCGCGTTCGGCCCGCTCCACATCGGCGACCGATTCGGTCTTGGGGATCATCACGTGCGTCAGCCGGTGACCGGCCTTGCCCACAATCTGGGCCACGTCAGCCTCAAACGCCGGATGGTCCACCGGATGCACCCGCACGCCGACGCGGGCGCCTTCGGGTGCCGCCAGCGCTAACTCGGTCACCAATTGGGCGTGCTCGGCTTCAGCGCCCACGGGCGCGCCGTCTTCGCAGTCCAGTGTGACGTCAAACACCACGGTACCGAATTCCTGCGCCAACTCCGACTGCAATTGCAGGCTCTTGCGCATGCGCGCTTCGACACCGCTGTAGTGGTCGCACACCGGCAGCAGCGTGCGCCCCGCCTGTGCGCCAAGCAGTACATCGGCCGGATGCGGGCGCGTCATGGTCGCCATGCTCAGCCCTTGCCTTTTTGTGCAACGATGAACATGCGCGGGAAAGCCAGCAAGCGCTTGCCATCCGTACGGACCGGATAGGCCAAGTCAACGCGGCGCTCGTATTCGGCCAGATAACTGCACTGCAAATCGTCCGGCAGGCGATCGACAAACGGCTTCAAGCCCGTACTGCGGACCCATTCCACAATGGCCGCGGCGGAAGCCATCGGGTGTTGGTAGATGGTGTGCCACACATCCACCTGCGCGGCCAGCGGACCCAGCAGGTCGTAGTAGCCCCCAATGTCCAGCAGCTGCGTGCGGACCTTGTCGGTGTCGCCAATATGCTCGGCCCAGGGCGCTTCGGCGGCGACGGCGCGCATCAACCGGTGCGTGGGTTCCTGCCGGTTGTCCGGCATCTGGACGGCCAGCACGCCGCCCGGGGCCAGTGCGGCGAACAAGCGTGGGAACAAGGCCTCATGGCCTGGCACCCACTGCAAGGCGGCGTTGGCGTAAATCAGGTCGGGCGCCACGTCGGGCACCCAGGCGGCGATGTCGCTCTGCTCAAACCGGGCTTGCGGCAGGCGCTCACGCGCGCTGATCAGCATGGCCTCAGAGCTGTCGGTGCCCAGCACTTGCGCCTGCGGAAAGCGCTGCACGAGCAATTCGGTCGAATTGCCCGGCCCGCACCCCAGGTCCACCACATGCTGCGCGTCGGCCAGCGTTACGCGGGCCAGCAACTCAGCGGCCGGGCGCGTGCGCTCGCCTTCGTAGCGGCGGTAGAGCGAGGGGTTCCAGTCTTGCATGGCGGTGGGCCGCAGAGGATCAGAGCAGATGCTTGACGCCTTCCTGCTCGCCCTTCAACTCTTCCAGGGTCTTGTTGATGCGCTCTTGCGAGAAGGCGTCGATATCCAGACCCTCGACAATCTTGTACTTGCCGTTCTCGGTCGTGACCGGAAAGCCGAACACGACGTCTTTCGGAATGCCGTATTCGCCATTGGAAGGCACACCCATCGTCACCCAATGGCCGTTGGAGCCCAGGGCCCAGTCGCGCATGTGATCGATGGCGGCGTTGGCGGCCGATGCGGCCGACGACAGGCCGCGCGCGTCGATGATGGCGGCGCCACGCTTGCCCACGGTGGGCAGGAACACGTCAGCGTTCCACACCTGGTCGTTGATCAGGTCTTTGACCGACTTGCCGCCGATGGTGGCAAAACGGTAGTCGGCGTACATCGTGGGCGAGTGGTTGCCCCACACGGTCAGCTTCTCGATTTCGCCAACTTTGCCGCCGGTCTTGGCAGCGATCTGGCTGGCGGCGCGGTTGTGGTCCAGGCGCAGCATGGCGGTGAAGTTCTCGCGCGGCAGGCCGGGCGCGCTCTTCATGGCGATGTAGGCGTTGGTGTTGGCGGGGTTACCCACCACCAGCACCTTAACGTTGCGGCTGGCGACCTTGTCGAGGGCCTTGCCCTGGGCCGTGAAGATCTGGGCGTTGGCGGCCAGCAGGTCGGCGCGCTCCATGCCAGGGCCACGCGGACGAGCACCGACCAGCAGCGCGTAATCGGCGTCTTTGAAGGCCACTTCCGGGTCGCCGGAGGCCACGATGCCAGCCAGCAGCGGGAAGGCGCAGTCTTCCAGCTCCATGATCACGCCCTGGAGGGCTTTCTGGGCCTTCTCGTCAGGAATTTCAAGCAATTGCAGGATGACCGGCTGGTCCTTGCCCAGCATTTCTCCGGACGCGATGCGGAACAGCAGGGCGTAACCGATCTGACCAGCTGCGCCAGTAACGGCGACACGAACGGGCTTCTTGCTCATGGTTGGATAACTCCGATAGTGGTGATGGATCCGGCCAGAACCGCGGCAAGCGCATCCGGTGCGCCCGACACAGCAACCTCGCCCAGCCGGTCAAGAGAAAACCTTCCAAGTGTATCCGCGATAACCCTTAGAGGTCAATTTGTCTTGTGTCTTATATAAGATATCATTGACGGTTCGTAGTACGCTAACCATCCGTTCGCTTTCATGGCATCCGCCGCTCCAGCTTTCATGGCATCCGCCGCTCCAGTCACCCCACCTGACCAAGCTGCGCCAGACCTTACCGGCAGCTGGGCCGGTCAAGCGCCGGCGTTCAGCCCGCTGTACCAGCAAATCAAGGGCTTGATCCTGCAGAGCCTGCAACAGGGCGAATGGAAACCCGGCGAGGTCATTCCCAGCGAATTTGATCTTGCGGCACGTTTCAAAGTCAGCCAAGGTACCGTTCGCAAAGCGGTGGACGAGTTGGCGTCCGACAACTTGCTGGTGCGCCGCCAGGGCCGCGGCACGTTTGTCGCCACGCATGCCGAGCAGCAGGTGCAGTACCGATTCCTGCGGTTGGTGCCCGATTCGGGCGATTCGGACAGCGAAGGACCGGCGCAGCGCGATTTCGTCGACTGCAAGCGCCAACGCGCCAGCGCCGACGTCGCGCGCCTGTTGGGTCTGCGCGCGGGCGACCCCGTTCTGCAAGCGCGAAGGCTGCTGCGCTTCAAGGGTGTGCCGACCATCCTGGAAGACCTTTGGCTGCCGGGCGGCCCCTTCAAAGGCCTCACGGCCGAACGCCTGTCGCAGTACCACGGCCCCATGTACGCGCTGTTCGAATCGGAGTTTGGCGTCCGGATGGTGCGCGCAGACGAGAAAATCCGCGCCTTGACGCCCGACGATGCCCAGGCAGCGCTGCTGGATGTGGTGCCGGGTACGCCCCTGCTCAGTGTCGAGCGCATCGCCTACACGTACAACGACGTGCCGATGGAGCTGCGCCGTGGCCTCTACCGCACCGACACCCACCACTACCGCAACCAGTTGAGTTGACCTGTACCGTGGCGCACCCGCAAAGGGTCTACGTCAGCCCCGCGACAACCAACTTGCTGCATTGCAATAGAATTTAACGGTTTGTCCGCCGACCATTACAACGTCGCCACTTCTTCCACGAGAGTCTGCCCATGAGCGAAGTCGCCAAACCCCGACCCGAGTACCGGAACATCAACATTTTCAGCGACGTTCGGACATACCGATTGCCGGCAGCGGGCTTGGTCTCGATCCTGCACCGGGTCAGCGGCGCCATCATGTTCGTGCTCCTGCCGTTCATCATCTGGATGTTCGACAAGTCGCTCTCTTCAGAAATCTCCCACGGCCAGTTCACCAGCGCGTTTTCCGCTGGCCTGGGTTTTGTGCCCGGCTGGGCGGTCAAGCTGGTGGCTTTGGTCCTGATCTGGGCCTACCTGCACCACTTTATTGCCGGCCTGCGCCATCTGTGGATGGACACGAGCCATGCCGCCGTGACCAAGGAATTTGGCAAGACGTCGGCCATCTTCACCCTGGTGGTGAGCATTGGCCTCACGGTCGTGCTGGGCGCCAAGCTGTTCGGCCTGTACTGATTCAACGAGGAGAGATCAACATGGCTGTGAACTACGGCTCCAAGCGCACAGTGGTGGGTGCGCACTATGGCTTGCGCGACTGGCTGGTCCAGCGCGCCACGGGCGCCCTGATGGCGGTGTTTACCGTGGTCGTGCTGGTGCAGTTCCTGTTCAGCAAGGGCCCCATGGGCTACGACCGCTGGGCAGGCATCTTTTCGCCCCAGTGGATGAAGGTGCTGACCTTCTCCGTCATCGTCGCCCTGATCTGGCACGCCTGGGTCGGTATTCGCGACATCTGGATGGACTACGTCCCCGCGACCGGCATGCGCCTGCTGCTCCAGATCCTGTCCCTCGTTTGGCTGGTGGGTTGCGCCGGCTGGGCCCTGCAGGTGCTGTGGCGCCTGTGAGCGCGCACGCTGCGTACTGAACGACAAGAACGACTGAACCACGACCATGAGTTACACCAAAGATCAGATCAACGTCCGCAAGTTTGACGTGGTCATCGTCGGGGCCGGCGGCTCCGGCATGCGCGCCTCGCTGCAACTGGCCCGTGCCGGCCTGAACGTCGCCGTGCTGTCCAAAGTTTTCCCGACCCGCTCGCACACCGTGGCTGCGCAGGGCGGTGTTGGCGCCTCGCTCGGCAACATGAGCGAAGACAACTGGCACTACCACTTCTACGACACCATCAAGGGCTCGGACTGGCTGGGCGACCAGGACGCCATCGAGTTCATGTGCCGGGAAGCGCCCAAGGTCGTGTACGACCTTGAGCACATGGGCATGCCCTTCGATCGCAACCCGGACGGCACCATCTACCAACGCCCGTTCGGCGGTCACACGGCGAACTATGGCGAAAAGCCCGTGCAACGTGCCTGCGCCGCTGCCGACCGCACTGGCCACGCCATGCTGCACACGCTCTACCAGCAGAACGTGGCATCGCACACCACCTTCTTCGTTGAATGGATGGCGTTGGACCTGATCCGCGACGCCGATGGTGACGTGGTCGGCGTAACCGCCATCGAGATGGAAACTGGCGACTTCTACGTGCTGCACGCCAAAACCGTGATGCTGGCCACCGGCGGCGCCGGCCGCATCTTCCAGGCCTCGACCAATGCGTTCATCAACACCGGTGACGGCCTGGGCATGGCCGCCCGTTCGGGCATTCCGCTGCAGGATATGGAGTTCTGGCAGTTCCACCCCACTGGCGTGGCCGGCGCGGGCGTGCTGCTGACCGAAGGCTGCCGCGGCGAAGGCGCGATCCTGCGCAACAGCAATGGCGAGCGCTTCATGGAGCGCTATGCGCCGACGCTGAAGGATCTGGCGCCGCGCGATTTCGTGTCCCGTTCGATGGACCAGGAGATCAAGGAAGGCCGTGGCTGCGGTCCTAACAAGGACTACATCCTGCTGGACATGACCCACCTGGGCGCCGACACCATCCACAAGCGTCTGCCTTCGGTCGAAGAAATTGGCCACAACTTCGCCAACGTCGACATCACCAAAGAGCCGATCCCGGTCGTACCCACCATCCACTACCAGATGGGCGGCATTCCCACCAACATCAATGGTCAGGTGGTCGTGCCCATGGGCGACGACCCGAACGTCCCTGTGAATGGCCTGTACGCCGTCGGCGAATGCTCCTGCGTCAGCGTGCACGGCGCCAACCGTCTGGGCACCAACTCGCTGCTCGACCTGCTGGTGTTCGGCAAGGCCGCTGGCAACCACATCATTGAGCAGCATAAGAACAGCGCATTCAAACCGCTGCCCGCCAACGCAGCCGACCAGTCGCTGGAGCGCCTGAACCGCCTGGAAGCGGCCAGCAACGGCGAATACGCCCAGCACATCGCCAACGACATCCGCGCCACCATGCAGCAACACGCTGGCGTGTTCCGCACGCAAGCCAGCATGGACGAAGGTGTCGTCAAAGTGGCCGAGCTGCGTGAACGCGTCAAGGGCCTGGGCCTACAGGACCATTCCCGCGTGTTCAACATGGCGCGCCAGGAAGCGCTGGAAGTCGAAAACCTGATCGAAGTCGCCCAGGCCACCATGACCTCGGCCGCCGCCCGCCACGAATGCCGCGGCGCACACACGGTGCTCGACTACGAACGCCCGGCCGACGACCCGGTCGCGCCGCTCGGCCGCAACGACGCCGAATGGATGAAGCACACGCTGTGGCTTTCGGAAGGCAACCAGCTCGGCTACAAGCCGGTGCGCATGCAGCCACTCACGGTGGACACGGTGCCGCCCAAGGTTCGCACGTTCTAAGCCCCGGCCCGGTTCCAAGGAAATCCACGATGCAAAAACGTACCTTCAAGATCTACCGCTACGACCCGGACAAGGATGCCAAGCCGTACATGGAGACGGTGGAAGTCGAGCTGGAAGGCAACGAGCGCATGCTGCTCGACGCCCTGATCAAGCTCAAGGAAAAAGACCCCACGCTGTCCTACCGCCGCTCCTGCCGCGAAGGCGTGTGCGGCTCGGACGCGATGAACATCAACGGCAAGAACGGTCTGGCCTGCCTGACCAACCTGCGCACGTTGAAGGACCCCATCGTCCTGCGCCCCCTGCCCGGCCTGCCCGTCATCCGCGACCTGATCGTGGACATGACGCAGTTCTTCAAGCAGTACAACTCGATCAAGCCCTACCTCATCAACGACACGCCGACGCCCGAGAAAGAGCGCCTGCAGTCGCCTGAGGAGCGCGAAGAGCTGAACGGCCTGTACGAATGCATTCTGTGCGCCAGCTGCTCGACCAGTTGCCCCAGCTTCTGGTGGAACCCCGACAAGTTCGTCGGTCCTGCCGGCCTGCTGCAGGCCTACCGCTTCATCGCCGACAGCCGCGATACCGCCACCGGCGAACGCCTGGACAACCTGGAAGACCCCTACCGTCTGTTCCGTTGCCACACGATCATGAACTGCGTGGATGTGTGCCCCAAGCACCTGAACCCCACCAAGGCGATCGGCAAGATCAAGGAATTGATGGTCCGCCGCGCGGTCTGACCTGCCCTGCTCTGACCTACGGCGCATGACCGACGCTGCCCTGGACGCTCGTGCCCTGGCCAAGCTGCGCTGGCGCTGCCGCCGCGGCATGCTTGAAAACGATTTGTTCATCGAACGCTTCTTCGAGCAGCATGAACACGAAATCACGCCCGCGCGCGCCAGCGCGCTGGGCCTGCTGATGGATCTGTCCGACAACGATCTGCTTGACCTCTTTCTGAGGCGATCTGAGCCCACGGACGATCTCGATACGCCGGATGTGCGCGAACTGCTGGTCATGCTGCGGGCCCGGCCTCGCACGACACCGTAAGCAGCGCCATCCGCCCGCCAACCTGTAAGGAATCAAGACATGAAACTTGCCGACAACAAATCGACCCTGTCCTTCACCAACGGCAGCCCCGCGGTGGAACTGCCGGTGTACCAGGGCACCATCGGTCCCGACGTCATCGACATCCGCAAGCTGTACGCGCAGACCGGCATGTTCACGTACGACCCGGGCTTCATGTCCACGGCGGCGTGCCAATCGGCCATCACCTACATCGACGGTGACAAGGGCGAGTTGCTGTACCGCGGCTACCCCATCGAGCAGTTGGCCCAGAAGTGCAACTACATGGACACCTGCTACCTGCTGCTGAACGGCGAGCTGCCCAACGCCGCGCAGAAGGCCGACTTCGAAGACCGCGTGACCAAGCACACCATGGTCAACGAGCAGATGCAGTTCTTCCTGCGTGGCTTCCGCCGTGACGCCCACCCGATGGCTGTGCTGACGGGCCTGGTCGGCGGTCTGTCGGCCTTCTACCACGACAGCACCGACATCAACAACCCGGAGCACCGCGAGATCTCGGCCATCCGCCTGATCGCCAAGATGCCCACGCTGGTCGCCATGGCCTACAAATACGGCAAAGGTGAGCCGTACATGTACCCGCAGAACAGCCTGAGCTACGCCGGCAACTTCCTGCGCATGATGTTCGGCACGCCGTGCGAAGAGTACAAGGTCAACCCGGTCATCGAAAAAGCGATGGACCGCATCTTCATCCTGCACGCCGACCACGAGCAGAACGCCTCCACCTCCACCGTGCGCCTGTGCGGCTCCTCGGGCACCAACCCGTTTGCCGCCATCGCCGCTGGCGTGGCCTGCCTGTGGGGCCCGGCCCACGGCGGCGCCAACGAGGCGGCGCTGAACATGCTCTACGACATCCAGAAGCAAGGTGGCGTCGAGAAGATTGGTGAGTTCATCAAGCAGGTCAAGGACAAGAACAGCGGCGTCAAGCTGATGGGCTTTGGCCACCGCGTCTACAAGAACTACGACCCGCGCGCCAAGCTGATGCAGGAAACCTGCAACGAAGTGCTGGCCGCCATGGGCCTGGAAAAAGACCCGCTGTTCGCGCTGGCCAAGAAGCTCGAATCGATCGCTCTGGAAGACGAGTACTTCGTGTCGCGCAAGCTGTACCCGAACGTCGACTTCTATTCCGGCATCGTGCAGCGCGCCATTGGTATCCCGGTCAACCTGTTCACCGGCATCTTCGCCCTGGCCCGCACCGTCGGCTGGATCGCCCAGCTGAACGAAATGATCGCCGACCCCGAGTACAAGATCGGCCGCCCGCGCCAGCTGTACGTCGGCTCGCCGCGCCGCGACGTGCCCTGACCTGGGCCGCAGGCCGCGCTCTGATTTCAGGGCGCCGCCCATACCCAACCCGCCCCTGTGGCGGGTTTTTTTGTGCCTGTGCGCGGACGGACGGAACTATGCTTTTGCTAGCTGACCGCGCAATCGGCTGTAGGGCCAGCCGCCGATTTGACTCAAAGAGTGTGTTGTCGCGCATGGCATCGCACGCTTGGCGCAGGCGCGTACCGCCGCCCACCCGAGGCGCCCTCGCCCACAATCCGCCCATGCCCGACCTGACCATCCGCCCCGCCACGCCGGCCGACATCCCGACCCTGCTGCGCTTCATCCGCGACCTGGCGATTTACGAGAACGCCGAGGCCCAGGCCACGCCCGCGCACCTGCAGCGCACGTTGTTTGACGCCGGCGCCAGCGCCCACGCGCTGGTCTGCGAACGCGCCAGCGCAGCCATCGGTTTTGCCGTGTATTTCTTCAACTATTCCACCTGGCAGGGGCGCAACGGCCTGTACCTGGAAGACCTGTACGTCGACCCCGCCGCGCGCGGCAGCGGCGCGGGCAAGGCGTTGCTGCAGCATCTGGCGCGCATCGCGGTCGAACAGGACTGCGGCCGCTTCGAATGGAGCGTGCTGGACTGGAACCAGCCCGCCATCGACTTCTACGAAAGCCTGGGCGCGCTGCCGCAAGGCGAATGGGTGCGTTACCGCCTGACGGGCGATGCGCTGCTGCAGTTGGCCGGATCGGCTTAAACCGGCTCGTTTGAGCCCGACCAAGCTGAGCCTGCTTGCGCGCCATCAAGAAAGCCCGGCGCCGACTTTTTACAATCGGGGGGTGAACCCCGATCTGCCCGTCCTCAACATCTCCGCTTACCTGTTCGTGCCTTTGACCGACCGCGAGCCACTGCGCGAGCAGCTTTTCGCCGCCGCCGAAGCGCGGGCGCTGATGGGCTCCGTGCTGCTGGCCGAAGAAGGCATCAATATGTTCCTGGCCGGCACGCCGGAGAATGTGCGCGGCTTCGTCCATGATCTACGCGCCGACCCGCGCTTTGCCGCCCTGGCGCCCAAGGAAAGCTGGTCCGCGCGCCAGCCCTTCCGGCGCCTCTTGGTCAAGCTCAAGCGCGAGATCATCCGCATGAACCACCCGGCGATCCGTCCCGCCGCGGGCCGCGCGCCGGCGGTGGACGCGCCCACGCTCAAGCGCTGGCTGGACCAGGGCCACGACGACGCCGGCAAGCCCGTGGTGATGCTGGACACGCGCAACGCCTTCGAGGTCGACTACGGCAGCTTTGATGACGCCATCGACTGGCGCATCACCAAGTTCACCGAATTCCCGCAGGCGGTGATCGACCACCGCGAGCAGCTGGAAGGCAAGACCGTGGTCAGCTTTTGCACCGGCGGCATCCGCTGCGAGAAGGCCGCCATCTACATGCACGACCTGGGTCTGACCAACGTGCTGCAGCTGGAAGGCGGCATCCTCAAATACTTTGAGGAAGTCGGCGGCGCGCATTACCACGGCGACTGCTTCGTCTTCGACGGCCGCGAAGCGCTGGCGCCGGACCTGAGCGCACGCTCGAACGAAAAAAGTGCCCGCGCCTGCGACGACCGCGACCTGGCGCGCAAGCTGTCCATTTGAGCCGCGGCCGCCGCGCGCAAGCGGTGCCGACAAGGCCCGATTTGCCGGGCCGGGTCAGCACGCACCAGCGGGGCGCTCAGTCGCTCAACGCGCGCCGCGCCGTGCTGGGCGGCGCACCCACGATGCGCTTGAACGCCCGGCTGAACGACGCCTCGGACTCGTAACCCAGCCGCGCCGCCACCGTGGCCATGCGCAGGCCGTCGTGGGCGATCCAGTGGCGCGCCTGGAACATCTTCACCTTCGTCACGTACTTGGCCGGGCTCTCGCCCATCAGGCGGGTAAAGGCCTGCGCGAACTTGGAGCGCGACGCGCCCATGAGCCCCGCCAGCGTCGGCACGTCCCAGGCGCGCGCCGGGTCGGCGTGGATGGCCGCCACGACCTTGCCGATTTGCGGACAGCGCACCGCCGCCACCCAGCCGGTGGACGCGTTGCAGCCGCACTCCACCCACGCGCGGATGATGCTGGCGGCCAGCACGTCGGCCATGCGCGCCATGATTCCGCAGGCGCCGATGCGCTCCAGCGCCACCTCGCGCTCCATGGCCTCCAACAGCGCCGGCACCGTGGGGTCGCTGTGCGCCAGATCGCCCGCCAGCATCAGCGGCGGCATCATCGAGATGAGGGGGTGCAGCGGGTCCAGGTTGAAGCGCATGACACCGCTGAACACCACGCTGGGCGCGGTGCAGTCGGTGCCCGCCGGTGCGCCACCACTATCGGCCTTGGCACCACAGCCCTGCACCAGGTAGAGGTTGTCGGCCACCGAGACACGTTCCAGCGTGCCCGCTTCCACGCCCGGGACTTCGGGCGAACTGGCCAGCGCATGGGCGCTGCCATGCGGCAGCAGCACGGCGTCGCCAGGCCGCAGGCGCAGCCACTCGCCCCCCGGCTTTTGCAGCCAGCAGTCCCCGCGCGCCACAAAATGAAAGCGCGCCGCGGGCTGGGCCGCAAACGTCACCGCCCAGGGCGCTTGCGCGACACAGCGGCCGTACTCCACCCCTTCCAAGCGCAGGCCCAGCAGGATCTCGGTCAAGGTGTCGGACACACCGGGCGTTGCGCTCGCAGGGCCCTCAGACGTCTTGGAGGAATGATCAAGCATTACGGCATTTCAGGCATGGAAACGCCAGGATCCTAGTCCTAAGCTGGCAGCCCTGTACGACTTATGGTTAAGCAAAGTGTCTTCCTGCCTCTCATGCCCCGCAGTGGATGACGGCCAACTGGCCGGCACCCGCACCCCCGCAGCGGCTGCCGCCGCCCCCACACCGACCGACGGCAGCACAACGGCGCAATGGCCCGCGGTGCTCGCCCTCACCCTCGGCGTCTTCAGCCTGGTGACCGCCGAGTTCCTGCCCGTCAGCCTGCTGACCGCCATTGCCGCCGACCTGCACATCAGCGCCGGCGCCGCCGGCCAAACGGTGACCGCCACCGCGCTGGTGGCTGCGGTGGCGGCGCCTGGCCTGGCCCTTGTCACCCGGCAGCACGACCGCAAGCGCGTTCTGCTGGTGCTGACCCTGCTGCTGATCGTCTCCAACGCGCTGGCCATCACGGCCAACAGTTTGGCGACCCTGCTCGTATCCCGCGTGCTGCTGGGCATGGCGTTGGGCGGCTTTTGGGCGATGTCCGGGGCGCTGGCCATGCGGCTGGTGCCGGCGCCCTTGTTCGCGCGGGCGATGGCGGTGATCCTCACCGGCGTTTCGGTCGCCACCGTCTGCGCAGCGCCCCTGGGCGCGTGGATGGGCTCGCTCTGGGGTTGGCGCAGCGCCTTCGTGGCGGCCGAGGCGGTCGGCCTGCTGGCGCTGGCGGCCCAGGTGATCAGCCTGCCGGCCCTCCCCCCGCGCGACCACACCGACCTGCGCGTGCTGGGCGCACTGCTGCGCCGCCCCGGCGTGCGGGTGGCCTTGCTGGCGGTGCTGCTGGTGATCTCGGGCCATTTCGCCGGCTTTACCTACCTGCGGCCTTTGATGGAAGACGTTGCGCACCTGTCGGTGGGCGCGGTCTCGGCCGTCTTGTTGGGCTACGGCATCGGCGGCTTTTTTGGCAATCTGGTGGGCGGCGGGCTGGCGGAGCGCAGCGAACGCCGCGCCATCGTCGCTGGCGGCAGCGTGATCGTGGTGATGGCAGCCAGCCTGCTGCTGGCCGGCCGCTCGCCTGCCGTCACCGCGGTGGCGGTGGTGCTGTGGGGTTTCGCCTTTGCCGCCTTTCCGGTCGGCTTCCAGACCTGGATCGTGCGCGCCGCGCCCGACCAGGCCGAAGGCGCTGGCGGCCTGCTGGTGGCGGCCTTTCAGATCGCCATCGCCAGCGGCGCCCTGGCGGGTGGGCTGCTGGTCGACCGCGTCGGCGCCCTGGGCGCGCCCGGCTTTGCGCTGGTCGCGCTGGCGCTGGGCAGCCTGCTGACGCTGCGCTACGGGCCAAGGCCAGCCAAGGCGCGCCGCTGACCAACTGCCTACCCACCAAGCGCCGGCGCGGACGGAGGCGGGCGCCAGGGCGGCCCGCCCCTCAGGACTTGCGGCCTGGATGCCGGCGCCGGTCTGTTGGCCCCGTCGAGCAGGTGGTCGCCGCGGCCGACCACCCCATCGGCCACCCGCACTGCGGCACGCCCTGATCCGCGCCAGAGCCCATGCCCAAACCCAGGCGGAGTGACCGCTCGGGCGTGAACGCCGCCCGACTTTGATCACTATTGATTTAGTAGCTGCTAGCGCAGACGGTTGTAGGGCCAGTGGCCGATTTGCCCTCAATTCGCACGGCACAATCCCAGGCGCTTTTCAGCACGACCGGCGCCTTCCGCGCCGCGCGCGCCCGCCCCCACGCAGGCGTTCTCGGCGTCCGTCACCGCGTGTTGGTGCGTCGCGGCCGTCGCGTGATGGTTTCCGCGCGCGCTTGACCGCCCCGGTGTGCGCCGCGCCCTCCAGCCACGGCGCGCCTGCTCAGCATGGGGTGTCCAAGCGGCGCCCCATGCCGTACCTCTGCGCGCTGCTCCGTAAGCAACGGAAACATGCGCCGGCGTCCCCCGCAAAGTTGTGTAAAGCGCCGTCGTACCATCTTGCTCGACGTCGTATTATGATATATCGTAGCTACATCTTCAACCACCTGAGACAGCAACCGATGCCTCCTCATCACAACCACCATCCGCACCACCATCACCCGCACGCCCCGCGCCACGCGCACGGCGACGACTTCGGCGGCGGTCCGGGTCCCCACCATGGGCCGCGCCACGGCCCGCACCATGGCGAGCACCACCAGGCGCGCCGGCGCGAACGCATGTTTGAAGCCGGTGGCCTGCGCCTGTTGGCGCTGCACCTGATCGCCCAGCAACCTAGCCACGGGTACGACCTGATCCGCGCCGTGGGCGAGCTGGTCGGCGGCGACTACCAGCCCAGCCCGGGCACCATGTACCCGACGCTGAGCGTGCTGGTCGACATGGGCCATGTCACCGCGACCGAAGCGGCGGGCGGTCGCAAGCAGTACGCCATCACACCCGAAGGCCAGGCCGCGCTGGCCGAGCAGGACGACGCGCTGCAGCAACTGCTGGGGCGCCTGTCCGAAGGCCGCCGGCACGAGCGCCACCAGCGCCCTGCTGCACTGGTGCGCGCGCTGGAGAACTTCAAGACCGCGCTGCGCCTGAAGCTCGACGGCCGCCCCGGCGCGCCGGCCGAGCCACTGACCGACGCGCAGGTCAAGGCCATCGCCGCCGTGCTGGACCAGGCGGCGCTGCAGGTCGAAGCGGCCTGAGCGGCCACACCGCCGGGCGCCGCCAGCGCGCTGGTGCGTTCGCCAAATAGAAAAGCCGACGGCAGCACGCCGTCGGCTTTTTTTTTGGGCACACGCCGCTGCGCCAGGGCAG
Organism: Pseudomonadota bacterium; assembly: GCA_023442945.1. Taxonomy (GTDB): domain Bacteria; phylum Pseudomonadota; class Gammaproteobacteria; order Burkholderiales; family Burkholderiaceae_C; genus Ottowia. Next base: position 18,579 of record JAEZWW010000089.1, on the reverse strand, counting down.
CCCCGCTAACGCATTTCAAGCCAAATCAGGCGTCGGCCCTACAACCACCTGCGCGGCCAGCTTCTCTTTGCATAGCAATCGGTGATTCACCGCCGACCGCCGCGGACCTCCTCAAGCGTCCTTGGGTTCGCGGTGCAGCGCGCAGATCTTGTTGCCGGCCGGGTCGCGCAGGTAGGCGATGTACATGCGGCCCGGCTTTTCGCCGCGCCAGCCGGGCGGGTCTTCGCAGGTCACGCCGCCGTGCGCCAGGCCGGCCGCGTGGAAGGCGTCGGCCTGTTCGGGCGAGTTGGCGACAAAACCGATGGTGCCGCCGTTGGCGTGCGTGGCGGCTTTGCCATTGATCGGCGTGCTGATCGAGAACGTGCCACCGCCACCGCGGTAGAAATAGCGGTGCTTGTTGGCCGCGCCGGGCGCGATGCCCAGGGTGCCGAGCACGGCGTCGTAAAACTGGCGGGATTGCTCCAAGTCGGCGGCGCCGATCATGACGTGGCTGAACACAGGGAATGTCTCCTCAAAATAGGGGGTTTTTGACCACAGCCAGCACGCTGGCAGCGCCCTGGGCAGTGGTTTGACCATCGTACCTTTGTGCGGTGCAGTCGACCGGGCACGGCTGCCACGCGGGCGACAGGTCGGCGTGGGGGCGTGCGCTCTTTTTCGGCTCGCGTCCGTGCCCCTTCGCCGTCGCAGGGCGATGCTCTAATGCCTGCTTCGCTTTGTTGCCCTGTCCCGCGCCCCCGCTTTTTTCATGCGCCTTCTTCACACTTCAGACTGGCATTTGGGCCAGCACTTCATGGGCCAGACGCGCCAGGCCGAACACGCGGCGCTGATCGATTGGCTGCTGGCGCAGGTCGACGCCCACGCGGTCGACGCCGTGCTGATCGCCGGCGACGTCTTCGACACCGGCGCGCCGCCCAGCTACGCGCGCGAGCTGTACAACCAGCTGATCGGCCGCCTGTGCCGCGCCAGCGTGGCGCTGCTGGTGCTGGGCGGCAACCACGATTCGGTCAGCGTGCTGGGCGAACACCAACCGCTGCTGGCCCAGCTGAACGCGCACGTCGTCGCCGCGGTTGATGCCGACGCGGCGCGGCACGTGCTGACCTTGCCCATGCGCGGCGACGCGGCGGTGCCCGGCTGCATCGTCTGCGCCCTGCCCTTCATCCGCGCCCGCGACGTGGTGCAAAGCGACGCCGGCCAGTCGGCCGCCGACAAGCAACTGGCGCTGCAAAACGCCATCCAGGGCACCTACGCGCGCGTCTACGCCGCGGCGCAGGCACTGCAAGCCGAGCACCTGGCCCAGACCGGGCAACGCCTGCCCATCGTCGCCACGGGGCACCTGACCACGGTGGGCGCCAGCCGCAGCGAATCGGTGCGCGAGATCTACGTCGGCGCGCTCGAAGCCTTCCCCACCAGCGCCTTCCCGCCGGCCGACTACATCGCGCTCGGGCACATCCACCAGCCGCAGAAAGTCGGCGGGCTGGACCACGTGCGCTACAGCGGATCGCCCATCGCGCTGAGCTTTGACGAAGCGCGGCAAGCCAAGCAGGTGCTGCTGGTCGAGCTGGATGCGGACGGGGTGCAGCGCATCGAGGCGGTGCCCGTGCCCGCGTTCCAGCCGCTGGCCGCCGTCAGTGGGTCGCTCGCGACCCTGCCCGCCGCGCTGCAGGCCGCCGCCGCGCCCGGCACCGCCGAATGTCCGGTGTGGCTGGAAGTCACGGTGCAAGAAGACGACTACCTGCCCGATCTGGCCGCGCGCGTCGACGCGCTCACCACCGCGCTGCCGGTGCAGGTGCTGCGCGTGCGCCGCCAGCGCGGTACGGCCGCGCCGCAACTGGCCGGTGACGCAGGCGAAGCGCTGCACGAGCTCAGCCCGCACGAGGTCTTCGCCCGTCGGCTGGCGCAGGAGACGCTGACGCCCGAGTTGCACAGCGCGCTGGACACGCGCTACCGCCAGGTGCTGGCCGATTTGACCGCCGGCGAGGCCGACGGAGCGGCGGCATGAAGATCCTCAGCCTGCGCCTGAAGAACCTGAATTCGCTCAAGGGCGAATTCACGGTCGACTTCCGCGAAGCACCCTTCAAGGACAACGGCCTGTTCGCCATCACCGGGCCGACGGGCGCGGGCAAGTCCAGCTTGCTGGACGCGATCTGCCTGGCGCTGTACCACCAGACGCCGCGTCTGACCAGCGTCGGGGGTCAAAGCAACGAGTTGATGACGCGCCACACCGCCGACTGTTTGGCGGAAGTGGTGTTCGAAGTCAAAGGCACGGCCTACCGCGCCTTCTGGAGCCAGCGCCGCGCGCGCGACCGCATCGACGGCGCGCTGCAGGCGCCCAAGGTCGAACTGGCGCAGCTCACCGGCGACGACGGCGCGGGCGAGATCCTCAGCACGCACAGCGGCGACAAGCTCAAACGCATCGCCGCGCTCACCGGCCTGGACTTCGCGCGCTTCACGCGGTCCATGCTGCTGGCCCAAGGCGGCTTTGCGGCCTTCCTCAACGCCAACGCCAACGACCGCGCTGAGCTGCTGGAAGAGCTGACGGGCACCGAGATCTACGGCCAAATATCGCAAGCCGTGTTCGAGCGTTCGCGCGCCGCGCGGCACGCGCTGGAACAGCTGCAGGCGCAAGCCGATGGTGTGCAGCTGCTGGCCCCTGAAGAGCGCGACGCCCTGGCCGCCGACCAACAGCGCTGGCTGGCCGAGCAGCGTGACGCCGACGCCCAGCTGCAGGCCGCGACCGCGCTGCGCCAATGGCAGCGCGAGCGCGAGCTGGCCGCCCAGACCCTGGCCGAGGCCGAGCAAGCGCAGCGCGCCGCCGCGCAAGCCCGCGCCGACGCTGCACCCGCGCTGCAAGCCCTGGCGGTGCACGCGCCGGCCCAAGCCTTGCAGCCCGCACACCAGGCGCAACAGCAGGCGCGAAACGCCGTGATCGAAAGCTCGTCTGCGCTCCACCAACTGCGGACCGAAGAAGCCGCGCAGCGCCAACGCCTGGGCCAGCACCTGTGCCACGGCCACCGCTTGGCCGCGCAAGCCGCCAGCAGCGCGCACGCCCGCCTGGGCACGCTACAAGCCGAGCGCCAACAGGCCGACGCGTACCGCCAGGCCCACGCCGCGCACGCCGACCTGGGCGAGCGCTTGGCCGATTGGCGCCTGCGTTTTGGCCAGCGCAGCACGCTGCGCCAGCGCCACAGCAAACTGGCCGAGCAGCAAGGCGCGCTGGCGCAAGAGCACGCCGGCCTGCAGCAGCGCATCGCCACCCAAGACGGCGCGCTGCGCCAGGCCGAACAGGCGCAGCAGGCCGCGCAGACCGCGCTGCAAAGCGCGCGCACGGCCTTGCAAGCACAGCTGGCCCAACACGGCGCGGACAGCGTCGCCGCGCTGCGCGCCCGCTGGCAAGGCGCGCACCGGCACGGCCAGTGGTGGCAGCAGTTGGAAGAGGTGGCGCACCAGCGCCGCCGCCTGACCGGGCAAGCCGGCACGCTGCAGCAGCGCGTGGTCGCGGGGCAATCGGAGACTGCCCAGCTACAGCAAACCTTGTTGAGCTTGCGCGAGCGCTTCAAGGCGCAACAGAGCGTGGTCAGCGACAAACAGAAACTGCTGGCGCAAGAGCAGCGCATCCAAAGCCTGGAAGCGCACCGCCACGCGCTGCAGCCGGGCGAAGCCTGCCCGCTGTGCGGCGCGCGCGAGCACCCGGCCATCGCCGCCTACGCCGCGCTCGACGTGGGCGAAACCGAACGCGCGCTGGTCGACGCCCAAACCGCGCTGGACGCCCTGCGCGCGCAAGGCGAGCAATGCAAGGCGGACGCCGCCGCCGCGCAAGCCAAGCTGGAGCAGGCACAGGCCCAAGCGGCTGAGTTGCAAGCCGACAGCAACGCCGCCGCCGGGCGCTGGCAGGCCTTGTTGCAGCAAGCAGCGCCGGGCAACGACGCGCCCCCGCCCGATGCCTGGTCGCAAGAGGACGCGCTGACCAACGCCGCGCAAGGCGCCGCCGCGCAAACCGAGCGTCTGGCGCAAGCGCTGGCACAAGCCGAAGCGGCCGAGCTGGCCCTGACCCGCGCCAGCGAGCAAGCCCACCACAGCGCGCAGGCGCTGCAACACGCCCATCACGCGCGCGAGCGCGAACAGCAAACGCTGGCTGGGCTGGTGCAGCGCCAGGACGCACTGGCGCAGCAGTTGCGCGCCGTGCAGGCCGAGGCGAACGCGTTGCAGGCCGAGCTCGCGCGCGCCGTGGCCGCCGCCGGCTACACCCTGCCCGCGGCCGATGCCGACCCCGCGCCTTGGCTGGCCGAACGCAGCGCCGAATGGCAGCGTTGGCAAAGCACGCAACAGCGTGGGCAGCAACTGGCCATCGACATCGGTGCGCAGCACGCCCAGGCCGAGCGCGCCGACGCCGACGCCGCGCTGTGGGCCGAGCGCGCGGCCAGCGCGCTCGCGGACGACGCCAATGACGACGCAAGCGCTGCGCCCTTGCCCGACACCTTGGCCGCGAGCGCCCAAGCCGTCGACCAGATCCACGCCGCCCTGCACACGCTGGCCGGCCGCCTGGAGGCCGCGCAAGCGCAGTGCACACAAGCTCGGTCCCAAGCCAGCCAAGCCGACGCCGCCTGGGCCACCGCGCTGCAAGCCAGCCCGTTTGCCGATGCGGCGGCCTACCGCGCCGCCCTGCTACCGGCCGATGAGCACGCGCGCCTGGCCGACTGGGACGCGCGTCTGGCCACCGAAACCCAGCGCTGCGATGCCGTGCTGGCCGACGCGCAGCAACGCCACGCCGCTTTGGCCGCGCAGGCCCTGACGGACGAGGCGCCCGAAGCGCTGCAGGCGCGCATCGACCAGTTGCAGGCGCAGCGCGACGCGCTGATCGCGCAGCTGTCGGAAATCCGCACCCGCCTGGCCGACGATGCCACGCGCCGCAGCGGCCAGCAAGCGCTGCTGACCCGCATCGACCAGCAGCGCGCCGACAGCGACCTGTGGCAGCGGCTGGACGGGCTGATCGGCTCGGCCAAGGGCGACAAGTACCGCAAGTTTGCGCAGGGGCTGACGCTGGACCACCTGCTGCACCTGGCCAACCAGCACCTCGCGCGCCTGCACGGGCGCTACACGTTGCGGCGCAAGGCGACGGGCGAGCTGGAGCTGGAAGTGGTCGACGGCTGGCAGGGCGACGTGGCGCGCGACACACGCACGTTGTCGGGCGGCGAAGGCTTTCTGGTCAGCCTGGCGCTGGCGCTGGCGCTGTCCGACCTGGTCAGCCACAAGACCTCGATCGATTCGCTGTTCCTGGACGAAGGCTTTGGCACGCTCGATGGCGACACGCTGGAGGTCGCGCTGGCGGCGCTGGACGCGCTGAACGCCAGCGGCAAGATGATCGGCGTGATCAGCCACGTGGAGGCGCTGAAGGAGCGCATCCCGGTACAGATCCGCGTGGACAAAGGCGGCGGCGTGGGGCATTCGCGGCTGGTGTACTGAGACTGCCGCGCCAACCCGATTTCAAGAAGAATCAGGCCGTCGCCCTACAACCACCTGCGCGCCCAGCTACGCTATTCATAGCGCATTCATTGACGGAACGACCCACGGCGTGGCCGCGTTGGCGCGCGCCAGCCCGCTCAGCGCCCGCGCGTCAGCCGCGCCAGCACCAAGCACACGGCCAGCGTCGGCAACGCCGCGCCCCAACCGGGCAACCACTTGGGCAGCAGGTGGTAGAAGGCGATGCCGCCCAGCCACAGCGCCACCGGCACCCAGTGCACGCTGCGCGCGCGCTGCAGCGCGGCGCCCACGTCCACGCCCAGCGCCAGGCGCCCCAGGATCACGCCGAACAGCGGCACGAAGACCGAGCTGAGCAGCAGCAGGAACGGCTCCAGGCTGTGCATCGGCAGCACCAGCGCCAGCGCGGTACAGCCCAGTGCCATCACCACGCCCCAGCGACGCACGCTCCAGCGTGGCAGCAGGCTGTGCGCGGACACGGCGCCGGAATACGCGTCCCCGTACGCGTTGTCCACCTCGTCGATCAGGATCAGCGACAGCGCGATCAGCCCACCCTGCGCCAGCAGCAGTGCCGTCACCAGGTCTTTGCTGGGCAGCGTCAGCGCCACCAACACACCCAGCGCGTAGCACCAGATGTTGGCCAGCGCGTACCCGGCCCAGGTGCCGCGCAGCGCGCTGCGGCCACTCGTGCCGTGGCGCGCGTAGTCGGCCACCAGCGGCAGCCACGAAATCGGCATGGCGATCACCAGGTCCAGCGCGGGCATCACGCCCATGCCGCCCGCGCCCGGGCGCTGCCACAGCTGCTGCCAGCCCTGCGCGTGCGCCATGCCGAGGAATTGCCACGTCAGCCACAGCAGCGACAGCACCACCAGCGGCAGCGCCACGCGCGCGATCACGCGGCGCACCAGCTGCACCATCGACCCGCTGATCAGCAGCGCCACCACGCCGCCCCACAGCAGCGTGGCCGCCACCGGCCACCAACTGGCCGCCATGCCGCCGGATTGGCGGCCGATGGCCACGGTGGCATCGCGCATCACCACCAACTCAAACGTGCCCCAGCCCACCAGCTGCACGATGTTCAAGATGATCGGCAGGCCGGCAAAGCGCCGCCCGTAAGCCGCGTGCATCAGCCCCGCGCTGGCCAGGCCGCTGTCGCAGCCCAGCTTGGCGACCCAGCCCAGCAAGCCCGCGCCGATCAGCGAGCCGAACACGATCGCCGCCAGCGCCTCGCGCGGGCTCAGCGCCGGCATCAGGTAGGCGCCGACCTGCATGACGAGCAGCCCCACGCCCAGGCTGAACCACAGCGACGCGTGGTCGTGCCAGCGGAAGACGCGGCGGTCGGCCGGCAGCGGCGCCAGCGCTTCGTTGGCGGCGGCGGAAGTGGAAGAAGAAGCAGTTGCGCTCATGCGGCGGATTCCTTGCGGCACCGCACAAGGAAATCGCTCGCGCCGCGTGGCCCAAGCTGGGCGAACGCGGCCGGATGAGCGGGCTTCCCTGCGCGAGGATGACCTCAATCAGGTTCGAAGGGACTCTCTCAGCCCGCGCCGGCCCATGGCCCGCGGGGCACCCCCAGCGTGTGCCGCCCGCAGGCGGCGGCGCGATTGTGCCATGGGGTGCGTGGCTGGCCGGCGGGCGTGCTGACTGTGCGGAAGGTCGCGCGGCAGCCTTGGCGACGTGCCGCGGTTGGCGCGCGGTTCAAGCGGGCTTGAGCGGGCATCAGCCCCCGCCCAAATGCTCCAGCTCGAACAGCGGCACCTCGGCGCTGCGGCTCAGCCACAGGCCACCGCCCAGCTCGTGAAAGTGCGGGCGCAGGCCGCGCCGGTACAGCTCGGCACGGTGGCGGAACAGGCGCGCGTCGGTCAGCTCTTCGTCGATCACGTCGCGCTCGTAGTCTTCGCGCGCCACCGCTTCGACGTACAGCGCGCCGCGCGTCAGCCGGCCCAGGTTGCGCAGCGCACGCTGCAGATCGGGCGGGCTGAGGTAGGGCAGCACGCCCTGGCAGATGACCAGGTCATACGGTTCGCTGGCGGCGTAGTCGACGACGGACGCCTGCTCCCAGCCAAAGCGCTCGCACAGGTAGGCGCTGATCTCCGCACCTTGGTAAGCAGCGTCCGGGAAATGCCGCGCGATCAGCCCCTGCCACAGGCCGATGCCGCAGCCCACGTCCAGCACGCGCCGCACCTGCACGCGCAGGTACTGCAGGTAGGCGGCCACGAAGGCGCCCAGCCGGTCCATGTGCGCCGGGTCGACCACGCTGGTCTTCTTGTCGAAGTAAAAGCGCTCGTAGTACGCGGCGTCAAAGATGTCGGCGGAAGCGGATTGCATCGTGGGGTCCATGAAAGCGCGTGGGCAACAGCGACCCACTTTGGGCATGAAACTGGCTGCCGGCCCTAGAGGACATTGCGTGGGCAGCTACCGATTCAAGAGCAGGCTGCGCGCTTTGCGCAGGTGCGCTGGCACCTGATCGCCGCGGCGCCTGGCCGGTGCGCGGCGCGGCGACGGGCCGGCCATCCGCGCACGGCTTGGGACCCCCACCTTACCCCATGCGGCGCGGCGCCCGCGCGCTGCCCAAAGATGAGGCACGCCCCGCCAGCCCAATGCCGGCGCGGCTTGCGGCACTTGCCCCCACGCTTTTCAACAAGTCCGCCCACAGCCGGCGGGTACAAGTCGGCGCGCTTCTCGGCGCGCGTCAAAAAACCCGGGTACAAACCCGTCAAATCGACCTGAAAAGCCCACTGCCCAAAGAAGAGGCAGCGCCGGCCAAGCCAGGCGGGGCGCGGCTTGCCGGGCTTGTCCAGAAGGCCTTCCACAGCTCAGCCCACAGGCCGCGGGGACAAGTCGCGCGGACCGCGACGGAGGTGGGGCAAGGGTGCTGTGTGCTATACAAAGAGAAGCTGGCCGCGCAAGTGGCTGTTGGGCCAGAGGCCGATTTGATTGGGATTCTTCCCGTGCGCCCACCGCGCACCATGAGCCGGCGTGGATCGCCGACCTTATCGGGCCGCCGCGAAGACATACCGTCTGTGCCAGTCACCCATCGCCATCCGCGATGCCTTGAACTGCTTTTGCTGCGAAAATGCCGCAAAGCCTTCTTGAAGCAAGAAGCCAGCAGCCCCCGCCATGAAACTCACCGAACGCAGCTTTGCCCGCCGCATCGACCTGACCAGCTTGCAGCTGTTCGTGGCCGTGTGCGAGGCCGGCAGCATCGGCAAGGCGGCCGAGCGGGAATTCATCGCCGCGTCGGCCGTCAGCAAGCGCCTGGCCGATCTGGAAGCGGCGCTGGACACGCCCCTGCTCTACCGCCACGCGCGCGGGGTCGATCTGACGCCCGCCGGCCAAAGCCTGTTGCACCACGCGCGCAACGTGCTGTATGGGCTGGAAAAAATGCAGAGCGAGCTGAGCGAATACGCCGACGGCGTGCGCGGCCATGTGCGCGTGCACGCCAGCATTTCGGCCATCGTGCAGTTTCTGCCGGACGACTTGGGCAGCTTTGTGCGCGCCCACCCGCAGGTCAAGATCGACCTGGAAGAGCATTTGTCCGCCGACGTGGTGCGCGCCGTGCAGGAAGGCGCGGCCGACCTGGGCATTGGCAACGCCAGCGCGCTGGCGGCCGGTGGCGCGGCGCTGCAGTCGCTGCCGTACCGGCACGACGATTTGGTGCTGGTCGTGCCTGCAGGCCACGCCCTGTCAGCGCGGCCAGCTATCGAATTTGCAGAAAGCCTGGACTACGACCACGTTGGCCTGCACGCCGGCAGCTCCATTGCGCTGGCCATGCACCAGGCGGCGGCGCAGGCCGGGCGGGCGATCCGCCTGCGCATCCGCGTCACCGGGCTGGATGCCATGTGCCGCATGATCGACAACGGCCTGGGCGTGGGCGTGATGCCGGCGCGCGCGTTTGAATTGATGCGCGCCGCCGGCGCCCTGCACGCCGTACCGCTGACCGACGCCTGGGCGCGGCGCGACATCCGCCTGATTGCGCGCGACTTCAAGACCCTGCCCGTGACCGCACGGGCGCTGGTCGACCACCTGCAGGCCGACGAGCATCTGCGGGCCGATGAGCACCCGCGGGCCGATTCGCCGCTGGCGCAAGCGGCCTGAGTTTTTCTCTTTCACAACCCACGATTTCATTCCCACGAAGCACCACGCCATGACCGCACGCACGCTGTACGACAAGCTTTGGGACGACCACGTCGTCCACACCGAAGAGGACGGCACCGCCATCCTCTACATCGACCGCCACCTGGTGCACGAAGTGACCAGCCCGCAGGCGTTTGAAGGCCTGCGCGACGCCGGCCGCAAGGTCTGGCGCGTGAGCAGCGTGGTCGCCACCGCCGACCACAACACCCCCACCACCGGCTGGGAGCGTGGCTACGACGGCATTGAAGACCCGATCAGCAAAGAACAGATCACCACGCTGGACGCCAACATCCGCGCCAACGGCGCGGCGGCCTTCTTCCCCTTCATGCACAAGCGCCAGGGCATCGTCCACGTGATCGGCCCGGAAAACGGCGCCACCCTGCCCGGCATGACGGTGGTCTGCGGCGACAGCCACACCAGCACGCACGGCGCATTTGGCGCGCTGGCGCACGGCATCGGCACCAGCGAGGTCGAACACGTGTTGGCCACGCAAACGCTGCTGGCCAAGAAGGCCAAGAACATGCTGATCCGCGTGAACGGCCAAACCGCGCCCGGCGTGACGGCCAAGGACATCGTGCTGGCCATCATCGGCAAGATCGGCACCGCCGGCGGCACGGGCTACACGATTGAATTTGCCGGCGACGCCATCCGCGCGCTCAGCATGGAAGGCCGCATGACGGTGTGCAACATGGCGATCGAAGCTGGCGCGCGCGCCGGCCTGGTCGCGGTGGACGACAAGACCGTCGACTATGTCAAAGGGCGCCTGCTGTCGCCCGGCACCGATTCGGCCACCGGCCAATTTGTTGGCGGCCCGGAGTGGGACCAGGCGGTCGCTTACTGGCGCACCCTGCATTCGGACGACGGCGCCAAGTTCGATACCGTGGTCGAGCTGAACGCCGCCGAGATCCTGCCGCAGGTCACCTGGGGCACCAGCCCCGAGATGGTGCTGGGCATCGACGGCCGCGTGCCCGACCCGGACAAGGAAAAAGACGCGAACAAGCGCGGCGCCATCGAACGCGCGCTGACCTACATGGGCCTGGAGCCCAACAAGGCGCTGGCCGACATCCGCGTGGACAAGGTCTTCATCGGCAGCTGCACCAACAGCCGCATCGAAGACATGCGCGAAGCCGCCGCCGTGGTCAAGAAGTTAGGCCAGAAGGTGGCCGGCAACGTCAAGCAGGCGCTGGTGGTGCCGGGCTCAGGCCTGGTCAAGCAGCAGGCCGAGGCCGAAGGCTTGGACAAGATCTTCACCGCCGCCGGTTTTGAATGGCGCGAACCGGGCTGCAGCATGTGCCTGGCCATGAACGCCGACCGGCTGGAGCCGGGCGAGCGCTGCGCCAGCACCAGCAACCGTAACTTCGAAGGGCGCCAGGGCAACGGTGGTCGCACCCACCTGGTCAGCCCCGCGATGGCGGCGGCGGCCGCCGTGCACGGGCACTTCGTCGACGTTCGGCGTTTTGTCTGACGGACGGGCGCCAGGGGAATTTGTTACGCTGATGTTCTGAGTGCCATTTTTCACAAGGAGCTTTTCATGCAACGCATTCTTCCCCTGCTGTTCGTCACCGCTGCGCTCGCCCTGGGCGGCTGCAGCAGCACTTGGCAAGGCGCCAAGAAAGACACCAAGGAAAACGCCAGCACCGTCGGCAACGCTGTCGGCACGGGGCTGGACAAGGCTGGCCAAGGCATGGAAAAGGCCGGCGAGAAGGTCAAGGAAGTAGGCAAATAAGCCATCTGAGGGCACCCCCGCAAGGGGTGCCCGGGTGATGGCGGAAACGGAATCAACATGGACAAATTCACCGTACACCAGGGCCTGGTGGCCCCCATGGACCGCGAGAACGTCGACACCGACGCCATCATCCCCAAGCAATTTCTCAAGTCGATCAAGAAGACGGGGTTCGGCCCCAACCTGTTCGACGAATGGCGCTACCTGGACAAGGGCGAACCGGGCAGGGACCCGGCCAGCCGCAAGCCGAACCCCGACTTCGTGCTGAACCAGTCGCGCTACCAAGGTGCCAGCGTGCTGCTGGCGCGCAAGAACTTCGGCTGCGGCTCCAGCCGCGAGCACGCGCCCTGGGCGCTGCAGCAGTACGGCTTTCGCGCCATCCTGGCGCCCAGCTTTGCCGACATCTTCTTCAACAACTGCTTCAAGAACGGCGTGCTGCCGATCGTGCTGCCCGAGGCCACGATCGCCAAGCTGTTCGACGAAGTCGCCGTCTTCCCTGGCTACCAGCTCACCGTCGATCTGGAGCGCCAGGTCATCGTCAAGGGCGACGGCAGCGAGATCCCCTTCGACGTCCAGCCTTTCCGCAAGTACTGCCTGCTGAACGGCTTTGACGACATCGGCCTGACCCTGCGCCAGCAGGACAAGATCAAGGCCTATGAAGCCAATCGGCTGGCGACCAAGCCTTGGTTGGCGCATACCGTTTAACTCCCCCCTGAGCCGCTGACGCGGCTTCCCCCCTCTCCGTTGGGAGGGGGGACAACGCCGGTCGCCGCCGCGGGTGCGGCGATGGCGTTCGCTGGTTCACAAGCGCGTGCCACGGTGGGTGTGTTGGGCCTGCGGTAAGCTTGGTGGGTTCAAATTCCATATTTCAATTAAATCAGGCTCTGGCCCTAGTGCAATCTGCGCGGGCAGCTACTAAAAGAGAAGCAAATACCATGAAGATCGCCATTCTTCCCGGCGACGGGATCGGTCCGGAAATCACGGCGGAAGCCGTCAAGGTGCTGGACGCGCTGGGGCTGAAGTTCGAGATGGAAACGGCGCCGGTCGGTGGCGCGGCGTACGAGGCGTCGGGCCATCCGCTGCCGGAGGCGACCTTGAATCTGGCCAAGTCGGCCGACGCCATCCTGTTTGGCGCGGTGGGCGACTGGAAGTACGACAAGCTGGACCGTCCGCTGCGGCCCGAGCAGGCGATCCTGGGCCTGCGCAAGGCGCTGGGCCTGTTCGCCAACTTCCGCCCGGCCATCTGCTATGAGCAGCTGGTCAGCGCGTCCAGCCTGAAGCCCGAACTGGTGGCGGGCCTGGACATCCTCATCATCCGCGAACTGACGGGCGACATTTACTTCGGCCAGCCGCGCGGCAAGCGCACGGCCACGGACGGCCACTTCCCCGGCGCCGAGGAAGCGTTTGACACCATGCGCTATTCCAAGCCCGAGATCGAGCGCATCGCCCGCGTCGCCTTCGAAGCCGCGCGCAAGCGGGGCAAGAAGGTCACCAGCGTCGACAAGGCCAACGTGCTGGAGACCTTCCAGTTCTGGAAAGACGTGGTGACCGAAGTCCACAAGGACTACCCGGACGTCGCGCTGGACCACATGTACGTCGACAACGCGGCGATGCAGCTGGTCAAGGCGCCCAAGGCGTTTGACGTGATCGTCACCGGCAACATGTTCGGCGACATCTTGAGCGATGAAGCGTCCATGCTCACCGGCTCCATCGGCATGCTGCCCAGCGCCAGCCTGAACGACAAGAAACAAGGCCTGTATGAGCCCAGCCATGGCAGCGCGCCCGACATCGCCGGCAAAGGCGTGGCCAACCCGCTGGCCACCATCCTCAGCGCCGCGATGATGCTGCGCTTCAGCCTTGGCCAGCCCGAAGCCGCCGACCGCATCGAAACCGCCGTCAAAGCCGTGCTGGCCCAGGGCCTGCGCACGCCCGACATCTACAGCGAAGGCACGACCAAGGCCGGCACGCGCGAGATGGGCGACGCGGTGGTCAAGGCGCTGAAGTAAGGCGCCGAGCCCTCTCCTGCGCCAGCGCGGCATGGTCCGGCTGGCGCTGTCTCCCCCCGATGCCCTACACCCTGCTCGCGCCCTGCCACAGCGAGCTGATCCTCAAGAAAAGCCGCTTCGTCGGCTGCGTGCAAGCGGTGCACAGCCGCGACGAGGCCGCGCGCATCGTCGCCGGCTTGCGCGCCGAACACCCCAAGGCCAACCACGTGTGCTGGGCGCTGATGGCGGGCGGCCAGTCGGCCGCGGCGGACGACGGCGAACCGTCGGGCACGGCCGGGCGGCCGATGCTGGAGGTGTTGCGCCACCACGACCTGCACCAGGTGCTGGCCACCGTCGTGCGCTATTTTGGCGGCGTGAAGCTGGGCGCGGGCGGTCTGGTGCGCGCCTACACCGACGCGGTCGCGCAGGCCCTGCTGACAGCCGACAAACAGGAAGCCGTTGCGCTGACCGAGTTGCGCTTTGCCTGCGACTACGTGCACGAAGGCCTGGTGCGCCGCGCGCTGATGGACGGCGTGCAACTGCTGGACGTGCAGCACGGCGAACGCGTGCAGTGGCGAGTGCGCCTGCCGCTGGCGCAGGCCGACGCTTGGCTGCAGGCGCTAAGTGCGCAATGCCACGGCGGGCTGGTACTGCTGCCGGATGACGAGGCGCCGGCCTAGCGGCCACACACGTCCGGGCAAAAAAATCGCCCGAGGGCGGTTGATGCGATCAGCGCACTGCAGCGCAGGCCGATCAGGCCGCCGCGGCAGTTTGAGCGAAAACTCGCGCAGCGCGGCGATGCCGCTTTCTTCGGCGCGGTGGCACCAAGCCTGCGAATTTGTAATCTGACCCCTATTTTCCTAAGGATTTCCTTCATCCCCTTGGAGGCCAGGAATATATTCCTTCTCGATAAAATCAATTCGTCTTTCGAGTAAATCTGCATGCTCTTTGGTTGGCGCGACATCCACAGGAATGCAATCCCTTATACTCTTGCGCAATCTAACGGCAGAAATCCAATCTCTCATATGAGACGCGTACACAAGCAAGGCCTCCTTAAAATCCGGTATGTCGTCAATTACAAGATGCGCTGGCGGTAGATCACCCACAATCACCCAAAGCTTATCATCATAATTTACGGACTCCAGCTCCACAAAAAGACAGAAATTTTAGAAAAACCTCCGGCAAACCACATGCCCTTAATTCTTTTACACCAAACATAATTCGTTAGATATTTTCTAACTTCATCACAAGATCTCCTGAGCGCGTCCGATTCGATTGGGTCTGGATCCTGAAGCTGATCACATGGCGTCATAATTCGAGTATCAATCGTCATCTCTTTCCCTTTTTCCCCCCACCTTATCAAGTCCTCTGCATGATGCCGCCGATGGGCATCTGGGTGCAAACAGAAATTGTGATCTGACCCTCATTTTTCCTGAAATCACACGTCCGAATGCAGCCAGACAGCAGCGGACTGGACGCTCAGACTCCGCAACCTCTTTTATTCGTTGTCAGGAATCTGTATGCCATGGCTTCAGCATCGCGTCGCCATCGTCACCGGCGCCAGTTCAGGTATCGGACGCGCTGCCACACTGTTGTTCGCCCAGGCCTGTGCCGCCGTGGTTGTCGGCGCAAGACGCCAGTCTTCACTTGACGAAGTGGTGACCGAGATCCGTGCGACCGGTGGCATGGCGGTCGGCGTCGCTGCGGACGTGCGCGACGACGCGTTTGCCAAGGCCCTTGTGCAGCACGCCGACGACCATTTCGGTGGGCTGGACATCGCGTTCAACAACGCTGGCACGCTGGGCCCAATGGGTGCCACCCCTGATATCGCCATCGCCGACTGGCAGCAGACGCTGGACACTAACCTCACCGGCGCATTTCTGGGCACGCGATACCAGATTCCCGGCGCGATGAATGGTACTCCCGAGGATCTAGCGCAAATCGCCCATTTGCATGCGCTGAAGCGGATTGCGCAGCCAGAGGAAATCGCCCATGCGGCCTTGTACCTGGCTTCGGATTCGGCGTCGTTCGTCACCGGATCGGCCATGCTGGTCGACGGTGGGGTTTCGGTTCAGCGCGGTTGACCCCGCACGCTCAGTGCATGTATGGCGCCCTAAGCGCCCAACAAGCGATGCAGGCGAAGAAGCTCGGCTGGCGCCCTCCCGTACGCGGGACGCACCCTTAAGCCGTCACGCCATCGCCCGCAGCTTCAGCGAGAACTCCCGCAACGCGGCAATGCCACTGGCTTCGGCCCGGTGGCACCACGCCTGCAGGTCGGCGACCAGCTGTTCGCGCGTGCGGCCGGTGTTCAGCCACAGCTGGCGCAGCTCTTCGCGCATGGTGACCATCTGGTCCAGCACCGGGTAGGCGGCGCGGGCTTCGGCCAGTTGCGGGGCGGCGGCGGCGGGCACCTTGTCGGTGTCGCGGTGCAGCCAGCGGCGCGCGGCCTGCAGGGCGCGGCTGGGACTGGCCGACTGGGTCTGCTGCGCGAACACGGCGCGCATGTGGCGGGCGTAGCCGGCCATCACCTCATAGCGGTGGGCGATCAGCGCCTCCAGCGTCTTTTCATCGGCGACAGGGCGCACTTCACCATAGGCCAGGCGGGGCGGTGTCTTCTTGGCCTTGGCCAGGCCCAGGCGGCTGAGCAGGCTGATGTAGAACCAGCCCACGTCAAACTCGTACGACTTGACCGAGAACTTGGCCGAGGTTGGGTAGGTGTGGTGGTTGTTGTGCAGCTCTTCGCCACCGATCAGGATGCCCCAGGGCACGAGGTTGGTAGACGCGTCCTGCGCTTCAAAATTGCGGTAGCCCCAGAAGTGGCCCATCCCGTTGACCACGCCGGCGGCCCAAAACGGGATCCAGACCATCTGCATGGCCCACAGGGCCGCGCCCAAAGCGCCGAACAACAGCACGTCAACCACCAGCACGATGCTGACGCCCAGGATCGGGAAGCGGCTGTACACATGCCGCTCCACCCAGTCCTTGGGCGTGCCATGGCCGTAGCGCGACATCGTGTCGGCGTTGCGCGCCTCGGCGCGGTACAGCTCCGCGCCCTGCCACAGCACCTTGCGCAGGCCGTAGACCTGCGGGCTGTGCGGGTCTTCCGCTTGCTCGCACTTGGCGTGGTGTTTGCGGTGGATGGCCGTCCATTGCAGCGTGGTCATGCCGGTGGTCAGCCACAGCCAAGCGCGGAAGAAATGCTGCACCGCTGGGTGCAAGTCCAGCGCGCGGTGAGCGGAATGGCGGTGCAGGTACAGCGTGACGCTGACGATGGTGACGTGGGTCAGCAGCAGGCCGAGCAGCAGCACCTGCCACCAGGCGAAGTCCAGCAGGCCGCCGTCCAGCCAACCCAGCACGGCACTGGACATCACTGCATCAAAAAACCCGTTCATTGCCACAAGCACCTCGCATGCGGGATCGGCGGACCGACGGCGCCCATCCGCCCAGTGCAGCCACCCGAAAAGGTCAGAGCAGGCCCGCGTCAGAAGGTTCGATTGTAGGGACGCTCCCTGTGGGTGGCGATGGGTTAGCGCCTGCAAAAAGCGTGCCCTGTGGTAAATGTCCGCTTCGCCGCCGCACTCGCGGGCAGCAGCGCCCGGGGCCTTTCGGGGACCGGGCTGGCCGCGCCAGCGCCACCCCGTCGGGTGGTCGACAAACAGCCTGAAGCTGTATATAAATACAGCTTATGCACACACTCAAGAAGCTGGAGATCCTGGCGGATGCGGCCAAGTACGACGCCAGTTGCGCGTCCAGTGGCGGCACACGCCGCGATTCGCGTGGGGGCAAGGGCATGGGCTCGGTAATCGGCAGCGGCATCTGCCACAGCTTCACACCGGACGGTCGATGTGTCTCGCTGCTCAAAATCCTGCTGACCAACTATTGCATCTACGACTGCCGCTACTGCATCAACCGGCAAAGCTCCAACGTGGCGCGTGCGCGCTTCACGGTGCAGGAGGTGGTCGATCTCACGCTGGACTTCTACCGCCGCAACTGCATCGAGGGGCTGTTCCTGTCCAGCGGCATCATTCGCTCGCCCGACTACACCATGGAGCAACTGGTGCGCGTGGCCCGCGTGCTGCGCGAGGACCACGACTTCCGCGGCTACATCCATCTGAAAACGATTCCCGACGCGGCCAGCGAATGGTTGACGCTGGCCGGGCGCTTCGCCGACCGCCTCAGCATCAACGTCGAGTTGCCGACCGCGCAGGGCTTGACGCAGCTGGCCCCGGAAAAAGACGGCCTGCGCATCCGCGCTGCCATGGGCGAGGTGGCGCAACACGTCAGCGACCGCCGGGCAGCCGTGGCGGCGCAACCCGCCATTCGGTCGCTGCCGCGGTCTGGCACGCGGCCTGCGCGCGTGCCGCGCTTTGCCCCGGCGGGCCAGAGCACGCAGATGATCGTCGGCGCCGACCGCGCCAGCGACCACGACATCCTGCTGGCCAGCGACGGTCTGTACCGGGGCTATGGGTTGCGGCGGGTGTACTACTCCGCTTTCAGTCCCATTCCCGACGCGTCACGCGATCTCCCGCTGCAGGCGCCGCCGCTGATGCGCGAGCACCGCCTGTACCAGGCCGACTGGCTGATGCGCTTTTACGGCTTCGCCGCAGCGGAAATCGCGCCCGCCAGCAGCGCGGGCGCCGGCATGCTCGATCTTGACATCGACCCCAAACTGGCCTGGGCTCTGGCCAACCGCCATATGTTTCCGGTCGATCTGAACCGCGCGCCCAAGGCGCTGCTGCTGCGCGTGCCCGGCTTGGGGGCCCAAACCGTGGCCAAACTCCTGCAGGCGCGCCGCGCCCGGCGCATCCGCCGAGACGACCTGCTGGCGCTGCGCATCCCGGTGCGCAAAGCGCTGCCGTTCGTGCTGGTCGACGGTCACGTGCCGCGCGACAGCCTGGACAGTCCGCGCTTGCGTGCCACGCTGCTGCACGATCGCTCCCCCAGCCTGGCCCAACGGCGCCACAGCGGGATGCAGATCGTCCAGCCGGCGCAAGCCACGCTGTTCTGAAGCGGGCGCGCATGGACGAAGACAACGCCGCCCTGCTCATCGAACTGGCCGGCCCCACCGACTGGGCAGGCTTTCGCCAGGCCTGCCGGGTGCTGCTGGCCGAAGGCGTGCCCCCGCACGGCGTGCGGTGGCGCTGGGGCGGCGCGGCGGCCGCGCCCGGCGCCGCCGGTAGCCCCACCGGTGACGCGGCGTCGGCCGGTGCCACGCACCGCGACCTGTTCAGCGCCGATGGCGACAGCAGCTTGGCGCGGCGC
>JAEZWW010000047.1 GCA_023442945.1 Pseudomonadota bacterium | reverse complement strand
GCGCAGGCGCGGGCACGACCTATTCACCGAAAAATCGACCTCCAGCCCTACAACCACCTGCGCAAGCAGCTATTCAAACAATAGCATTCATCGAACCCACCAATCGTCCGCTTCCGCTCAGGCGAACAGCTCCGCCAGCGCCTCGCCCGGCTCGTCGGCGCGCATGAAGGCCTCACCGATCAAAAACGCATGCACACCGGCGTCGCGCAGGCGCTGCACGTCGGCGCGGGTGCCGATGCCGCTTTCGGTGATCAGCAGGCGGTCGGCGGGCACGTCTTTCATCAGCCCCAGCGTGGTGTCCAAACTGACCTCGAAATTGCGCAGGTCGCGGTTGTTGATGCCGACCAGGGGCGTCTTCAGCTTCAGCGCGCGTTGCAGCTCGGCACCG
This sequence comes from Pseudomonadota bacterium, assembly GCA_023442945.1. Taxonomy (GTDB): domain Bacteria; phylum Pseudomonadota; class Gammaproteobacteria; order Burkholderiales; family Burkholderiaceae_C; genus Ottowia. Next base: position 74,133 of record JAEZWW010000047.1, on the reverse strand, counting down.
TCGTGCACCTCGACCAGCACGGCCATGTCCAGGCTGCGGGCCACGGCTTCCAGCTCGGCCATTTGCGTGTCCGACAGGCAGGCGGCGATCAGCAGGATGCAGTCGGCGCCGATGGCGCGCGCCTCGTACACCTGGTAGGCGTCGATCATGAAGTCCTTGCGCAGCACCGGCAGCTCGCACGCGGCACGCGCCTGCTTCAGGTAGGCGATGCTGCCCTGAAAGAACTGCTTGTCCGTCAGCACCGACAGGCACGCCGCGCTGACCTGGCCGCCGCTGTCGCGGTTGCCGACGGCGTAGCTTTGCGCGATGTCGGCCGGGATGAAGTCGGCGCGGATGACGCCCTTGCTCGGGCTGGCCTTCTTCACCTCGGCGATCACCGCCGCCTGACCGGCCGCGATCTTGGCGCGCAGCGCACCCACAAAGTCGCGCGTCAGCACACGGCTTTCGGCGTCTTCACGCATGGCGGCCAGGGACTTCTTCTTCAAGCCTGCGGCCACTTCTTCGCGCTTGACGGCGACGATTTTGTCCAGGATGTCACTCATATATTTCTGTTCAATTGACGAAGGTGATAGTGCAAACGCCACCAAAAAGTGATTTGCATCCCGTTGAACATAGCAAAGGTCACCACCTGCCACGCCAGCTCGGGATTGGCGAAGGTTTGCGCGTCCATAAGTCTGGGAAACAGGAACCAGCTCGCCCAACCCAGCGCCTGGGCGCCAACCAGTACCCAGATGCCCAGCGGCGTACCAATCAAGACGATCCGGCGCAGGTACTCCGTGCCGGCATCACCGCCGTTGGCCTTGAGTGTCTCCGACACGCCAATCCACAGAATCGCCAGCGCTACGCCGACGTCGTAGAGCAGGAACCACCCCCAACGCTGGCCAAACACGCCCGCGTGATAGAGGTAGAACATCCAGCACAGGCTGGAGGCAATCCAGTACCGCGCCTCGTCACGCTGTGCGATCGTGCCGGCGCGCAAAGCTTCGCGCGTCTTTTCGGCGGAAAAAGGATGAAAGCTCAAGCCGATCCCACGCGACGACGGATAAGGCAGCCATAAGGCCGGGCAATCGCACCTCGCATTCGCATTCGCATTCGCATACCACGCAACCTGAAGCTCCGAGTCTTGTCACTCATCTTTTGCTAGCTCCTTGCGCTCATCCGGTGCGGGCGAGCGCAGTATTTTCATGAAAACGCGGTGCATGACGAAGGCCGCCACCAGAAACAGCGCGGACACGCCCAGCGCGATCCAGGTGCCTTCGTCTTGCCACATGGTCAGACCGCCGCTCAGGCCGCAGACTGCGCCTGGCTGAAGGCCACGACCTGGTCCAGCTTGGCCTTGGCGGCGCCGGATTCGATGGCCGTGCGCGCGCGGGCGATGCCGTCGGCAATGGTGGACGCGACACCGGCCGCGTACAGCGTGGCGCCGGCGTTCAGCTGCACGATCTCCTTGGCGGCGCCAGGCGCGTTGTCCAGCACGCCGCGCAGCATGGTGACGGATTCTTCCGGTGTTTCCACCTTGATGCTGCGGTTGCTTTGCATCTGCAGGCCGAAGTCTTCGGGGTGGATTTCGTATTCGCGCACTTCGCCGTTCTTCAGCTCGCCCACCAGCGTGGCCGCGCCCAGGCTGACTTCGTCCATGCCGTCGCGGCCGTAGACGACCACGGCGTGCTCGGCACCCAGGCGCTGCAGCGCGCGCACCTGGATACCGACCAGGTCGGGGTGGAACACGCCCATCAAAATGTTCGGCGCGCCAGCCGGGTTGGTGAGCGGGCCCAGGATGTTGAAGATGGTCTTGACGCCCATTTCGCGGCGGATCGGCGCCACGTTCTTCATTGCCGGGTGGTGGTTGGGCGCGAACATGAAGCCCACGCCGGTCTCAGCCACGCAGCGCGCGATCTGTTCGGGCGTCAGATGGATGTTGACGCCCAGCGCCTCCATCACATCCGCGCTGCCCGACTTGCTGGACACGCTGCGGCCACCGTGCTTGGCCACCTTGGCGCCCGCCGCCGCGGCCACGAACATCGAGCAGGTGCTGATGTTGAATGTGTGCGAGCCGTCGCCGCCCGTGCCCACCACGTCCACCAAGTGGGTGGAATCGGCCACGTGCACCTTGGTCGACAGCTCGCGCATCACCTGCGCGGCGGCGGTGATCTCGCCAATGGTTTCCTTCTTCACGCGCAGGCCGGTGGTGATGGCCGCCACCATCAGGGGCGAGATCTCGCCCTTCATGATCAGCCGCATCAGGTGCAGCATCTCGTCGTGGAAGATCTCGCGGTGTTCGATGGTGCGCTGCAGCGCTTCCTGCGGGGTGATCATGTCAATGGCTCCAATGGAAAATTCGGGTTGTTGTTCAACGGTGCGTGAACGCTCAAGCCAGCGTCAGCTCGGGCTTCCGCGCTTGAGACAAGCTGTCGTGCAAGTCCACCACAACCGCCACATCCAGCGGCTGCGCGGGCGGGCCCAAGGCGGCTTCAAATCGGCAGGCGGCAAACGACCGGGCGCGCGCATCGTAGGCGGCCAGCCAGGCGTCCCGCGCCGGCACGCTTTCAGGGGCCACCGGCCAGACGCCAGGGCGCGGCTTGAGGTGTTCTTCAATGCCCATGCGCCAGGGCTTGCCTGTCAGCCGCGCGCGAAAGCAATGCTGGTGGCGGCACATGGCCACGTACAACGGGTCGGCCTGCACTGCTTGAAAAAACTCGGTGACGGCTGGGTCCTCTGCCGAAAATGTCCGATGGGTCACGATCAATCGCCGGCCCGCGGGCGTGCGGTAGATGCGCAAGCCCCAGTCCGGATGCGCGGCGGCAAACGCCCTCACCCGGTGCAGGGAGCTTTCCCACCAGCCGCCAGGTTGTTCGTCGGCGTCCCTGGCCGCTCGGCGACGCCTGCGGTCCACCCAATCGGCTAACACCCCGATCACCGCCAGCACTGCAAGGGCAGCGCCGATCGCGGCAACTGCCAATGCCGCTCGACCGCCAAGCGCCGCCAAGCCCTCCAGAAAGCCGGATGCGCTACGCGCGCATGACAGAGGTGCAGGCCAAAAGCGCCAAAAAACCCCCATGACCAAAGCGATGGACAGCGAACACAGGGGCAGCCAAATGAACCACCAGCTGCGCAACGCCACCTCGGGGCGGTCGACATCCGCAATCAGCACACGCGGCGTGTTCAAGCACAGCGCGCCATAGCTGTTGCGCGTGATCATCTCGTCGCCGTGGCGCGACACCACCTGTTCGCGGATCGGCACCCCGTCCGCGCCGTTGTACGGCACCTTGCGGTCGCGCCGCGCCAGGCGTTCGCCCGCCAGCACCCGCGTGAGCGCGGCCTGCGCGCGCTCGTCGGCCATGCGTTGCGCATCGTCTTGGCCGACCATCGACCAGCCAAAGCGCCGCACGGTGAGCTGGCGCTGGCCCGCGCGCGACTGCGCCCGGCCTTCGGCCCAAAAGTCCGGCACCAACATGCTCATCGCGGCGCCTCCGTCAGGGCCAGCTTGACGCCAAACGCGATGAACAGGCCACCGGCCACGCCGTCCAGCCAGCGCAGCCCGCGTTGCAACGCGCCCGCGCGCCGCGCCGCCCAGGCCGCCACCAGCGCCCATCCACAGGCGACCAGCAGGCCATTGAAGGTGAAGAGCAGCCCCAGCGCCGCAAATGCCCAGCCCGGGTGCGCCGTGCCCGGCGCGATGAACTGCGGCACGAAGGCCAGGAAGAACAGCGCGACCTTGGGGTTGAGCACGTTGGTCAAGAAGCCGCGCCGCAGCACGGGCCCCGCCGATGAGGGGGCGGCCACCACCGCGGGCAGGCCGCCATGACGGATTCTTGAATCAAATTGGACGCTAGCCCTAGAACCATCTGCGCGAGCAGCTTCTGTATTCATAGCATCTTGTGGCAATTCACCCGCTGCACCCGCCCCTTGCGCCGGCCGCCGCAAGGCCCCGCGCAGCATTTGCAACCCCACCCAGATCAGGTACAGCGCCCCGATCCACTTCAGCACCGCAAACGCCGTCTGGCTGGTCGCCAACAGCGCCGACACCCCCAGCGCCGCCGCCGTGACATGCACCAGGCAACCCGCCGAAATCCCCACCGCCGCCGCCACCCCTGCGCGCAGCCCGCCGCGCACCGCGTTGGCCACGATGAACATCACGTCCGGCCCGGGCGTAAGGTTGAGCACCACGCCGGCGGCGATGAAGAGCAGGAGGTGGTGCAGGTCGGGCATGGCGCGCGCAAGCGTCAGTACGGACCCTGGGCCGCAGCGACCGGGCGCGCCGCCGCGTCACCGTCGGCAGCAAAGAAAGCGCGCGTCACCTCGACCGCCCGGTCGACCCCCGCCGCATCCACATCCAGGTGCGTGACAAAGCGCAGGCCGATCAGGCCGGTGGCCAGCACGCCGTGTGCCTTCAGGTGGTCCAGCAGCGCCGGGCCGCGGCCGTCCGCCACGTCGACGAAGACGATGTTCGTTTCGGCCGACCGCACATGCAGCCCGTCGATGCCGCGCAGGCCGCCGGCCAAACGCTGGGCGTTGGCATGGTCGTCGGCCAGGCGCTCAACGTGGTGGTCCAGCGCATGCAGCGCGCAAGCGGCCAGCAGGCCGGCCTGGCGCAGGCCGCCGCCCGCCATCTTGCGGATGCGCAGGGCGCGGGCGATCAGCTCTTTGGACCCGCACAGCGCCGAGCCCACGGGCGCGCCCAGGCCTTTGCTGAAGCAGACCGACAGGCTGTCGAAGATGTCTGCGATTTCGCGCAGGCGCGCCGCCGTGCCCTGCCCTTGCAAGCGGCTGGCGACGGCCGCGTTGAAGACGCGCGCGCCGTCCAGGTGCACCGCCATGCCGTGCGTGCGCGCCAGCGCAGCCGCGTCGCGCAGGTACTCGTCGGGCATGACGTGGCCGTTCCAGGTGTTTTCCAGGCACAGCAGGCGCGTGCGGGCGAAGTGCGGGTCGTCCGGCTTGATGGCGGCGGCGATGTCGGCCAGCGCCATGCGGCCCTGCGCGTCCTGCGGCAGCGGCTGCGGCTGCACGCTGCCAAACACGGCCGCGCCACCGCCTTCGTAGCGGTAGGTGTGCGCCAGCTGGCCAACGATGTATTCGTCACCCCGCCCGCAGTGCGCCAGGATGCCGCACAGGTTGCTTTGCGTGCCCGACGGCATGAACAGCGCCGCCTCCTTGCCCGTCAGCTCGGCGATGCGCGCCTGCAGCGCGTTCACGGTCGGGTCGTCGGCAAACACATCGTCGCCCAGCGGCGCGGCCATCATGGCGGCGCGCATGGCGGGCGTGGGTTGGGTGACGGTGTCGCTGCGCAGGTCGATGAGATTCATGTCGGTGGCTCAATCAACTAAAAAAACGTCGGGCAAGAAATGGGCCAGCACAAAGGGCCATTTCAATCTGCAGCAGATCATCGCGGCGAATCTTCTCCGCCTCTGCGCTGTGGCTGCGTGCGGTGCAGGAACGCCGTCAGCGAATCGGGCGGCGGCTGCACGCCGTGCACCGCCAGGATGCGGCCCGCCGCGCCGCGGTGATAAGCGCCGTGGGCCATCAGGTGCTGGACCATTTCGTGTCGCGTCATGCAACCGGCATCTCCATCGGTGAAGCAAAAGTGGATGGCTTCTTCCAGTGCGTCCGCAGGCAACGCCGCCACGTAGTCGCGGAGCGCTTCGTCAGACGCAGCAACCCAAGTGCGCAACTCACCCAATTCCGGCGTCGCCTCGGTGTTGGTCGAGCTGAAGCCATGCGGCATGCCCTTCATGTGCGCCATGAAGATCTGGTCCACCACATACGTGTGGTTCAGGATACGGATGAACAGTCGGTAATCGTCGGCCGGCAGCGCGTGAGCGTTGGTCAATCCCAGGGTGAGCAGTTCGTCGTTCGCCCATCGTTTATAGGCCAGCAAGGTGTTCAGCATGTTGAAGCCCTCGTTAACGCAAAAAGTTCGCCAACATCGCATGCCCGTGCTCGGTCAGGATGCTTTCGGGGTGGAACTGCACGCCTTCGATGCGCACCGCGTCGGCATAACCGGTGTGCCGCACGCCCTGGATTTCGCCGTCTTCGCTCGTCGCGGTGACGGCCAGCTCTTTCGGGCAGGTGGCGCGGTCGATCACCAGCGAGTGGTAGCGGTTGACGGTGAACTGTTTCGGCAAGTCGGCAAACACGCCTTGCTGGTCGGTGCTGATGACGCTGGTCTTGCCGTGCATTTGCTGCTGCGCGCGGACGATGTCGCCGCCGAAGGCCGCGCCGATGGCTTGGTGGCCCAGGCACACGCCGAGGATAGGCAGCTTGCCGGCGAAGTGGCGGATGGCGGCGACGGACACACCGGCCTCGTTGGGGGAGCACGGGCCGGGGCTGATGCACAGGCGATCGAACTCGCTGCGCTCAAAGCGCTCGGCCAACTGCTCCAGCGTGACTTCGTCGTTGCGCAGCACGGTGACTTGCGCGCCCAGCTCGCCGAAGTACTGGACGATGTTGAAGGTGAAGCTGTCGTAGTTGTCGACCATCAGCACGCGCACGCCGGGCGGCACGCGGGCGCGCAGGGCAGTGATGGTTGCTTCACTTTCAATAGCTGCCTGCGCAGTCTGCTCTAAGGCCGCAGGCTGATTGGGCTTGGAATGGGGGGTGTTCATGGCGCGCCTCACTCCAGGCCTTCTTCGACCAGCTCGCTGGCGCGCAGGATGGCGCGGGCCTTGTGCTCGGTCTCTTTCCATTCCAGCTCGGGCACGCTGTCGGCGACCACGCCGGCGGCGGCCTGCACGTACAGCTGCTGGTCCTTGACGATGGCGGTGCGGATGGCAATCGCCACGTCCATGTCACCGGCGTAGCTCAGGTAGCCGCAGGCGCCGCCGTAGATGCCGCGCTTGGTCGGCTCCAGCTGGTCGATCAGCTCCATGGCGTGGACCTTGGGCGCGCCGGTCAGCGTGCCGGCGGGGAAGGTGGCTTTCAGCACGTCCATGTTGGTCATGCCGTCGTTCAAGATGCCTTCAACGTTGCTGACGATGTGCATCACGTGGCTGTAACGCTCCACGGCAAAGGCCTCGGTCACCTTCACGCTGCCGGTCTTGGCGATGCGGCCGATGTCGTTGCGCGCCAGGTCGATCAGCATGACGTGCTCGGCACGCTCTTTCGGGTCGTTGACCAATTCGACTTCGGTGGCCTTGTCCTGCTCGGGCGTGGCGCCGCGCGGGCGGGTGCCGGCCAGCGGTCTGATCGTGATCTTTTGCCCTTCAGGCGTGTGCTCCTGCCGCACCAGGATTTCCGGGCTGGCGCTCACCACCTGGAAGTCGCCGAAGTCGTAGTAAATCATGTACGGCGACGGATTGAGCGAGCGCAGCGCGCGGTACAGGCTGAGCGGCGATTCGGTGTAGCGCTTCTTGATGCGCTGGCCGACCTGCACCTGCATGAAGTCGCCCGCGGCGATCAGCTCCTTGGCGTGTTCCACCGCCTTCAGGTAATCGGCCTTGGCGAATTCGCGCTCGGCCGGAAAGTTCTGCGTGGCTTTGACCTGCGGCACGCTGACCGAATAGCGCAGCTGCTCGCGCAGCGTCTTCAGGCGCTTCTTGCCTTTGGCATAGGCCTCGGGCTGGCCCGGGTCGGCGTAGACGATGAGGTACAGCTTGCCGGACAGGTTGTCGATGACGGCGACTTCCTCGCAGTGCATCAGCAGGATGTCAGGCAGGCCGATGGGGTCGGGCGGGCAGCTGGCTTCGAGCTTTTTCTCGATGTGGCGCACCGTGTCGTAGCCGAAGTAGCCCGCCAGCCCACCGCAAAAGCGCGGCAGGCCGGGCAGCAGCGCGACCTTGAAGCGCGCTTGGTAGGCCGCGATGAAGTCCAGCGGGTTGCCGGGCGCGGTTTCAACGACCTGGCCGTCGGTCACGACCTCGGTCTTGGCTTCGGCGCCGAAGCCGCTGGCGCGCAGCACCGTGCGCGCAGGCAGGCCGATGAAGCTGTAGCGGCCAAAGCGTTCGCCGCCGATGACCGATTCCAGCAGAAAACTGTAGCGGCCGCCGCCCGTCCCGCCTGCGTTGGCGGCCAGTTTGAGGTAAAGGCTGAGCGGCGTTTCGAGGTCGGCAAAGGCATCGGCCATCAGCGGGATGCGGTTGTAGCCCTGGGCAACCAGGCTTTTGAATTCAAGTTCGGTGATCACGGGAAACGGAGCCTCCAAGCTCGGGGCCGTGGGCGCGCGGGGGGCTGATCCTTGTCTTCAGCGGCGCGGCGGCGGCCGTGTGTCTTTCAATCTGGCACCCGTGGGGTGCCCCAGGTGCGCCCCTTGCGGACGCGGGTCACAAGTCAACGTGCAGGCTTACGCCAGGGCCACGCCCCCTGGGTGCCTTGGGCGCCCAGCGGTGAAATGACATTGTGGAAAGAACACATGGCAGGCAGTGTAGCAAAGCCGCCTGACAGCGCGGCGGTGGCACGGCGCGCGCTTGTCCCACAGCGGCGCAAGGTTCCGGGCGCTGGCGCGGAAGCCGCGGGCGGTGTGCAATAGGCCGGTCGCTTTTTTCTTTTCCTGACTTACCCGACACGTTTTTCCGCATGCTGATCCGACTTGGTTACGACATCGCCCTGGCCTTGAAAGGCCCCACCAGCGTGCTGGGCGCGCTCCACGTGCACCCTTCGCAGTCGCCTGCGCTGCAGGCGCCCGAGCAATTCGCCGTGGAGCCGCCCCTGCCCTGGACGACCTACCAGGACGGCTTTGACAACACCATCACCCGCATCGACCTGCCCGCGGGCACCGACCGGCTGCGCCTGACCAGCAGCGCCGTCATCGCCGTCAGCGACGCGCCGGATCCGGTGCAGCTGGACGCGCGCCAGCACGCGCTGGACGAGCTGCCGCCCGAGATGTTCCGCTTTCTGCTGCCCAGCCGCTACTGCGAGGTCGACAGCGAACTGATGGCCTTCGCCTGGGCCCAGTTCGCCAGCGCGCCCAAAGGCTGGGCGCGCGTGCAGGCGATCTGCGACTACGTGCACGGCCATCTGCACTTTGACTACCTGCAGGCGCGCGCCAACCGCACGGCGCTGCAAGGCTGGCAGGAAGGCGTGGGCGTGTGCCGCGACTTTGCCCACTTGGCGGTGACGCTGTGCCGCTGCATGAACATCCCGGCGCGCTACGTCACCGGCTACCTGGGTGACATCGGCGTGCCGCCCAACCCGGCGCCGATGGATTTTTCGGCCTGGTTCGAGGCCTACCTGGGCGGCCAGTGGTACACCTTTGACGCCCGCCACAACGTGCCGCGCATCGGCCGCGTGGTGATGGCGCGCGGGCGCGACGCGGCCGACGTGGCGATCGCCACCGTGTTCGGCCCGCAGCAGCTGGAGCGCTTCGAGGTGGTGACCGTAGCCTTGCCCGCGCCCGGCACCTGATGGCCGCCGCGCCTGCGTGAACGGCCCCGGCGCCCATCCTGCAAGCGCAGCGGCGCGGCGCTGCGCGCGGGCGAACAGACCGGAAATATGTCCTGTCCGGCCCGCGTTAACCCTGATACAACGCGGCGGCCCGCTGTCCGATGATCAGGGATAGCACGACCGTTCTTTTTTCTGGATGCCGCACATGTCCTTCCACCACCCGGCCTTTTTGTCCCGCCGCCAGCTGCTGACCACCGCGCTGGGCCTGTCCGGTGCCGCGCTGGCCGCGCCGGCCCTGGCGCTGGAGGTGGGGGGCACGAACTTCCCAGACACGGTCACCGTGGCGGGCAAGCCGTTGGTGCTGAACGGCGCGGGCGTGCGCTACAAGGCAATGTTCAAGGTCTATTCGGCCGCGCTGTACGTGCCGCAGAAGTCACAGTCCGTGGCCGAGGTCTCGTCCACGGACACGCCCAAGCGCCTGCGCCTGGTGATGCTGCGCGACATCGACTCCAGTGAGATGGGCAACATGTTTGCGCGCGGCATGGAAGAAAACACCGACCGCGGCAACATGGTCAAGCTGCTGCCCGGGATCATGCGCATGAGCCAGATCTTCACCGACCACAAGCGCATGGTGCCTGGCAACAGCATCCAGATGGACTGGGTGCCCGGCACCGGCGCGGTGCTCGCCCTCAGCGGCCAGACGCAGACCGAGCCTTTCCGCGAGCCCGAATTCTTCCGCGCGCTGATGGGCATCTGGCTGGGCCCCAAGCCGGCCGACTGGAAGCTCAAGGACGCGCTGCTGGGCAAGGAAGCCTGAGCGGGCGCGGGCCGCGTCGCCCGCGCATTACTTCCTTTTTGATAGCTGGCCGCGCAGGTGGTTGTAGGGCCGGAGGCCCACATTCCTTAAAAACCCGCTCGGGGCCCGACCTGCCCCGGCGCTGGCCTCACGTGTCGGCCGAGCCCGGCTCCGCCAGGTAAAACCATTCCTGACCCACGTCCGCCTCGGGGTGGGGGAACAGCACGCAGCCGGCCTGCTGCGCCACCACCGGCGTGCCGTCGGCGCGCTCGGCGATCGGCTCACCCGCGGCCACGCGGTCAAAGCTGTGCCAGTCCTGCAGCAGGCGGTCGCCCGGCGCGTCGCGCAGGACCACTTCCTTCAGCCGCGCGGCGGCGCCAGCAAAGCGCGGCGGCGCGGGCACACTGGCCAGGCCCAGGTGCGCCAGGGCGCCGTACAGCGCGCGCTGGGCGACCTCCACCGCTTCGGGGTCGTCGTGCAGCCCGCTTTCCAGCGTGACGGCGTAACCGCCCTGGCTGCGCATGTACTCGTTGGTGCCGATGCCTTCGTCGTCCGGCGTCTCGCCGCGCGCACGGGCCGCGCGGTCGTAAATGTCCAACCAGCCTTCCACTACCTGCGGCGCGCCCAGGGCGCGCGCCAACGCCATTTCTTCGGCGGCGCGGGCGAAGGGCTCGCGCGGGCCGCTGTTGTTGCGCGGGCCGACCATGGCGAAGGGGTCGCCCGGCGTGTGGAAGGAATGCAGGTCCAGCAGCGCGTCGTGCGCGGCCAGCAGCGGCGCCAGCTGGCGCGTGATGCGGTCTTCGTAGTCCTGCGGATCGCCGCGCGGGACGAAGCGGCGGTTCAGGTTGCGTTCGCCTTCGCGCGTGTTCTGGCGGAAGGCCAGCGGGTTGGCGACGGGCACCAGGGTCAGGCGCCCGCGCTGCAGCATCAGACGGCCGTGCTGAAAGTCGTCGATGGCGCGGGCGATGGCGATGGCGCCGCTGCGCTCGTTGCCGTGCACCGCGCCCATCACCACCAGCGCCGGGCCGGGGTTCAGCGAAGCCCAGGTGTGCCATTGCAGCACCTCGGGCTGGGCCGCCGCGCGCGCCAGCAGATCATGTCCGGTGGTCACGGTGGGGTCTCCTTGGGTTGATGGTCCGATGCTACTGCGTTGGCGTGTCGGTGGCCGCGCGCAGGGTCAGCGCGTCGATGCGGTCGACAAAACCGTCGGCGTCCACGGCGCGGATCGGCTCGCCGTGGTTGTAGCCGTAGGTCACCAGCACCACCGGGCAGCCGGCGGCGCGCGCGGCGGTGGCGTCGTTGCTGGAATCGCCCAGCATCAGCGTCTGCGCGGGCGGCGTGCCCAGGGCGCGGCAGCTTTCCAAGAGCGGCAGCGGGTCGGGCTTCTTGCGCGCGAAGCTGTCGCCGCCGAAGACGTGGTCGAAGTAGCCGGCCAGCCCCTTGGCGGCCAGCAAGGGGCGGGCGAAGGCGATGGGCTTGTTGGTCAGGCAGGCCAGGCGCAGGCCCTGCTCGCGCAGGGCCTTCAGGCCCGCCTCGGCGCCGGCATACACCGTGCTGTGCTGGCCGTTGATGCGCACATACGCCGCCTGGTAGTGCGCCCAGGCCTGTTCGGCAAGGGCTTCCTGTGCAGCGGCATCGGTTGGCGCGTCGGACGGCGCGGTCAGCGCCAGCACGGAGCGGATCAGGTGCTCCGACCCCTTGCCGACCAGGGTTTCGATCTGCGCGCGGCTGACCGGCGCGCGGCCGATCGCGGTGAGCATGGCGCCCAGCGCCGCCTCGAAATCGCCCAGGGTGTCGACCAGCGTGCCGTCAAGATCCACCATGCACGCGCGAATCGGCTGTGCTAGTGTTTGGTGTGACATGAAACCATTCCTAGAGGAGATTTTGAGATGAGCATTTTTCGCAACGCGCTGCGCACCGTCTTGGCCGCAGGCACTTTGGGCGTCGGCATGATGGTCGCCAGCACGGGCGCCTCGGCACAGACACCGGCCCCGGCCAAGGGCGGGGACAAGGTGGTGTACCACATCGACAATTCCGAAGCCCAGGCGACCAAGGGCCTGCGCAACATCCGCAACCACCTGGACGTGGCGCCGGACACCAAGATCGTCGTGGTGACGCACGCCGACGGCGTCAAATTCCTGATGGAAGGCGCCAAGGACGCCAAGAACCCCGACATCGATTACCCAGCCCTGGTCAGCGCGCTGAAGGCCCGCGGCGTGCGCTTTGAGGTGTGCGAAATCACCATCCGCAGCAACAACCTGAAGAAAGAGCAGTTCATCATGGACGCCGACTTCACCCCTTCGGGCGTGGCGCGCATCGCCCAGCTGCAGTCGCGCGAAGGCTACGCTTACATCAAGCCCTGAATCGGGCGATAGCCCTACAACCATCTGCGCGGACAGCTCCTGCTTTAGGAGCAAACGCCCACCCCGCGCCGCACGCGGGGCGCTGGCGGGCAGCGCGGCGTCGGGCGCCAAGTGCGGCGCGCTGACCGGCCCCGCGCACCACATTTCAAGCCAAATCGCCCGCCAGCCCTACGACCCTCTGCGCAAGCAGCTCCTGATTCAGGAGCATCTGTCGCAACGCCTGCGGCCCGCCTCCCGCGCGCTTACAGCCCCTTACAGCCCCTGACGGGGGTCACCGGGGGCGGCGTGTAGACTCGCCGGCTTTGCATTCGGGCGGGCATGACGACGGCGACGCGGCGCACAGGCTTTACCGACGCGGCGCTGGTGCGCCTGCTGGCGTCCTGGGGCGTGCAGCCGGCGGGTGGCCCGCCATCGGACTTCCACGACCAGCTGAGCGGCTGGTTGCGCTGGACCGACGCCCAACCCCTGTTCGCCGCGCTGCAAGAGCCGCTCACGGTCGCGCCGCTGTCGGACGATGAGGACGCGAGCGCGGAAAGCGCCGCCGCCGACAGCCAGGCCGTGCACGCCCTGCTGACCCGCGCGCTGACCGACGACGCGCCCTGGCGCGAGGCCGCCGTGCCGCGCCGGCGCAGCGCCACCTCCGGCTGGATCGCCACCAGCGCCACGCCCGCGCCGACCGAGATGGCTTTTGACTTCCCCACCTACCGCCGCCACATCGTGGCCCAGCAGCAAAGCATGGAAGACCGCATCGCCCCGCTGCGCGCCCGCCTGCGCCGCGCGCTGGAGCTGCGCGGGTCGGCCCCCGCGCGCCTGGCCGCGCTGGACGCGGTGATGGAACGCATGCTGGGCGCGCCCGAACGCCGCTTGCTGGACGCCCTGCCCGGCCTGCTGGAGAAGCGCTTTGCCCAGCTGCGCGCCGCTGCGACCGCGTCGGCCGAAGCGGCTGGCGACGCGCCCGCCCCCGTCGCCTGGCAGACCGGCTTTCAGCAAGATCTGGAAGCCGCGCTGCACGCCGAGCTGGACCTGCGCTGGCACCCGATCCGCGCCTTGCTCGCCGCCCTGCACACCCCCGACCACGCCCACGCCGTGGCCTGAACCGATTCTTTGCCTGTCATGAACCGTCTGTCTTCCCTTGCCACCTTCGCCCTGCCCGTGCTGGCCGGCCTTGCCGCCGTGGCCTGGGTCGGCGCCGGCTACGGGTCCGCTTACCCCCTGGCGCTGGCCGTCACCGCCGTCATCGGCGCGTTCTTCCTGGTCGGTGTGGTCGAGCTGTGGCGCTACCGCCAGGGCACGCTGAGCCTGATGCAAGCGGTAGATGGGCTGCAATCGCCGCCGGCCAGCCTGGCCGACTGGCTGGGCACGCTGCACCCCGCGCTGCGCCAGGCCGTGCGCGGGCGCGTGGAAGGCCAGCGCGCCGCCCTGCCCGCGCCCGCGCTGACGCCGTACCTGGCCGGCCTGCTGGTGCTGCTGGGCATGCTGGGCACGTTTGCCGGCATGGTCGTCACCCTGCGCGGCACCGGCATGGCGCTGGAGAGCGCAACCGATTTGGCCGCGGTGCGCGCGTCGCTCGCCGCACCGGTCAAGGGCTTGGGCGTGGCCTTCGGCACCTCGCTGGCCGGCGTCGCCACGTCCGCCATGCTGGGCCTGCTGTCGGCGCTGGCGCGGCGTGAACGCCTGTTGGCCGGCCTGCAGCTGGACGCGCGCATCAGCGGGCCGCTGCGCGCCTTCTCGCCCGCGCACCAGCGCGACGAAGCTTTCACGCTGATGCAGCGCCAGGCCGACGCGCTGCCGCTGCTGGCCGAGCGCCTGCAGACGCTGGCGATCCAGCTGGAGCAGCAACACGGCGCGCTGGCCGACCGTCTGCAGACCGGGCAAGAGCGCTTTCACCAACAGGCCGAGAGCGCGTACGCGGGCCTCGCCAGCTCGGTCGACCGTTCGCTGCGCGACAGCCTGGCCGACAGCGCGCGCCAAGCCGGCGCTGCGCTGCAACCCGCCGTCGAAGCCACGCTGGCCGGGCTGGCGCGCGAAGCCGGCGCGCTGCAAAGCACGGTGTCGGCCCAGGTGCAGGACCACCTGGCCGGTCTGGCCCAGCGCTTTGACGCGCACAGCGACGGCGTGGCGCGCCATTGGGACAACGCCCTGGCCGCGCAGCGCCAGTCGCACGAGGCCATGGCCGCGCAGCTGGGCGGCGCGCTGGCGGCCTTCAGCGACGGCTTCGCCCAGCGCTCGGCGCAACTGGTGGAGCAGGTCACGGCCCAGCTGGCCGACAGCACCAGCGGCCTGACGCAGCAAGGCCACGCCCTGCTGGCCCAGCAAGCCGATGCCGGCCAGGCCCAGGCCGAGCGCCTGCAGCGCCAGCTGAGCGACGCCGCCACGCAGTTTGAACAGCACACCGCGCAGCTGCTGCAAGGCGCCCAGCAAGCCCTGGCCGATGGCCAGGCGCAGGCGGCCGAGCGCGACACCGCGCGCCTGGCCGCATGGACCGCCGCGCTGACCGCGCACGAAAGCGCCAGCGGCGCCCACGCCCAGGGCATGCAGCAGGCGCTGGCCCAAACGGCCGAGCGCTTTGAAGCCCAACTCAGCGCCATGCACGACGCCGTGGCGCAAGCGTACAGTGCGCTGCAGGCCGAGGCCAGCGAACGCGACCGGGCCCGCCTGGCCGCCTGGACGGCGGCGCTGTCCCAGCACGAACAAGCCAGCCAAGCGCACACGCGCGAGGCGCAGCAGGCGCTGGCCAGCACGGCCGAGCGCTTCGCGCACCAGGCGCAGGCGCTGCACGATGGCGTCGCCCAGGCCCATGCCACGCTGCAAACCCAGGCGGCCGAGCGCGACGCGCAGCAGCTGGCGGCCTGGACGGCGCAGCTGGCCCAGCACACGCAGGTCAGCGAAGACGCGGCCACGCGCACGCAAGCCGCGCTGGCCGACAGCGCCGCGCGCTTTGCCGAGCAGGCCGAGTTGATGAACCACAACGCCGACCAGCGCTACAACCACCTGCGCAAGCAGCTATCGGAACAAGAGCAAACCCGCCTCGCCGCGTGGCAGCGAACGCTGACCGACACCGCCGCGCAGCTGCACCAACAATGGCAGCAGACCGGCGCCGAAGGCGCGCGCCAGCAGCAGGCCATCCTGGCCGCGCTGGCCGACACCGCGCAGACCATGGCCGCGCAATCGGCTAGCCAGGCGCAGGGCACAGTGAGCGAGATCGGCCGCCTGCTGGACGCCGCCGCCGCCGCGCCGCGCGCTGCCGCCGAAGTGATTGACGCGTTGCGCGACAAGCTGACCGACAGCATGGCGCGCGACAACGCCATGCTGGACGAGCGCGCCCGCGTCATGCAGACGCTGGGCACGCTGCTGGACGCGGTCAACCACGCGTCGACCGAGCAGCGCCAGGCCATCGACCAGCTGGTCGGCGGATCGGCCGAGGTGCTGGAGCGCACCGCCAACCGTTTTGCCGAGCGCCTGGAAGCCGACAGCGGCCGCCTGGCCGAAGCCGCAGCGCAGATCGGCGCCGGCGCCACGGAAATCGCCAGCCTGGGCGACGCTTTCGGCCAGGCCGTGCAGGCCTTTGGCGAATCGAACGCGCAGCTGACGCAGCACCTGCAACAGCTGGACGCCACGCTGGCGCAGTCGATCGCGCGCAGCGACGAACAGCTGGCCTACTACGTGGCGCAGGCACGCGAGGTGATCGACCTCAGCCTGTCGTCGCAGCAGCAGATCGTGGGCGATTTGCAGCGCCTGGCGCGCGAGCGCGCGGCCGAAGGCACGCCGGCATGAGCCCCCGCCCGGCCGCTCCGAAGGGGGCTCGCACCGCAGGCGAAGCCGAAGGTACGCCAGTGAGCGGCGCACGCGAGGTGACGCGATGAGCACGCTGGACGACGTCGACGCCGCCGAAGCCGCGCTGCCCGTCTGGACCGCCTTTGGCGATTTGATGGCCGGCCTGCTGGGCGCGTTCGTGCTGATCCTGGTCTGCACGCTGGGCCTGCAGTTGGAGCTGACCGCGCGCCTGCAGGACGAGATCCAGCAGCGCGCCGCCCAGACGCAGCGCCTGCAAACGCTGGAGCAGGCCCTGGCCGACCCGCTGGCCGCCGGGCGGGTGACGCTGCACAACGGCCGCATTGGCATCAACGGCAACGTGCTGTTTGAGCTGTCGTCGGCCGAGCTGCAACCCGAAGGCCGCGCGCTGCTGAAAAGCCTGGCCGCGCCGCTGACCAGCTACCTGCAGGCGCGGCAAGAAATCCTGATGGTCAGCGGCTTCACCGACGACCGCCAGGTGCGCGGCGGCAGCAAAGCCTTTGCCGACAACTGGGAGCTGTCGGCCCAGCGCGCGCTGACGGTGACGCGCACCCTGATCGAAGAAGGCGTGCCGCCGGCCGCGGTGTTTGCCGCCGCCTTTGGCTCGCAGCAAGCGGTGGCCTCCAACGCCGATGCCGAAGGGCGGGCCAAAAACCGCCGCGTCGAAATCGCGCCCATGCCGCGCCAAGCGGCGGCCGATGGCGCCAGCCCCGCCAACGCCCCGTCGTCTTCGCAACCGAACACCAGCGCCCATGCCGCGCCGGAGGCCCCGCGTGGGTGATCCGGTGGCCCTGGCGCAAAACGTCGACGCCGACGCGGCGCCCTTGCCCAGCCCACTGCAAGCCGCCCTGGACGCGGCCCGCGCGGCGGGCGCCTCCAAAGCCGACCCGACGCGCTGGCAGCGCATCGAAGCGCTGGCGCGCCGCGCCGAAGCGCACCAGGGCGCGATGCGGCAGTTGCTGGACGCGCGCCTGCACGCCTTGCTGGCCGAACTTGCGCCCCCCGCATACGCCGCAGACTTGCCCAGCCATGACATGGCGAGTGGCACGCTGCCACCCGCATCGCCCGCGCAGGCCTTGCGCGCTCTGCGCGCGCAGCTCGAACCGGTTCAAGCCGATGCGGCCACCCAAAACGCGTCAGCGTCAACGCCCGACGCCAGCGCCGCCCCGCGCGACCTGAAGGTCGTGCACCAGCACCGCGCCGCCTGGACGCAGCTGCGCGCCGAGCAGCGCGTCGCGCAGTCGCAGACCGCGCTACCCGACCAGGCCGGGCCGCTGAATTCGCAGCTGCTGCTGCACCGCGCGCTGACCCTGATGCGCGAGACCGCGCCCGGCTACCTGCAGCACTTCATGGGCCAGGCCGAGGCGCTGATGTGGCTGGAGCGCGCCCTGGCGGCGCCCGCGCCGGCCGCCAAACCGGCGCCGCGCGGCAAGCCGGCCAAAGCCCCGGCAAGCTCGGCAAGGGGCCGCCCGGCGGCCAAGACGGCGGGGCGCGCGGCACGCGGTTGAAGCCGTGCTGCGGCGTGGGCGAAGGCGTGGATGCGCCGCCCCTGCACTCACCCCAATTTCAAGAAAAATCGGGCTCCAGCCCTAGTGCCACTTGCGCGGTCAGCTCCTATTTTTGCAGCTGCTTGCGCATGTCGGCAATCACCGCCGCGTAATCTTGGTGGCCAAAAATCGCGCTGCCGGCGACGAAGGTGTCGGCGCCCGCGTCGGCCACCTGGCGGATGTTGCTGGCCTTGATGCCGCCGTCCACTTCCAGGCGAATGTCGCGCCCGCTGGCGTCGATGCGGCGGCGCGCGTCTTCGATCTTGCGCAGCGCGCTGTCGATGAAGGACTGGCCACCAAAACCGGGGTTGACGCTCATGATCAGGATCAGGTCGATGTCATCGATCAACCAGTCGAGCACGTCGAGCGACGCCGCCGGGTTGAACACCAGGCCCGGCTGGCAGCCGGCCGCGCGGATCGCCTGCACGCTGCGGTGCGCGTGCGGCGTGGCGTCGGGGTGGAAGCTGATGGTGTTGGCGCCGGCCTGGGCGAAGGCCTGGGCCAGCGCGTCCACCGGCTGCACCATCATGTGCACGTCCATCGGCACCGGCGTGCCGTCGGCGCGCACGGCGTGCGGCTTGATGGCCTCACAAATCATGGGGCCGAAGGTCAGGTTGGGCACGTAATGGTTGTCCATCACGTCGAAATGGATCCAGTCGGCGCCGGCGGCGATGACGTCGCGCACTTCCTCGCCCAGGCGGGCGAAGTCGGCCGACAGGATGGACGGGGCGATGCGGTAGGTGGTGCTCATGGGCGCCGATTGTCGCGCAGCGCCTGCGCCGTGCGGGGCGGGCCGCCCGTTTACCATTGGCGACATGGCCAAATACCAGTTTCAGGTCGAAGTCGAGCCCCAGTTCCTGCCCGATCAGTCGCAGCCGGAGAGCGAGCAGTACGGCTTTGCCTACACCATCACCGTGCACAACACGGGCGACACGGCGGCGCAACTCATCTCGCGCCACTGGGTCATCACCGACGCGCGCGGGCATGTGGAAGAAGTCAAGGGCCTGGGCGTGGTCGGCCAGCAGCCGCTGCTGCAGCCGGGCGAAGCCTTCCAGTACACCAGCGCCTGCCGCCTGCGCACCCCCAGCGGCACCATGCACGGCACCTACTTTTGCGTGGCCGAGGACGGTGAGCGCTTCGACACCGAGATCCCCATGTTCGTGCTGGACGCCCACGGCGAAGGCGCCGGCACGGCGCGGGTGCTGCACTGAGCGCGCCGCCGCGGCCCTTCGCCCACCCGTTTTTTTTAGATCGCTTGACCCATGGCGAGCTCCCAGCTTGACCTGATCGAACTGCTGCGCGCCATCGACCCCGAGGCGCCGCTGGCCGAACGCCACCTGTGGCTGATGCAGCTGCTGGACTGGGTGCGCGGCGACACCGAAGACCCGGACATGGCGGTGGCGCGCGTGCGCATGCTGATCGACGCGGCCGAGGTGCGGCCCGAGTGGCTGAAGCTGTGGCACCACTGGTGGGAGGAATTCCTGACCACCGTCGACGCCACGCCGCTGCTGGCCGATTTGGGCTTTGCGCAGCAAGGCGCGTTCATGAGCGAGGGCGTGCACCGCCTGAGCCGCAAGCTGATCCCGCCCACGCCGGAAACGACCGACCTGAGCGAGCTGTTCCCGCTGCTGTTCCCGACCGAATTCGACGCCAAGTGGTTGCGCGCGCTGGACGCGCGCACGCTGAAGCGGCTGCGCCTGGTGCTGTTTCGCGCCGCGCCCGACGCACCGCCGCCCAACATCAACGACTACGCCATGCGCACGGTGATGGACGCGATGATGTTCGCCATCACGCAGATTTGCGCCATCGGCCATTCGACGGCGGTGCGCACGCGCATGTCGGACGACGCCAAGCGCGAACGCGCCTTTGCCCAGCTGCCCCAGGCCTTCGTCACCATGCGCGAAGCGGTGCAGGCGCACGGGCGCGAAAGCGCGCCGGCGGTGATCGCCATCGGCCAGCTGCGCGAGCAACTGGACGCCTGCCGCGCCGCCGCATCCACCGTCTACACGCACCTGGAAGAGCACGGCATTTCGGTGCACATCGAATTCCAGCTGCGCCAGCTGCGCCAGCGCATCATCCGCGTCAAGGCGCTGCTGCTGTGCCTGGAGACCGATGCCCCCGCGCAGGCCACGACACAGCTGCTGTCGCACCTGGTGCGGGTCGATCAGGATTCGCGCAGCCTGCGTGCGCTGATGTCGGACAACACCGAGCTGCTGGCCGCCAAGGTGACCGAGCGCAACGCCGAAACCGGCCAGCACTACATCACCCGCAACGCCGGCGAGTAC
The DNA here is from genome assembly GCA_023442945.1 of Pseudomonadota bacterium. GTDB lineage: Bacteria > Pseudomonadota > Gammaproteobacteria > Burkholderiales > Burkholderiaceae_C > Ottowia. Next base: position 54,035 of record JAEZWW010000047.1, on the reverse strand, counting down.
CTGCACATGCTGGGCGCGGCCGCCGGCGGCGGCGCCGTGCTGGCCTGCACGACCTGGATCAAGCTGGTCATCGGCTCGCTGGGCCTCACGGCCTTCTGGTCCGGCCTGGCCGCGGGCATCAATTACGCAGCCTGCTTCGTCTTCATCATGCTGATGGGCTGGACGGTGGCGACCAAGCAACCCGCCATGACGGCGCCAGCCATGGCCGCGCGCCTGCGCGACATCAACGCGCCCGGCGCTGCCGAGCGCTTTGTTGACGAGGTGGTCTACCTACTGCGCTCGCAGTTCGCGGCCATCCTGGGCAACGTCGGCGTGGTGATGCCGGTGGTGATTGGCATCGCCATGCTGATCGAACGCACGGCGCACCACACGGTGATGGACGGCTACCACGCCCAATACACGCTGGCGCAGCACCAGATCCTGGGGCCAACGGCGCTGTTCGCCGCGGCCACGGGCGGGCTGCTGTTCGTCTCCAGCCTGATCGCTGGCTGGGTGGAAAACTGGTTCGTGTTCCACCGCCTGGATTCGGTGATCGCCCACCACCCGCGCGTCACGCGCTGGCTGGGCGCCGAGCGGGCCGCGCGCTGGGGCCGGTACTGGCGCGAGCGGATTTCCAGCTACTCGGCCAACATCTCGCTGGGCTTGATGCTGGGGCTGGTGCCCCCGGTGCTGGGCTTTTTCGGCATTCCCTTTGAAGTGCGCCACGTCACGCTGGTGGCAGGGCAGGTCGCTGCCGCCGCGCACGAGATCGGCCCGCAAGTGACGCAACGCGTGGTGTTCTGGGGCGCGGTGGGCGGCATTGCCATCACCGGCTTGATGAACCTGGCCTTCAGCTTCTTGCTGGCCTTCCGGTTGGCGCTGACGGCGCAGAACATCGGCGCCGTCAACCGCAAGCGCCTGTACGTGGCGCTGCGCCGGCGCATGCTGCGCCAGCCGTTTTCCTTCATCCTGCCGATCCGCCTGAAAACCGGCCCCGACGCCGCCGACGCCGACGCCGACGCCGCCGATGGCGCCAAAGCAACGGACGCACCCGGCGACGAAGACAAAGCCCCCGGGCCCGACATGCCACCAAGGTAGCCTCTCCCCGGCGCTGCGGTTAGGATCGGCCGTCAACTTCGAGGACTCGCCGCTTGACCGATCAACTGACGTCCGGCTGGGTCGCTGCATGGAGCAATACCCCGGGCCCGCAAGCATTGGAATGGGCCTTGCTGCTGGCGGTGGCCACGCTCGCTGGCCACTGGGTGCAGCGTTTCACCCGGCTGCCCAAGATCATTGGCTACGCCGTGGTCGGTGCCGTCACCGGCTGGTTGGGTCTTGCCGGCGCGGCCTGGCCGCTGCAGGGCGTGGGCCTGTTCCTGCTGGAATTGGGCATCGCGGTGGTGTTGTTCGACGCTGGCGCCCGCCTGTCGCTGCGCTGGCTGCGCCACAACCCGATGGTGGTGGTGCAAAGTCTGGTCGAATCGTTGCTGACCTACGCCGTCGCCTTTTTGACGCTCCAGGCCCTGGGTCTGGAACTCACGGTGGTGCGCGCGCTGGCGGTGCTGGCGGTGGCCACCGCACCGGCCGTGCTGATGCGTGTGGTGTCCGACCTGCGAGCCGATGGCCCCATGACCGACCGCGCCATCGCGCTGGCGACGCTCAACACGCTTTACACGCTGACGCTGGGCACCGCCATGCTGCGCAGCATCGGCCGGGGCGATGGTTCGATGCTGGCCTCGGTCGGGACGTCGCTGGGCGTGCTGGGCATCTCGCTGCTGCTGGGCGGCGTGCTGGCCGGCCTGCTGGCGCTGGGCTTTCGCATCCTGCGCGCGACCAGCCAGGACACGGCCGTGGTCATGCTGGCGCTGATCGGCGCCTGCACCGCGGTGGCCGCGCCGTTGGGTGGCTCGGCACCGCTGGCGGTGCTGCTGGGCGGCATCCTGCTCAAGCAGTTCTACCCGCGCCCCTGGGTCTGGCCGCGCCAGCTGGGCACGGCGGCATCGATGCTGACGATCCTGATGTTCGTGTTGGTGTCTTCGATGGCCGCGCAGGCCAACTGGCATGGTGCGCTGACCTGGGCCGCGTTGGCGCTGATCGTGGTGCGCGCACTGGCCAAGGTGGTCAGCCTGGTGGCCACCAGCTGGGGCAGCGGGCTGTCGCCACGCAAATCGTTCTGGGTGGGCGTGGCGATGGTGCCGATGTCGTCCGTGGCGCTGTTGCTGACCTCGCAGTTCGTCAGCGCCTCGCCCAGCATCGGTGAAAAAGTGGCGGCCATTGCGCTGCCGGTGATCCTGATCACCGAGCTGATCGGCGCGGTGCTGGTCAGCCTGGCGCTGTACCGCACCGGCGAAGCGGCCAAGCCCTGGCGCCAGCCCGGTGCGCCCGAATCGGCACCCGAAGCCGATGTTGAACCCGAGACCGACCGAGGGCCGTTGACATGAGCCTGGAGCCCTTCGGCCAATCCGAAGCCCTGACGATCGGCGTGGAGCTGGAGCTGCAGCTGGTCAACACGCACGACTACAACCTGACGCACTACGCCGACGACATGCTGCGGCTGATGGCCAAGCGCGAACTGCCTGGCAGCGTGGTGCCCGAGATGACGGCCGGCATGATCGAGATCTCGACCGGCGTCTGCCACACTTGGCAGGAGGCGCTGGGCCAGCTGCAGCAGATCCGCGACGCGCTGGTGCAGTGCGCCGACAAGCTGGGCATTGCGGTGGTGGGCGGCGGCACGCACCCCTTCCAGCAGTGGCACCAGCAGCGCATCTACGACAAGCCGCGCTTTCACCAGCTGTCGCAGCTGTACGGCTACCTGACCAAGCAGTTCACCATCTTCGGCCAGCACGTGCACGTGGGGTGCCCGGACGCCGATTCCGCGCTGTACACGCTGCACTGCATGTCGCGCTACATCCCGCACTTCATCGCGCTGGCGGCGTCCAGCCCTTACGTGCAGGCGCAGGACACGGCGTTCGATTCAGCACGCCTCAACTCGGTCTTCGCCTTCCCGCTGTCGGGCCGCGCGCCCTGCCTGCTGACCTGGGCCGAGTTCGAGCAGTACTTCGACAAGATGACCCAAACCGGCGTCGTCAAGAGCATGAAGGACTTTTACTGGGACATCCGCCCCAAGCCCGAGTACGGCACGATCGAAGTGCGCGTGTTCGACACGCCGCTGACCGTGGAGCGCGCGGCTGCGCTGGCCGGCCTGGTGCAGTCCCTGGCCGCCTGGTTCCAGAACGAACGCCCCTTCACGCCGGTGGAAGACGATTACCTGGTCTACAGCTACAACCGCTTTCAAGCCTGCCGCTTCGGGCTGGACGCGGTCTACGTCGACCCGGCCATGGGCGAGCACCTGCCGCTGCGCGACCACCTTCTGGCCACCATGGACCGGCTGGCGCCCTTTGCCAACGGTCGCATGGCCGATGGCGCCCTGGCCGCGCTGCGCCAGGTCGTCACCGACGACCGCAACGACGCGCGCTGGCTGCGCGAACGCCAGGCGCATGAACACCTGCTGGGCGAGGTGATCCGCCAGGCCAGCCTGCGCTTTCGCGGCCGCTGAAGAAGCGCCAGAGAACTGGGGCCGAACAGAGCGTGCGCAGCGCACCCGGGCCATCCGCGTCGGCCTGTCACGCTTGCACACAGGCCGGCCGGAACCCGGGCCGCCGCGCGATCGTCTGACAAGGTCCCGCGTTTCGCGTCACAATCTCCCACCATGACCTTGCGCATCGGCATCTCCGCCCGTCTGTTGCACGCGCCACCGCCCGGCCTCGGACTGCCGCTCAAACGGCTGCAGTACCTCGAGAGCAACATGGCGCACTGGATCATGAATTACGGCGTGGTCGCGCTGATGATTCCCTTCATCGACCAGCGTACGCCGACGCTGCGCAAGCGCCCGCCCACCGCCGACCTGGTGGAAAACCTGGACGGCCTGGTGCTGCAAGGCGGCGTCGACATCAGCGCCGAAACCTACGGCGCCAAGCCCTGGAAGACCGACCCCGAGGCCGACCCGATCCGTGACGAATACGAGCTGGACCTGCTGCGCGGCTTCATCGGCGCGGGCAAGCCGGTGCTGGGCATCTGCCGCGGCGCCCAACTGCTGAACGTGTACTTTGGCGGCACGCTGGTGCAGGACATTCCCTCGCTGTGGCCCGGCGCCATCCCGCACCAGGACACCGTCACCTACGACCGCCTGACGCACGAAGTGCACTTCGTGCCCGGCTCGCTGCTGTCCGACATCTACGGGTATGAGCCCCAGCGCGTCACCAGCATCCACCACCAGTGCGTGGACGAATTGGGCCGCGGCCTGGTGATCGAGGCGCGCAGCCCCATCGACCGCGTGCCCGAAGCTATCCGCCACACCAGCTACCCCTTCGTGGTCGGCGTGCAGTGGCACCCCGAATTCCACCTGGCCGGCCAGGCCGAGCCGCTGGAAGCGCTGGACAGCGGCCCGCTGATGATGTCCTTCCTGAAAGCCGCCGCCCGCCGCGCCGGCCGCATGCGCCGCCTGACCGATGGCGTCGCCCGTGTGCGCGAGCGCGCGAACGTGTTCGGCGGCCGCTGAGCGCGGGTCCGCGGCGAACAGGCGACGGACGGCCAGCGTGGGCGAATTCGACCTGATCGCGCGCTATTTCAAGCGAAATACGCCTCCCGCCCTACAACCGTCTGCGCAACCAGCTACCGATTCAATAGCATTCAACACGTCGCCCATCGCCCTGGGCATCGGCGACGACTGCGCCCTGCTCACCCCCGCGCCCGGCCAGCAACTGGCCATCAGCACCGACATGCTGGTCGAAGGCCGGCACTTCTTCCCCGACGTCGACCCCGCCGCGCTCGGCCACAAGGCCCTGGCCGTCAACCTGAGCGACCTGGCCGCCATGGGCGCCGAACCCCTGGCTTTCACCCTGGCCCTGGCCCTGCCGCCCGAACGCGCCGCTGACGACGCCTGGATGAGCGCGTTCGCCCAAGGCCTGTTCGCCCTGGCCGACGAACACCACTGCACCCTGATCGGCGGCGACACCACCGCCGGCCCACTCAACATCTGCATCACCGTCTTCGGCCAGGTCCCCACCGGCCAAGCCCTGCGCCGCGACGGCGCCCGACCCGGCGACGACATCTGGGTTAGCGGCACCCTGGGCGAAGCGCGCTTGGCCTTGCTGGCGCTGCAAGGCGAGCTGACGCTGCTGCCTGATCGACTGGCCGCGCTGCGCCAGCGGCTGGAACGCCCCACCCCGCGTGTCGCGCTCGGCCTGGCGCTGCGTGGGATTGCGACCAGCGCCATGGACTTGAGCGACGGTCTTGCGGGGGATTTGGGGCATATCTTGCGGGCCAGCGCGGTGGGCGCTGAGTTGGACTGTGCCGTCCTGGCAACGCTTGGACCTCAGTGGGAATGGCCGAATGTCTCCGGTGAGACCAGCCCCGGAACTTACGCTCTGTCGCATATTTTGTCTGGTGGTGACGATTACGAACTATCATTTACAGCTTCCGTGGCTGCACGGTCCGTACTCCAGGCTGTCGCGGCGGAGCTAAGTCTTTCCCTGCGGAGGATCGGACGTATCGTCAACGAGACGGGGCTCTGGTTCACCGACGCGAGCGGTCGTCGCCAAGCCGTGCAATCGCAATCCTTCGACCATTTCGCCTGAAGGTTCGCTGTGTCTCTGATTTCCGTTGCGCGTCAATGCGCGCGGGCGTTGTGCCTGCTCTTTTTGCTTGCCCCCGCTTGGGTTGCAGCGAAGCCGCCGCCTATTTCGACGATGCTTCTGTTTCCGTGGGACTTCGCTCAGCAACCGGACATCACCAAATCGCTTCGAGCCGTTGGCATCAATTACGTGACCATGGCTGTCCCGTGGACGGACGTCGAAGTCAGTGAGGGCGTGTTCCGCTACGACAAGTTCGACGCGCAGATTGACAAGCTGGCTCGGGATGGATTTGGCGTCATCCTCATGCTGGATTTCGGGGGGCGCGCGTACTTCGATGACAGCGGCGCGTTGACGCAGCGCTCGGTGGTGCCGCCGTGGTACTTGGCCAGTCACCTTCAGACGCTCAGTCGTGACTTCTCGGGCAATCTGACGCAGCAAGTGCAGCTCACGAACCCGACCGCGCGCCGGTATACGTCGCGCTTCGTCGAAAACGCCAGCCGGCATTTCAAACAACGCCACGGCAACGCCATTTTTGCGTTTGCCATTGGATTGCAGGAAGAGTTCGAGATCAAATTTGGCCAGACCGGTTACACCTGGCGCGACTACAGTCCGGAATCGCTGGCGGCGTTCCGCAAGCAGTTCAACGCAGAGATGCCCGTCATCAACTACAACAATGAGATCGGCCAAGCGCACCCTAAAGTCGAACCCCTTCTCACCAGCCACCGAAAGTTTCGGGAAGCCCAAGTCATTGATGCCACGTGCCATTACGCTGGCCTGATCCGCGCACACAACGCCAAAGTCATCGCGTACTTCGGCGAAACCTTCACGTCGCACGACGCGATTTACGCGACAGGTGCGGTGGAAGATCTCGCCAAGTGCCTTGATTACGCCGTCATCGACTTCAATTTTTATGATGGTTGGGGGCTGACGCCGTCGCCCTACACGCTGCCCATGTTGGCCAGCTACTTGGCCAACAGCGGGTACAAGCAAATCCTCGTCGGCGCCTATGGTGAGCGGTGGGTCCGGCAAGGCAAGACCGAAGCCCTGCTTCCCACCATTCGCCAAACCATTGAGTCCTCACTTGCCATACCGGAAGTGGTGGGATACGAGCTGGGAGGGTTTCAAGTCCCTCGCTCAGCGAACCTGTCTTCAGCGGTCGATTTTGATTTGATGCGCCAAATCAAAATCGCGCCGCCGAAGGCCGCGCCTGAGAAATCGAAATCGACCCGGATTGGCTTGTTTTCGTCCAAGTCGAATTTCTATTTCTGGCATGGTGAGCGCTCGCATGGGCGCAACATCCACCAGGACGCCTTGGTCGAGGCGTACACGACCCTGTCACAAACGCCCGACGTCGCCGTTTCGGTGTTTGGAGAAAAGCTGCTGCGCGAAGGTGCGCAGACCCTCCGGCGGCAGTTCGACGCTGTCATGGTGCCTCACCAAGCGGCCTTGCCACCCGAGGTCAAGGCGCAGTTGAAAGCCTACTGGGAAGCAGGCGGTGTGCTGATCCAGGATCTTCGGCTGGGTGAGTTCAGCGACGACGGCAGGCCTACCGACGATTGGTTGCACGCCGTGTTTGGCATCAAGAGCATCTATTGGGACCAGCGGCCAGCGAGCTTCGCCTACCAAGGCGAGCGCCGCACCGTCGATATGGGCGGCAAGTCGTACGCCAACCACGCCATACTTGAAGCCCAACCTGGCTTCGAGCTGGCAGCCAAGTTGCTGCCCACGCCAGCCCATGGTGTGCGCGCGAAATTGCGCCTGCTGCGCGATTGGTTGCTGCGGCGGCCTGTCGGTGGTGAGAGCAACTACGGCTTGATCGTTCGCGGCGAACGCTCCCTGGTTTTTGGCTTTTGGCCCCAGCTGGTCCAAGGCACCCGCGAGCCTTTTTGGAAACAGGCATTTGTGAACGAAATCAAGGCAGCCGCTGCGCGCAAAGCGCCGCGTCCAGCGATCAACGGCGTCCCAGCCAAGACGGGCGCAGTACCGGCTTATTGAGCAGCCCGGACGAGCACCTGGCGGTCTCTACGACTGCTCCGGGTACTGCTCGACCTTCTGCTCAATCGCCCCGAACACCGTCTGCCCATCGCGCCCAAGCACCTCGATGCGCACGCGATCGCCGAACTTCATGTAGTCGGTCTGCGCTTGGCCGTCCTGCAGGATTTCCATGGCGCGCTTTTCGGCGATGCAGCCGTAGCCCTTGGGCCACTCGCGGCGGCCGTTCTGTTCGACACCCGGGTTGCTGACCGTGCCGCTGCCGACGATGGTGCCGGCGCGCAGGCGGCGGGTGCGAGCGGCATGCGCGATCAACTCGCCGAAGTGAAAGCGCATGTCCGGCCCGGCGTCGCACATCCCGACCTTGCGGCCGTTCCAACTGGTTTGCACGGTGAGGTGCACGCGCCCGTCCTGCCAGGTCTCGCCCAGCTCGTCGGGGGTGACGGCGACCGGGCCGAAGGCCGTGGCCGGCTTGCCCTGCACCAGGCCCAGACGCGTTTCGACCTCGCCCGCGATCAGGTGGCGCAGGCTGACGTCGTTGGCAAGCATCAGCAGGCGCACGGCGTCCAGACCTTCGTCGGGCGTGGCGCCCATGGGCACGTCGCCGGTGATGACAGCCAGTTCGGCCTCGAAGTCGATACCGAAGGCTTCGTCGCTGAACAGGATGTCGTCGCAGGGGCCTTGCAGGTCGTCGCTGCCGCCCTGGTACATCAACGGCTCGGTGAAGAAGCGCTCGGGCACGTCGCTGCCGCCCGCGGCGCGCACCAGCTCGACGTGGTTCAAATAGGCCGAGCCGTCCAGCCATTGGTAGGCGCGCGGCAGCGGCGCCATGCACTGCGCGGGGTCGAACGGGAAGGCGTGGCGCGCGCGGCCCTGATTGAGCGCGTCGGACACATCCTGCAGCTGCGGCGCGATGAAGTTCCAGTCGTCCAGTGCTTGCTGTAATCGCAAGGCGATGCCGGTGGCGAAATGCGCGGTGCCGAGGTCGCGCGAGACGACGATCAGCTGACCGTCGCGCGAGCCGTCTTTCAAAGTGGCCAGTTTCATGAGGGAATGCGTGGGTGCCCGGCGGCACGGGCGCCGCCGTACCGTGAAAAACGCGGCTGGTGAGCGCCGCCACATAAGCAGAAAATGATACAGGGGATGCGCATCGTCACAGGATGACGGGTGACTTACGGACCAGCCGATCACCGACCAGCGGAGGCTCGGACGTCCGGGCCGCCGTTCTGTGCAGCGCTCGCCACCTCCGCCGACGCCACATGTCCATCGCCGCGCCCCTTCGCCCATCGCCGCCCTGGTGGCGGCTGGTCGCGCTCGTGTTGCTGGCGCACGCGCTGGTGCTGACCACGCTGGCACCGCCGCGACGGCTGGACAGCGGGCAACCCGCCGTGCGGGCCTGGTCGACGCGGGCGGTGACGCTGCCAACCGCGCCCGACGCCGACCTGGCGGCTGCGGCGGCAACATCCGCGGACACCTTCTCGGCGCCAGGACCGGCTTCCACACCGACGCTGGCGGCGCCGCGCCGTCGCGCCTTACCCCTTGCGCCCGCCCGGCCCACCGCCAGCAAGCCCCGGCCGTTGGCCCGCACACACGGGACCCGTTCTGCGCCGTCAACCGACGCGCCGCGGCGAGCGGTCGGCGCGGTCGACCCCGGCCCCGCACCGGCAACGCAGCCCGCTGAAAGCAGCCATCCCCCCTCAGAAGCGGCCGACGCACCCCAGGCGCGCCCCGCAGCACCCCCAACAGCGCCCGCCGACTTGCCCCTCGTCCAACTGCCCGACGCCGCCACACTGAGCTACGCCGTCTCAGGCACGGCACGCGGTTTGCCGTACGCGGCACGCTCCACGTTGGACTGGCGCCCGAACGGCGGGCGCTACGAAGCCGCCTGGCACACCGAAGGCGACACGTCGCAGCGCACCCACGCCTGGCGCAGCCAAGGCAGCGTGAGCGCCACCGGCTTGATGCCCGAGCGCTTTGCCGACAGGGCGCGCAGCGAACGCGCCGCCCATTTCGACGCCGCGGGCGGCCGCATCCGCTTCAGCGCCAACACGCCCGACGTGCCCTGGGCGCCCGGCGGTCAGGACCGCCTGAGCGCCGTGCTGCAGTTGGGCGCACTGCTGGCCGCCACGCCCGGCCGCTACCCACCGGGTGCTCAAATCACCCTGCAAACGGCGGGCCCGCGCGACGCCGATGCCTGGCAATGGACCGTGCTGGACGACGAAACGCTGACCGTCGGCGATCAGCCGGTGCCCTGCGCCGTGCTGCACCACGCGGCGACCCGTCCGTACGAGGCCAGCGTCACCCTCTGGCTGGCGCGGCCGCTGCAGTACCTGCCGGCGCGCCTGCGCACCACCGGCCCGCAGGGCGACGTGGTGGAGCACAGCTTACAAAATCTCTCGAATCCGCCGTGAAATGCGGCCTATTCGGGCTTTTTTCGCACCCCAGGGGCGCAAAGCCCTCGGCTGACAGGCGGTGTAGGCGCTTGCGTACACCTTGAATACGGCTCGTGCGTTCTTATCTGTACGGGGTGCGAATGGTTCGCGCCCTAGCGAGAAAGGCTCACACCCACGATGAACACGCTCTACGACTCCGACAGCTTCGCGGTCGTCCACCTGCTGCCAGAGGCGCCCGACAGCGCCGACCTGCCCGCGGGTACACCAGCGCTGGCGCGCCACGGATTCGAGATCGTGGACAAGCGCTCCGGCAAAGAGGTGTACCTGGACGGTCTGTGGGCGGAAATGTTCCAGCAGCGCATTGCCGCCTGGCAGGAAAGCACACCCACGCAGGAAGAAGTGGAAGACACCCTGGAAGGCTACGCCGAGCTGGCGCAGAACCCGGTGGTGGTGCACTGACCTGGCGCCATTGGCCGCTGGCGGCACGCACCGCCTGCCAGCGCCCGTCGCCCAATCAACCCGCCATCCGGCGGGTTTTTTCATGGGCCGAGCGGTGCCGGTATTGCGCGTCAATTACTACATTTTTGATAGCTGCTTGCGCTGATGGCTGTAAGGCCAGCAGGCGATTTTTCTTGAATCGAGATCAGACGGAGCACGCGCACCCGCAAGACACCGCACCGCTCAACGCCAGCGGATGCCAGCGCGTGGCGGCTCTGCGCCACCGTCTGACCGCCAACACCGCCCTCCGCCTGAACCCGCCGCGCCGGCCGGGCGCCGCTGGCCCGCGGGTACCATGCCCGCATGACCCGCCCCGTCCTGCGTCTGGCCCTGGCGGCGCTGCTGGGCGCCGCGCTCAGCGGCTGTGCCACGTCCCCGCCAACGCCGCTGTCCCCCGACGAAACGGCCCGCCTCGCCCCCCTGCTGCCGGCCGACGCCTGGCTGCTGGGTGAGCAGCACGACGCGCCCGAGCACCAGCAGCTGCAGCGCCAAATCGTGCAGTGGCTGGCCGACCGGGGCACCCTGTCCGCCGTTGCCCTAGAGATGGCCGAGCGCGGCCACAGCACCGCCGGCCTGCCGCGCGACGCCAGCGCCGCCCAGGTGCGCCGCGCCTTGGCCTGGGACGACGCCGGCTGGCCGTGGAAGACCTACGGGCCGGTCGTCATGACCGCCGTGCGCGCCGGCGTGCCGGTGCTGGGCGCCAACCTGCCGCGCGCCGACATGCGTGCGGCCATGCAAGACGCCTCTCTCGACGCACGCCTGCCGCCAGCGATGCTGGCCGAACAGGAACGCCGCATCCGCGAAGGCCACTGCAACGCATTACCCGACACTCAGATTCGCCCCATGACGCGCATCCAGATCGCGCGCGACCATGCCATGGCCGACACGCTGGCTGCCGCGCGCCAACCGGGTCGCACGGTGCTGTTGATCGCCGGCAACGGTCACGTGCAGCGTGGCCTGGGCGTGCCAGCGCATCTGCCCAGTGGTATGCAAACAAAAGTGCTTTCAGCCCAGGCGGAATCTGCGCAAGCAGCTCCTGAAAACGCAGCAAATTCCACCCAAGACACCGGCGCCGACCTGCGCTGGCCGACCCCGCCGGTGCCGCCGCGCGACCACTGCGCCGCGTTCCGCCCGCCCGGCGCCGCTGCGCGCTAGCGCTGGCTGCCGAGCATCCGCAAGCGCCCATGAAAACGCCGGGCGCGCAGGCCCGGCGAATCGGGTGGATGGAGGGACGGCCCCTCGCGGCGCGGTCGGCCCGCGCGCGGGGGGCACCGCATCAGCGGCGGTATGGGTTGTCCGGCTGACGGTCGTAGCGGTTGGGCACGCCGTCGCGGTCACGGTCACCGCGGTTGTCGGCGCGGCCGGGGCGGCGGTCGTAGCGGTCCGGCACACCGTCGCGGTCGCGGTCACGCCAGCGCGGGCCGTTGGCGTAGGCGGGCACCGGGCTGCGGTCCCAACGCGCGGCCTGGTAGGCCCAGCCGTTGCCGCGGCGCTGCCAGCTGGGCGGCGAATAGGCGTAGCCCGGGCGATCACGCATCCAGTAGCCGCGCGTCCACACATAGTTGCCGTGGCGGTATTCGTAGTGCGCCGGCGCCCACACGTAGCCGACTCGGGGTGGCGGCACATAAACCTGCGCAGGCGGCGGCGGCGGGCCGATCTGCACGTTGATGTAGGCCTGGGCATGGGCGGTGCTGGCAGCGCCCAGGGTGAGCGCACCCACCGACAAGGCGGTGGCGGCCATCAGGGCCGCGCGGCGGGAAATGCGGGTGGTCGTCGTCATGGTTCGCGTCCTTTCACGAAGTGGCGATGACCTCATGGTGCGCGCGCCGTGTCAAGCCTGTGCAAACCGATTGCAAAGATGGGTGCACAGGCGTTGCCGCCTCAGGGAAAGTACCCGCACGCGCGCCCACGCTGATGCGTGCGCGCCACAACATGTCAGACGACGCCGACACGGCGGCGCGCGACCGGCTTACCAGGCATCGACAAAGGGCTTGGTCGGCCCCAGCGGCGCGGTGCAAGCGTCCAGGCCGCGCGTCAGCCAGGCGCGTGTGTCGGCCGGGTCGATCACGGCGTCGATCTCCAGCGTCTGCGCCATCGCCATCGCTTCGCCGTTGGCGTACTGCTTGGCCAACAACTGGTCGAACAGCGCGTCGCGCTCCGGGCCGGCGGGCACGGCTTCCAGCTCCTTGCGGAAGCCCAGGCGCACCGCGCCTTCCAACCCCATGGCCCCGAACTCGCCGGTCGGCCAGGCGACGTTGAAGACCGGCGCATCAAAACCGCCCGCCGTCATCGCCTGCGCGCCCAGGCCGTAGCCCTTGCGCAGAACGATGGCGAAGTAGGGCACGCGCAGGTGCGAGGCGATCATGAACATGCGGCTGGTGTGGCGCACCTGGGCCTGCGTTTCGATCTCCGGGCCGACCATGAAGCCCGGGGTGTCGACCAGCGCCACGATCGGCAGGCCGTGCGCGTTGGCCAGCTGCATGAAGCGCGCCGCCTTGTCGGCCGCGTCGGGGTCGATGGCGCCGCCCAGGTGGTGCGGGTTGTTGGCCAGCACCGCGACCGGGCGCCCTTCCACGCGCGCCAGACCGGTGACCATGCCGGCGCCAAAGCCGGCGCGCAGCTCCAGCCAGCTGCCGCTGTCAAACAGCCCGCGCAGCACGGCGCGCACGTCGTACACGCGCAGGCGGTTTTCGGGAATCGCGTGGCGCAGCAGGCGCTGGTCGCCGCACTGCCAGTCCGCCACCGCGCCCTGGAAATAGCTGAGGTACTGGCGCGCCACGGCGACGGCTTCGGCCTCGTCCTGCACCAGCACGTCGATCACGCCGCTGGCGCTTTGCACGGCCGACGGGCCGATCTGCTCGGGTGCGAAGGTGCCCAGGCCGCCGCCTTCGATCATGGCCGGGCCGCCCATGCCGATGTTGCTGGCGCGCGTGGCGATGATGGTGTCGCAGCAGCCCAGCAGCGCAGCGTTGCCGGCGTAGCAGCGGCCGTGCACGATGCCGACCACCGGCACCACGCCAGACAGCGCGGCAAAGTCGCTGAAGGTGTGGTTGTTCAAGCCCGCCAGGATCGGCATGTCGACATCGCCCGGGCGACCGCCGCCGCCTTCGGCAAACAGCACCAGCGGGATGCGCAGCTGGTGTGCCACCTTCAGCAGCCGGTCCTTCTTGTGGTGGTTGCGCCAGCCCTGCGTGCCGGCCAGCACGGTGTAGTCGTAGGCCATGATGGCGCAGCGCGAGCGCTCGGGGCCGAACAGCTTTTCGTTCACGCTGCCGACGCCGGTCACCATGCCGTCGGCCGGCGTGTTGGCGACCAGGTCTTCCAGCGTGCGGCGTGTGCGCTGCGCGGCAATCGCCAACGCCCCGTATTCAATGAAGTTTCCGCTTCTGGCCGGCGTCACGCTTGCGCGGCCAGCTTCTGTATCGATAGCATCGTTCAACTCGCACAGGTCGGCGATGTTGGCGCGCGCGCTGCGGCCGCCCTGCGCCTGGCGCTTGGCCATCGCGGCCTGGCGGTTGGCGTCCAGCGTGAAGGCGTGGCGGTCGATCACGCGCTGCAGGTCGGCGCGCGGCGTGTCCAGGTCCAGCGCCTGTTCGGCCTCGGCCGCGCTGTGCACGGCGTCGACCGGCTCCAGCCGCACCAGCGCCTGGCCTTCAACCAGAAAGTCGCCCGGCTGCGCCAGCAAGGCCAGCACGCGACCGGCGCTAGGCGCGTGCAGCAGGTGCTCCATCTTCATGGCCTCCAGTACGCCGAGCTGCGCGCCAGCGGGCACAACGTCGCCCACGTCCACTTCCCAAGCCACCAGCTTGGCGGCCATGGGCGCGCGCACCAGCGCCGTGCCGTCGGTCGGCTCGGCTTCGGTCACGGCAGCGGCTGGCGTGGCGGCGCTGGGCGCGGGTGTGCTGGCGTCGGCGAAGGCCTGCGCGGCGTCCAGCAGGCTGGGCAGCTCGCGCTCGACAAAACGGTTGTCGACGGCGTTGGCTGCGGTCTCGGGCCGGTCGGCCAGGGCGCGCAGCAGCGGCAGGTTGGTGGCGACGCCGGCAATGCCAAATTCGGCCAACGCGCGCTGCGACCGGCGCAGCGCCGCGCCAAAGTCGGCGGCGGGGTGGTGCACGATCAGCTTGGCCAGCAGCGTGTCGTAATGCGGCGACGGCGCCAGCCCGGCGCGGCCGTGCGTGTCCACGCGCACGCCCGGGCCGCTGGGCAAATCAAAGCGCTGCAGGCTGCCGCTGGCCGGCCGCGCCTGGCCGTCCGCCGTCAGCGTTTCGGCGTTGATGCGCCACTGGATCGCGTGGCCGCGCATGGGCACGGGCGTGCCGGGCGCCAGGCCCAAGTCGGCCAGCGTGCGGCCTTGCGCCACGCCCAGTTGCAGCTGCACCAGGTCCAGGCCTGTGACGGCTTCGGTGATGGTGTGTTCGACCTGCAGGCGCGCGTTGGCTTCGATAAAGACGAAGGGCAAGGATATGGCCCCCACGCTCCCCGCGGGGGCGCTCGCCGCCTTGGGGCGGCCCGGCGTCGGCTCGAGTGCTCTGTCATCCACCAGGAATTCAAACGTGCCCAGGCTGCGGTAGCCGACGGCGCGCGCCATGCGCAGCGCGGCCTCGCTGATCTGCTGGCGCAGCGCGTCGGGCAGGGTCGGGCTGGGGGCGATTTCCACCAGCTTCTGAAAGCGCCGCTGCAAGGTGCATTCGCGTTCGCCCAGGGCGACGACCTGTGCGCCATCGCCAATCACCTGCACCTCGATGTGGCGCGCGCGCGGCATGAAGCGCTCGACGTACACGCCTTCAACGCCGAAGGCGGCCTTGGCTTCGGAGCGGCAGCGCGTCCAGCTGGGCGCGACGTCTTCGGCGCGCTCCACCACGCGCATGCCGCGGCCGCCGCCGCCGCCCACGGCCTTGATGATCATGGCGGCGCCGTCGGCCGCTTGTTCGGCGAAGAAGGCCTCGGCCTCTTGCAGCGACACGCCGTGGTCGATGCCAGGCATGCAGGGCACACCGTGCTCGGCCGCCAGCGCGCGGGCGCGCGCCTTGTCGCCAAACAGCGCCAGCTGCTCCGGCTGCGGGCCAATGAAGACCAGGCCAGCGTCGGCGCAGGCGCGGGCGAAGTCGGCCTGCTCGCTCAAGAAGCCCCAGCCCGGGTGCACGGCGTCCACGCCCTTTGCGCGGGCGATGGCGATGACGGCGGCCGCGTCCAGATAGGCGGCCGGTCCACTGGCGGCCAGCGCCACGGCCTCGTCAGCCAGCTGCACGTGCAAGGCCTGCGCGTCGTCTTGCGCGTAGATCGCCACGCTGGCGATGCCGGCATCGCGCAGGGCATGGATCAGGCGCACCGCGACCTCGCCCCGGTTGGCGATCAAGACTTTGTGGAAGGTGGGAGAGGTCATGGATTTGCTATCTTTGGAGTAGCTGTCTGCGCAGGCAGTTGTAGGGCCAGAGGCCGATTTCGCTTAAAACTCTCGAAGCCTGCCGCATCCACCAGAACGGGGTGCGGCAGGCCCTGGGTGCCGGGCTTACTTCTTGATCAGCGGGCACTCGCTGAGCGCGCGCGGCATGAAGGACTCTTCGCCCGAGAACTTTTTGACCACGCTGATCAGGTCGTCCTTGTTCTTCATCTGCTCGGGCGCCTTCACCTCGGCGTACAGCATCTGGCGCATCAGGCGGCCGTCTTCACGGATGTGCGCGCCGGCAGTGTAGAAGTCGGTCACGGGCATTTCCTTCATCTTGGCCAAAACCGCCTTGGTGTCGGTGGTGCCGGCGGCCTTCACCGCCTTCAGGTAGTGCAGCACCGCGCTGTAGACGTTGGCTTGCAGGTCGGTCGGCAGCTTGCCGCCGTTGACCTTGCGGAAGCGCTCGGTCCAGGTGCGCGTGGCGGGCGACTCGTCCCAGTAGAAGCTCAGCACCAGCGGGAAGCCGGCCGTGGTCTTATTGCCCAAGGCGACCGCGTCGGCGGTCGAGAACGAGAACGGGATCAAGCGCTGTTTGGTCTTGCGGATCTGGAACTCATCGGCCTGCTTGATGCCGTTGAGCAAGTCCGTGCCGCCACCGATCAGCGCCACCACGTCGGCCTTGGACGCCTGCGCCTGCAGCAGATAGGAGCTGAAATCCGTCGAGCCCAGCGGGTAGCGCACCGCGCCCAAAAACTTGCCGCCGCCGGCCTCGATCGCCGTGCGTGCGGCTTTTTCCATGCTGTGGCCAGCCGAATAGTCCACGGTGATGAAGTACCAGGACTCGGGCTTGCCCTTGTACGCGCCTTTCACGGTGATGTTGGAGTGCGCGTAGCTGTCCGCGCCCCACTGCATGCCGTTGGCCGAACAGGACTTGCCGGTGATGTCCAGCGTGTTCACGGTCGACACCACGATCTTGTTCTTTTCTTCGGCCAGCTTCTGCACCGCCAGCGCGACGCCGGAGTTGTAGATGTCGAAGATGGCGCCCACGCCCTCGGCGTCGTACCAGCGGCGCGCGATGGCCGAGCCCACGTCGGGCTTGTGCTGGTGATCGGCCGACACCAGCTCGATCGGCTTGCCGAACAGCGTGCCGCCGGCGTCTTCAATGGCCAGGCGCGCGGCCGCCACGGCACCGGGGCCGGTGATGCTGGAGTACGGGCCGCCCTGGTCGTTCAGCACACCGATCTTCACGGTCTGGCCGGTCTGGGCATGGGCCACGCCGAAAGGCATGGCGGCCAACAAGGCGCTGGTGGCCAGCAAGTGTTTCAGTTTCATCTCTCGTCTCCTGGATTCTTGGAATGGGTGTGTTGGGCGGGCAACGCGGTTCGGTCAAAGGGTGCGGCAACGCACGCACGCACGGCGCTGCCATGTTGGGGCGGGTGAAGATCGGGCGGCGCGCGGCTCCTTTCGCGGCGACGGGCGTCGCGTGGGCGTGAGGCGTGCAATTCGGTCGGCCGGGCCTGGCTCAGGCCGCGTCCTTCAGCAGGCGGCGCAGTACCTTGCCTGAGCCCGTCGCGGGCAACGCATCGATGAAGCGCACATGGCGCGGCACTTTGTAGGGCGCCATGTTGTCGCGGCACCAGACGACCAGTTCGTCGGCCGTCAGACTGGCGCCGGCCTTGGTGACGATGAAGGCCTTGACCACCTCGCCCTTCTCGGCATCGGGCTCGGCCAGCGCCGCCGCCTGGGCGATCGCCGGGTGTTTGATGAGGATGGTTTCCACCTCCTCCGGAAACACGCTGTAGCCCGACACCTTGATCATTTCCTTGGTGCGGCCGATGAAGGTCAGATATCCCTCGGCGTCCAGCTTGCCCATGTCGCCGGTCCAGACCCAGCCGTCTTTCAGCGTCTTGGCGGTGGCCTCGGGCTTCTTCCAGTAGCCTTTGAAGTTGCCGGGCGAACGCAGCGTGATCTCGCCCACCTCGCCGGCCGCCTTTTCCACACCCGTTTCAGGGTCGACGATGCGGATCGTCACGCCCGGCATGGGTTTGCCGTGCGTGCCCCAGCGGATGGCATCGTGCGGCATGCCGCTGTCCATGGTGTGGGTTTCGCTGAGGCCGTACGCGGCTTCGTGCGACACGCAAGGCCCACCGGTGAAGGCTTCCCACTGCCTGGCCAGCGCTTCGGTGAAGCTGATGCCAAAGCTGGTGCTTGGGTTGCGCTGCAAGCTGCGCAGGTCAAACCGCTCGGCGCCCGGCACCTGCATGCAGGCCACGTTCATGGGCGCGATGGAATACCAGTGCGTCACGCGGTACTGGGCAATGGCCTGCAGCACGGTGGCCGGGTCAAAGCGGAACAGCAGCACTTGCGTGGTGCCCGCGTATATGGGCAGATTGACGCCCATCAGCATGCCGGCGATGTGGTACAGCGGTGCGATGGATAGCGCAAGGCTGTCCGGCGTCAAGCCGAAGTTGCCGACCGTGACACGGGTCTTGAACAAGGCGTTGCCAAAGCTCAGCATCGCGCCCTTGGGCAGGCCGGTGGTGCCGCTGGTGTAGGTCATCAGCGCGACGTCGTCCATGCTGATGGCAACGGGTGTGGGGCGCACGCCGGCTTGCGCGCCGGTGCGGGCGATCTGCAGCATGTCGCCACAGCCGGGCGGCAGCGGCGCGGGCGCGCCCTGGATTTCCGGTGGCACGGGCAGGTCCGGCTCGGCCGGCAGTAGCTCGCCATAGCGCGCGGCCAGTACATGGGTCAGCGCAGTGTCGGCGCGCACCTGATCGACGATGGGCAGCAGGTTGTCGGCGGCGATGATGACGCGCGCGCCCAGGTCATCCAGCTGGTACTGCAGCTCGTGCGCCTTGTTCAGCGGGCCGCAGGGGCAGACGATGGCGCCGATCTTCTGGATGGCGTAGTGCGCCACGATGTACTGCGGGCAGTTGTTCATGAACAGCGCGACCGGGTCGCCCTGCGCCACGCCAATGCCCTGCAGGTGAGCACCCAACGCGTCGCTCCAGTCGTCCAGCTCGCGCCAGGTGATGGCGTGGCCGTACCAGATCACGGCCGCCTGGTCAGGGCGTTGGCGGGCGTTGGCGCGCAGGTATTCGTGCAGGGGCTGATCGGCGGACAAGCGTGTCTCCAGACGGTGGGGCGCAGGCACAATGCGCTGACGCCCATGCTGTTGTTGGCGCAATATATACCGTTCGGTAGAACAATGCTACCCTCCGGTAGAACTTGAGCGACAACCCACGTGAAAACCCTGAAGCCCCGCGCCGCCAGCGCCAGCGGCCGCCAGAAGGCCGCCACTGCTGGCACCGACGCCAAGCGCGAACGCATCCTTGCCACGGCCGAGCGCCTGTTCCACGAGCAGGGCTATGCGCAAACCACGATGGAGCAGATCGTCAGCGCGCTGGGCGTAACAAAACCCTACGTCTACTACTACTTCCGTAACAAGCAGGAGATCTTCGAGACCCTGTCGTGGACGCCGGCGGTGGACTGCTTCACCAGCATGGACTTCGCCGCGGACGACGCTCGCCCCGCACACGAAAAGGTGATGGCCGGGCTGGAGCGGCTGATCCGCGCCACCATCTCGCACCACCCGGCGGCGTTCTTCTTCTACCGCGAGCCGCAGGTGTACCGCCCGGAATACCGCGCCGCGCAGAAAAAGGTGGCCGACCATTTCTATGAACGGCTGTGTGCGCTGCTGGAGCAGGGCCGGCGCGAAGGCCACTTCGACTTCGACGAAACCCGCGTCGCCGCCCAGGCCGCCTGCAGCTTGCCCGGCTTTCTGTACCACTGGTACCGCCCGGACGGGCGCCTGTCGCCCGACGAGATGGTGGCCGAGTTGACCCGGCTGGCCGGCCGCCTGCTGGGCTTGCGCCGGCCGCCCCGCGCGCCTGCGGGCTGAGCCGCGTCGGGGCCGCCCTGCGACAATGCCGGCCCATGTCACACACCTACGTTCTCACCCTGTCGTGCCAGGACCGGCGCGGCATCGTTCACGCGGTCACCGGCTTTTTGCTGGAGCGCGGCGGCAACATCGAAGAAGCGGCGCAGTTCAACGACGTCGACAGCGGCCTGTTCTTCATGCGCGTGCAGTTCAGCTGCGACGAGCCCTCGGCCGACGCGCTGCGCACCGCCCTGGCGACGTTCGCCGAGCCCTTTGGCATGACCTGGGGCCTGCACGCCAAGGGCGCACCGATGCGCACCGTGATCTTCGTCAGCCGCGAAGGCCATTGCCTGAACGACCTGCTGTTCCGCTGGAAGTCGGGCCTGCTGCCGCTGGACATCCGCGCCATCGTCAGCAACCACCGCGACTTTTACCAGCTGGCCGCCAGCTACAACGTGCCCTTCCACCACATCGCCATGGCCAAGGGCGACAAGGCGCAGGCCGAGGCGCGCCAGCTGGAAATCATCGAAGCCGAGGGCGCCGAGCTGGTGGTGCTGGCGCGTTACATGCAAATCCTGTCGGACGACATGTGCCGCCAACTGGCCGGGCGCGCCATCAACATCCACCACAGCTTTCTGCCGAGCTTCAAGGGCGCGAAGCCGTATTACCAGGCGCACGACCGCGGCGTGAAGCTGATCGGCGCCACCGCGCACTACGTGACGGCCGATCTGGACGAAGGCCCGATCATCGAGCAGGACGTGGCCCGCGCCGACCACACCGACACCGTGGAAGACCTGACCGCCCGCGGCCGTGACACCGAAAGCCAGGTGCTGGCCCGCGCCGTGAAGTGGCACAGCGAGCACCGCGTACTGCTGAACGGGCACAGCACCGTCATCTTCCGCTGACCTCGCAGCGCGGCGCGGCCCCGCACCGCCCTCAGCCCTTGGGCGGACGGGTGCCGAAGATGGCCGAGCCGACCCGCACCATCGTCGCGCCGGCGGCGATGGCGGGCTCCAGGTCGGCGCTCATGCCCATCGACAAGGTGTCCAGCGCCAGTCCTTCGTGATTTAACTGGTCAAACAGGGCTCTGGCCCTAGAGTGGATTGCGTGGGCAGCTATCAAATCTGAAGTGACGTCGGGAATGGTCATCAGCCCGCGCAGACGCAACCGTGGCAACCGCGCCACAGCCCGCGCCAGCGCCAGGACCTCCGCCGGCGCCACGCCGGATTTGCTGGGGCCGCCGTCAATGTTGACCTGGATGCACACGTCCAAGGGCGCCAAGCCGTCCGGGCGCTGCCCGGACAGCCGCTCGGCGATCTTCAGGCGGTCCACGGTGTGGACCCAGTCGAAATGCTCGGCCACCACGCGGGTTTTGTTGCTTTGCAGCGGGCCGATGCAGTGCCACTGCAGGGGCAAGTCGCGCAGGGCGGCGATCTTCGCCACGGCTTCTTGCACGTAGTTTTCGCCAAAGGCGGTCTGGCCGGCTGCCCAAGCGGCGCGCACGGCGTCAGCGCCCCACGTCTTGGATACCGCCAGCAACGTGACATCTTCCACGTTGCGCCCGGCAGCGGCACAGGCTGTGGCGATACGGGCACGGACGTGTTGGAGATTACCCTCGATCGTCGTCATAATGCCTGGAGCGTATCAAACTGCAACCACCCCTTTTTCAGGTTTACGAGAGGCACCGTGGACATCACGCAACTGCTGGCGTTCAGCGTCAAAAACAAAGCATCCGACCTTCACCTGTCGGCGGGTCTGCCCCCCATGATCCGTGTGCACGGCGACGTGCGGCGGCTGAACGTGGACCCGCTGGACCACAAACAGGTCTTCGCGATGCTCTACGACATCATGAACGACACCCAGCGCAAGGTGTACGAAGAAAACCTGGAGGTGGACTTCTCGTTCGAGATTGAAGGCCTGGCGCGCTTCCGCGTCAATGCCTTCAACCAGAACCGCGGCGCCGCGGGCGTGCTGCGGACCATTCCCAGCAAGATCCTGACGCTGGAGCAGCTGAACGCGCCCAAGATTTTTGGCGACCTGGCGCTCAAGCCGCGCGGCCTGGTGCTGGTGACGGGCCCCACGGGCTCGGGCAAGTCGACCACGCTGGCGGCCATGGTCAACCACCTCAACGAGATGGAATACGGCCACGTGCTGACGGTGGAAGACCCGATCGAATTCGTGCACGAATCCAAGAAGTGCCTGATCAACCAGCGCGAAGTCGGCCCGATGACGCACAGCTTCTCCAACGCGCTGCGCTCGGCCCTGCGCGAAGACCCGGACGCGATCCTGGTGGGCGAGATGCGCGACCTCGAAACGATTCGCCTGGCCATGACCGCCGCCGAAACCGGCCACCTGGTGTTTGGCACGCTGCACACCTCGTCGGCCGCCAAGACGATCGACCGGATCATTGACGTGTTCCCGGCCGAAGAAAAAGAAATGGTGCGCGCGATGTTGTCGGAATCGCTGCAGGCCGTGATCTCGCAGACGCTGTGCAAGACCAAGGCCGGTGACGGCCGCGTCGCCGCGCACGAGATCATGATCGGCACGCCCGCCATCCGCAACCTGATCCGTGAAGCCAAGGTCGCGCAGATGTATTCCGCCATCCAGACCGGCAACGGCGCGGGCATGCAGACCCTCGACCAGAACCTGACCGAGATGGTCCGCCGCAACATCATCAGCCCGGCTGAGGCGCGCGGCAAGGCGAAGATTCCCGAGAACTTCCCCGGCTGATTTCAAGCATTATCGGCCGGCTGCGCTACAGCCATCTGCGCGGCCAGCTACCGAAACAATAGCATTTGCGACCCACTGAAGTCGCAGGAAGGCCCCGACCATGGAACGCGATCAGGCCAGCAAGTTCATCAACGACCTGCTCAAGCTGATGCTCACCCGCAAGGGCAGCGACCTGTTCATCACCGCCGACTTCCCGCCCGCCATCAAGGTGGACGGCAAGGTCACCAAGGTGTCGTCGCAGAACCTGACGCCCGCCCACACGCTGGCGCTGGTGCGCTCGGTCATGAACGACAAGCAGGCCGCCGAGTTCGAACGCACGAAGGAATGCAACTTCGCCATTTCTCCGGCCGGCATTGGCCGCTTCCGCTGCAACGCCTTCGTGCAGCAAGGCCAGATGGGCATGGTGATGCGGGTGATTCCACAGGAATTGCCGACCATCGACACGCTGGGCATGCCGCAGATCCTGAAAGAAGTGGCGATGAGCAAACGCGGCCTGACCATTCTGGTCGGCGCAACCGGCTCGGGTAAATCGACCACGCTGGCCGCCATGGTCGACTGGCGCAACGTCAATTCGCAGGGCCACATCATCACGGTGGAAGACCCGGTCGAATTCGTGCACCCGCACAAGAACTGCATCGTCACGCAGCGCGAAGTGGGCCTGGACACCGAAGACTGGGAAGCCGCGCTGAAGAACACGCTGCGCCAGGCGCCCGACGTCATCCTGATGGGCGAGATCCGCGACCGCGAGACCATGGAACACGCTGTGGCCTTCGCCGAAACCGGTCACCTGTGCCTGGCCACCCTGCACGCCAACAGCGCCAACCAGGCGCTGGACCGGATCATCAACTTCTTCCCCGAAGAGCGCCGCCAGCAGCTGCTGATGGACTTGTCGCTGAACCTGCGCGCCCTGGTGTCGCAGCGCCTGATCGGCAAGCAGGACGGCAAGGGCCGCACGGCGGTGGTGGAGATCATGCTGAACTCCCCCCTGATCTCCGACCTGATCTTCAAAGGCGAAGTCGGCGAGATCAAGGAAATCATGAAGAAGAGCCGCGAGCTCGGCATGCAGACCTTCGACCAGGCGCTGTTCGATGCGTTTGAAGACAACCTGATCAGCTACGAAGATGCGCTGCGCAACGCCGACTCGGCCAACGACCTGCGCCTGCAGATCAAGCTGACGAGCAAGCGCGCCAAGTCGCTGGACCTGGCCGCCGGCACCGAGCACCTGCAGATCGTCTGATCGCCTCATCGGGTCACCCGGCGGTTCAAAGCCGCCGGTCGCGCAGCGCGCTGCGCGACCGCTGAACGCGCGCGCAGCCCCCGTGCCTGCCACGCGCAACGCACTCCTACAATGGCTGGCATGAATACCGACATCCACGCCAAGACCTACGAGCCCACCCCCGCGCGCCGCGTTGCCTTTTTGGGCCTGGGCGTGATGGGTTTCCCGATGGCCGGCCACCTCGCCCTGGCCGGGCACGAGGTCACCGTCTACAACCGCAACGCTAGCAAATCGGAAGCGTTCTGCGCCCGTCTGGCAGGCGCAGGCAAGGTCAAGAGCGCCGACACGCCAGCCCAGGCCGCCAAGGACGCGGACATCGTTTTCTGCTGCGTGGGCAACGACGACGATTTGCGCTCGGTGGTGCTGGGTGACACCGGCGCCTTTGCCGGCATGGCGCCCGGTGCGGTGTTGGTCGACCACACCACGGCGTCGGCCACGGTGGCGCGCGAGCTGGACGAGATCGCCCGCGCACGCGGCCTGCAGTTCATCGATGCGCCGGTGTCGGGCGGCCAGGCCGGCGCGCAGAACGGCATGCTGACGGTGATGTGCGGTGGCGACGCGGCCACGTTCGAAGCGGTCAAGCCGGTGGCCATGGCGTTTTCGCGCGCCTTCACGCTGCTGGGCCCCAGCGGCGCGGGCCAACTGGCCAAGATGGTCAACCAGATCTGCATCGCCGGGCTGGTGCAAGGCCTGTCGGAAGCGGTGGCGTTTGGCCAGCGCTCTGGCCTGGACATGGATGCGGTGCTGCAGGTCATCGGCAAGGGCGCGGCGCAAAGCTGGCAAATGGACAACCGCGGCCCGACCATGGTGCAGGACAAGTTCGACTTCGGCTTTGCCGTCGACTGGATGCGCAAGGACCTGGGCCTGGTGTTGGACGAGGCCAAGCGCAATGGCGCGCGCCTGCCGGTGACGGCGCTGGTCGACCAGTTCTATGCCGATGTGCAGCAGATGGGCGGCGGGCGCTGGGACACGTCCAGCCTGATCAAACGCCTGCGCTGAAGCGCGGGCCACCCCGGTCCACAAAAAGGGCGCCCTGGGCGCCCTTTTTGTTCTATTTCAAGTCCAACAGCCCGCCAGCCTTACTGGCATCTGCGCAGGCAGCTATTATTATTTAAGCGGTGGCAGCTCCTGCACCTGCACCGGCTGGCGCGGCTGCTCGATCTTCGGCTGGGTCACCGGCGAGGTCACGACGCCCGGTGCGGCCTCGCCACCCGTCTTGGGCAGCACCGCGGGGTCGGTGACCGGCGTGGCCGGCGCGTTCGCGGCGGTCCCGCCGCGCACCGCGGCGTCGGACACCAAGTCGATCACGCGCACCACGCGCTGCACGCCATCGGTCTGCGCCACCAGGTCGGTGACGCGCTGGGCTTCATCCGCCGTCAGGCGGCCCATGATGTAGGTCGCACCGCGCTCGGTGAAGACCTTGACGCTGCCCGCCGGGATGCCGTTGGTGCCCACCAGGCGCGTGCGCACCTTGCTGGTGATCAGGCTGTCGTTGGAACGCTGCAGCGCGTTGGAGTCGGGCATCACGGCCAGGTCGCTGACCACCGTGGCCACGTTGGGCAGCGCGCGAATGGCGGCCTCAACGGCCTGCTTGTCCTGCGCGGTGGGCACTTCGCCGGTGATCAGGACCTTGCGGTAGTAGCTGTTGATGTTGACATGGCCACGGCCCGGCAACAGCTTGACGATGGCTTCTTGCGCACCCGCTTCGATGTTGCGGTCGGCGGTCTGCGTGTCACCGCTGCGGCGGTCGGCCGACATCAGCAAGGTGCCGCCAGCCACAGCGCCGCCCACCAGGGCGACCGGGACGCAGGCGGACACGCTGGCGCCCAGCGCCACGGCCAGCAGGCCGGTGCGCAGCCACCCGGAAGTCAAGCGTTGGCTCATTCGGAACTCTCCTCTTCACCCAGCAATTCAACATCGAGGCCATCGCACAGGCAGTGCAGCACCAGCTGGTGCGCCTCATGGATGCGGGCGACGCTTTCCTGCGGCACGCCCACGTGGACATCGGTTTCACGCAGCATGCGGCCCAGCTCGCCGCCACCCCGCCCCGTCAGCGCCACCACAACCATGTCGCGGTCGTGCGCCGCCTGCGCGGCCCGCACCAGGTTAGCGGTGTTGCCGTTCGACGTGATCAGCAGCAGCACGTCGCCCGGCGCCCCCAGCGCGCGCACCTGGGCGGCAAAGACGTCAGCGAATTCACCGCGCCGCGCAACGGCGGTCAACGCCGCCGCATCCGAACCCAGGGCCACGCACGGCAGTTCGGGGCGGGTGCGTTCCATGCCACCGATCATCAGGGCCGCCGTGTACTGCGCCAGTGCGCCGGACGCGCCGTTGCCACACACCAGCACCTTGCCGCCGCCGGTCACGCAGGCCAGCAGCGCCTGCAACGCGTCCATGACCGGGCGCGCGAGCGTCTGCGCCCACTGATAGCACAGGTCGGCGCTGTCGATGAACTGCTGCTGAATGCGTTGTTCCACCATCGGCGCCGATCATACCTGTGCGGCGCGAATTCGGTGCAAATTTAGGAGCAACGTTGCACTTGGAAGCACGCCCTGTCGCCCGTTACGGCGACCGGATGCTCAGCCCGCGTCGAAGGCGCCCGGCAGCCAGCTGATCTGGCCACCGTCGATCGCCACCACGTCAAAGCGACAAGGCGGCGCTGCGGGCAGGCGCATCAGGTAATGCTGCGCTGCCAGCACGATGCGCCGCTGCTTGATGGCACCCACGCTGGCCGCGGCGCCGCCCTTGTCCGTGCCGCGGCGCGCGCGCACTTCAACGAAGACCAGCGTGCCATCGGGCGCGCGCATGATCAGGTCGATCTCGCCGCCGCCGCGACCGGGCGTTCGATAATTGCGCGTCACCAGGCTCAAGCCCGCCGCCTGCAAGTGCGCCAGCGCCACGTCTTCCGCGGCCGCGCCGGACTGGCGCGTGGTCACCTTTCGCTTCCAATTCAATAGCGGCATGCGCAGATTCCTGTAGCGCCAGGCCAATGAAACATGTCCAACTCTGAACCCTCCCTGGGCCCCGCCAACTTCCTGCCGGCGCTGGCGGCCGCACGCGCCGCGGCGGGTGGCCAGGATTATCCAGCCGGCGCGCTGTACGTGGTCGCCACGCCGATCGGCAACCTGGCCGACATCGGCTTGCGCGCCCTGCACGTGCTGGACCGCGTCGACGCCATCGCCTGCGAAGACACGCGCCACACCCAGCAGCTGCTGCGCGCCTACGGCATCGACGGCAAACCGCTCATCGCGCTGCACGAACACAACGAACTGGAAGCCGCGCAGACCGTGCTGGCGCGCCTGCAAGCGGGCGAGCGCGTGGCCTACGTCAGCGACGCCGGCACACCCGCCATCAGCGACCCGGGCGCGCGCCTGGCCGCCGCCTGCGCCGCGGCCGGGCGGCGCGTGGTGCCGCTGCCGGGAGCCAGCAGCGTGGCCACCGCGCTGAGCGTGGCCGGGCTGTCGGGCGACGGGCACTTCGTGTTTGCCGGCTTTCTGCCCGCCAAGAGCGGCGAGCGCGCCCACGCCGTGCAGGCCCTGGCGGCCGAGCCGCGCGCCGTCGTGCTGCTGGAGGCACCGCACCGCATCGGCGCACTGGCCGAAGCGCTGGCCGTTTTGGGCGAGCGCCGCATCACCGTCGGGCGCGAGCTGACCAAGCAGTTTGAGCAAATCACCACCCTGCCCTGCGCCGACCTGCCCGCCTGGCTGGCCGCCGACCCGCAACGCCAGCGCGGCGAATTCGCGCTGGTGCTGCACCCGTTTGAGGCCGCCAGTGAAGAAGGCGACGACGACCGCGTGCTGCGCCTGCTGCTGGCCGAGCTGCCTTTGAAGACCGCGGTAAAGCTGGCGGCCGAGATCACCGGCGCACCGCGCAATACGCTGTACGAGACAGCGCTGCGGCTGAAAGACGGCAACTGATTGCGGATGACATGAGGCTTCAGCCCTAGTCGAATCTGAGCAGCCAGCTAGACTTTATATAGCAATCCGCACGGAACGGACTGCCCGCCACTCAACGAAAAAACGCGTACGCCACACCCACCGCCGCCACCAGCCCGACCGCGTCGGCGAACAGCGCGCAAGGCAGTGCGTGGCGCGTGTGTTTGACGCCGACGCTGCCGAAGTACACGGCCAGCACGTAGAACGTGGTTTCGGTCGAGCCCTGGATGATGGCGACCAGCTTGCCGGCGAATGAGTCGACGCCGTAGGTCTGCATCACGTCCACCATCAGCCCGCGCGCGCCGGAGCCGGACAGCACCTTCATCAGTCCCACCGGCAGCGCTGGCAGAAAATCGGTCGGCAAGCCCAGCGCCGAGACACCTGCGGTGATGGCGCCCATCAGCAAATCCATCAAGCCCGCGGCGCGGAACGCGGCGATGGCCACCAGCATGGCGACCAGGTAGGGGATGATGCCCACCGCCACGCCAAAGCCTTCTTTAGCTCCGTCGATGAAGGCGTCGTACACGTTGATGCCGCGCAGCGCGCCGGCCACCAGAAAGGCGGCCACGACGGCGAGGATGACGCCGGCGCCGATCAAGCCCATCAGCTGCGCCGACTGCTCGGGCGGGAAGCGCGACAGCCACCACACCAGCGCGCCAACCACGGCAGAGAAGCCCGCCAGCGGCAACACCAGGCTGGCGCGCCACAGCGGCAGGCGCTGCACCCAGGCCACGGACAGCAGCGCGGCCAGCAATGACAGCGCGGTGGCGATCAGCGTGGGCAAGAAGATGTCGGCCGCGTTGAAGCCGACCAGCCCCTGCTTGACGGCCATGGTCTGGCGGATGGCGATGACCGAGGTGGGAATCAGCGTCAGCCCGGCCGTGTTCAGCACCAGGAACATGATCTGCGCGTTGGTGGCGGTGTCGGACTCGGGGTTGAGCGACTGCAACTCCTGCATTGCCTTCAAACCCAGCGGCGTGGCGGCGTTGTCCAGGCCGAGCAGGTTGGCGCTCATGTTCATGGTCATGCCGCCTTGCGCCGGATGGCCGGCGGGCACGCCGGGAAAGAGGTGGCGGAACACGGGGTTCACCGCTCGCGCGAAGGCGTCGATCATGCCGGCGCGCTCGCCGATCTTCATCAACCCCAGCCACAGCGCCATCATGCCGACCAGGCCGATGGAGATGTCAAACCCCGTCTTGGCCGCGTCGAACATCGCGGTCAACAGCCGCGGCAGCACCGTCCAGTCGCCCGCCAGCGTCTGCCCCAGCGCCGCGACGAAGGCGCTGAGGAAGAAACCCAACCAGACGAAATTCAGAACCAAATCAGCCTCCAGCCCTAGTGCCACTTGCGCGACCAGCTATCAATGATATAGCCTGTAAGGGCCTCCGTCGTGCCATCTCGATTGGTTGAGACAGAGTTGGCGAAGCATGTGCTGGTGACCGTGGTGCGCGGCAGATCCGAGAGCACCGCGTGTCGACCAGACGCGCGCCCGTGGCTTATTTGACGATGGCCCGGAACGTCATGCTGATGCGTTCACCGGCACTCGGATCCTTGGGGATGGCATGCAGCCAAGCGTCCTGAATCTGCTTGGTCATGTAGAGCAAGGACCCGCTGGGCAGCGGGTAGGCGAACTCGACCGACTTGTCTGCTTTGCTGCGAAAGACAATGGACCGCACATGCCCGAGGGACACGATCGCCACACCGGTGCCGGCCAGCAACTCCTCGCTCGAATCGGAGTGAAAGCCCATCGAGGAGCCGCCGTCCTCGTAGTAGTTCAACAAGCAGTTGTTGGGCCGGAAACCCAGCGCCGCTTCAAGTTGATCGCATACCGCCTAAATCTCGGGCGGCATGGGCTGCTCTGGAAAGGCCATTTGAGAGTAGTCGTAAGAGACGCCAAAGCTCGCCGTCTTGCGGGCTCTCATGCGGCTGTCCCAGTGGACCGATTGCTTGAACCCATGGAACAGCGTCAGCGATTCGCGGAGAAAGCTCTCATCCAATCTGATGGCTGGCGCATCCATACCGAAACCTCAAACGCGGGTCAGGCAGCGTCGCAGAAGCCGCCGGGAATGTGCGGCGTCAGCCATGGTCGTTGAGGTCAAGCCCCATGGCATTTCTTGTATTTCTTGCCGCTGCCGCAGGGGCACGGGTCGTTGCGGCCGACCTTGTTGTCGTTGCGCGCGGGCGGCTGGCGTGGGCCCAGGCTCTTGGCGATGTCGTGCAGGTCGTACACGGCCCACAGCGCTTCGCCAAAGGCTTCAAAACGCGCTTCGCTCACGCTGGGTGGGCCGTCTTCGTCGTACAGGTTCATGGCGGGCGGGCCACGGTCGTCCTCCAGCAGGTCGGCGATGCACTGCAGCGCGTCGCCCATCATGGCGGCGATCTCCGGGTCGCGCGGCGGCGCCCAGTCGGCTTCCCAGAAGTCCACGGCGTGCATGATGCCGGTGGCCCACAGGCGCGCCAGCGCGGGTGGTGGCTCGTCGGGGTCGGCGGCTTCGGCGCGCTCTTCCTCGGGCAGCGTGGCCAACAGGCCGCGCCAATCCATCACGGCCGGCGCCAGCGCGCCGTCGGCGTCCAGCTCGTCCACCGGGTTGTCCAGCGCGTGGCGCAACTGCGCTTCGCGCTCGATCCAGCCCATGACGAAGCGCGTGCGCTCGGCTGGGGTGGCGAACACTTCGTCCGCGTCGCGCCCGAAGATCGCGGCGAGCCATTCGGCCTCGTCCACCGTGCGCCGCATCACCAACATGGCCGTCATCACGCCTTCGCAGAACTCCCACTGCGGCACCTCCGGATCGCGCTCGCGCAGCGCGTCCAGCACGTCCTCCAGCGTGTCCAGCGTCGCGCTGGTGGCGTCGTCAAATTCCGCGGCGTCATCGCCGCCGTCAGGCGTGTGTTCGGTCGTCATGGTGCAAGTGCAGCGTGCAAGAGCGCAAATGGTAGCGCGGCGGTTTGACGGTAGCCCGCCATCAATCCTTCTTGACCATCAACGCGACGCGACCGCAAAAGCCCCGCATAAGCCCCACAACGTCCGCACGCCCCGTATACCCAAGGCTGCGCAGCAAGCCGCCCAGATGGCCGCGGAGCAGGCCAACCCAGCAGACGCCGTGCCCGGACCTGCGCCGGGCACTGGCGTCGTCCCCCTTGAGGGGGAAGCCGCGTCAGCGGCTCACGGGGAGCCTACTTTTTTCTCGTCCCCAGCCAAACCACCGCTCCCACGACGATCAGCGCGCCCAGCAGCTGCACCGGCGCCACGGCCTGCCCCAGGATCAGCCAGGCCAGGATCAGCGCGAATACAGGCTCCACGTTCATGATGGCCGAATTGCCGACCACGCCCAAGCGCGGCAGCACGGTGAACAGCAGGGTGATGCCAGTACCGTACAGCAGCGTCAGCAGGCCCAGCCCCCACCAGCCCGCAGGCGCGTCTGGCAGCGCCGGGCCGCCGCGCACCAGCACAACCGTGCCCGCCAGCACGCCCACCATGGCCATGGTGGCGAAGGTGCGCAGGCGCCCGTCCAGGCCACCGGCTTCGTGTTGCGTCAACACCAGCGCCAGGCCGAAGGTGACGGACGCGCCCACGGCGAAGGCGACGCCCGCACCGATCTCGCGCCACTGCCCGGCAGCGCCCAGGCCTGACGCCGCGCCCAGCACATCCAGCGCCAATACCAGGCCGAGCAGGATGACGGGCATGGCCATCAGCAGACTGCGCTCGGGCCGGTGGCCGTACAGCAGGCGCGCCCACAGCGCGGTCATCAACGGGAAGCTGTTGAACACCAGCAGCGCGAGCGCGACCGGCAAGCGCGCCACGGCCGAATACAGGCACACGCTCTGGATGGCGATCAGCACGCCGATCAGCGGCAAGGCTTTGCGTTGGCGCCCCGTCAGCGCCAGCGGCACGCGGTGCAGCACCAGCAGCAGCCCGACCACGCTGGCGGTGACGATGCTGCGGAACATGACGGCCGTGGGCACGTCCACCCCGTGGTTGAAGGCCAGGCGCGCGGCCACGTGGTTGGCGCCCATCATCAGCGCGATGAACAGCAGCGTGAGGAACGCAAGCGTGGAAAGGGCGCGAGGGGGGCTGTTCATGCTCCCGCGAGTGTCGCACGCAGCGCACCCGACCGCCGTCGCGCCCAGGACTGCGGTGGCGCGTCGGCCGTCGGGCTACCTAAGCCCGTGCTGCGCCGGACCCGCGCAGGTCAGTACAAGCCGCGCGTGCGCGCGTGCAGGCGCGACAGGCCGAGCAGCGCGTCGGTGAAGGGCGTGGCCACGCCGGTCAGTTGCCCCAGCTCGCGCACCGAGCCGACCAGCGCGTCGATTTCCACCGGGCGGCCGCCATCCACGTCTTGGAGCATGGACGGGCGCATGGCGCCCAGCTTGCGCGTGACGGCGTGGCGGTCTTCCGGCTGCTCGGCGATCGGGATGCCGATGCGCGCGCCGATCTCGCGCGCCTCCAGCATCACCTGGCTGATGAAGCCGCGCGCCAACGGGTCGTCCAGCACCACGTCGGACGTGGCGCCGGTCATGGCGCAGACCGGGTTGACGGTCATGTTGCCCCACAGCTTGTACCAAATGTCTTTCTGGATCTGCTGCGTCAGGGTGGTGTCGAAGCCGGCGCGCACCAGCAGATCGACCAGCGCGCGCAGGCGCGGCGTTTCGCCCCCCGCGGGCTCGCCCACGATCAGGCCGTTGCCCATGCGGCGGCGGATGACGCCCGGCGCTTCGACCACGCAACTGGCGTGCACCACGCAGCCCAGCACCTGCGCGGCGGGGATGTGCGCGGCGATGCCGCCGCCCGGGTCGACCGCCTCCAGCGTGCGCCCGGCCACCGGGCCGCCAAAGCCCTGCAGAAACCACCAGGGCACGCCATTCATGGCGGTCAGCACGATCGTGTCAGGACCGATCAAGGGGCCGATGGCGCGCGCCACGTCACCCATCGACGGCGCCTTGACCGACACCACCACCAGGTCCTGCACGCCCAGGTCCGCCGGCTGGTCGGACGCTTGCACGGCCACGCGGTGTTCGGCCTCGCCATCGCGCAGGCGCAGCCCGTCGGCGCGCAAGGCGGCCAGCGTGGCGCCGCGCGCCACCACACTCAGCGCGCAGCCCGCCTGCGCCAGCTTCACGCCCATCCAGCCACCAATGGCGCCGGCCCCGTAGATTGCCACTTTTTGAATCATTCAGGCCTCCAGCCCTACAACCATCTGCGCAAGCAGCTTCTGTT
Organism: Pseudomonadota bacterium; assembly: GCA_023442945.1. GTDB lineage: Bacteria > Pseudomonadota > Gammaproteobacteria > Burkholderiales > Burkholderiaceae_C > Ottowia. The sequence continues at coordinate 21,115 of JAEZWW010000047.1, read as the reverse complement.
TTTATAGCTCACATCAAGCCGATTTGGCTGTCGCGCCCGCGTTGAACACCTTCGGGCACACCGCGCCTAGGGCACCGGTCGCTGCGCCGCCAATGCCTGGCGTCGTCCACGGGATAAGGTGCGCGGGCTGCCGAATCACGCTCACACGCAGCAGCCATGGTTGCGCAGGATAACCGCGTGGCAGGCCTTGGCAGGCCTATCGCGCGCGCGGTGGCCAAAATGGCGCAGGCGCAGACGCAAATGCGCACCGAGCGGCGCCCTGTCGGCTGCGCCCGGCCCATCCGACGGTGGTTCGTTCAGAACATCCCGTTGCGGTTCGCCGCCTTCGCGGGCACCGGCTGGATCGCGTCCCAGTGCTCAACGATCTTGCCGTTTTCCAGCTTGAAGATGTCGATGATGGCGCTGCCGCGGTCGCCCGGGCCATTCACCGCATGCACGTGTAGGATCACATAGTCGCCGTCCACGAAGCTGCGCTTGATCTCGCTGTGTGAGCGGGGCTGCTTGTCGCGCAGGTAGCCGATGAACTGGCGAAAGCCTTCCACGCCATCGGCGGCCACCGGGTTGTGCTGAACGTAGCGCGGACCGAGGTACTGCACGGCCGCGTCGGCGTCCTTCTGGTTGAGCGCTTTCTCATAGAAATCCAGCACGTTGCGGCGGTTGGTTTCCGCCTGCGAGAGCGGGGGCGCAGCCGTCGTCTGAGCGCATGCTGACAGGGTCAGCGCGGCCGCTGCCAGAAGCGGGGTGAGGTAAGGGCGTCGCATACATCTTTCCTTTCAGTCGCTGTTGGAGGGAGATGTCGGATTGACCGGACCGGCCTTGTACACAGTCAGCCGCACCGCGTGGCGGCTGTAGGTACTGGCGTTTCCACGTCACGGCGACACACTGTGCACCGGCGACCAGCCACTCGCGTGCCTGATCTTCGGGAGCCCACAGGATAGCGTCGCCCTTTCACCTTGGCGGATCCGGGGCATTGCGACATCGGGTGCGGCCTGCACGCCGGATCGACCGGCGGGTATCGAACGCACCCACATGTGGCGCGCGATGGGCAGCTGAACGCCTGCACGTCCCGTCGCGCGCCGATGTGGCACGGGTGCTTCAACCCCGTACCGTTTTCAGCTGCATGTGCTGGCAGGCCTCGGCACTTCGTGCCGGTCGCCGCGATGGCCTGAAGCGCTTTTCTAAGCTGCTTAGGCCCTCAGCCCAACACCTATCTGCGCAGACAGCTTCAGTTTTTATAGCTTGGGTCGAGCCGCTCAATCTGCCGAACGAGCGCGTTGAACAGGTCCTGACCAGCGCCATGCTTGGGGTCGAATTGCAGCGAATCGCGTGTGCATTGGGCGGCAATCGCCTCGGGCACCGGCAGCGGCGCACCCATGCTTTGTGTAGCCAACTGGATCTCACAGGCGCGCTGCAGAGTCCACAGCACGACGAAGGCTTGCGGCAATGTCTGGCCCCAGCTCAGAAGGCCGTGGTTGCGCAGGATAACGGCCTTGCGGCCACCGATGCTGGCGATCACGCGCGGGCCCTCTTCGCCATGGATCGTAATGCCCTCAAAGTCGTGGTACGCCACCATGCCGTGCAGCTGCGCGCTGTAGAAGTTGCTTTGCGACAGGCCGCTGGCCAGCGACGCCACCGCCACCCCGGCCGTGGTGTGCGTGTGCATGACGCAGTGCGCGCCTGCCACCCCGTCGTGGATCGCGCTGTGCAGCACGTAGCCGGCCGGGTTGATGGGGTAAGCCGAGCCGTCCAGGATGTCGCCCGCCAGGTTGATTTTGACCAGGTTGCTGGCCGTCACCTCGGTGTAGTGAAGGCCGAACGGGTTGATCAAGAACTGCTTGTCGCCGCCCGTCACGCTGTCGGGCAGGCGCAGCGTGATGTGGTTGTAGATCATCTCCGTCCACCCCAGCATCGCGAAGATGCGGTAGCAGGCGGCGAGCTGCTGGCGCGCGGCCTGTTCGTCGGGATGCAGCTTCGCCAAGGCGACGGGGGCGGTGGGCAATTCAAGGACGGCGTTCATGGCAGGGCTGTAGCGGTGTGCGGTTGAAGAAGATCGCGAAGGGTTTCACGCGCGCGCCGCTGACCCTGCTCGAGGTTGGGACAGGGCCGCGCGTTGAGGTGAACGGCCACCAAGGCTAGAACATGGGACGGCCACTGGCCGTCGTTTCAGGGATAGGCTGGATGGCGTCCCAGTGCTCGACGATCTTGCCGCGGTCCAGCCGGAAGATGTCGACAATGGCGTTGCCTCGTGTGCCGGGGTCGCGCACACCGTGCACGTGCAGGATGACGTAGTCGCCATCGACAAAGCTGCGCTTGACCTCGCTGTGCGACTGCGGATGCTCCTGGCGCAGCTTCTGGATGAACTGGCGAAAGCCTTCTCGCCCATCAGCGACCAGCGGGTTGTGCTGCAGGTACTGTTCTCCAACGTACTGAAGCGCCGCTTCGGCGTCCTTCTGGTTCAGCCCTTTTTCGTAGTATTCCAGCACGGTGCGGCGGTTAGCCTCCGCGCGTTCGGTAACAGCTTTGCCGCCCGGGGCGTGGCTGGCACATGCCGACAGGCAGGCGCCAGCAGCGGCCAGCACGGCGATGAGAGTGGTTCGTTTCATGGCAGGCTCCTGGACCAAAGAGTTGTCGGGACGGTGGCCTGGGGCAGCTGTGACTGGGGGGTTCGGCGGCCCTGCCCGAATCGGCCTGGGACACAGGAAGCGCGTCCCCGAACCTTCCGGCCAACAGCGTTGTAGAGCCGACGTCCTGGGCCACGCTGAGAACGCCAGCAGTCAAAGGTTGCGCCCAGTCTATGGCGGGTCGTCCTCTCCAACATGTTTCATTAGTAAACACTTGCCTTGGCGGCCACAGCGGGCGTGACGCTGTCCTTGAAACGCGCCGCCAGCGCACTGGTCTGGCGCACCAAAATTTGCGTGTCCAGGCCTACGGCCACGAACAGCGCGCCCAACTCCAGGTAGCGGCGCGCCTGCGCCTCGTCCGACGTCAGGATGCCAGCCGCCTTGCCCGCCTGGCGGATACGCGCGATACCGTCTTCGATCGCCGCCTGCACTTCAGAGTGACCCGGGTTGCCGACGTGGCCCATCGACGCCGACAAGTCGGCCGGGCCGATGAAGACGCCGTGCACGCCGGGCGTAGCGGCGATGGCGTCCAGGTTGCGCAGCGCCTCGGTGGTCTCGGCCTGCACCAGCAGGCAAACCTGCTCATTGGCCTCTTTCACGTACTGCGGGTAGCGGCCCCAGCGCGACGCGCGCGCGCCCGCCATGCCGCGGATGCCGCCCAGCCCGTCGTCCTGCGGGTAGCGCGTGGCACGCACCAGCTCGGCCGCCTGCTCGGCCGTGTCGACCATGGGCACCAGCAGGGTTTGCACGCCCAGGTCCAGGTACTGCTTGATCAGCACCGCGCCCTGGTGGCCGTAGCCCATGGGCACGCGCGCGATCGGGTGCGTGTCGGGGTACGCGGCGATGGCCTGCAGTTGCGACAGCACGTCGGTCAGGCCGTTGGGCGCGTGTTCGCCATCGATCAGCAGCCAGTCAAAACCAGCGCCGGCGCAGATCTCGGCCGAATAGGCGCTGGCCAGGCCCAGCCACAGGCCGATTTGCGCGTCGCCGGCGGCGAGGGCTTGCTTGAAGGTGTTGACGGGTGTTTTCATGCTGGATCTTCCTTCACACAAAGCGGAACTGCAGCCGACCCAGCGGGCCGTAATCGGCGTCAAACACATCGCCCTGCTTGGCCGCCGCGGGCCGCGTGAACGAGCCGGCCAGCACGGTTTGCCCGGCCTTCAGGGATTCGCCCCAGGGCGCGAGTTTGTTGGCCAGCCAGGCGATGCCGATAGCCGGGTCGCCCTGCACGCCGGCGGCGAGACCCGTTTCTTCCACCGCGCCGTTCTGGCGCAGGATGGCGCCGACCCAGGGCCTGTTCGTGGCGCGCGCGTCGGCACGCTCGGCGCCGACCACGATGGCGGCGTTGGCGGCGTTGTCGCTGATGGTGTCGTAGACCTTGCGCATGACCTTGGTGTGGCGATCGAACTGCTCGATGCGCGAATCGATGATTTCAATGGCGGGGGTGACGTAGTCGGTGGCGGCCAGCACCTGTTCGACATCGACGTTCGGGCCGGCCAGATCGGCTTTCAGCACGAAGGCCAACTCCACCTCGACGCGCGGCGCGATGAAGCGCGTGAACGGGATGTCCAGCACCCGGCCGGGCGTGCAGGTGAACAGCATGGAATCGAGCAGCGTGCCGTAGTCCGGCTCGTCGATCTGGCTAGCCTGCTGCATGGCGCGCGAGGTCAGGCCGATCTTGTGGCCGATCACGCGCTGGCCCGCGGCCAGCTGCATCGCCACCCAGGCTCGGCTGATGCGGTAGCCGTCCTCGACCGTCATGCCGGGGAAGCGCTTGGAAAAATGCTCGACCTGCACGCGCGAGGTTTCGCTGTGCTGCAGCTCGGCAGCGAGGTCTTGGATTTGGACGTCGGTCAGCATGCGTCAGCTCTTCTTGAATAGCGGATGGAGGGTGCTGTGCTTGGCGTCGAACACTTCAGGGCCTTCGTCGATCTGGAAGGTCAGGCCGATGTGCCGGTTCACCATCACCGCATCCAACCGGGCTCTGGCCCTAGCCAGTATTGCGCGGCCAGCTTCTGTTTGTGTAGCAGCGGTGCGCCCGCGGCCCACGCGCAGGTTGAGGTACATGAAGCCGTATTCGCCCGGATCGTCGCTGGTGATGCCGGTCTTGCCCGCGCCTTGCGCGCGCCCGGCCGCGCCACCGTCGGCCACGGCGAAGTGCGGGGCTGGGTAAGCCAGCACGCGCGTGCCACCAACGGGGAAGACGGGCGTGCCGGCTTCGTCGCGCACGGCGATCATGGCGTCGGCCAGGTCGCGGCACAGGGCCGGCATGTCGACCACGGCGTCCAGGTTGCCGGTGTAGAGGATGACCAGGTGCGGCATGCGCGCTGCCCCGTTTACAGCCGCGGGAACGCGCGGTAGCTGCCCGCGCGCGAGGCTTCGGGCTGCGGCACGGCGCTGCCGTCTTGCGGCGTGACGGGAAAGACGGCGTTGATCTGGCCGGTGCCGGACGCGCCGAAGTACGGTGTGACGACGTCGGCCTTGCCGTCGTAGGCGGACCAGCCCAGGGCGCCCAGCAGCATGGCGGTGTCGTGCATGAAGCCTTCGCCGTGGCCCTTGCTGGCGTACTCGGGCAGCATGGCGCAGAAGTCGGCCCATTCGCCGCGCTGCCACATGCCGACCACGTCATGGTCGAGCCGCTCGAGGAAGGGGCTCCAGACTTTGAACGCGAATTCGGGCGCCAGACCGTTTTGCGCAAAGCGGTGCGACAGCGAGCCGCTGGCGAAGAAGGCGACGGTGCCGTCGTAATGCTTTTCCACCGCCTCGCGCATGGCCCAGCCCAAGCGGGCGCTATCGTTCAGGTAGTGGCTGGTGCACAGGGCCGACACGCAAATCGCCTTGAAGTGCTGGTCCGCGTTCATGTAGCGCATCGGCACCAGGGTGCCGTATTCGGGGCCGAGCGTGGTGGCGTCATGCGCCAACGTTTCCACCCCGTGTTCGTTGCAGACCTGCGCCAGCAGCCGCCCCAGCTCGGGGTTGCTGGGGCAGGCAAAGCCCATGTTGCGGATGAAGTGCGGCAGCTCGTTGCTGGTGTAGGTGCCTTCCCAGTGCGGCGCGCAGTTGATGTGGTAGTTGGCGTTGACCAACCAGTGCGTGTCGAACACCACAATGGTGTCCACGCCCAGCTCGCGGCAACGCCGCCCGATTTCCTTGTGACCGTCGATCGCGTCCTGCCGCGTGCCCTGGCGCGGACCTGGCAGCTCGCTCAGGTACATGCTCGGCACGTGGGTGATCTTGGCGGCCAGAGCCAGTTTGCCCATGGTGTGTCTCCGTGAAGTCCGTGAAATCAACGACCGGTCAGCTGCTGGGACGCGTGGCCGCGAAGCGGCCCGCCCCAGCAAACGCCGTGCCCGGACCTGCGCCGGGCACTGGCGTTGTCCCCCCTCCCGCAGCGCGCAGCGCGAAGAGAGAGGGGGGAAGGCGCATCAGCGCCTCAGGGGGGTGTCCCATCACTCCGCCGTGATCCCCGCCTTGCGAATCACCTCGGCGTAGCGCGCGGTCTCGCTGCGGATGAAGTCGGCAAACTGCGCCGGCGTGCCCGACTTGGCGGCAATGCCGCCTTTCTTGAAGGCCTCCGTCACGGCGGGCGTCTGCATGGCTTGGTTCACGGCGGCGTTCATGCGTTGCACGACCTCGTCCGGCACGCCCGCGGGCGCCAGCAGGCCGTTCCACGAATTCGACACGACGTCCACGCCCTGCTCCGCCAGCGTCGGGATGTTGGGGGCATAGACCGATCGCTTGGCCGTCGCCATGCCGATGGCCACCAGCTTGCCGGCTTCGACGTGACCGCGGAATTCTGGCCAGTTGCCGAACATCATCGACACCTGGCCGCCCAGCAAATCGTTCAACGCCGGCGCCTGGCCCTTGTAGGGCACGTGCACCAGGTCCAGCCCCAGCTGGCTGTTGAGCATCTCGCCCGCCAGGTGCGCGGAGGTGCCTTGGCCGAACGACGCGTAGCTGAGCTTCTTGCCCGCCTTGGCCTGCGCCACGATGTCGGCGACCGACTTCAAGCCGCTGGCGGGGTAAGTGGCCAGCACGTGTTCCGACAGGCCCATGAGCGCGACGGGGCGCAGGTCCTTCAGCGTGTCGTAGGGCAGCTTTTTCAGTAGCGTCTGGTTGACCGTGAAGCTGTTGGCCACGGTGACGAAGCTGTAGCCGTCGGGCGCGGACTTGGCGATGCTGTCCACGCCAATGACGGTGCCGGCGCCGGGCTTGTTCTCGACCACGATGGGCTGGCCGAGGATCTTGCTGGTTTCGGCCGCGACCAAACGCGTGACGAAATCGGTCGTTCCCCCGGGCGTGAAGGGCACGACGATGCGCAGCGGCTTGGTCGGCCATTGGCCTTGCGCCTGCGCGCTGGCCAGCCACGGCAACGCGCTGGCCGCAGCGCCAGCCTGCAGCATGCGGCGGCGGGTAATGTCAGTCGAGGTCATGGGGTTCTCCTTGAAGGGGGGCGGTGAAATGCACCGCGCGCTGCGGGGCGCTGTTGACCTGCAGCGAAAAGACGTCGGGCCGCGCGTAGTGGCCGACGGGGTCGAAATCCATTTGCGCCATGGGGATCACGTCCAGGTCCAGCTCGGCCGTGAGGATGCCGTCTTCGGCGTACAGCGGGCCGGCCAACACGCGGCCCAGCGGATCGATGATCACGCTGCCGCCGCGCATCAGCACGCCTTCGGGCGCTTCGGGCAGGCGGTTGTGCACGTCGGCCGGGAAGTCCTTGCGGCGCAGGTGCTGGCAGGCCGACAGCACAAAGCAGCGCCCTTCCAGCGCAATGTGCTGCATGGTGGAGATCCAGCTGTCGCGGTCGTCCGCGGTCGGCGCGCAGTAGATCGCCACGCGCTGCTGGTACATGGCCAGGCGCAGCGCGGGCATGTAGTTTTCCCAGCAGATCACGGCGCCCAGCTTGCCGTAGGGCGTGTCGACCGCCTGCAGCGTGGAGCCGTCGCCAAAGCCCCAGACCAGGCGCTCCAGCGCCGTGGGCATCAGCTTGCGGTGCTTGCCCAATACTCGGCCGTCCGGGCCCAGGTACACGGCGGTGCAGTACAGCGTGCCGCCATCGCGTTCGATGATGCCGACGCACACGTGCATGCCCCACTGCGCGGCGGCCTGCGCCATGGCCGCGATCTCGGGCCCGTCCACGCTGACGGCCGCATCGAAATAGCGCTTGTAGTCCGCCCGGCCTTCCGGCGTGCGCGCACCCAGGTAGATGTGAAAGTCCGCGCCCTTCGGGTAGCCGCCGATGAAGGCCTCCGGAAACACCAATACCTTCGCCCCCCGCTGCGCCGCCTGCGCCATCAGCGCCAGCGCGCGCTCCACCGTGGCCGGCGTGTCAAACAGCACCGACGAGGTCTGCACCACCGCGGCGGTCACTTTGTTGTTGCTCTTGCTCATTGCCTGTCTCCTGTTTCTAGTGATCTCAAATCCGCCGCCATTTGGTCAGATGGCCGCGGAGCAGGCCGAATCAGCGAACGCCGTTCCCGGACCTGCGCCGGGAACTGGCGTTGTCCCCCTCCCACAGGAGAGGGGGAAGGCGCGTCAGCGCCTCAGGGGGTGCCGCCCCAATGCGGAATGTGATGCCCCCCCATCGACACCGCGATGTTCTTCGGCTCCAGAAAGACTTCGTAGCTCCAGGTCCCGCCTTCGCGGCCTGTTCCCGAGGCCTTGGTGCCGCCGAAGGGCTGGCGCAGGTCGCGCACGTTCTGGCTGTTGACGAAGCACATGCCGGCTTCGATGGCGGCGGCCACGCGGTGGGCGCGGCCGATGTTCTCGCTCCAGACGTAGCTGGACAGGCCGTAGTCGATGTCGTTGGCCTTTTCAATCGCGTCGGCCTCGTCCTTGAACGGGATCAGGCAGGCCACCGGGCCAAAGATTTCTTCCTGCGCGATGCGCATCTTGTTGTCGACGTCGGCAAATACGGTGGGCCACACGAAGTTGCCCTTGGCGACGTGCGCGGGCAGCTCGGGCGCGTACGACGGCCGGTCGATACCGCCACACAGCAGCGTGGCGCCTTCTTTCGGCCCCAGGTCGATGTAGCTGCGCACCTTGGACAAATGGCCTTGGCTGATCATCGGACCGATGATGGTCTTCTCATCCTGCGGGTCGCCCACGGCGATCTTCTTGGCGCGCTCGGCAAACTTGGCGGCAAAGTCGGCGTAGATGCTTTGCTGTACCAGGATGCGGCTGCCGGCGGTGCAGCGCTCGCCGTTGTTGCTGAAGATCATGAACACGGCCGCATCCAGGGCGCGGTCCAGATCGGCGTCTTCAAAGATGACGAAGGGCGATTTGCCGCCCAGCTCCATGCTGAACTTTTTCAGGCCCGCGGTCTTGACGATGCGGTTGCCGGTGGCAGTCGACCCGGTGAAGCTGATGGCGCGCACGTCGGGGTGGGCGCACAGCGGCTCGCCCGCTTCCTTGCCGTAGCCGTGCACCAGGTTCAGCACGCCGGCGGGGATACCGGCTTCCAGCGCCAGCTCGCCCAGGCGCGACGCGGTCAGCGGCGACAGCTCGCTCATCTTCAGCACCGCGGTGTTGCCAAAGGCCAGGCAGGGCGCGACCTTCCAGGTGCCGGTCATGAAGGGCACGTTCCACGGGCTGATCAGCGCGCACACGCCCACCGGGTGGAACAGCGTGTAGTTCAGGTGCGTGGGCGTGGGGTAGGTGTGGCCGTCCACACGCGTGCACATCTCGGCGAAGTAGCTGAAGTTATCGGCCGCGCGCGGCACCAGCTGCTTGCCGGTCTGGCTGATGGTCTGGCCGGTGTCGTCGGTCTCGGTCTTGGCGATCTCGGGCACATGCTTGGCGATCAGCTCGCCCAAGGCGCGGATCTTCTTGGCGCGCTCGGTCGCGGGCAGGCCGGCCCACTTCGGGAAGGCGGCCTTGGCGGCGGCCACGGCGGCGTTCACCTCGGCCTCGCCCCCGGCGGCGACTTCGGCCAGCACGGCCTGCGTGGCCGGGTTGACGGTTTCAAAGTAGGTATCGCTGGCGACCGGTTTGCCGTCGATCAAATGATCAATTTTCATAGCTGCTCGCGCTTATGGGACTAGGGCTGGCGCCCGATTGGGTTCAGAAACGATGGTGTTGTGCAAGGCGCCGATGCCCTCGATCTCACACACGACTTCGCTGCCGACCGGGCAGTTGACCACGCCGTCTGGCGTGCCGGTCAGGATGAGGTCGCCGGGGTACAGCGTCATGAAGCTGCTGAAGTATTCGATCAGCGTGGCGACGTCGAACACCATGTCGGCCGTCGTGCCCTGCTGCGTGACCTGGCCGTTGACCGTGGTGCGCAGCGCCAGGCGCATCGGGTCGGCCACGTCGGCCGCGTCGACCAGCCAGGGGCCGATGGGCGTGCAGGTGGCGCGGTTCTTCACGCGCAGGTTGGGGCGGTACCAGTTTTCCAGGTAGTCGCGGATGGCGTAGTCGTTGGCCACGGTGTAGCCGCGCACGAAGTCGTAAGCGTCGTCCTTCTTCACGCGGCGCGCTTCGCGGCCGATGACCACGGCCAGCTCGCATTCGTAGTGCATGTTCTCCACGCCGTCAGGGCGCACGGTGCGGGCGCGGTGGCCGACGAGCGACGACGCGCTTTTGGCGAAGGCCAGCGGCTCTTCGGGCGGCTTGAAGGCGAGTTCCTTGGCGTGGTCGGCGTAGTTGATGGCCAGCGCCAGCACGCTGCGCGGGCGGTGCGGCGGCGTGGGCGTGAGCGGGGGCAGCCAGACCACGTCGTCAAAACCGACGCGCTGGCCGCGCAGGCCGGGCGTCAGCAATTGAAGTTGGCCTTCAACGACGATGGCGTCGTGCACGGCGCCAGACCAGGCGATGCGGGCGTGCTTCATGATGAACGGACCCCCACGCTTGTCGCTGCCGCGCCTGCGCTGCCCCCCGCGGGGGCCCTCGCGCCTTGGGGCGGCCCGGCGACGCTCGATTCCTGGGTCACGGTATGGACCAACGGCGCGAAGCCGGTCGCGGTGATCTCGATGCGGTCACCGGCCTTGGCGCGCGGGCGCGTGCCGTCGGGCAGGCAGTCGGTGCCGACCATCAGCACGTCGCCCGGCTCCAGCGCCATGAAGTCGGCCACATCGGCGAGCAGCGTGGCGGCGTTGCGCACCAGGTCGGTCAGCGCCACGGTTTGCACGGGCTTGTCGTTGATCTGGATGTGCAGCGTGATCGCGCCGATGTCGCCCACGTCGGCCAACGGACGCACGGCCGGCCCGCACACCAGAAAGCCGTCGCGGTTGCGGTAGCGCAGCGCAGGGCGGTAATAGCTGTCATGCGGCAGGCTGAGATCGCTCAGCAGCACGCAGCCGGCGATGGGCCGCACGGCGTTTGCTACACCATCAGTAGCTGCCCGCGCAGATGGCTGTAGGGCCGCAGGCCTATTCGTCCACATCTCACCGATCACCAGGCCGACGCTGGCACCCACGTCCACCTCGCCCGGCACGGCCACGGCGGCACCCTGCGGCGCATAGGTGTTGGCGGTCTTGACGTAGAGCACGGGCGCGCGCGGCGCAGCCTTGTACGGCGCCTCGGTCATGCGCGGCGCCCAGAGATCGGCTTCGCGCCGGAAGTTGAGCAGCGTGCCGTACACGGTGCCGGTGGGCAGCCAGGCGGCGGCGCTCATCGCGGCACCTCGCTCAGGGCCACCAGGGTGTCTTCGGTCATGGGCTTGTGGTCCTCGTCATCGCCTTCCAGGGCGATCAAATCGTCCAGCAGTTCGTACAGCTGCGCCAGCTTGCGCTGGCCGAGCTGCGCTTCCAGCGCTTCGTAGTGCGCCTCGATCGCGCTGCGCAGCGCGCTGGCAACGGTCAAGCCGGCCTCGGTGGCAAACACCACGCTGCGCCGCGCATCCTCGTCGCTGCGCTGGCGCCGCACCAGGCCGTCGCGCTCCATGCGCGCGAGCATGCCGGTCAGGCTGGGGCTGAGCAGGTGCGCCTCGCGCGCCAAGCTGCCCGTGTCCAACCCCTCGGCGTAGGCCGGGTCGGACAGCACGCGCAGCACGCGCCACTGCTGGTCCGACAGCCCGTGCGCGCGCAAAGCGGGGCGCCGGCGCTCCATCAACGCCTCGCGCGCCTTGAGCAGGAGCAAGGGCAGGTTGCGGTGGAGAAAACGGGCGGTGCGCGGCATTTATTTAATGTATTAAATAAAGCGCCACGACGCAAGCCGTGAGCCCGCGCTCGCGGCCTCTTCTTGGCTCCACGCCAGTGAAATCGGACAAAGCGCCAACAGGCCCCGTCCATGTGCGAGGATGGATCATCTGCACCCTACCGACAAGAGCCCGCCCATGTCCACCCACGCCCTGGATTTCGATGCCCCCAGCGTCCGCCAACTGCGCGCCGACCTTGCCCTGGCCTTGCGCGCCGCGGCCTTTCACGGCTTGGCCGAAGGCGTGTGCAACCACTTCAGCGTGGAGCTGCCGGACGCGTCCGGGCGCTTTCTGCTGAACCCGCGCGGGCTGATGTGGAGCGAGGTGGAGGCCGAGGACGTGGTCATGGTCGACGCGCAAGGACAGCGTCTGGCCGGGCGGCATGAGGTGGAGCCGACGGCCATGTTCATCCACGCCGCCATCCACCGCCTGTGCGGACAGGCCTGCGTGATGCACACGCACATGCCGCACGCGACGGCGCTGACGCTGATCGACCGCCGCATGCTGGATACCACGCTGTCGCAGAACGCCATGCGCTTTCACGGCCGCACCGCCGCCGACGCGCACTACAACGGCCTGGCACTGGACGCCAGCGAGGGCGAACGCATCGCCCGCGCCATGGGCGACGCCGACGTGGCCTTCCTGGGCAACCACGGCGTGGTGGTGTGCGGTGCGCGCATCGACCACGCCTACGACGACCTGTACTACCTGGAGCGCGCCTGCCAGGCCGAGGTGCTGGCGCGCTCGACCGGCCGGCCGCTGGCACCGGCCAGCGCCGAGCTGGCAGCGCGCGTAGCGGCGCAGACGCTGGGAGAACGCCTGCAGTCCGAGCTGTTTTTCGAGGCGCTGCGGCGCAAGCTGTAGCCGCGCGGCAGAATCGGTCCATGACCCAAGCCACCGCCCTCACCTCCGCTTTCGGCACCCGCTGGCCGCTGATCCAGGCCCCGATGGCGGGCGTGCAAGGCAGCGCGCTCGCGCTGGCGGTGGGCGCGGCGGGCGGGCTCGGTTCGCTGCCCGCTGCCATGCTGACGCCCGACACGCTGCGCGCCGAGCTGGAACGCCTGGCCGCCAGCGGCCTGCCCTACAACGTCAACTTCTTCTGCCACCAGCCGCCCGAGCCCGACGCCGCGCGCGAAGCCGCTTGGCACACCGCGCTGGCGCCCTACTACGCCGAGCTGGGCCTGGACGTGAACGCCGTGCCCGCCGGCGCGGGGCGCACGCCGTACAACGCCGCGTCGGCCGCGCTGATGGCCGAGTTCCAACCGCGCGTGGTCAGCTTCCACTTCGGCCTGCCGGCGGCCGACTTGCTCCAGGCGCTTAAATCCCGAGGCACTTTCGTGCTCTCGTCGGCCACCACCCTGCGCGAGGCGCTATGGCTTCAAGAGCATGGCGCCGACGCGGTGATCGCCCAGGGTCTGGAAGCGGGCGGCCACCGCGGGCACTTCGTGTCCGACGATCTGACCGAGCAATTGGGCACCTTCGCGCTGCTGCCGCAGCTGGTCGCCGCGCTGCACGTGCCGGTGATCGCCGCCGGCGGCATTGCCGACGCGGCCGGCGTGCGGGCCGCGATGGCGCTGGGTGCCGCGGGCGTGCAGGTGGGCACGGCCTACCTGTGCGCCGATGAGGCCACCACGTCCGCCCTGCACCGCGCCGCGCTGCAGTCGGACGCGGCGCGCCACACGGCGCTGACCAACTGCTTCACCGGCCGGCCGGCGCGCGGCATCGTCAACCGGCTGATGCGCGAGCAAGGCCCGATCAGCACCGACGCGCCCGCCTTCCCGCTGGCCACCGCGGCCGCCGCGCCGCTGCGTGCGGCCGCCGAAAAGCTGGGCCGCACCGACTTCACGCCGCTGTGGAGCGGGCAGAACGCGCAGCATTGCCGCGCCGCACCGGCGGCCGAGATCACGCAAACACTGGCCCAAGGCCTGGAGGACACTGCGCCATGAGTTTTACCGCCGAAGAACGCGCGCAGTTGCTGGCCCTCAAGGGCGTGGGCCCGACGGTGGTGGAGCGGCTGGAACAGGCCGGCTACACCTCGCTGGCGCAGCTGGCCGGGCTGGACCCGCTGGCCGTCACGAAGCAGATTTCACAGATGATGCGCAGCACCTGCTGGCACAACAGCCCGCAGGCGCGCGGCGCGATCGGCGCCGTGGTGGCCCTGGCCGACCAGGCCAGCGGCGGCGCCGGTTAGCGCGGCTTCAACGCCGCGGCGGCGTCTGCACCGGCTCGATCTGCCAGCGCGCCATTTCCTCGTCGCGCACACTTTGCAGGCGCGCGTCGATGCGCTTGGCGGCCACGCGCGCGACGCTGGCCAGCTTCAGCAGGTCGCGCTCGGTCAGCGTCGGGTCGGCCGTCTGGCTGAAGCAGCACAGCGTGCCGTACACGCGCCCGTCGGCCAGCACGATCGGCGTGCTGAGGTGCGCGCCCACGCGAAACGGCGTGGCCGGCAGCAGCGGGAAGGCCGGGTGCGTGGCGGCGTCGTGCACCAGCTGCGGCAGGCGCCCGTCCAGCACGCACTGGCAAAAAGATTCTTCCAGGCTGGAGCCGCCGCCGGTGGCGATCAGCTCGCTGCCGGGCTTCGTATCGACATGCTTGAAGTTGCGCTGGCCGTCGCGGATTTCGGACAGGAAGATCACCTCCATGCCCAGGTGTTCGCGCAGCTTGTGCAGCACGTCGCGCACAGTGTCGTCGACCAGCGCATCGCTGCGGGTGGCGGTGGCAAGGAGCAGCTCGCTCACATGCACTTCAAGGGCGTCGGGCGCGTAGTCCCAGAGATGCACGCTCATGTGGTTGTCAGGTCCCGGCAGCCGGCGCTGCCTGTCGGTGAGGGCAGTCGGCCTGCCCGTCGTGAAGCCAAGGGGTGAAGGCCGATTGTCGGCCGCTGGGCGCCGCCGAGGCAATCAAAAGTTCCAATACCCCCAGGGGGTGGGGGATTTTGAATGAAAACGGCCTCTGGCCCTAGAGGAATCTGCGCAAGCAGCTATTCAAACAATAGCAATTTCCCGCTGCTGTCACGGCAGAAAGCGACCGCCGGTCCGGGCGGCAGCCCCGCTCAATGCGCCGCCAACTCGCCCTTGGTCTCGCGCCCCAGCAAGGCCACGGCCAGCGCCCCGACCACGATGGTGATCGCGAACAGCGTGAAGATCGCCCCCGTGGCCCAGCCCTGCGCGCCCAGGTAGGGGATGGCCAACGGCCCCAGGATGCCGCCGATACGGCCCACGCCCGCCGCCATGCCGACGCCGCTGGCGCGGATCGGTGCGGGGTAGTTTTCAGGCGAGTACGCGTACAGCGCGCCCCAGGCGCCCAGGTTGAAGAAGGACAGCAGCGCGCCGTACAGCAGCAGGGCGCCTTCGGTGGTGGCGTTGCCAAAGGCCCAGGCGCTGGCGGCCGTGCCCAGCAGGTAGACCACCAGCACGAACTTGCGGCCCATGCGCTCGATCAGCCACGCGGCGGTGAAGTAGCCGGGCAACTGCGCCAGCGTCATCATCAGCACGTATTCGAAGCTCTTGATCAGCGCAAAGCCCTTGCCCACCATCACGCTGGGCAGCCACAGGAACATGCCGTAGTACGAAAACACCACCGTGAACCACAGCACCCACAGCATCAGCGTGGCGCGGCGGTGTTCGTCGGACCACAGGGCGGCCAGGCGCGCCGTCCAGGGCAGGCCGGCCGACGGCGGCGCGGTGGGCTTGTCGTCGGGCAGCTTGCGGCGCAGGTACAGCGCGTACACGGCGGGCAGCGCGCCCAGCATCAGCGCCACGCGCCAGCCCATGTCCTTGTCGAAACGCGGGATGACGAAGTAGGCGATCAGCGCCGCCAGGATCCAGCCCAGCGCCCAGAAGCTTTCCAGCAGCACGACGATGCGCCCGCGCTCGTGCGCGGCCACGCGCTCGGACACGTAGGTGCTGGCCACCGGCAGCTCGCCCCCCAAGCCCATGCCGATGAAAAAGCGCAGCACCATCAGCACCGTCAGCGTGGTGGCAAACGCCGACAGCCCGCTGGCAATCGCGAACAGCAGCAGCGTGATGATGAACACGTGCTTGCGGCCGATGCGGTCGGCCATCATGCCGAACATCATGGCGCCCACCGCCATGCCGATGGAGTTGATGGCGCCCAGCCAGCCCATCTGCCCGGCCGACAGGCCCCAGTCGGCCTTGAGCGCGGCCAGCACGAAAGACAGCAGGCCGACGTCCATGGCGTCGAACATCCAGCCCATGCCGGAGGTGACCAGGAGGCGGTTGCGCGAGGGCTGTGCCGGTGCGGCGGGCGAAGTCAGGGGCGTGGTGGCTGGGTTCATCAAAGGACCGTGTCAGTTAGGTACCGGGACCACGCGCCCGGCCGCAACAGCACCGGGGCGCACGCTAAAACTTAACTCATACAACCCCGATTGTGCGCGACTGGCGCCGCCTGCGCCGCTGAATCCCCTTGTCGATCCCGTAAATCGCGCCGCCGATGGCCAGCAGCAACACCAGCACGACCACGCCACCCAACTGGCAGATCCGGTCCCATTGCGCGTCCACATCGCCCGGCACGCCCGCCGTGCGGGTGGTCAGCGAAGCCAGAAACGGGTCGTCGTCCAGCACTTCGCGGCTGCCCGTCACCGTGGCCATGACAAAGGCCTCGCCCATCCACAGCAGGCGCGAACGCACGTGGCGCGGCAGGGTGATCAGCGTGGCCGGGGCGCCAGGTTGGGCGTCCTGGCGTTCCAGCGCGATCTCCAGCGCCGGGTGGCCGTTGATGTGCAGGTAGTCGTAGTCCACCTCGGCGCCGCCTTCGGGGTCGTACGGGCGCTGCGCCACGGCCACCAGCCGGTCGGTCATGCGCAGCAGCATGGCTTCGGGGCCCAGCGCCATCAGCCTCTTGAGCCACCACGACGGGCGGACCACCGTGAAAGACACCACGCGGTCCGGGTCGTCCCAGGCGGGCGCTTTTTGCGACCAGTGCTGGGGGTCGGCCGCGCCGCCCTGGCGCGCCTCGATGTAGCCGGTTGGCCCCGGGAAGTCGACGCTGGCGCCCTGCGCCTCGCGCGGCGTGGTGGCTTGTGCACCCAGACTCAGGCCCAGCAGGGCCCCGGCCAGCACCCAGCAGCGCCAGCGCATGCCGGTCAGAAAATCCGCCAGCCGATGTCGCCCTGCGTGCGCTTCAAGTAATACAGCGCGTTGGCGCGCAGGCCGAACAGCATCCCCAAACCCATGCCGCCGCCGCGCAGTGCCGCGTCAGGCAGGTTGAAGATGGCGCCAATCGTGCCCAGCAGCAGGATGAGGCCGAAGGCGATCAGCCCCTGGCGCCACATCTTCAGGCCGATGGGGAAGTACAGGAATGAAAAGAACAGGGCGATGAAGTTCATGTTGACCTTCACCCGGTCCATGAACCCCAGTTGCTTGAAGGCCGCCTTCAATTCGGGGCTGGGCACGCCCATGCCCGGCACGCCATATTTCTCAAAAAAGTCGAAGCGGAACTTCCACTTCTCGCTCAGGTTCGGGTCGTTGCGCCAATCGGCGGGCTCGTCGGCTTGCAGAAAGCCGGGGATCTGGGGGTTGGTCATGTCGTTTGGTGGGAAATCGATTCGGTAAAACGCCCCGGCCCTGGATACTCCTCCCGAGGTTGGCGCGAGTGTACTGGACCTGGTATTTGCAGACCCTGCATGGCGGGCGATCCGGCCGCCCGGGGAACGTTGCGCTATCGTGCGGACGATGTCACCCGCCCACCCCGACGCCTCGGCCGGACTCACTCCGACCCTCAGTCTCGCGCCGCGCGTCCCCGGCCTTGTAGCGCGCGCCATTGCCGTGGCCTACGCGGAATTCGCTTTGACGGGCGACGATCTGAACCATTTCACCGTGCGGTTGACGGAAGACGAGCCCGGCGTGGCGGAGGTGGTCTTCGTGCCCGACCAGGTGCCTGGCCACAGCGTGCGGGGCGGCAGCACGGCCTATGGGCGTGAGCGCCATTACCACGTGCGCCTTGACGACGGCAGCTTGCTGAAAACGACCTACGGGCGCTGAACGCTGGGCAGCCTGCCCGCGTCGTTTGCTCCTTTTTTGGAAGCTGCCCGCGCAGATTCCTCTAGGGCCAGAAGCCCAAAACACTTGAAATCCGGGCTGCCGCTCGCTGCCAGCGCCGCCGCGCCACCCGCTACCATGCGGCGCCATGGCCAAGGACAAATCGACCTACATCTGCAACGAATGCGGCACCAACAGCCCGCGCTGGCTGGGCAAGTGCCCGGGCTGCGGCGCGTGGAACAGCCTGGTCGAAAGCGTGGCCGAGCCAACCAGCGCCGGCAAGAACCGCCTGGGCAGCGCCTTCACCGCGCTGGCGCCGGCCAGCCCGGTGCGACCGCTGGCCGCGATCGAAGCGGTGGACGTGGCGCGCACGCCCACCGGCCAGCCCGAGCTGGACCGCGTGCTGGGCGGCGGCATTGTCGAAGGCGGCGTGGTGCTGATCGGCGGCGACCCGGGCATCGGCAAATCGACGCTGTTGCTGCAGGCGCTGGATGCCTTGCAGCGGGCGGACTTGCCAGCGCCGGGTGGTGGCGAAGTGCCAGGTGGCGGCACGCTCTACGTGACTGGGGAGGAGAGTGGCGCCCAGGTCGCCCTGCGCGCGCGGCGGCTGGGCATCACCGGCTCGCAGGTCGCGGTGCTGGCCGAGATCCAGCTGGAGCGCATCCTCGCCACGCTGGCCGAGCAGCGCCCCGCCGTGGCGGTGATCGATTCGATCCAGACCGTGTACAGCGACCAGCTCACCAGCGCGCCCGGCAGCGTGGCGCAGGTGCGCGAATGCGCGGCGCACCTGACGCGCTGGGCCAAGTCCAGCGGCTGCGCCATCGTGCTGGTGGGCCACGTGACCAAGGACGGCCAGCTGGCCGGCCCGCGCGTGCTGGAGCACATGGTCGACACGGTGCTGTACTTTGAAGGCGACACGCATTCGTCGTACCGGCTGATCCGCGCCATCAAGAACCGCTTTGGCGCGGTGAACGAGATCGGCGTGTTCGCCATGACCGAAAAAGGCCTGAAGGGCGTCAGCAACCCCAGCGCGATTTTCCTCAGCCAACACAGCCAGCCCGTGCCCGGCAGCTGCGTGCTGGTGACGCTGGAAGGCACGCGGCCGATGCTGGTGGAAATTCAGGCGCTGGTCGACACCGGCGGCGTCAGCCCGCGGCGGCTGTCGGTCGGGCTGGAGCGCGACCGCCTGGCCATGCTGCTGGCGGTGCTGCACCAGCATGCGGGCGTGGCCACGGGGGACCAGGACGTGTTCGTCAACGCCGTGGGCGGCGTGCGCATCAGCGAGCCCGCGGCCGACCTGGCGGTCATGCTGGCCATCACCAGCAGCCTGCGCGGCAGGGCGCTGCCCAAGGGCTTCATCGCGTTCGGCGAAGTCGGCCTGGCCGGGGAAGTGCGCCCCGCGCCGCGCGGGCAGGAGCGGCTGAAGGAAGCCGCGAAGCTGGGCTTTTCCGTCGCCGTCGTGCCGAAGGCCAATGCGCCCAAGAAGGCCGACAAGGCCTTTGAAGGCCTGACCATCCACGCCGTCGAACGCGTGGACGAGGCGATGGCGTTGGTGCGCGGACTGGATTGACGCTACCGAAACAGTAGCTGGCCGCGCAATTGGCTGTAGGGCCAGCGGCCGATTTTCCTCGAAACCGGCTTAACCCAGCAACAGCGCGTCGTCGCTGACCTTTTCGCCGCGGGTGCGCTCGAACATGGCCAGCAAGTCGGGCACGTCCATGCGGGCGCGCTCTTCGCCGGACACGTCCAGCACGACCTGGCCCAGGTGCAGCATGACGGTGCGGGTGCCGTGGTCCAGCGCCTGGCGCATGGAGTGCGTGACCATCAGCGTGGTCAGGCGGTTCTCGGACACGATCTGGTCGGTCAGCTGCAGCACGAAGGCGGCCGTCTTGGGGTCGAGCGCGGCCGTGTGTTCGTCCAGCAGCAGCATGTGCGAGGGCTGCAGCGCCGCCATCAGCAGGCTGACGGCCTGGCGTTGGCCGCCGGACAGCAGGCCCATGCGGTCGCTCAAGCGGTTTTCCAGCCCCAGCTTGAGCTGCGCCAGCCGCTCGCGGAACAGCGTGCGCAACTCGGGCCGCACGGCGCGGCCAAAGCCCCGGCGCTGACCGCGCTGCCAGGCCAGGGCCAGGTTTTCTTCGATGCTGAGGGCTTCGCAGGTGCCGGCCATCGGGTCCTGGAACACCCGCGCCACCATGCCGGCGCGCTGCCAGGCGTTGAGGCGGGTGACGTCCTTGCCGTCGATCAGGATCTGGCCTTCGTCCACCATCAAATCGCCGCTGACGGCGTTGAGCGTGGTCGACTTGCCGGAGCCGTTGGAGCCGATGACGGTGACGAATTCGCCCGCCGCGATGGCCAGGTTGACGCCGCGCAGCGCCGGGTTTTCGATCGGCGTGCCGGGGTTGAAGGTCTTGTACAGACCGCGCAATTCCATCATGACCGGCCTCCTCCTTGGGCACCTGCAGCGGCGGGCTTGCGCCGGAACTTGGCCTTGAATTTGGGCAGCACCAGCGCCAGGCCCACCAGCACGGCGGTGATCAGGTTCAAGTCCTGCGCCTGCAAGCCAATGAAGTCGGCCTGCAGCGCCAGCGCGATGAACAGGCGGTACAGCACCGCGCCCACCACGGTGGCCAGGGTGATGATGACGATGGCGCGGCTGGGCATCAGCGTCTCGCCGATGATGACCGCGGCCAGGCCGATGACGATGGTGCCCAGGCCCATGGAGATGTCGGCGCCGCCCTGGGTCTGCACGTACAGCGCGCCGCCCAGCGCGATCAGCGCGTTGGACAGCGCCATGCCGCCCATGGTCAGCCGCCCGGTGGGAATGCCTTGGGCGCGTGCCATGCGCGGGTTGGCGCCGGTGGCGCGGATGGCCAGGCCGGTTTGCGATGCGAAGAACCAGTCCAGCGCCAGCTTGACCGCCAGCACGATGAAGGCCAGCACCAGCGGCTGCACCCACCAGCTGTTGTTCTCACCGACAAAGGCGCTGAACACCGTGGGCTCGCCCAGCAGCGGCACGTTGGGCGCGCCCATGATGCGCAGGTTGATGGAGTACAGCGCGATCATGGTCAGGATCGACGCCAGCAGTTGCAGGATGCCCAGGCGCACGTTCAGCCAGCCGGTGACCAGCCCGGCCACAGCGCCCGCCAGGGCCGCGACGCCGCAGGCCAGCCAGGGGTTCCAGCCGCCGACGATCAGCACGGCGGCGACGGCGCCGCCCAGCGGAAAACTGCCGTCGGCCGTCAAATCGGGGAAGTCGAGCACGCGAAACGAGATCCACACCCCCAGCGCCACCAGCGCGAAGATGAGGCCGATTTCCAGCGCGCCCATGAAGGAGATCAGGGACATGGTCGGTGCAGGCC
>JAEZWW010000040.1 GCA_023442945.1 Pseudomonadota bacterium | reverse complement strand
CGCCAAGGCCGCGCCCGTGGCCGCCAAGCCTGCCGCTGCCGTGACGGGCGCCAAACCGGCCCCGGCCACCGCGCCGGCGCCCGGCGCCGCCGCCGGCCAGGTCTGGGCCAACGACGCGACCAAGGTCTACCACTGCGCGAACGACAAGTTCTTCGGCAAGACCAAGAAGGGCGAGTACATGAGCGAAGCCGACGCCAAGGCCAAGGGCTTCTACGCCTCGCACGGCAAGGCCTGCGCGGGCTGATCGGGCGGCGCAGGCCCTGGCGCCCGCCACCTGGCCGGCCCGGCCGGTGCGCGGCGCCCCCAGTTGGCCGGACGGCGTCATCGCCGCCCGGCCAACGTGCTTTTGGGCGGGTTTTGAATGAAATTGGCCTCTGGCCCTACAGCCACCTGCGCGGCCAGCTACGAATTCAGGAGTATTTTCTGGCGAGAAACAGGGTGTGAAGCCCCCGCTGGCCGCCCGGGGCGCGGGCTGCCGCACGGTATCATCGGTGGTTTGCCCCGTTCCTTTTAGCGCCCCGTGCGGGCTGCGCGCCAGTGCGACTCAACTCGATCAAGCTTTCGGGCTTCAAGTCCTTCGCCGAACCCACCAATTTCATGCTGCCGGGGCAGCTGGTCGGCGTGGTCGGGCCCAATGGCTGCGGCAAGTCCAACATCATGGACGCGGTGCGCTGGGTGCTGGGCGAATCCAAGGCGTCCGAGCTGCGCGGCGAGTCCATGCAGGACGTCATCTTCAACGGCACCACCAGCCGCAAGCCGGCCAGCCGGTCCTCGGTCGAGCTGGTGTTCGACAACGCCGACCACCGCGCCGGCGGCCAGTGGAGCCAGTTCACCGAGATCGCCGTCAAGCGCGTGCTGACGCGCGAAGGCGGCAGCAGCTACTACATCAACAACCAGGCGGTGCGCCGCCGCGACGTGCAGGACGTGTTCCTGGGCACGGGCCTGGGCCCGCGCGCCTACGCCATCATCGGCCAGGGCACGATCAGCCGCATCATTGAAAGCCGCCCGGAAGAGCTGCGCCTGTTCCTGGAAGAAGCGGCCGGCGTGTCCAAGTACAAGGAACGCCGCCGCGAGACGGAAAACCGCCTGTCCGACACGCGCGAGAACCTCACCCGCGTCGAAGACATCCTGCGCGAGCTGAACACCAACCTGGACAAGCTCGAACGCCAGGCCGCCGTTGCCCAGCAGTACCAAAGCCTGCAGGCGGGCGCGGCGCTCAAGCAGAACCAGCTCTGGTTTTTGAAGCGTGCCGAAGCGGAAGAGGGCCAGGTCAAGCTCAAGGCCGACGCCGAAAAGGCGGTGAACGAGCTGGAATCGCGCCTGGCCGATCTGCGCCATGTCGAGGCCGATCTTGAAGCCGTGCGTCAGGCCCATTACGCCGCCGGCGACCAGGTCAACCAGGCGCAGGGCCTGCTGTACGAGGCCAGCGCGGAGGTGGGGCGGCTGGAAGCCGAGATCCGCTTCGTCGTCGAAGGCCGCCAGCGCGCTGAAGCGCGGCTGGTGCAGCTGAAGGAACAGCTCGCCCACTGGGCTGAGCGCAAGGCCGAGGCCGAGGCCGAAATCGAAACCCTGGCCGAACAGGCCGCCGAGGCGGAAGACCGCCACATCACCCTGGCCGCGCAGCTGGAAGACCAGCAGCAGTCGCTGCCCGACATGGAAGACGCGCTGCGCGCTGCGCAGGGCAAGGCGACCGAGCAGCGCACGGCGGTGGCGCAGGTGCAGCAGCAGATCCAGGTGCTGGCGGCCGAGCAGCGCGGCATCGAAGAACAATCGCGCCAGCTGAACCAGCGGCGCGAACGCCTGGCGACCGACCAAAACGCCCTGGCCGCGCCGGACGAGCAGCGCCTGCTGCATTTGCAGGAGCAACTGGCCGCCGCCGAAGAAGCCCACGAAGTGGCCGACGCGCGCCTGCACGAGCTGCAGGACAGCGTGCCCCAGCTGGACGAAGCGCGCCGCGCGGCGCAGCAGGCCGTCAACACCGAATCGGCGCGGCAAAGCGACTTGTCGGCGCGGTCGGACGCGCTGAAGGCGCTGCAAGACAAGGTCAAGACCGACGGCAAGCTGCAGCCCTGGCTGAAAAAACACGGGCTGGACGGCCTGCAAGGCCTGTGGAGCCGCATCCACGTCGAAGCCGGTTGGGAAAACGCCCTGGAAGCCGCCCTGCGCGAACGCATGGCCGCGCTGGAAGTCAGCCGCATCGACATGGTGAAAGCCTTCGCCAGCGACGCGCCGCCGGCCAAGCTGGCCTTCTACAGCCCGCCCACCGGCGCGGTGCCGGCCGCAGGCGGATCGCTGCCCGCGCTGGCCGACCTGCTGCGCCTGCACGACGCCAGCCAGAAGGCGCTGCTGGCCGACTGGCTGGCCGGCTGCTACACTGCGCCTACGCTCGACGACGCGCTGGCGCAGCGCGGCCAGCTGAAGGCGGGCGAGGCGATCTACGTGTCGACTGGCCACGCCGTCAGCGCACACAGCGTCACCTTCTACGCGCCCGATTCCGAGCAGGCCGGCCTGCTGGCGCGCGCGCAGGAAATCGAAAACCTGGACAAGCAGCTGCGCGCGCAGCAACTGATCAACGAAGAAGCGCGCAGCGGGCTGGTGCGCGCCGAAGCGGCGTACAGCGATGCGTCGCAGCGCTTGGTCACGTCGCGCCGCGAAGCCGCCGAGGCACAGCAGCGCGCGCACGAACTGCAGGTCGAAACCCTGCGCCTGAGCCAGTTGGCCGAGCAGACCCGCGCGCGCAGCGAGCAGATCGCCGGCGACCTGGCCGAGGTGGATGCGGGCCTGGAGGCGCTACAAGAGCGCCGCGTGACGGCCGAAGCGCGCTTTGAAGAGCTGGACATGCAGCTGGCCGACACGCAGGAGCGCCACGCCCAGCTGGACGAACGCGTGATCGAGGCCGAGCGCAAGCTGGCCGAAGCGCGCGAGCAGCAGCGCACGCTGGAACGCCAGGCGCAGGAAGCGACCTTCGCCCAGCGCAGCCTGGAAGCGCGCCGTGGCGAGCTGGCCCGCACCATCGACACCGCCGCGCAGCAAAGCGGCGCGATCGACACCGAACAGCAGCGCGCCGCCGAAGAGCTGGGCCGCCTGACCGACGCCGCTGCGCAAGCCGGGCTGCAGTCCGCCCTGGCGCTGAAGCTGGAGCGCGAACAGGCCCTGGGGGCGCAGCGCAGCAGCTACGACGACCTCACGGCCAAGCTGCGCGCGTCGGACGAGCGGCGCATGAAGCTGGAGCGCGAACTCGACCCGCTGCGCCAGCGCATCACCGAGTTCCAATTGAAGGAGCAGGCCGCGCGCCTGGGCACCGAGCAGTACACGCAACTGCTGGCCGATGCCGAGGCCGACCTGGCCGCCGTCAGCCAGTCGATCGCCGAAGGCAATGTGCGCCTGACGGGTTTGCAAGGCGAAATCGACCGCCTGCACCGCGAGATCCAGGCGCTGGGCGCCGTCAACCTGGCCGCGCTGGACGAGTTGACCAGCGCACGCGAGCGCAAGACCTTCCTGGACGCGCAGTCGGCCGATTTGACCGAGGCGATGACCACGCTGGAAGACGCCATCAAGAAGATCGACGGCGAAACGCGCGAGCTGCTGGGCAGCACCTTCAACACCGTCAACGAGCATTTCGGCCGCATGTTCCCCGAGCTGTTCGGCGGCGGCAACGCCAAGCTGGTGATGACGGGCGAGGAGATCCTGGACTCCGGCGTGCAGGTCATGGCCCAGCCGCCGGGCAAGAAGAACCAGACCATCCACCTGCTGTCGGGCGGCGAAAAGGCGCTGACGGCGATCGCGCTGGTGTTCGCCATCTTCCAGCTGAACCCCGCGCCGTTCTGTCTGCTGGACGAGGTCGACGCGCCGCTGGACGACGCCAACACCGAGCGCTATGCCAAGCTGGTCACCAAGATGAGCGGGCAGGGCACGCAGTTCCTGTTCATCAGCCACAACAAGATTGCCATGGAAATGGCCGAACAGCTGATCGGCGTGACCATGCAGGAGCAGGGTGTGTCGCGGATCGTGGCCGTGGATATGGAGTCTGCGGTTGGTATGGCGGAGGTATGAGACACCTCCCTGAGTCGCCTTCGGCGCCTTCCCCCCGCTCTCTGCGCGCTGATGCGCTCCGGGCGGGGGGACAACGCCAGTTGCCGGCACAGGTCCGGCAACGGCGTTTGCTGGGGCGGCGGGCTTCGCCGCCGCGGGCGTGGGGGTGTGCTGAGGGTGGCTGGGCTTCTGCCGTCGGAATCGGCGGGTTCGACCTTTGCACGGAACCGGCACGACAGAACGCAATCCCAGCGAAGGGCTTTGCCCTGGGAGTCATAACAAGATGAGTGCTTTGCAAGTGGGCCTGGCGGTGTCGGGCGGGTTGATTCTGGGCGGGGTGATTGCCTACAACACCTGGAATGCGCGGCGCAATGAGCCGCGGCAGGCGCAGCCGGAGCAGGCGTCGGGGCCGCGCGTCGAACAGACGGCAGAGCGCGCCGAGCCGGGCATGGACGGGGCGCCGCTGTCGGCCGAGCGCATGGAGCCGGTGCTGGACGGCGAGTTGCGCGACCCGGCGCCGGCACGGGCGGATTTCACGTCCGCCGCCGACGCACCCGCCGATTTCGCCAGCACCACCACGCTGGCCATGCTGCCGCTGCCCGACCGTTCGCCGCACCTGGACGCGCTGATCGACGTGATCGCACCGATCGCGCTGGACGGGCGCGTGGTGTCGGGCGATGCCGTGCTGGCCGCCTTGCCGGCGACGCGGCGCGTGGGCAGCAAGCGCTTTCTGGTCGAAGGCCAGAGCGAGGCCACCGGGGACTGGGAGCCGCCCGCCGCGGGCAAGCGCTATTCCGCGCTGCAGGCCGGCGTGCAGCTGGCCAACCGCACCGGCGCGCTGAACGAGATCGAGTACTCCGAATTCGTCGTCAAGACCGAACGCTTTGCCGAAACGGTGGGCGGCGCAGCCGAGTTGCCGGACATGCTGCATGAAGTGGCCCGCGCGCGCGAACTGGACCAGTTCGCCAGCCAGCACGACGCGCAGCTGGGCTTCACCCTGCGTGCGCGCGGTGCGGCCTGGAGCCCCGGCTTCGTGCAGCAGCAGGCGGCGCGCATCGGCTTTGTCGCCGGCTCGATCCCCGGCCGCATGGTGCTGGCCTCCAGCGTGCCCGGCCTGCCGCCGGTGCTGGATTTGAGCTACGACGCCCAGGCCGCCCTGGCCGAAGACCCGGCGCACACCGCCATCACCGAAGTCACGCTCAACCTGGACGTGCCGCAGGTGCACCGCGAAGAACGCCCGTTTGAGCGCCTGCGCGACGCCGCCTTCGCGCTGGCCGAGGCGATGGACGGCGTCATCACCGACGACGCGCGCCAGCCGCTGCGCCCCGAGATGATCGACACCATCGGCGCTGACTTGACGCGCCTGTACGACACGCTGGACGCGCACGACCTGGCCGCCGGATCGGCTCAGGCGCGGCGCTTGTTCAGCTGAGCCGATTTTTGAATCATTTGTGCCGTTGGCCCTACGGGGACCTGCGCAGGCAGCTATGAAATCAGAAGCAAATGTCGCCGCCCAGGCGTCGGAATTGCGCGCCGCCCTGAACCGCGCTGCGCACCGGTACTACACGCTGGACGCGCCCGAACTGCCCGACGCCGAGTACGACAAGCTGTTCCAGCAGCTGCAGGCGATTGAGGCCGCGCACCCCGAGCTGCGCACGCCCGATTCGCCCACCCAGCGCGTGGGCGGCATGGTGCTGGACGGCTTCACGCCGGTGCGCCACGCCGTGCGCATGCTCAGCATCCGCACCGAGACCGACACCACGCCGGCCGGCGCCGAGAAGTTCGACCAGCAGGTGCGCAACTACCTGGCGGCCGAGCAGCGCCGCACCGAGCTGAAGCCCGCCGACCCGCGTTTTCGCGCCGAGCCGCTGGGCCGCGAAGCGGCGGCTGTGCTGGCCGGTGCATCGGTCGGCTACGTGGCCGAGCCCAAGTTCGACGGCCTGGCGATCAGCCTGCGCTATGAAAACGGTGTGCTGGTGCAGGCCGCCACGCGCGGCGACGGCGAAACGGGTGAAGACGTCACGCAGAACATCCGCACCATCGGGCAGATCCCGCTGACGCTGCACGCGGGCAAGGCGGCCGAATTCGCGGTGCCGCCGCTGCTGGAAGTGCGCGGCGAGGTCTACATGCGCCGCGACGATTTTGAGGCGCTGAACGAACGCATGCGCGAGCGCCTGGCCGCGGGCGACAAGGGCGCCAAGACCTTCGTCAACCCGCGCAACGCGGCGGCCGGTGCGGTGCGCCAGCTGGACCCGGCCATCGCGGCGCAGCGGCCACTGAGCTTCTTCGCCTACGGCCTGGGCGAGGTGACGCCGGTGGCCGACGGCGGGCCGGATTTCACGTCGCACTGGCAGGTCATGCAGACGCTGAAATCATGGGGTTTTCCGGTCTCAGCCCTGATCCAACAAGCGCAGGCAGCTTCTGATTTGGTAGCGTACCACGCCGACATCGCGGCCCAGCGCGACAGCCTGCCGTTCGACATCGATGGCGTGGTCTACAAGGTCGACAGCCTGGCGCTGCAGCGCGAGCTGGGTTTCGTGTCGCGCGAGCCGCGTTGGGCCGTGGCGCACAAATACCCGGCGCAGGAGCAGCTGACCACGGTGCAGGCCATCGACATCCAGGTCGGCCGCACCGGCAAGCTGACGCCGGTGGCCAAGCTGGCGCCGGTGTTCGTGGGCGGCGTGACGGTGACCAACGCCACGCTGCACAACGAACTGGAAGCGCGCCGCAAGGACGTGCGCGTGGGCGACACCGTGGTGGTGCGCCGCGCTGGCGACGTGATCCCCGAAGTGGTGAGCGTGCTGGCCGACAAACGCGTGCCCGGCGCGGCCGAATTCACCATGCCCACGCACTGTCCGGTGTGCGGCAGCGACGTGGTGCGCGAGGAGGGCGAGGCCGACCACCGCTGCACCGGCGGCCTGTTCTGCGGAGCACAGCGCAAGCAGGCGCTGCTGCACTTCGCCAGCCGCCGCGCGCTGGACATCGAAGGCCTGGGCGACAAGCTGGTCGAACAGCTGGTCGACGGCGGCGTGGTCAAGGTCTTGCCGGACGTTTACAAGCTGGGCTTGACCAGCCTAGCCGCGTTGGACCGCATGGCCGACAAGTCGGCGCAGAACCTGCTGGACGCGCTGCAAAAATCGAAGCAAACCACACTGGCGCGCTTTCTGTACGCGCTCGGCATCCGCCACGTCGGCGAGACCACGGCCAAGGACGTGGCGCGCCACTTCGGCCAGCTGGACGCGGTGATGAACGCCAGCGTCGACCAGCTGCTGCAGGTGCCCGACGTCGGCCCGGTGGTGGCCGAAAGCATCCACACCTTCTTCGCCCAGCCGCACAACCGCGAGGTGGTCGAACAGCTGCGCGCTGCGGGTGTGCGCTGGACCGAGGGCGAGCCCGTCGCCAACGCCGTGCTGCCGCTGACCGGGAAGACCTTCGTGCTCACCGGCACGCTGCCCACCCTGAGCCGCGACGATGCCAAGGCGCTGCTGGAGGCGCAAGGCGCCAAGGTGGCCGGCAGCGTCAGCAAGAAGACCAGCTACGTCGTGGCCGGCGAAGAGGCCGGCAGCAAGCTGGACAAGGCGCGCGAGCTGGGCGTGCCGGTGCTGGACGAAGCCGGCATGCAGGCGCTGCTGGCCGGGCTGGGCTAGGGCCACGCCACAGGGCGCCATGCGCAGCGGCCCGCGCCACGATCTGCGCCTGGGCATCGACCTGGGCGGCACCAAGATCGAGATCGCCGCGTTGGACGCCGCCGGCGCGTTTGCGCTGCGCAAGCGCGTGGCCACGCCGCAGGGCGACTACCGCGCCACGCTGGCGGCGATCACGGACCTGGTACACG
The DNA here is from genome assembly GCA_023442945.1 of Pseudomonadota bacterium. Classification (GTDB taxonomy): domain Bacteria; phylum Pseudomonadota; class Gammaproteobacteria; order Burkholderiales; family Burkholderiaceae_C; genus Ottowia. The sequence continues at coordinate 115,602 of JAEZWW010000040.1, read as the reverse complement.
CCGCGGAAGCGCGGCTGGGCCTGCGCGGGCTGTCGCTGGGCGTCGGTATCCCGGGCAGTCTGTCACCCGTCACCGGGCGGGTGCGCAACGCCAATTCGACGGTGCTGAACGGGCAAGCGCTGCAGCAGGACCTGGAAGCGGCGCTGCAGCGGCCGATCTGGCTGGAGAACGACGCCAACTGCCTGGCCTTGTCCGAAGCCACGGACGGTGCGGGCGCGGGGCAGGGCGTGGTGTTCGCCGCGATCCTGGGCACCGGCGTGGGGGCGGGCGTGGCGGTCCATGGGCAGGTGCTGCGCGGGCGCAACGCGGTGGCCGGCGAATGGGGCCACAACCCGCTGCTGCGTGGCGCGGACGACGGCCCGCCACTGCGCTGCTGGTGCGGGCGCTCGGATTGTGTGGAAGCCTGGCTCTCCGGCCCCGCCTTCGCGGCCGACCACGCGCGCCGAACCGGGCAGGCGCTGACGGTGCCCGAGATCGTGGCCGCGGCGGCGGCGGGCGATGCGGCGGCCCAGGCGTCGCTGGCGCGCTACGCCGATCGCCTGGCGCGGGCGCTGGCGCAGGTGATCAACGTGCTGGACCCGGATGTCATCGTCCTGGGCGGCGGCATGAGCAACGTGGACGCGCTGGTCGACGCGGTGCCCGCGCGCTGGACGCCGCACGTGTTCAGCGACCAGGTGGTCACCCCACTGCGGCGCGCCCAGCACGGCGATTCTTCCGGGGTGCGCGGGGCGGCCTGGCTGCCGGGGCAGCGCCGGCCCCGCTAGCTTGTTCCGCTAAAGGGTACCCCGTTAGGTCAGCCCGGGGAGGGGTTGAAACGTTAGAGACGGATGGCCCATCGCTGCTGCGGGAGCTGGGGCACAACGCACCAACATCCTGTCACGCAGCGCGGGCTTGCGCTTTACACAAGCGCACTAAAGTAAGGCATACAGGGGCGCAGTACGCGCTTCTCATGCGCTTTTTTCAGCCTTTGCAGGAGATCCGGACATGCGCTTGGATAAATCCTCTTTCTCTCGCCCTTGGGCTCGCCGCTCGGCCTTGCTGGTCGCCGCGGGCGCGCTGGCCGTGCTCGGCGGTTGTGTAGTCGCCCCGGTGGATGGGTACTACGACACCGGCGCGCCGGTGGTGTACCCCGGCACGACCTATTACGAAACGCCCAACTACTACTACGGTGGCGCGCCGTACTACTACGGCCCTTCGTTCTCGCTGGGCGTGTACGGCAATTCGTACCACGGCAACCGCTGGCGTGGCAACGACCGTTGGCGCGGTAACGACCACTGGAACAGCAACGGCTGGCGTGGCAACAACGGCCATCGCCCGGGCAACCGTCCCGGCGGTTGGCAGGGCCACGGCGGTGGCAATGGCTGGCAGGGCGGTGGCGGTCACCGGCCGCCCGGCGGCAATGTGCAGCCGCGTCCGCCTCGCCCCCCGATGCCCGACAACGGTCTGCACCCGCGCCCGGGCCGCGGTTTTGGCGAAAGCGGCATGGGGATCGACCGCCGCGGGGGCAGGCCGGGCAACCCCTGAACCATGGCCGTCTACGAGATCCTGAAGATGGGCGATTCGCGCCTGCTGCGCGTCGCCCAGCCGGTGCAGACCTTCGACACGCCCGAACTGCACCTGCTGGTGCGCGACATGTTCGAGACCCTGCTCGCCGTCAACGGTGCCGGGCTGGCCGCGCCGCAGATTGGCGTGGATTTGCAGCTGGTGATCTTCGGCACCGGCGCCGTCAACCCGCGCTACCCCGACGCGCCGCCGGTGCCGCGCACCGTGCTGTGCAACCCGGTCATCACGCCGCTGGGCGATGAAGAGCAGGAAGACTGGGAAGGCTGCCTGTCCGTGCCCGGCATGCGCGGCGTGGTGCCGCGCTGGCAGCGCATCCACTACCGCGGCACCGACCTGTACGGCGACCCGATTGAGCGCGAAGCCGAGGGCTTTCACGCCCGCGTGGTGCAGCACGAGTGCGACCACCTGGTTGGCAAGCTGTACCCGATGCGGGTGCGCGACTTCACGCGCTTTGGCTTTACCGAGGTGCTGTTCCCCGGCCTGGCGGCGATCGAAGACGATTGACGCGCTATGCCAGGCCACGCGGCCGATGGCGCAGCAAAAAGGGCCCCGCGGGGCCCTTTTTCATGGCTTGGCCGAATCTGTCGGCCAGCGCTCAGATGCTGTCGCCGGCGCTGGGCTGCGGCGCGGTTTCGGCCGGGGCCGGCTGGCTGCTGCTGGACGACGACTTGCCGAAGGTGCCACCCAGGCGCACGGTGCGCGGCGCGGGGGAGGCGCGGTCGATCACGCTGGAGCCGCTGCCCGTGGTGGTGGTCTTGGGGGCGTCGGCGCTGGCGGTCGTCGCCTTTTCCGTCTCTTGCAGCACGCGGCGCGCGCCGTCGAAGCGCGTTTGCCAGTAGCTGATGTTCATGCTTTCCACCCGCACGTGGGCGCCGGTGCGCGGCGAGTGGATGAATTTGCCGTCGCCGACGTAAATGCCGACGTGGCTGTTGGTGCGGCGCAGTGTGTTGAAGAAGACCAGGTCGCCCGGCTTCAGGTCGGCCTTGTCGATGCGGCTGGTGGCGGCGGCCTGCTCGGCCGCGGTGCGTGGCAGCATCAGACCCACGGTCTGCTGGTACATGGCGCGCACGAAGCCGCTGCAGTCAAAACCGCCTTCGGCCGAGGTGCCGCCCAGGCGGTAGGGCACGCCCAGCGACTGCATGGCGTGCGACACCAGTTGACCGGCGCGGTCAGTGGCTTGCTGGATGGTGTCGCCCAGACGGGACATCAGGCCCTTCTGGACCAGAAACTTGTCCAGATCGTCTTGGGGGGCGGCGTGGGCTGCCGGCAGACAGGCAGCGCAAAGAATCAGGGTGGCAACAAACGACTTGGACATGGATCCGATTCGGCGGGCGGGTATCAGGTGGACCGGGTATCTGCCTGGGGGATACGGATGCAATCCGTGACAAGGATTGCAATCGAAATCTTTGGTGTTACTGACGTCCAGAAACGACAGCGGATGTTAGTGTAGGACAACTTCTTACGTGAACGTCCCAATAACCCCCCAAATTGTTCAGGGTTTGCCCGGGGTCGGCGTCCAATATTTCTCACTCTGATAAGCCTTTACGCCCGCTTGTTGACGCAGCGCAGTGTTCACTGACCCTGTTGACCATCTGTTGCGCCGTGTTTCCGGGTGTTTCGGCGCGTGCCAGGCGCCGTTTTGCCCGAATGAGTGCCTTGGTGCGCTTGGCCGAACCCGCCCCGTGCGTGCAAGATAGGGCGGTGGTCCCTTTGGACCGGTCAACTGCAAAAAAGGAGAGATTCATGCCTCCAGCCCATACCCAATCTGCGCGAGCAGCTACTTATTCGATAGCAAAAGCGGTGCTGTCCACCGCCGCCGTGGCCTGCGCCTGGCCGGCCGTGGCCCAACCGGCGGCCGCCGGCGCCACCGCCGCGCCCACCGTGCAGGCCCAGACCGTGGCCGGCGGCCTGCAGCACCCTTGGGCCGTCGCCTTTTTGCCCCAAGGCCGCTTTCTGGTGACCGAGCGCCCCGGGCGCCTGCGCGTGGTCGAGCCCGGTGGCCAGCTGGGCGCGCCCGTGCAAGGCCTGCCCGAGGTCGCCGCGTCGGGGCAGGGCGGCTTGCTGGACGTCATCACCGACAGCGACTTCGCCCGCAACCGCACGGTCTACTTCTGTTATTCAGAGCCCGGCCTGGGCACCACCAACAGCACCGCGCTGGCGCGGGCGCGCCTGTCGGGCGACCGCCGCACGCTGGAGGACGTCAAGGTCTTGTTCAGCCAGAAGCCCAAGATCAGCAGCGCGCTGCACTTCGGCTGCCGCATCGTCGAGCGCACGGTGAATGGCCAGCCCGACGGCACGCTGTTTCTGACCCTGGGCGACCGCTTCAGCCAGCGCGAACAGGCGCAGAAGCTGGACAGCCACCTGGGCAAGATCGTGCGCGTCGGCAAGGACGGCAGCGTGCCCAAGGACAACCCCTTCGTCGGCCAACCCGGCGCGCTGCCCGAGATCTGGAGCTATGGCCACCGCAACAGCCAAGGCGCGACCATGGGCCCGGACGGCCGTTTCTGGCAGCACGAACACGGCGCGCAAGGCGGCGACGAAATCAACCTGCCGCAGCCCGGCAAGAACTACGGCTGGCCGCTGGTCAGCTTCGGCGTCAACTACGACGGCAGCAAAATCGGCGACGGCGCCAGTGCGGCGCCGGGCCTGGCGCCGCCGCTGCACCACTGGACGCCGTCGATCGCGCCCTCGGGCATGGCGTTTTTAACCAGCAACCAATACGGCGCGGCCTGGCAGGGCAACCTGTTCGTCGGCTCGCTCAAGTTCCAGTACCTGAACCGCGTCGAGCTGAAAGACGGCAAGGTCGTGGCCGAGCACAAGCTGCTGCAGGACCTGGGGCGCATCCGCGACGTGCGCCAAGGCCCCGACGGCCTGCTGTACGTGGTCACCGACAGCCCCATGGGCAAGCTGGTGCGGGTGCAGCCGCAACGCTGAATTGCTTTAAAAACAATAGCTGTCTGCGCAGGTGGCTGTAGGGCTGAAGGCTGTTTTGTTCTGAAAAAGCAGTGGCGGCGCGCGGGGAGGCGGGCCTGGGCCAGAGCGCCAGCCCCTTGGTGCGAGCCGGCCCTAACGCGACGGAGCGTGCGCTACCGACGTGCCGGTGGAGCATGGCGGTCGGGCGCCTTGGCCGTGGCAGACGCGCTCGATGCGGGGCAGGGGACGGGCAGGCCGCAGGGCTTGGTCAGCGCCCGCCAACGTCGCCCCGAAGTCAAGGGGTTTGTCGGAACCTTGCAACGGAAACGCTTGTAAATGTGATTGCCTTCACGTCCGCAGGGGTGGAAGTCAGTCTTTTTTAAGGTGCAAACTATACTGAGTAAGTTAAGAATACCCTTTGTCACCTAGGAAGGAAGTGCTGCTCATGTCCGCTTATCAACGATGGATTCAGTGCGCCGTGCTGGCGACGCTTGGCGCTGGGGGCGCCACGGTCGCCCAGGCGCAGACGGCCCCTGCGGGGGCAACTTCGGTCACGATCACGGTGGGTGGCGCTGGCGGCGGTGCTGGTGGTACGGACGCCAACGGCGCAGGTGGCCGCGGCGGTGCGGGTGCTGCCTTCGTGCTGACGATGGATGTCATGCCTGGCCAGGTGATCGCTGTCACCTCTGGCGCACCGGGTCAGGGCGGCCAATCCTGGACCGGTAATGACCCCGCTGGCAGAAACGGTGGTGCAGCCGGTGCTGGCAGCGGCGCTGGCGGTGCCGGTGGCAATGCGCCGAAGGCCGTGGCGGCGGACAACGGCAGCGCGAGCGGCGGCGGCGGCGGCGGCGGTGGCGCCACGGTCGTCACCGTGGACGGTGTCGTTGTGGCACGCGCGGGCGGCGGCGGTGGTGGTGGTGGTGGCAGCTGGGACACGGCCGGTACCGCCGGCGCCAACGGCGCCACATCTGCGGCCCCCGACGCGAATTGCGGCACAGCGGCCGCAGGCCTTGCCGGCGCAGTCGGTGACGGCAACCGCACGCCGATCGGCCGTGGCGGCGGCGGCGGCGGCGGCGGCGGTGGCGGCTTTGGCGTGGCCGCAGCCGGCGGCAGCGCCGGCATGGACAACCCCAGCTACACCCCGGCCACCGGCGGCCAAGCGGGCGCTTCTTGCATCATGACCGGGCTGCCGAACGCGACGGTGGCGGCAGCCCCAGCCGGTACGGCCGGTACCGGGGGCACGTCGCCGGGTGGGGCGGGCACGGCGGGTACGTCGAGCGTGGTCTTTGCGGTCGCTCCGTTGCCGGCGGTGGCCCCGCCGATGACGCCGGGCGACGGCACCATCACCGTCAACCCGCCAACGCTGCCCCCCAGCATTCCGCCGGGCGACGTGGCCAGTTACAGCATGACCTGCACGCCCCCGCCGCCCACGGCCATCCCCAACCCGGTGACTTTCCCCTACACCATGACGGGTTTGACCAACGGCACGCCCGTCAGCTGCAACCTGGTGATCACGCTGACCGATGGCCGCACCACCCCGCCGGGCACCAGCACAGCCACGCCGACGGCCGCCCCTGTGCTGCCGCCCGTGTCGCCCGTGCTGACACCGGGTGATGGCCAGATCGTCATCAACCCGCCGGCGACGCTGCCGCCTGGCATCAACCCGGCGGACGTCACGGGCTACACCGCGGTGTGCACGCCCACGCCGCCAACGCCGATCCCCAACCCGGTGACGCTGCCCTACACGATGACCGGCCTGACCAACGGCACGCCATACAGCTGCACGCTGCAGATCATCCTGACCGGTGGTGCCACCACCCCTGTGGGCCCGGCCGTCACCGCCACGCCTTCGGCAGCCGCGGTGGCCGTGCCGACCATGGGCCAATGGGGCCTGCTGCTGATGTCGCTGGGCGTGGCCGGTTTTGCCGCGCGCCGCGTGCGCAAGGGCCGCGCCGACTGATCGGCTGCATGACAAGCTGAGGCCAGCGCCCGAGGGGCTGGCCACTCAAAGCACCCGCCACGCTGTTCAGCTGGCGGGTGTTTTTTTGCGCCCGTTGGCGAACGGTGTTGCTATTCAAAAAGTAGCTGCTCGCGCAAGTGGTTCTAGGGCCAGAAGCCGATTGTTTGCCCAACTTGACGCGATGAACCGGCGCACAGCGATGGCCGACCGGTGTGATCGGGCCAGTCGAGGCCACCACGCACGGGGCGCCACCGCCAGCAGCGCACCGAGCGCCGTGCGCCCAGTGCCTTGTGCATCGTGCCTTGTGCATCGTGCCTTGTGCATCGTGCATCGTGCATCGTGCATCGTGGTGCATCGTCCCCGACCTTTTTCCCCACAGCGGCCTGCGCGCAAGGCCGTAGGGCCGGCAGCGGATGCGTGGGCGCAACCGCCATGGGCGGTGCGCCGGCCGACGGGCGCGCCGGGGCCGTGTAGGGTCATCTGCACCCCTCGGTCTAGCCGCTGACCACGGCCCGATTGCTCCGTCTTTGATAGCTGCCCGCGCAATTCGCTGTAGGGCCAGCTGCCGATCAGGCATAAAAAAGCGCCGCAAGTGCGGTGGTTTTTCAGGTGCGGGCAAGGTGCCCAGCTCGGCTTACTTGAAGCCCACGCGGTCCAGCATCTGCTGCACCTTGACCTGGTTGCCGCCGACGGCGCTGATCGGGATGGTTTCGTACTTGAACGTGCCGCCGCCGGTCATGGACTTGAGCGCGGCGTTGTTCGTCGTCACGCCCTTGGCCACGGGCCATTCGTTGTTGCCGTTGGCAAAGTACTGCTGGGCCGACGGGCTGGCCAGGTATTCCATGAACTTGATGGACACGTCCGGGTGCTTGGTGTGCTTGGCCACGGCGGCGCCGGCGATGTTGACGTGCGTGCCCCAGCTGGCCTGGTTGGGGAAGACCACGCCCACGCGCTCGGTCACGGCTTTGTCTTCGGGCGTGCCCGAACGCATCATGCGCGCCAGGTAGTAGCTGTTGGTCACGGCGATCTGGCATTCGCCCGACGCGACGGCCTTGATCTGGTCGGTGTCGCCGCCCTTGGGCGCGCGCGCCATGTTGTCGACCATGCCCTTCATCCACTGCTCGGCCTTTTCGGGGCCCAGGTGTACGGTCACTGCGCCGAACAGGCTCAGGTTGTAGGGGTGCGAGCCGCTGCGGATGCACAGCTTGCCCTTGTTCTTGGGGTCGCCCAGCTCTTCGTAGGTGTCGACGTCTTCGCGCTTGACCTTGATCTTGTCGTACACCACCACGCGCGCGCGGGTGGAAAAGCCGAACCACGGGATGCCGCCGTCGGCCGCCGGCGTGGCGCGCAGGCTGGCGGGGATGGCGTCTTCCAGCGCTTTGGACTTGATCGGCAGGAACAGGCCTTCCTGCTCACCGCGCCACAGGCGGGCCGCGTCGACCAGCAGGATCACGTCGGCGGGCGATGCCGCGCCTTCGGCCTTCAGGCGGGCGATGATGCCGGCGTCGTCCGCGTCCACACGGTTGATCTTGATGCCGGTGGCCTTGGTGAAGTCGTTGTACAGCGCTTCATCGGTGCTGTAGTGGCGGGCCGAATACAGGTTCAGCACCTGTTCCTGCGCGTGCACCGCGCCGCCCGCCAAAGTGGCCGCCACCAAGGCCGCCAGGGCCACGTACTTGCTCATGAATTTGTCCTTCCAGGGAGGTGGTTGAGCGTGAGAAAAATCGTCACGCCAGCGCAGGGCTGGCACGAAGACAATGATAGCGCAAACGAGAATCGTTCTCAGTCCCGTGGCTTGATCTTGCACAAAACGAACAGGGATTGGGCGCGCTGGCGGATGTCGAGGGCTTGGCACGGCGCCCAGGCGAGGCATCGGCCGACGCGTGGCGCCGCGTGCGTCGGGCGAGCCGCTACAGTCGGTACGCGCTGGCTTGGCGTGCGTTCGCTGGATACCGGCGCTTTTCTTAACGCCCACCTCGACGGCCAGCGCCTCCTATTCGTGATTGACCTCCGCACCGACCCTTTTCCCGCCAACGCCAACGCCGACCTGAACGCGCTGTGGGCGGCGGCCTGGCACAGCGCAGAGACCCGAGACTTCGGCCTCGTCCTGGCCCGCAGCCTGGCCCACCTGAGCGCCTACGACGGCGAGCAGCTGGTCGGCTTCGTCAACGTGGCTTGGGATGGCGGGCTGCACGCCTTCATCCTGGACACCTGCGTTCACCCGCGCTGCCGGCGGCGCGGCATCGCCACCCAGTTGGTGCGGCAAGCGGCCGCGGTGGCCCAAGCGCGCGGCCCCGCGTGGCTGCACGTCGACTTTGAGCCGCAGCTGCGCGCCTTTTACGCCGGCTGCGGCTTTCGCCCGAGCGCGGCCGGGGTCATGCGCCTGGGCGCTGAAGGGCGCAGCTGACCCGGCCGCGTGGGCGGGGCTGGCTGCGTCAGGCGAAGGCCGGTTTGTCGCTGTCGGTGCCCGGCTTGTTCACGCCCACGTTGGCGCGCACCCGCTGGTTGGGGTGCAGGATCGTGTCCACCGCCAGGGCTGCTACGCTCTTGCGCGAGACTTCGGTGCCCTTGAACGGCTCGTGCCGGCCGGTGGTTTCGTAGCTCACCTCGTCTTCGTTCTGCAGCCAGGCCGCGCGCAGGATGGTGTAGTCGGCGTCAGACGCCTCGATCAAATCGGCCGAACGGCGAGCCGGCGGCAGGTAGCTGCCGCCCTACCGCCGCCCGGGCTGGTGCAACACCAGGATCTGGCGGTGCAAGGCCAGCTTGTCGATAGCAGCCTGATGCGCGTGCTGGACAAATGGTGTCCGCCGATGCCGGGCTTCTACCTGTACATCCCCACCCGCCAGCAGATGCCGCGCAAGCTGGGCGCGCTGATGGATTTTTTGGTGGGCAAGCGCTGAGGGCAGGGCGACTGGGGCGGGGACGATCCGCTGGGCGGGCGAAGCCAGGTCGCCTTGCGCGTCTGCCGGTCGTCATAGGCGACCGGATGGCGCCAGTTTGGCAACGTGGTGAAGCCGCGTGAACCGAAAATACGCTAGCAATAGCGTAGCTGTTCGCGCAGGTGGTTGTAGGGCTGGAGAACATTTGTTCTTGAAAATCCTCTGGCCGCGCCTCGTGCGGCCGGTGCGCGGTGCGTTGCGTGCAGGGACGGCGACGCCTGCTCTATGTGCGTCTGTCCCGCGCGCGTCTGCCATCGGGCGCGGTCATTTCAGCCGCGCGCCGCACAGGCCTGCGGATTTCTGAAACAGGGCTTGATTCAATTTCCATATTTCGACTAATATAGAAATATGGAAACCAAGAACGCCGTTGCCGCTTTGGCCGCCCTGGCCCAGGAATCCCGCCTGGCCGTCTTCCGCCTGCTGGTGCAGGCCGGCCCCGACGGCATGCCGGCCGGCAAGGTCAGCGAAGCGCTGGGCATTCCGCCGTCGTCGCTGTCCTTTCACCTGAAGGAGCTGGCGCACGCGGGGCTGGTGACATCGCGCCCGGACGGGCGTTTCGTCATCTACCAGGCCGACTACGCGGCGGCGGCGGCGTTGATTGCTTTCCTGACCGAGAACTGCTGTCAGGGCTCCGGGGCCGCCTGCATGCCGCCCCCGGCGTGCGATTGCTGATTTGCCAGCCGTTTGGAGATCATCACCATGAAGCGCTTTCACATCCACACCACCGTGGCCGACCTGCCCAAGAGCATCGCCTTTTATTCCCAGCTGTTCGCCGCCGAACCCACGCGTGTCGAAGCGGACTACGCCAAGTGGATGCTGGACGACCCGCGCGTGAACTTTGCCATCTCCACGCGCGGCAGCCAGGTCGGCGTGGACCACCTGGGCATCCAGACCGAAACCGAAGAAGAGCTGAGCGAGTTGCGTGCCCGCGCCGTCGCCGCCGGCATGGCCCTGCTGGACGAGGGCGAGACGAACTGCTGCTACGCCCGCAGCGACAAGTACTGGCTGCAGGACCCGCAGGGCCTGGCGTGGGAAGGCTTTCGCACGCTGGGCGATGTGCCGATGTATGGCGCGCCGCCCGCGGCTGACGCCGTGGCCCAAGCGGATGGCCAGGGCGGGCAGGGCGCTGGCGCCGCTCCGGCCGAAGGCGGCCGGCCTGCGGGCGCGTGCTGCGTCGGTGGCCAGCGCGCGGGGCAGGACAGCACCCGGGCCTGCTGCTGAACCATGGCGATCGCGGCGCTGGTTTTCGCGCTGACGCTGGGGCTGGTCATCTGGCAGCCCCGAGGCCTGGGCATCGGTTGGGGCGCGCTGCTGGGCGCGGCGCTGGCGCTGGTCCTGGGCGTGGTGCAGCTGGCCGACGTGGCGGTGGTCTGGGGCATCGTCTGGAACGCCACCGCCAGCTTCATCGCCATCATCGTCATCAGCCTGCTGCTGGACGAGGCCGGCTTCTTTGAATGGGCGGCGCTGCACGTGGCGCGCTGGGGCCGCGGCAACGGGCACGCGCTGTTCGTGCTGATCGTCCTGCTGGGCGCGGCGGTGGCCAGCGTGTTCGCCAACGATGGCGCCGCGCTCATCCTGACGCCAATCGTCATGGCCATGCTGCTGGCGCTGGGCTTTTCGGCCGCGACCACGCTGGCTTTCGTCATGGCGGCGGGCTTCATTGCCGACACGGCGAGCCTGCCGCTGGTGGTGTCCAACCTGGTCAACATCGTCTCGGCCGATTTCTTCGGCATCGGCTTTGGCGAGTACGCCAGCGTGATGGCGCCCGTCAACCTGGTGGCCGTGGCGGCCAGTCTGGCGGTGCTCTACCTGTTCTACCGGCGCGATCTGCCCACCCACTACGCGCTGGCGCAGCTGAAAGCGCCGGCCGCGGCCATCCGGGACCTGCGCACCTTCCGCGCTGGCTGGGTGGTGCTGCCGCTGCTGCTGGTGGGGTTCTTCGTGCTGGAGCCGATGGGCGTGCCGGTCAGCGCCGTGGCTGCGGTGGCCGCCATCGCCTTGCTGGGGGTTGCCGGCAGCGCGGGCGTCATCCCCACCCGCCAGGTGCTGCGCGGCGCGCCCTGGCAGATCGTGCTGTTTTCCCTGGGCATGTACCTGGTGGTGTACGGCCTGCGCAACGCGGGCCTGACGGCCTTTCTGGCCAGTGGGCTGCAGGCGCTGAGCCAACACGGTCTGTGGGCCGCCACCCTGGGCACGGGTTTTTTGAGCGCCGCCTTGTCGTCGGTGATGAACAACATGCCCACCGTGCTGGTGACGGCCTTGTCGATCGAGCAAAGCCAGGTCAGCGGTACCCTGCGCGAGGCCATGGTCTACGCCAACGTCATCGGCAGCGACCTGGGTCCCAAGTTCACCCCCATCGGCAGCCTGGCGACCTTGCTGTGGCTCCACGTGCTGGCGCGCAAGGGCACGGTGATCACCTGGGGCCACTACATGCGCGTCGGCCTGGTGCTGACCTTACCTGTCCTCACCGTCACCCTGCTGGCGCTGGCCTGGCGCCTGAGCTGAACCTGTCTGGAGAGCCCCCATGGACGCCACGATCTACCACAACCCCGCCTGCGGCACCTCGCGCAACACGCTGGCCATGCTGCGACACGCGGGTGTCGAACCCGCGGTCATCCTCTACCTGGAGACGCCGCCGGACCGGCCCACGCTCCGGCGCCTGGTCGCCGACGCAGGCCTGACCGTGAGGGAGGCCCTGCGCATCAAGGACACGCCGTACTTCGCGCTAGGGTTGGACCGGCCCGAACTGACCGACGAAGATCTGCTGGACGCCATGCTCGCGCAACCGATCCTGATCAATCGTCCCTTTGTCGTCACACCGCTGGGCACGCGGCTGTGCCGGCAGTCCGAAGTGGCGTTGGACGTGCTGCCAAAGCCCTTCCCGGGCGGTTTTCACAAGGAAGACGGGGAGCCGGTCTCAGCCCCGTAGCGGTCGGCGGGGTGGGCGGCGCCTGGCCGGCAAGCGCTGGCGTGAGCCGATCAGCGCAGCGCGCCCGGCGCGCCAGCGGCCGGTGCGGCAGGCGATCCTGTGCCGCGATCGCTATCCAAAAAATAGCTTGCCGCGCAAGTGGCTGTAGGGCCAGCGCCTTGTTTTCATCAGAAACACCGGGCTGCGCTCCGGGCCCGCACGCACACGCAGATGGCGCGTGCGGGAGAGCGCTCAGGCCTGGCGGCGGCCGCGCAGGCCCAGGGCCGCCATCAGCAGGCCCAGCAGCACCAGCGCCGCGTGGCCCAGCGTGGGCACGGGGGTGGGCGTCGTGCCGCCGGCCTTGGCCACCAGCCACACCTCGCCGGGTACCGAGGTGTCGATGGACAAAGTCAGCCCATTGGTTTGGGCCAGGCGGGTGTCCAGACTGGCGCCGTTGGTCAATGCGCCGGTATAGGTAAACACCTTGTAGGCGCCTGCGGTCAAGCTGGTGCCCGGCTGCAGTTGCAGCACGCCGTTCATCGCCAGGTCGCCCGTCGCCTTCACCAAATCGCCCGCCGGGTCGGCCACGCCCGCAGCGGGGGCGGCGGCGGTGGGGGCGCCCAGCTCAAACTGGGTGATGGAGCCGGCCTGCAAATCGGCCTTGCCCGCAATCTTTAAGGTGCCCACGCTGCCGGTTGTGCCCACGGGCGCCTGGCCGGGCGACAGCAGGCCGCCGCTTTGCACCGTGCTGGGGCCCGCCGTGCCATTGCCGCCCAGCAGGGCGCCGCTGGCGACGGTGCTGGTGGATGGGGATAGATCGCCCGCGTTATTGACCAGCAGGCTACCGGCGTTGATGTTGGTGTGGCCGGTGTACACCATGGGCATGGCGTAGACCGTGGTGCCGGGCGATGTTTTGCGCACTTCGCCTGCTCCCGTAATGGCACCGGTGGGTGCCACGCCGGTGGTGCCAGCGATGGCAAAGGTTTGCGTGGTACCGGTTGCTGGGTCTAGCTGTACCAAGCCGCCCGGCGGGTTCTCAAACCGGCCACGCATCTGGCCCTGGTCATCGGTGATTTGCACCACCAGGGTGCCTGCTGGGCTACCCGTGGGCCCGCTGTTGGTGAAATAGCCCGTGGACTGCGTGACTGCATTGCCGCTATTGGCGAGGACATCCGTCAGCGCAGCTGGAGCAGGCCGCATGTAAAACGTGCCGATGTTGTAGAGCGGTGAGGGCTTGAGGTTGTAGAGCACATCCCAGTTACGGAACTGACCCGCATTGTCGAACGTGCCGCTATTCAGGATTTGGGTTGTCTTAGAAGAGTCCACCGATGCCGAGGCTCTGGCTCCGGCCCCGTTGACAAATGTGCCCGTGTTGTTGAGCACGGTGGTCGTGGTTGGGGAAAAGGTCTGGTCCAGAAATGTCGCAGTGCCCGCATTGGTGACCGTGCCTTGGTTCTGGGTGGTGGCTTGTTCAAGTAACTCTCGCCCCGCGTTGACATTCACTGCACCACCGGTATTGACGGTGAGGCTGTCATAAAACATAGCGTAGGCGCCCTGGTCTAAATTCAAGGTGCCCGAGATGTTGCCAGTCGTGTAGTAAGGGACCGACGGGTCATTGGACATTGTTGTGCCAGCGGGCACCACCAGTGCGCTTTGCGCAGCAGCCAGCCCACTGCCTGCTAGCAAAGCCGTGGTTACGCTGGCGCGCAGCAGCGTTTTACGGGGGGGGGGGAAGAGAACTTGCCCGCGCAGGCCGCTCCAGGAGCGAAAGGGCTGCGTGTGGCAAGGGCTTGCGCTGGCGGATGGACATGGCTGCTTTCCAAGGTCGTGGACGATCTGGCCATTGGAGCACAGGCCACTCAAGATGTGACTGTTGTTGCTGCGTATGACCTGCCAAGGATGTCACACCGGCCCCAGGCGCTGGGCAGATGGCAAGCCCCAGGGGCGCTTACGCCTTCGCGTCCACTATCCAAAGAATAGCTGGCCGCGCAGGTGGTTGTAGGGCGGGAAGGCTGTTTCATTGCAAAAACACCTTCGCTGCCCGCCCGGCGTCGCGCACAAAAAAAGGCCGATCAAACGATCGGCCCTTGAAGGGATCCCTGAACCCTGTGGTTTCCAACGGACCCGAGGAGACAAGCGGTTGGCGGAACCGGTGGTCCCACCACAGCCAAACCGACTGACGACGCAGTGCCCAGCTTGGCTGTGGCGACTTGGCCCGCGCAGCGCGCTGGCCAAGCACCCGTGTCTCACGAATCAGCCCGCCTGACCGTGTCAGGCCGTGGCAGATTCAGCGGAGATCAGCGCTTCTTGGCAGCGGCCGTGGCGCTCTTGGCAACGTTCGTGGCGTTGGTGGCCACGGCGTTGAAGTTGGCTTCAGCGACGTCGGAAGCTTGCTTGACGGCTTTCTGGACCGATTCGAAAGCGTTGTTGGCGGCGGCCACAGCGCTCTTCATCATGGCGACAGCGGTCTCGGAGCCAGCGGGGGCGTTCTTGGCGGCGTTGTCCACCAGAGCGGCGAACTGGGCCTGGCCTTCAGCGACCTTGCCTTCGAAGGCCTTGCCGAATTCGGCGCTGGTGCCCGAAGCGATGTCGTACAGGTGACGGCTGTAAGCAGCGGCTTTCTCAGCCAGGGGCTGGAACATGCCAGCTTGCAGGGCCAGCAGCTCTTGCGCGTCTTTGACCGACAGCAGGGCTTGCGTGTGGGTGGCGGACTCGCTCAGGGCGGCCTTGGTGGCTTGCAGGTTCAGCTCGACCAGCTTTTCCACGCCTTCGAAGGCTTTGGCGGTCAGGCCGTACAGGGTTTCCATGTTGGCTTTTTGGGAAGCGACGAGTTGTTCGGGGGTCAGCATGTTGTCAATCTCCTGGACAATGGGTGGTGAGGTAACTTTCTTCTAGCGGCTGCGCTTCGTTATTTTGTTGCGCTGCAGCATGAGATGAATTTTAGGGGACTGCTGAGGGATTGCAAGTCGATTTGGTGCGTCGCAGCATTTTTAGGTGTGACTTTCTAAATTCGACCCAGCCGAGCCCTCGGGCAGCGCGCGCCGCCCCCAGCGTCAGGATGCAAGCCTTTTATTCCACCCGCGTGACTTTGCCGTTGCCGGCCGGGCACCGCTTCCCGATCGACAAGTACGAGCGCCTGCGCGCGCGGCTGGCGGCCGAATTGCCCGCGCTGCGCCTGCAAGCGGGTGACGCCGCCACCGACGCGCAACTGGCGCTGGTGCACGACGCGGCCTATATCGACGCGGTGCAGCACGGCACGCTGGACGCGGCACAGCAGCGCGAGATCGGCTTTCCGTGGAGCGAGGCGATGGTCGACCGGTCGCGCCGGTCCGTCGGCGCCACCATCGCCGCCGTGCGCACTGCGCTGCACGACGGCCTGGCCGCCAATGTGGCGGGCGGCACGCACCACGCCAGCGCGGGCCAGGGGGGCGGCTTTTGCGTGTTCAACGACGTGGCGGTGGCGCTGCGCGTGTGGCAAGAAGAGGCGCTGGCCGCCGACCCTTGGGCCGAGCTGCCGCGCGCCGCCGTGATCGACCTGGACGTGCACCAGGGCAACGGCACGGCGCGCATCTTCGCTAGCGACCCCACGGTGTTCACGCTGTCGCTGCACGGCGAGAAGAACTTCCCATTCCGCAAGGTGGCGAGCGACCTGGACGTGGGCTTGCCCGATGGCACCGGCGACGCCGACTACCTGCAGGCGCTGGACGGCGCGCTGGCGCAGCTGGGGCGGCGTTTTGAGCCGCGACTCGTCATCTACCTGGCCGGCGCCGACGCGCACGAGGGCGACCGCCTGGGTCGCCTGAAGCTGAGCTACGCCGGCATGCGCGAGCGCGACGCCCGCGTGTTCGCCTGGGCCGGCCAACGCCGCCTGCCGCTGGCGCTGTGCATGGGTGGCGGTTACGGGCACGACATCGCCACCACCGTCGAGGTGCAAATGGGCACCTTTGCCGAGGCGCTGACCGCCTGGCAGCGCTGGCAGAATGGCGCGCGATGAACACGCCCGCCCGACCCCAACCCGAGCCGCGCGAGAATTACCGCGCCTTTCGCCGCATCACCACCCGCTGGATGGACAACGACCAGTACGGCCACGTCAACAACGTCATCTACTACAGCTGGTTTGACACGTCGGTGAACGCCTATTTGATCGAGCAGGGCGCGCTCGATACCGCCAACGGCCAGACCATCGGCTTCGTGGTCGAAACGCAGTGCCTGTACTTCGCGCCGCTGGCCTTTCCGCAGAACGTGGACGCGGGCATCCGCGTGGCGCACATGGGCAGCTCCAGCGTGCGCTATGAAGTGGGGCTGTTTGCCGAAGGCGCGGCCACCACGGCGGCGCGCGGGCATTTTGTACACGTCTACGTCGACCGCGCCAGCCAGCGCCCGGTGCCTTTGCCCGCCGCGCTGAAGGCCGCGCTGGAGCCGCTGCTGTGCCGCAGCTGAGCGCGCCCATCGCCGACCCGGCCAGCGTGGACGCGGCGATTGAAAACCGCTACAGCGTGCGCGCCTTCAAGCCCGATGCGGTGCCGCGCGAGATGCTGACCGACATCCTGCGCGTGGCCAGCCGCGCGCCCAGCGGCACCAACGCCCAGCCCTGGAAGGTCTACGTGTTGGAAGGTGCCAAGCGCGACGAGCTGGTGCGCATCGTCAGCGCCGCGCACAAGGACGTGCACCAACACCCCGAGCGCGCCGAGCTGTACCGCGAGCCCTACGACTATTACCCGCGCCAGTGGGTCGAGCCGTATTTGAGCCGCCGCCGCCAGAACGGCTGGTCGTTGTACGGCCTGCTGGGCATCACCAAGGGCGACAAGGAGCGCATGCACGAGCAGCACCACCTGAACTACCAGCTGTTCGGCGCGCCGGTCGCCATGATGTTCACCCTGGACCGCGTGATGGGGCAGGGCAGTCTGGTCGACTACGGCATGTTTCTGCAAAGCCTGATGGTGGCGGCCCGCGCGCGCGGCCTGCACACCTGCGCGCAGGGGGCGTGGAACCCGTTTTCCAGCCTGATCCTGCCCCTGATCGGCGCCGGTGAAGGCGAAATGCTGGTCTGCGGCATGGCCCTGGGCTGGGCCGATGAATCGGCGCTGATCAACACGTATGAGACGCCGCGCGAGCCGGTGGACGGCTTCACGCGCTGGCTGGCTTGAAGGGCGGCGCGCCCGGCGAGCCGGGGCACGCGGCAGCCGCTTTTTTGCCCGGATTTCAAGGAAAATCGGGCGCTGGCCCTACAGCCATCTGCGCGGGCAGCTATTAATAAAGTAGCCATTCGCGCGCAGGCGCGCCGCGTCAACGCATCGCAATCGTCGTGTTCACGCCGTCGCTGCTGCTGCCGTGGTCTTCGTACCAGCGTGCGGTCACGGTCTTGGTCTGGGTCCAGAACTGCACGGCCTGCTTGCCGTTCGGCCCCAGGTCGCCCAGCTTGGACGCGCGCGAACCGGTGAAGCTGAAGTAGGCGACCGGCACCGGGATCGGCACGTTGATGCCGACCTGGCCGACGTTGATGTCGTGCTGGAACTTGCGGGCCGCCCAGCCGCTGCTGGTGAAGATGGACGTGCCGTTGCCGTTGGGGTTGCGGTTGATGAAGGCGATGGCGTCTTCCAGCGTGGCGACGCTGACCACGGTCAGCACCGGGCCGAAGATCTCCTGGGTGTAGATGTCCATCTGGTCGGTCACGTCGCCAAAGACGGTGGGGCCGACGAAGTTGCCTTTTTCATAGCCTTTGACGACGCAGTCGCGCCCGTCCAGCAAGAGCTTGGCGCCTTGGGCCACGCCGGACTCGATCAGGCCGAGCACGCGCTCTTTGGCGCGCGGATTGACCAGCGGGCCCAGGTCGGCGGCGCGGTCGCTGCCGGGGCCGACCTTCATGGCTTGGGACTTGGTGACCAGCTCGGGCAGCCATTCGCGCGCAGCGCCGACCAGCACGGCGACCGAATTGGCCATGCAGCGCTGGCCAGCGGCGCCGAAGGCGGAGCCCAGCAGGTTGTTCAGCGCGTGTTCCTTGGGCGCGTCGGGCATGACGACGCAGTGGTTTTTGGCGCCCATCATCGACTGCACGCGCTTGCCGGCTTCGGTGGCGCGGCGGTAGATGTGCGTGCCGACGTGGGTCGAGCCGATAAAGGACAGCGCCTTGATGTCCGGGTGGTCGCACAGCATGTCGGCCACTTCGGGGCCGCCGTGCACCACGTTCAGCACGCCGGGCGGCACGCCGGCTTCGTGCGCCAGTTCGACCAGGCGCATGGTGGACGACGGGTCTTGCTCGGACGGCTTCAGCACGAAGGTGTTGCCGCAGGCGATCGCCATCGGGAACATGAAGCAGGGCAGCATCACCGGGAAGTTGAACGCGGTGATGCCCGCGCCCACGCCCAGCGGCTGCAGCAGGTTGTAGACGTCCACGCCGCTCGCGGCGTTCTCGGCAATCTCGCCCAGCTGCAGCGTGGTGATGGCGCACGCGTGCTCCACCACTTCCAGGCCGCGGCCGACTTCGCCTTCGGCGTCGGGCAGGGTCTTGCCGTGCTCGCGTGTGATCAGCTCGGCCAGCTCGCCGGTGTGCTCGCGGATCAGCTGTTGCAGCTTGAGCATGATGCGCATGCGCGCACCCAGCGACGTGCTGCGCCAGGTCTGGAAGGCCTCCTGCGCGGTGGCGACGGCCAGCTCAACCTCTTCGCGCGTGGCAAAGGGCACGCGCGCCACGACTTCCTGCGTGGCGGGGTTGGTGACGTCGCGCCATTCGGTGCTTTTGGACGGGTAGGGCTTGCCGCCGATGAAATGGTGGATGGTGGTGGGGGCAGTCATGGTCAGGTTTGTCCTGGGCAGGCCTCACTTCTTGACCAGGGGGCAGGCCGATTCGGACAGCGGCTTGAACGCCACGTTGGCCGGGATCGTGCTGACGGTCTTGTAGTAGTCCCACGCGCCCTTGGATTCGGCCGGCGTCTTCACCTGGAACAAATACATGTCGTGGATCACGCGACCGTCGGGGCGGATGCTGGCGTTGCGCATGACGGGGTCGTCGATCGGGATCTCGCGCATCTTTTGCGCCACCACTTTCGAGTCAACCGACTTGGCGGCCATGGCGGCCTTCAGGTAGTGCCGCACGCTGGAATACACGCCGGCCTGGACCATGGTCGGCTTCAGGTTGTTGTGCAGCTTTTCAAAGCGGGTCGAGAAGGCGCGCGCCTTGTCGTCCATGTTCCAGTAAAAGCCTTCCGAGAACATCAGCCCCTGTGCCACCGGCAGGCCCAGCGCGTGCACGTCCGACAAGAACATCAGCAGCGACGCGACCTTCTGTCCCTTACCGCCGCCAATGCCGAATTCGCGCGCCGCCTTGATGGCGTTGACGGTGTCCTGCCCGCCGTTGGCCAGACCGACGACCTGCGCCTTGGAGCTTTGCGCCTGCAGGATGAAGGACGAGAAATCGGTGGTGTTCAGCGGGTGGCGCACGCTGCCCACCACGGTGCCGCCATTGGCCTTGACCATGTCGCTGGCGTCTTTTTCCAGCGAATGGCCGAAGGCGTAGTCCACCGTCAAAAAGAACCAGCTCTTGTCGCCGCCCTTGGTCAGCGCCACGGCGGCGCCGGCGGCGGACGAATAGGTGTCGAACATCCAGTGGAAGCCGTTGACCGCGCAGTCTTCGTTGGTCAGGCGCGTGGTGGCCGGGCCGCTGTACAGAGCGATGCCGCCTTTTTCTTGCACCAGCTTTTGCACCGCCAGCGCGGCGGCGGAGTTGGTGATGTCGGCAATCGCCGTCACGCCGTCGCGGTCCAGCCATTCGCGCGTCTTGGCGGCGGCCACGTCGGCCTTGTTCTGGTGGTCGGCGCTGACGACGTCGATCTTCATGCCCTTGCACTCGGCCTTCAGGCAGTCGTCCACGGCCATCTTGGCGGCCACGACCGAGCCGGCGCCGCCCATGCTGGCGTAGGTGCCGGTCATGTCGGTCAGCACGCCGATCTTGAAGGCGTTGCCGGGGATCTCGGCGTGCGCGCTGGCGCACAGGCAGGACAGCGCGGCCAGGGCTACGCAACGACGGGTGAATCGCATGGGGTTTGTCTCCTGGGTTTGTTCTGGACACCGGTGGTGCCCGCGCCAGCGCGGCGGGGCACACAGGCCCACTGTAAACCCCCACACGCGCTTGGCGTGTTGGGGTTTTGGCGGAGAAAGCCCCCACCCCTGCGCCATGCCGATGCCGCTACACTGACCAGAGCGCCCTGGCCAGCCCCGCAGGGCGGTCCCGCCTTCAAAACCGAGAGAGACAACACGCCACCATGTCCGGCATCATCCAAAGCCTGCTCGACACCGACCTGTACAAGTTCACCATGATGCAGGCGGTGCTGCACCAGTTTCCGGGGGCGCAGGTCGAATACAAGTTCAAGTGCCGGTCCGCCGGTGTGCAGCTGGCGCCCTACATCGACGAGATCCGCGACGAGATCCGCCAGCTGTGCCAGCTGCGCTTCACCGACGACGAGCTGGCCTACATGCGCAGCCTGCGCTTCATCAAGAGCGACTTCGTCGACTTCCTGGGCCTGTTCAAGCTCAACCAGAAGTACATCACGCTGACGCCGCTGGACAACGGCGAGATCGACATCCGTGTGCGCGGCCCCTGGCTGCACACCATCATGTTCGAGATCCCGGTGCTGGCCATCGTCAGCGAAGTGTTCTACCGCAACACCCGGCCGGGGCTGGACTTCACCGAAGGGCGCCAGCGCCTCAACGCCAAACTGGACTTGCTGCAGCAGCCGCAGCTGGCCGATATCCGCGTGGCCGACTACGGTACGCGCAGGCGCTTCTCGCGCGACTGGCAGCGCGAGGTGCTCACCGTGCTGCGCGACCGCATGGGCGTGGCCAGCGACAGCCGCATCACCGGCACCAGCAACGTGCTGTTTGCCAAGGAGCTGGGCATGCGCCCCATGGGCACCATGGCGCACGAGTATCTGCAGGCCTGCCAGGCGCTGGGCCCGCGGCTGCGCGACAGCCAGGTGTTCGCTTTCGAGAAGTGGGCGCAGGAATACCGGGGCGACCTGGGGATCGTGCTGTCGGACGTGTACGGCATGAACGCCTTTTTGCGCGACTTCGACATGTACTTCTGCAAGCTGTTCGACGGCGCGCGCCACGATTCGGGCGACCCCTTCAACTGGGGCGAACGCATGATCGAGCATTACCGCGCCAACCGCTGCGACCCGCTGACCAAGGTCATCATCTTCAGCGACGGCCTGACGATTCCGCGCTGCATCGAGCTGTTCGAACGCTTCCACGGCCGCATCCAGGTCGCGTTTGGCGTGGGCACCAACCTGACCAACGACGTCGGCCCCGAGGCGCTGCAGATCGTGCTGAAGATGATCCAGTGCAACGGCCAGCCGGTGGCCAAGATATCGGACACGCCGGGCAAGACCATGGTCGAGGACGAGGGCTACCTGAACTACCTGCGCCAGGTGTTCGACCTGCCGGCCGCGCCGCCCGGGCCGGTCAGCCGCGCCGTGCCGTCCGTCACCTGACGCGGCCGCCGGCCGGGGCGACACACCCTGCCGGTATACTCCTGATTTGATAGCTGCCCGCGCAGATTGCTGTAGGGCAAGAACCTCTTTTTACGATGAATCTACTGTCTGCCCTGCCTCTGTCCGACCTGAACGCCGCTTATGCCGACAGCAGGCGACGGCCGGTGCAGCGCGCAGGCAGCGGCGGGAAGGGCGTTGCGCCGTCTCGACTACGCACTTCACTGCTGTTGCTGGGCTTGTTGCTGGCCGCCGCGTCGCCCGCGCACGCGGCCGCGCTGGACGGCAGCCAGCTGTCGGTGCTGTGGGCCGTGCCCTTCATCGGCATCCTGCTGTCGATCGCTATCTGGCCGCTGGCCGGGCCGCAGTTCTGGCACCACCATTTCGGCAAGATCGCCGCGGGCTGGGCGTTGGCCTTTCTGGTGCCGTTCGCGCTGGTGTTCGGCTTGGGCGCGGCGGGCGCCGGGCTGGTGCATGCGCTGCTGGCCGAATACGTGCCCTTCATCCTGCTGCTGACGGCGCTGTTCACCGTCTCGGGCGGCATCTACATCCGCGGCAACCTGCACGGTACGCCGCTTTTGAACGCGGGCATTTTGTTGATCGGCGGCGTGCTGGCCAGCTTCATGGGCACGACCGGCGCGTCGATGCTGCTGATCCGCCCGCTGATCCGCGCCAACGACAACCGCAAGAGCTGCGCGCACGTGGTGGTGTTCTTCATCTTCATCGTCAGCAACATCGGCGGCTCGCTCACGCCGCTGGGCGACCCGCCGCTGTTCCTGGGCTTCTTGAAGGGCGTGACCTTCTTCTGGACCGCCGGCCACATCTGGATGGACACGGTGTTCTTGATCGCGGTGCTGCTGGTGGTCTTCTTCGTGCTCGACACCTGGATGTACCGCAAGGAAGGCGTGAGCCGGCCTGACCCCACGCCCGACACGCCCAGCTTCGGCTTTGACGGCAGCGTCAACTTCGCGCTGCTGGCGGTGGTGGTCGCGCTGGTGCTGATGAGCGGCATGTGGAAGTCGGGCGTCGTCTTCGACATCGCCGGCACCCACGTCGGCCTGCCGGGCCTGGTGCGCGACTTGGGGCTGATCGTGGTGACCATCGTGTCGCTGGCCATCACGCCCAAGGCCGTGCACGACAACAACCAGTTCGGCTGGGCGCCGATGCAGGAGGTGGCCAAGCTGTTCGCCGGTATCTTCCTGACCATCATCCCGGTCATCGCCATGCTGCAAGCGGGCGAAAACGGCCCGTTTGGCGCTGTCGTCAAAGCCGTCACCAACGCCGACGGCACGCCCAACCCGGCCGCGTACTTCTGGGCCACCGGCCTCCTATCGTCCTTTTTGGACAACGCGCCGACCTACCTGGTGTTCTTCAACACCGCCGGCGGCGACCCGGCCACGCTGATGGGCCCGCTGGCCGCCACGCTGGCGGCGATCAGCGCCGGCTCGGTCTTCATGGGCGCCAACAGCTACATCGGCAACGCGCCGAACCTGATGGTCAAGGCCATCGCCGAAGACCGCGGCGTGAAGATGCCCAGCTTCTTCGGCTACATGGCCTGGAGCTTCGGCATTCTGGTGCCGCTGTTCGTGGTGGTGACGTTCCTGTTCTTCCGTTGAGCGGCTGAAGTTCGCTCGGATCTGAGGGCGGCCCAGCGGCTGGGGCAGCGTTCCGCCCAGCCGCCTGAGCTTAGGTCTCAGCGCTTCGGCTGGGGTGTTTTGTCCGGGGCGGTGGCGGACCGCTGGCGATCCAGTTCTTCGCGCATGGAGGCGCAAAACGCGTCGCGATCGGCTTTCGGTGTACGGCCCCAGTGTTCGTCCTCGACCTGGCGGCTTGCCTGCTTCAACACCGCGTCGAAGTCTGTTCTGCCCAAGCGCTTGGCGGTGTGCCGAAGCTCGTTCTCCTGCTGCTGCACGTCGGCGAGGATGGCCGTCTTCGACGAGTCATCCAGACCGCAGTCTTGGGCAGCCAACCGCGTGACCACCAGCCAGCCGATCATGCGCATGGCGGTGTCGAATTCGGCGGTACTCATCTCGCGGTCGGCGGCCTGACAGGGCATGGCGAGCGTCGCGCCAAGTACCAAGATCGTTGTGAGGTTCCGGAGGACTTGCATGGGAGGGACAAGCTCGTATCAACGACTACGCCTCGGGCACCGCCCGCGCCGGCCACAGCACCGACGCGATCGCCACCGCCATCAGCGCCATGGCCGTCCAGTCCTGCCGGTGCAGTTGCTCGCCCAGCCACAGCGCGCCGCTGAACACGCCCAACACCGGGATCATCATCACGCTGAGGGTGGATGCCAGCGGCGGCAGGCTGCGCGCCAGGTAGAACCACACCGCCTGCGCCAGGCCGATGACCAGCAAACCGTTGAAGGCAATCGCCCACGCCGCGCCTGCGGAGGGCGCGTGCCACTGGTGACGCTCGAACAGCACGGTGGACACGACCAGCACCACGCCGGCTTCCACCATCATCCAGAACGACAGCGTCAGCGTGGCCGCCGGAATGGTGGTGCGCCGCAGCATCTGCGTGCCCAGCGCCCAGGCGGCGGCGGCCGTCAACATCAGCGCCACGCCCAGCGGGCGCCCGCTCATCGACGCCAACTCGTTCGACAGCAGCAGCACGACGCCGACGCTGGCCGCCAGCACGCCCAGCCAACCGCGCGCGTTCAGCCCGTCGCGGTAGACCACGGCGCCGAACAACGCAGAAAAGATCGGCATGGTGTAGCCCAGGATGGCCGCACGGCCGCTGGACAGCATGGGGATGGCGACGATGATCAGCGCGTGCCACAGCACGGCGTTGAAAAAGCCCAGCACCAACAGCCGCCCCCAGTCCGCGCGCGGCACCGCCAGCGGCAGCTTCAGCGCCTTCAGCGTCAGCCACATCACCGGCAGGCCCAGCAGGATCGACACGGCGCGGAACGACAGCGGTGGAAAGCCTTGCACGCCCAGCTTCATCACCGGCCAGTTGATGCCCCAGACGATGGTCAGAAAACACAGGAGGGCGAGTTGCTGGCGGGACAGGGCGGGCATGGGCGGGAATTGTGCCGGGTTGAGTAGGCCGGCGCAGCGCACCGGCTTTTGCTGCAAAAAGCGTAGCTGGTCGCGCAGGTGGTTGTAGGGCGGATGGCCGATTTTTACCGGGATGGCCGCGCCCGACGTGGCGGCCGCCCAGGCGGCGCTGGACACGCTCGCCGCCGATCTGCTTCAACTGACCAACCTGCAGGAGCACCCCTGAAAGCCGCGTCCACGGCGCCCTGGGCGCCATCGCCTGGCTGTGCATTACCACCTTTGGGCTGTCGACCGTCGTGTCCGAGCTGTGGCTCGGCCCCGCCAGCGTGGCCGCCGTCAAGAACGCCATCCTGACCGGCAAGTGGGGGCTCATCCCCGCGATGGCCAGGTCGCGCAGCGGCCGCCTGGTCAACGCCAAGCGCCGCCGCATGCAGGTCGCGGTCGCCAATGGCCTGCTGGTCCTGCTGCCCAGCGCCTGGGTGCTGGCCGGCTGGGCCAGCGCCGGCCGGTTCGACGCGGCGTTCTATACGTTGCAGGGCGTGGAACTGTTGGCGGGGGCGGTGAATTGGACGCTGCTGACGTTGAACATGCGCGATGGCTTACGGATGGCAGGGCGATGAGGCGCCCAGGCGGGGCAGGTGGCGCCGCAGCCGTGACCAGCGGCCGCAAAAGCTAGGGGCGTGGACAAGTGTTCTGCCCACGCTATGTCAGTCTCTGTCACGCCGCTGCTCCGCCGTTCTAGCGTCACATCCATACCAGCAATGTGCTCATTTTTCAGGAGCTAGTGGGTTAGATGGTTGTAGGGCCGCGGACTGAATTTTAAAAAACCACGTGAAAAGCAGCCGCTGTCTTGGCGAAAAACGCTCGGCTTAGAGGGTGCAAGTTGTGATCCGAGTGCAATTCACCTTGTGAGCTGAAAAGTGCTGCATGTGGCTATCGACGATCATTTCCCCGCAAACTTCAGTTCGATACTTGTAGGCGCAGTCACCATGAGTGCATGCGCGTCTTTTTCTGACGTAATATGTGTCTTTCGCCATTCGTTTTTGTGGCGACATATTCCCCTGTTGCTTTAAAAATATGTTTTTAAAAACTGTTGCATGCCCATCGTGTGGAAAAAAACTGAGCCTGAATTGGCTCACTTTAGGAAAATTTGACGATAAAGCGAAGGCTGCTGGAGACTGTAAAAATTGCGGCGTGCCTTTGTATTTATCTGAAAAATCATCAAGAGCAGCCAGAATGATAATTTTTCTCAGCTTTTGGTGCTTTATATTGTTGGGTGCAGCGGTTGGTTTTTCAGTGGCAGATGAGGTTATCTATATCTTGGTGAAGCTCGCCGCTTTGCTTATTTTTGGTTGGATTTTTTTTGTTGTTGTGTATAATATAATTTTACACATCTACGGCGGTCCAGATGTCATTACTATCAAATCGTGATTGGGGCTTTAAAAATTGCCGTCTTCGGCACAGTCAATCACCTCGGTCTTCGTCAAAATCGATTTCCTGAACGACGGAAAACTTCCTGCTCACAGTGTCAAAGTGCCCACTCCGATGTGCCTGAGAGACAGCGGCCGGGCGGCCACTGTTTAAGCCCGCGTTCAATCGTTTGGGCCAGACGGTCGTGACGAGAGGGGAGCAAGTTCCTACAAATCCGTCCGCAGCTGCCACAGCTCGGGAAACAGCACCACATCCAGCATCTTGCGCAAATAGCTCACGCCGCCGGTGCCGCCGGTGCCGCGCTTGAAGCCGATGATGCGTTCCACCGTGGTGACGTGGCGGAAGCGCCAGAGGCGGAAGGCGTCTTCGATGTCGGTGAGCTTTTCGCCCAGCTGGTACAGGTCCCAATACTGTTCGGGCGAGCGGTAGACGGTCAGCCAGGCGGCTTCGACTTCGGGGCTGCTCTGGTACGGCTGGGTCCAGTCGCGGTGGAGGTGGTCGGCCGGGATCGGCAGGCCCTGGCGCGCCAGCAGGCGCAGCGATTCGTCGTAGAGCGAGGGCGCGTCGAAGTACGAACGCACGAGCGCCAGCCGGTCGGGGTGGTGTTGGTGCGGCTTGAGCATGGCCGCGTTCTTGTTGCCCAAAGCGAATTCGATGCAGCGGTACTGAAAGCTCTGGAAGCCGCTGGACGGGCCCAGGTACGGGCGGATGGCGCTGTATTCGGGCGGCGTCATGGTGGCCAGCACGTCCCAGGCGTGGACCAACTGTTCCAGGATGCGGCTGGCGCGCGCCAGTTTCTTGAAGGCGGGGGCGCGACGATCTTCGCGCACGTCGGCGATGGCCGAAGCCAGCTCGGTCAGCAGCAGCTTCATCCACAGCTCGCTGGTCTGGTGCTGGATGATGAACAGCATCTCGTCGTGCGCGGGCGACAGCGGGTGCTGGGCACTGAGGATCTGGTCCAGGTGCAGGTAGTCGCCATAGCTCATCGACTGGCTGAAGTCGAGCTGGGCTTTTTCTTCGCGGACGGTGTCTTCGGGGCGGGGTGGGGTGGTCATGGCGTGGGCCGATCAGGGAAGGTGGGTGAACAGGGTCAGAGGCAGGCGGTACCGGTGACGGCGGCCATGCGGCCCCAACTGAGGTGGTCGATGCTGCCGTCGGGATCCAGATCGGCCTGCAGGCCGAGCGCCCCGGGGGCGTGCGCGGGCACGCCGGCAGGCCAGCGCAGACGCGCGATGCCTTTCGCGGCGTCGGCAGGCACATGCATGGCGGGTGAGGGCAGCTTGCGCAGCGCGGCGGCGTGGGTATCGCCGATGCGCAGGCTAAACGGGCCGATCCCGGTCGGGGACTCGATGTCAAAGCGCACGACCACGCCGCTGTCCACCATCATGCTGACACCGGGCGGCAGCACGCCGCCGGTGACGATCAGGCAGTCGCCCAGGCTGCTGTTGGCATTGACGGTCCAGCGGCTCTGGCGCTGGAGGTCGGCATAACGGTCACTAATGCGCACCGATCCCGCATGCCCCAGGGCCTTGTCCCGGGCGGCGACGGTCGCGGGCAGCGCCAGCGCCACGACCGCCACGCACAGGCCGACGGCACCCGCGATGCGGCGCCGGCGCGTCATCGCTGCGCCAGGGGCGGCCGTGCCAGACGGGTGTTGTGCGCGGTGCATGGCTTGGGTTAAATAAGGTGCCTACGGACTAGCCCGGCGACGCTGCCACCAGCAGGATCAGCGAAGCGGGCATGTTGCCCGGGTTCTCAAAACGGTGGTCGGTGTCCATCGCCAAGGTGGCGGTGTCGCCCGGGCGCAGCAGCACGGCTTCGGGGCCGCTCCAGACCCGGACTTCGCCTTCCAGCACGTGAAACACCTCGCGCGTGCCGGCGGTGTGGGCGGCGAAGGGCTCGGAATGCGTGCCGGGCGGCAGGCGGTAGAGCAGCAACTCCAGCCCAGGGCGTGGTCGGGCCAGCGCCACGCGTTCCACCTGCGACGGTTCATGCACGAACCGCAGGTGGTCGCCGGCGCGGGTGATCTGGGCCGACGGCTTCTCGACCAACTCGCCCAGATCGCAACCCAGCCCCTGAGCGATCGCCATGGCGTTGCGCAGGCTGACGCCGAGCAGGCCGCGTTCCACCCTCGACAGCGCGCCGGCCGACACACCGCTGCTGTGCGCCAGCTGTTCCAGCGTGACGCCCACGCGCGCACGGCGTTCGCGCACGGCCTGGCCGAACAAGGCGTCGTCTCCGGCAGGGCGGGTGGATTCCAGGTCGCTCATGGCTTGCGGATTTGCATATTGTTAAATAAATTTTCTCAAACGCAAATCTAGCGCAAAAAATGCCATGCCCTTGTTGTTGAGTGCGTTGCCCGTGGTGTCGGTCATCGTGGCTTTGGTCCTGGGCGCGCGGTCGATCCACGCCGCGTGGTTGGGCGTGGCGATGGCGGTGCTCGGGGTGCTGACAGCCTTCCCCGTGGCGAACGGCGGCGCGGTGTTGGCCGTGTGGGCGCCGGTGCTGGTGGAGGTGGTGCTGATCGTCGGAGGCGGGCTGCTGCTGTCGGAGGTGCTGCGCGCTGCGGGGGCGCAGAAGGCGCTGGCCGAATGGGTGCTGGCGCGGGCCGGGCGCGGCGTGGGCATGGCTTTGCTGGTGGTGCACGGCGTCACCCCGTTTGCCGAATCGCTGACCGGCTTTGGCATCGGCATCACCATCGGCATCCCGCTGCTGGCGCACGCCGGCCTGCGCGCGCGCAACGTGGCGGCGATCGGCTTGCTGGGCCTGTGCGCCGTGCCGTGGGGGTCGATGGGGCCGGGCACGCTGATTGCCGCCACCATGGCGGGCTTGTCGTTCGACACGCTGGGGCTGGCGTCGGCTTGGGTGAGCGTGATTGTGTTCGTGGTCACCGGCCTGGCTGCTGCCTGGTTGGCCAGCGCGCCGGGCGAGCGCGGCGCGGCGCTGCTGCAAGGCGCGGCGTCCGGCCTGTTGCTGACGGGCGCGGTGGTGTTGGCCAACGCCACGGTCGGCACGGCGCCGGCGGGCGCGCTGGGCGCGTTGGTGGTCATCGGTCTGCGGCTGGCTTGGGCGGCCGTGCGGCGGCGTGGCCAAGCCGCGGCGCCGCCGCTGCCCGCGCTGGGGCTGCTGGGCCAGCGCGCGTTGGGGGCGTACGCCGTGTTGCTGGGGGGCGTCTTGCTGGTTGGGTGGGCGCTGAAATGGGTGCACTTGGCGGGCGCCTGGCATTTGCTGGCGTCGCCCGCGCTGTGGCTGTTTGTCGCGGCGCTGTGGTTTGCCCGTGGGCGCCCGGGCGCGCCCGTGCTGAGGCCGGTGTGGCGGTCGTGGCGGCAGGTAGCGCCTGTGACGGCGCTGTTCATCCTGCTGGGCGTGTTGATGGCGGCGTCCGGGATGGCGGCCAGCCTGGCGCATGCGCTCGCGCAGACCGGGCCGTGGTACCTGGTCGTGGCGCCCTGGGTAGCGGGTTTGGGCGGTTTTGTGACAGGGTCCAGCAGCGGGGCCAACGCGATGTTGGCCGCGACGCAGGCCGAAATCGCCCGCGCGCTGGGCGTGGGCTTGCTGCCCTTCATGGCGGTGCACAACGTGAGCGCCGCGCTGCTGATGATGGCCTCGCCCGGCAAGATCGAAATGGCGTGCCAACTGGCGCCCGGCCAGCCGACGGCCGATCGGCGCTGGATCCAGGGGTGGGTACTGGCAACGGCGCTGGTGGCGCTGGTCGGCTTGGCGCTGCTGAACCTGGTCTTGGCACGCGGGTGGGCGTGATCTGCGGGGCGTGCGGCCATGGCGGGCGGGCTCAAGTCACCGCGTTGCGCGCGTTGAATTCCGGGCGACGCCATTCGCCGCTGTCCAGCACGGCGCGCAGGTGTTCGACGGCGTGCCACACGTCTTCAAAGCCGACGTACAGCGGCGTGAAGCCAAAGCGCAGGATGTCCTTGTGGCGGCCGGTGCCGCCGTCGCCCTGGCGGAAGTCGCCGATCACGCCGCGCGCGATCAGCGCCTGCACGATGGCGTAGGCGCCGCTGTCCTTGCCGTCCACACCCAGGCCTTCGTCGCGCGTCAGGCAGACCTGCGAGCCGCGCTGCGCATGGTCGCGCGGCGTGGCCAGGCCGATGCCGTGGCCGCCGCAGCGTTCTTCGACCAAAGCGATGAACAGGTCGGTCAAAGCGAGCGACTTGGCGCGCAGCGCGGTCATGCCGCCCAGTGCCTCGCTGGCGGTGAAGACCTGAAGCCCGCATTGCAGCGCGCTCATGCTCAGCATGGGTTGCGTGCCGCACAGGTAGCGTTGGATGCCGGCGGCAGGCCGGTAGTCGGGCGTGAATTCAAACGGTGCGGCGTGGCCGAACCAGCCCGACAGCGGCTGCCAGAAGCGGTCGGTCAGCCGCGGGTTGACCCACACAAAGGCGGGCGAGCCGGGGCCGCCGTTCAAATACTTGTAGCTACAGCCCACGGCGTAGTCGGCGTCGGCGCCCAGCAGGTCGACCGGCACCGCGCCCGCGCTGTGGCACAGGTCCCAGACGCAGACGATGCCTTGCGCGTGCGCGCGCGCCGTGATGGCCGCCATGTCGTGCATGGCGCCGGTGCGGTAGTTGACGTGGGTCAGCATGCAGATGGCGACGTCGGGCGTCAGCGCGGCGTCGATCTCTTCGGGCTCCAGCAGCACCAACTCCAGCCCGTGCTGTGCACAGACCGACTGGGCGATGTACAGGTCGGTCGGGAAGTTGCTGCGTTCGCTGATGAGCTTCTTGCGCCCCGGCTGGTCGGCCTGCGCCACGCGCGCGGCGGCCGTGAGCACCTTGTACAGGTTGATCGAGGTGGTGTCGGTGAACACGACTTGGCCCGGCCCGGCGCCGATCCACGGGGCGAACTGGTCGCCCAGGCGCTCGGACAGGCTGATCCAGCCGGCGCTGTTCCAGGCCTTGATCAGGTCCTTGCCCCATTCGGCGGTCACCACTTCGGCGACGCGCGCGGCGGTGGCGGCGGGCAGGGCGCCCAGCGAATTGCCGTCCAGGTAGATCACGCCTTCGGGCAGGCTGAATTGCTGACGCAGGGAGCGCAGCGGGTCTTGCGCATCGAGCGCGCGGCAGTCTTGCAAGGTGGTTGTCATGGGCGTTATATTGCTATTGTTTAAGTAGCTGCTTGCGCAGGTGGTTGTAAGGCCAGGGGCATGAAAGTCTTGAAAACCGGTTGCGGGTACCTGTCAGCGCCTGCCCGCGCCTCAGGCCAGCGCGCGCAGCACCGCGCGCACGGGCGAGGCGTCGGCCTGCGTCAGCTTCAGCGGCAGCGCGATCAATTCGTAATCGCCTTCGGGCACATCGTCCAGTACCAGGTTTTCCAGCACGCGCAGGCCGCGCTGGCGAATCACCTGGTGGCTGTCCAGCGTCTTGCTGTCGGCCGGGTCGATGCTGGCGGTGTCGATGCCGATCAGCAGCACACCGGCGTCGGCCAGGCGCGCCACGGTATCGGGTGCGTAGGCGGCCAGCGCCGGGTCCCACACGGTGGGCGCGCTTGCGTAGGTGCGCACCAGCACGCGCGGGGGCAGGTCGCCCAGGACGGCATGTTCGATGTGCCGCCATTCAACCAGCGGGCCGCAGCCGATGGCGTGGACGACGCGGCAGCGGCCCAGGAAGGGCGCCAGGTCCAGCGCACCGATGGCGGCGCCGGTGGGGTCGTAATGCAGGGGCGCGTCGGCGTGCGCGCCGACGTGGGGCGAGAAGGTCAGGGCGCTGACGTTGACCGGGCAGCCCGGGCCGATCTCGGCCGCCCAGGTTTGCGCGTAGGTCGTGTCACCGGGGAAGACCGGCGCGTGGGCGTGGACGGGCGGGGAGATGTCCCACAAGCGGCGCGCGGCGGCGGAAGAATCGGCTTGGGCAGAGGGCATGCGGCGAAGGTAGCGCCGCGCGGGGCAGCGTGGTGTCGGTTATTTCCAACGGATGCGGCCGACCCAAGGCTGCGCTTCGCGACCGGCGCAGGGGCGGATTGACCTGGTGCGGTGTGGGTGTTGACGGCGTCGGGGCGATGGCGCCACGCGAGCCGTCAGGCGGCACCCTGAATCACTATCGAAAGCGTAGCTGCTCGCGCTGGTGGCTGTAGGGCCAGAGGCAAATATGATTAGAAATCCTTGGGCGCGCCCAAGCCGTGCCGGCGCCGCGCGCGCCAGCAGGCGTCGCTGCCCGCTTCGAATTCGCGGCACGGTGAGGGCCGCCATTCGTAAATGCCGCAAGGCGCGCGTTCGCCCACGCGGCCGGTCAGCGCGGCGCAGCGCGGCGGCGAGTGGTCGGTGCCGCGCAGGCGGCAGGTATGCGAGGTGACGCTGACCGCCAGCCCATCGGGCACGCGGCCGCCGGCCGACAGCAGTTCTTCGGCCGCGAAGTCGACCCGAAAGCTGGCGCAGCAAGCGCCGCAGCTCAGGCAGTCGGGCACCGGGTCGGGCAGGGGGGCGCCCGCATTGGCCAGCGGCCGCGGGGGCAACCGGTGGCCGTCCGAAGCAGCGGCCGAGCCGGGCTCGGGCTGAACGGGTGCATGCGGATCGGGAAAGCGCCGCGTCATGCGCGCGTGCCCCGCGCCGCCGGATACGGCGGGTAGTTTGTCCAAAAATGTGACATATGCACGTCGAAAAGTGACGGTTTGACGGACGGGCTACCCAGGTCAATGCCAATTGACGCAGATATGTATTCCAATTACATGGTCGCGCTTTACCAATGGCATTTGTTGTTCACGCACATGCCATGGCAATGCATTGCTTACCCGATTCCGCTTACCACCTAAAAGGATATACGCCATGCGTACAGACATGTTCCAGCAAGTTCTCGAAGAGCTCAAAGGCTCTTCGGCCGACGTCGAGGCTTCGGCGCTGATCTCCACCGACGGCCTGATGATCGCCTCGGCCCTGCCGCAAGGCATGGACGAAGACCGCGTGGGCGCCATGTCGGCCGCCCTGCTGTCGCTGGGTGACCGGGCGGCGCGCGAGCTGGCCCGCGGCACGCTGGAGCGCGTGCTGCTGCAGGGCGAGCGTGGCTACGTGATCATGAGCTCGTCCGGCACCGAAGCCGTGCTGACCGTGCTCGCCAAGCAGAACGCCAAGCTGGGCCTGCTGTTCCTGGACATCAAGCGCGCCGCCGAAGCGCTGTCCAAACTGATCTGAAGGAGCCCGGCAGACCATGGCATTTCCTCCCATGCAGCCCGCCGCCGACGCCACGGTGGCGCGCGAGCACACCTACCACGACGGCTCCAGCCGCACCATGATGACCAGCGAGCGCGAGATTCCCTACCCGGAAGGCCGCCTGATCATCTCGCGCACCGACCTGAACGGCGTGCTGACGCACGCCAATGAAGCGTTTGTTGAACTGTCGGGCTACACCCGCGACGAGCTGATCGGCCAGCCGCACAACATCCTGCGCCACCCCGACATGCCGCGCGCCGCCTTCAAGGACCTGTGGGCCACCGTGTCCGCCGGCAAGAAGTGGCACGGCTACGTCAAGAACCTGTGCAAGGACGGCTCGTTCTACTGGGTGTACGCCACGGCGGTGCCCAACGTGCGCGGCGGCAAGATCGTCGGCTACACATCGGTGCGCCGCAAGCCTTCGCGCAACAAGATCGCGGAAATCACCGCTACCTACAAAGCATGGCTCGCCGCTGAAGGGAGTGCCGCATGACCCTGAATTTCCTCGTCGCCCCCGATTTCGCCCCCGAGCGCTTTGCCGGCTGGCACCTGCTGAACACGGTGCTGCAAAAGCGCTCAGGCCTGGGCCTGCACCTGATGACCCCGGCCACCGCCGCCGAACAGGCTGCGCTGATCGCCGAAGGCAAGGTGGACGCTGTCTACGCCAACCCGTTCGATGCCGCTTCGATGATCCGCGAGTCGGGCTACGTCGCCGTGGCCCGCCCGGTCGGCAAGCCCGATGAAATGGTGATCGCCGCCGGCGCACAGTCGCCCGCCAACACGATCGAAGACCTGAAGCCCGGCTGCAAGATCGCGCTGACCGACAACAAGGACGTCAAGCTGATCGGCCTGCGCCTGCTGGAAGCGGCCGACCTGACCGAAGCCGACATCCAGTGGCAGGTGGTCGACACCTACCAGGCCGCAGCCCGCATGGCGATCAAGGGTGAGGTGGACGCCAGCTTCTTCCTGGCCGAAGCTTTCCATTCGCTGTCGCGCCTGACCAAGACGCAGCTCAAGCCGCTGATCGAAAGCAAGCTGGCCGACATCACGCACGTGCTGCTGATCCACCCGCGCATTGGCGACGGCCTGGACAAGCTGAAAGACGCGCTGGTCAGCCTCACCGGCACGCCCGACGGCCAGCCAGTGCTGGAAGAGCTGGGCATTGAGAAAGGCTTTGAAGCCATGTCGGTCGAGGACGGCGAGTTCATGATCGACCTGATGGACACGCTGCTGAGCTGAGATGGCTGCGCGCCCCTTGTCGCCGCGCGAACACTTCCGGCAGACCGGGCGGGACGTCCTGCTCGTGCCCGGAGACCGCAAGCTGCACGAGGTGCGCGTGATGGCCGCCTGCGCCCTGGACGGCGCCGAGCCCGTCCAGGGCGCGGTGGCCGATCTGATGCACGGCTGCCTGCCCGACGCGGACGCCACCGCGCGCTTGCTGCGCCGCCCTCAGGTGGGCGAGCGGCTGGCGCCCTTCGTGGCGCGCGATTTTCTGGCGCTGGCCGAGCGGCGCGAGCGCCTGCCGCGCGTCAGCCCGCTGGCCACACGCTTCAGCGTGCTGACCATGCCGTCGCTCGACGTGCCGCAGCGCGCGCTGCTGGTGGGCGTGGACGATTCGCGCGAGCTGGCGGCCCAAGCCATTCCCGCGCTGCTGGCCGGCGACGACGAGGCGGAAGCGGCCTTCCTCCACCATTGCGAGGGCGCCGGCGATTCGCTGGCCTTCATGCTGGCCAGCCGCGCACTGTCCCGTGCGGGCCGGCCGCTGTCGCGGCGCTGGAGCGAGGTATCGATGGTGTTGCAACGAGGAGTACGCAGTTGAATTCGATGTTGCTGGCCGGTCTGACCGACCACGAGGCCGCGGCGATTGAAATCATGATCGGCATGAACTGGCAGGACCAGCGCGTGCTGACCATCCCGCGTGGCCTGGGCCTGGGCGTGCCGGAGCCATCCGCTGCTGCCAGGGCGTGCGAACAGTGCGTGCTCGACCTGTTCGGCTTTGGCATGCGGCGGCATTCGCCCGAGCACGAAGCCAAGTTGATGGAGTTCCTGGCGGGCCGCTCGGCCGTGCTGCTGGTCTGGGGCAGCGGTGGCGGCTGGCTGGAGCGCCAACTGCCGCTGGCCCGTGGCCAGCGCGTGGCCTGGGTCAGCATGCCCTACACCAGCGCCGACATGCTGGCCGCCATCAAGCAGGTGCGGGCAGAGCGGGTGGCGCCGGCCGCCGACGCCCCCAAGCCACCAGCGGCGCGCCCCGCGCTGCGCCGCAATACCGCTGCGGCGCCGCTGACGCCAGCTGCGCCCGCGCGTGCCCCGGCAAGCGCACCCGCGACCGACGTGCCGGTGCCGGCGTGGCGACGCGCCATGGAATTGGCTGAGCAGCTGCGTGCGTCGGCCAGCGGCGCCAAACCCGCCGGCCGCGGCGCAACGCGCGCCCGACCAGCCGATGCGGCCGGGTTGCCAGAATTGAACGACGCCGTGCTGGTCATGCCACCGAACGTGCCGCGAGCCCTCAGCCCGACGGCGCGGACCGCTGCTGCGGGCCCGGCGCCGACATCCCCCCGCCCGCCTGCGGGGCGCAGTGCCCCTGCCGTCGCACCCGCGCCGCCGTCGATGGACCTGTCCTCCGGCGCGCTGCAGGCGGTTGTCAACGTCTTTCCCGCGCTGACCGGCATCCCGCTGGTGCTGCTCTGCGAGCGCATCCTGGCCGGCCACGGTGCGCAGCTGCTGCGCGTGGGCGGCGATGCGGCCTTCATCACGCACGTGGAGCAGGGCTGGCTGGCGTCCGGCCTGCCGATTTCAGCGCTGTTGAAGATGCTGCATACGCCGCAGTTGGTCGAACGCATGGAAGTTGCCCCGCTGCCGGCTTACGAGGTCGAGGAGACTCTGCGCCAGCTGTTCGGCGGGCGCTTCCACCGTGCGCAGGCACCGCTGGACGTGATCATGTGGGAGCTGATGGGCGCCGCCCTCAAGGACGTGGCGCTGGTGCGCCGTGGCGACCTGTCGTTCCGCTTGCACCGCTTTCCCAACTTCACCTTGCTGCAGGACATCGGTCCGCTGGACATCCAGCTGGCGTCGATCTGCGCGCGCATGTCGCAGTCGCTGGCCGATCTGGCGCGCGCCTTTCCGCGCCACGAGGCCGAGGTTGACCGCTTCGTCGCCCTGTGCGTGCTGTCGGGCCTGGCTGGGGTCTCTCAGGTCGTGCCGGCCACGCCGGTGCTGTCGCCGCCCGCTGCGCCGACCAAGCCCGCGGCCGAGACGGCGGCGCGGCGTGGCTTTTTCAAATCGCTGCTCGACAAGCTTTTCTGACGTTTTTCTGATTCATGGCAACCACTTACAAGCTCGTGTTCGCCGGCCCCGTCGGGGCGGGTAAGACCACGGCCATCCAATCCCTGTCGGACATCGAGGTCGTCCGCACCGAAGCCAGTGCTTCGGACGACGTCAAGCAGCTCAAGAAGACCACCACCGTGGCCATGGACTACGGCCTGATGAAGCTCGCCAGCGGCGACCAGGTGCGCCTGTACGGCACGCCGGGCCAGAAGCGCTTTGACTTCATGTGGGACATCCTGACCGAAAACGCGCTGGGCCTGGTGCTGATGCTGCGCGGCAACGCCACCGACCCGGTCGCCGACCTGCACACCTACGTCAAGGAGTTCCGCGACTTCATCGACCGCACCTCGCTGGTCGTGGGCATCACCCACGCCGACCAGGGCGGCTACCAGACGCGCCGCCTGATCGCCGCCGAGATGGAAAAGCTGGGCCTGCCGCCTTGCGTCATGGACACCGACGCACGCGAACGTGCCCACATGGCCAAGCTGGTCAAGGCGCTGATCTACGGCATCGACCCGTTCAACGGCAGCGAACAGGCTTGAAGGCCACCGCACGCGCATGACCCCGCCCAGCCCAGACCCGCACCTGATGCTGACCCCGGCCGGCGCGCTGCTGGCCTTTGCCGACCGCGCACCGGACGAGACCGCGGCCCTGCTGCAAAGCCTGATGCCGCGCGGCGTATCGCTGCGCCGCAGCGAATGGCTGGCGCGCCTGGGCACGCACGCGTCGTTGCTGCCGCGCGCCCTGCACGAAGGCTGGGTGCACGAGGTCGAACGTGAATTGCACGCGCCCGACGTGCGCCTGGACAACTACCTGCCGCACGCCATCGCTGGCTTGTCGGGCGCGCGCACGGCGGCGCTGGCGTCGGACGACGGCTTCTGCCTGGCGCGCGTCGGTTATTCGCAGGACGAGGCCGACACGCTGTGCGTGGCCGCCGCCGACTTCTTCGACTTCGTAGCGCGCCAGAAGCAGCGCGGCTTCAAGGGCACGGGCCGCGCCGTGTCCTTCCACGAAGGCATCGACATGCTGCTGCCCGCCACCACCTTCATGCTGTTCTGGGTGGACGGCGTGGGCTACTGGCTGATCGTGGGCGGCGAGCCGCTCTTGAACAACCGCGCCCTGGTGGAGCTGATCTGGGGCATCCGCGTGGCGGGGACCAAGTTTTCGGCGAGCTGAACGCTGGGCTGAGCGGTCACCGACAGATGCAGAATTGCTACTGATTCAGTAGCTGGTCGCGCAGGTGGTTGTAGGGCTGAGGCCCGATTTTCATAAAAAAAGGC
This sequence comes from Pseudomonadota bacterium, assembly GCA_023442945.1. Lineage (GTDB taxonomy): Bacteria > Pseudomonadota > Gammaproteobacteria > Burkholderiales > Burkholderiaceae_C > Ottowia. Next base: position 77,641 of record JAEZWW010000040.1, on the reverse strand, counting down.
CACTAGCGCGACTGCGCCAGCGGCAGGCGTTCACGCCAACCGGCCGCGCAAAAGGTACTCGAGCAGTGCTTTCTGCGCGTGCATGCGGTTCTCCGCCTCGTCCCAAACCACCGACTGCGGCCCGTCGATCACCTCGGCCGTGACTTCTTCGCCGCGGTGCGCCGGCAGGCAGTGCATGAACAGGGCGTCGGGCTTGGCCACGGCCATCATGTCGGCGTCGACGCACCAGTCGGCAAACGCCTGCTTGCGCGCGTCGTTCTCGGCTTCGTAGCCCATGGACGTCCACACGTCGGTGGTGACGAGGTCGGCGCCTTCGCAGGCGGCCATCGGGTCGTTGAAGTTCTGCCAGCCGCGGCTGCTGCCGTCCAGCGCGGCCAGTTCGGTGTCGACTTCGTAGCCGTGCGGCGTGGACACGCGCAGGGTGAAGCCGAGCAGGGCGGCGGCCTGCGCCCAGGTGTTGGCCATGTTGTTGCCGTCGCCGATCCAGGCCACCGTCTTGCCGGCGATCGAGCCGCGGTGCTCGATGTAGGTGAAGATGTCGGCCAGGATCTGGCAGGGGTGGTATTCGTTGGTCAGGCCGTTGATGACCGGCACGCGCGAACACTCGGCAAAGCGCGCGATGCGCGCCTGCTCGAAGGTGCGGATCATCACCGCGTCGGTCATGCGGCTGATGACGCGCGCGGTGTCTTCGATCGGCTCGCTGCGGCCGAGCTGGCTGTCGCCCGAGGTCAAATGCACCACGCTGCCGCCCAGCTGGTACATGCCGGCTTCAAAGCTCACACGGGTGCGCGTGCTGGCCTTTTCAAACACCATGGCCAGCGTGCGGTCGGCCAGCGTGTGGTGCTTTTCGTAGGCCTTGAACTTGCGCTTGATCAGGGCCGCGCGCTCGAACAGGTAGGCGTATTCGTCGGCCGTGAAGTCGCTGAACTGCAGGTAGTGCTTGATCGTCTCGGACATCCGGCCGCTCACTCTTTCAAGAACGCTTCAATGATCGGCACCAGGATGGCGACGATCTCGTCGGCCTCGGCCGTGGTCAGGATCAGCGGGGGCACCAGGCGGATCACGCTGTCGGCCGTCACGGACAGCAGCAGGCCGGCGTCGGCCGCGCGCTGCACGATGGCGCCGCAGGGTTTGGTCAGCTCGATGCCCAGCATCAGGCCCTGGCCGCGCACTTCCTTCACGCCGGGGTTGCCGGCCAGCGCCTTTTCCAGGCCCGCTTTCAGGTGCGCGCCGACCTTGGCGGCGTTCTCCAGCAGCTTGTCTTCTTCCATGATGCGGATGGTCTCGACGCCCGCGCGCATGGCCAGCGGGTTGCCGCCGAAGGTGGTGCCGTGGTTGCCCGGCTGGAAGATGTTGGCGGCCTTCGGGCCGGCCACAACGGCGCCGATCGGCACGCCCGAGCCCAGGCCTTTGGCCAGCGGCATCACGTCCGGCACGATGCCGGCCCACTGGTGCGCAAACCACTTGCCGGTGCGGCCCATGCCGCACTGCACTTCGTCGATCATCAGCAGCCAGTCTTTTTCATCGCACAGCGCGCGCACCTGCTTGAGGTATTCGACGCGCATGGGGTGAATGCCGCCTTCGCCCTGAATGGTTTCGAAGAACACGGCGACCACGTTGGGGTTGCCTTCGGTGGCTTTCTTCAGCGCTTCGATGTCGTTTTGCGGCACGCGGATGAAGCCTTCCACCAGCGGCTCGAAGCCTTTTTGCACCTTCGGGTTGCCGGTGGCCGACAGCGTGGCAATGCTGCGGCCGTGGAAGGCGTGCTCGTACACCACGATCTGCGGGTTTTGGATGCCCTTGTCGTGGCCGTACTTGCGCGCCAGCTTCAGCGCGGCTTCGTTGGCTTCCAGGCCCGTGCTGCAGAAGAACACGTTGGTCATGCCCGACAGCTCGGTCAGCTTCTTGGCCAGCACCTCGGCGTTGGGCACGTGGTAGTAGTTGCTGGAATGGATGATCTTGGCGATCTGGTCCTGCAGCGCCGGCACCAGCTTGGGGTGGTTGTGGCCCAGCGTGTTGACGGCGATGCCGCCCAGGCCGTCCAGGTAGCTTTTGCCATTGACGTCAAACACGCGGGCGCCCTGGCCACGCTCCATCGCGATCGGCAGGCGCGCGTAGGTGTTCATGGTGTGGGGCGATGCGGCTTCGATGAAAGCGGTCACGGCGGGGCTCCTTGTTCGGAATCACAAAAAGAAAGCGGGCCAACGCGGCCCGTTGAAGACGCATTCTAGGGCGTGGCCGTGGCGCGTTTATTGCAAGCTCTGCATGACTGCAATGCCCCGCAAAGGGGGGCGTAAGTCTTCTATAAGATAGAATTATTGCTGCGTTGCAGCACACGCCCGGGCTTTACAGTGGCCCCCGGCGCTGCAAGGTTTCAAGGCATCCATGTCATCCCCTCCGACCCAGAGCGAAGTCATCATCAAGGGCGTAACGCCCAACGGACGGCCCTTTCGCCCCAGCGATTGGGCAGAGCGACTGGCCGGCGTGATGGCGCAGTTCCGGCCCGGCGGGGCGGCGATGGGGCCGGGCGCCCACATCGGTTATTCCCCCTGGTGCGTGCCGACCACGCTGGACGGCGTCAAGGCCGTGGTGGTCAACCGGGCCCTGCGCGACGCCGAGCCCATGGCCTGGGACTTCGTGATGAACTTCGCCAAGGACAACGAGCTGGAGGTGGCCGAGGCCTGCCTGCTGCCCGATGCGCCACCCCCGGCGGCTTCGGCAGCGCCCCCGGCCGGCGCCTGAGGCGGCGCCATGTGGCGGTGTATGGCGCCGGCGCCACCCCAATTTTTGGTCATATCTGCCTCTGGCCCTAGAGCGGATTGCGCGGGCAGCTATAAAAACAGGAGTTCCTCATGCCGATGACCACGGCGATGCTGCGTGTGGCGGCGTCCGCAGAGCAATCGGCATCGGTATCTGAAAGAGCGGCATGGGCCGTGGTGCTTCAGAAGAACGAGTACGAGCGAGCGTGACACCAACCACCCCCACCGCACGGACGCCGCAGCGCGCGCTGGCGGCGATTCCCGGCGTCCTGATGGCGCTTTACCTGCTGTGGACCCTGGGCCAGAACGCGTCCGCGTTCATGGAAGTGCGCTCATGTTCGTTCGACGCGCCATCGCGGTTGTGCGAACTGGCCTCGGGCGTGCGCTGGGCCGTCGCGACAGGCGCGGTGGTGCTGTGGCCTGCGCTGGGCGCGCTGTGCAGTTGGCTGGCGTACGGGGCGTTGACATCGCGGCGCCCGGTTCCCGTCGCGTTGGGCGTGTTGTTCCTGGGTGTGGAGGTGGTGGGCTTTCTGCTGTGGTGGCTGCGCTGGCTGGCCACACCCGCGGGGGCGGTCGCTGCAATGGGCGCGGGCATGGCGTGGTGGACCATCGTGAGCGGTGCGGTGACCCTGGCTTGTGCGGTGCTGCTCTGGCGCCGTTGGCGCTACGCGGCGGTGGTGACGGCAGTCTGGTTGGCGCTGACGCTGGCCGCGAGCCTGCCCTTGCTGAGCGTCCTTACCGTTCTGCCGCTGCCCATAGCGGTGGAACACGGACTCCTGCTGCTCTGCCGCTTGGCGCTCATGCTCGCCTTGGTGCGGCCGGGCGTCCGGCGCTGGTTTCGCGAAACGGGCAACAGCCGTAAGGACTGACCGGGCCGGGCAGGCGCGCCTAGCCCGCCGCCCCATCGATCGGCACGCCCAGGCCGGTCTTCAAGCGGTTCATGACGACCAACGTCTTGAACGCCTTCACGTTCGGGTTGTCCAGGAACAGCGTGCGCGACAGCGCCACGTACTGGTCCATGTCGCGCACCAGGAAGATCAGCACGAAGTCGCATTCGCCGCCGGCGACGTAGTAGCACTGCTGGATCTGCGGGCAGGCCTGAAAGTGCTGCTGCAGCGCGTCCAGCAGGTCGGCGCGTTCGTTTTCCACCGCCACCTCGACCACGATGGTCAGCGGGTAGCCGACCGCCTTGGGGTTCACGCAGACGGTGGTGCGCTCGATCACGCCCGCCTGTTTGAGCAGCTTCAGGCGCCGGTTCACTGCGGCGGTGGACAAATGCGCCATCTCGCCCAGCTCGCTTTGGGTGCGCTCGGCGTCGTGTTGCAGCGCAGCGAGGAGGGTACGGTCGTAGCTGTCGAGGGTGGTGGGCATGGTGAATATTTTTGCTTGAAAAGGCGTATTGAAATGGATAGTTTGCGCGCAAACCGCCAATTTTGATCAGGTATATCATGACAATTGAATAATATACAAAGGGTCGCCGTTGTGCTCTGTCGGCCAATGGCTTGCTTTTGAATAGAAAGGTCCGCCGCATGCTGTTCACCAACCCTCGCGCGCTGCGCACGCCGTACCCGGAGGCGCTGCGCGCTGTGCTGAACCTGGACGAGGCGCGACAAAGCCGCGATTGGCTGTCCGCCTGGCCGGGCATCGCGCCCACGGCCACGCCGCTGGTGGACTTGCCGGATCAGGCGCAGCAACTCGGTTTGGCGCGCTTCAGCGTGAAGGACGAGTCGCTGCGCTCGCCCCTGGGCAGCTTCAAGGCCCTCGGCGCGCCGATCGCGCTGGTGCGCCTGCTGCTGCGCGCGCACCCCGATCTGGCGCCGGGCGACGTGCTGAGTGGCCGCGCGGCCGACCGGCTGCGCCAGCACACCGTGATCAGTGCCACCGACGGCAACCACGGTCGTGCGTTGGCGGCGGCGGCGCGCGACGCGGGCTGCCCCTGCGTGATCGTGCTGCACGCCGAGGTCAGCGACGAGCGTGAACAGGCCATTGCCGCGTACGGCGCGCAGATCGTGCGGGTGGCGGGCAATTACGACGATTCGGTGCGCGAAGCCGCGCGCCTGGCCGCCGTCAACGGCTGGCAGGTGGTGTCCGACACCTCGTACGACGGCTACGAAGAGATTCCGCGCGACGTCATGCAGGGCTACAGCACCATCGCCGCCGAGGTGGATGAGCAGACGGCGGGCCAGCCGGGCTTTACTCACGTCTTCCTGCAAGGCGGCGTGGGCGGGCTGGCGGCGGGCCTGGTCAGCTGGTGGTGGGAGAGCGCTGGCGCAGAGCGCCCGCGCTTCATCGTGGTCGAGCCGGCGCAGGCCGATTGCCTGCTGCAAAGCGCGATCCAGGGCCGGCCGGCCAGCGCGACCGGCTCGGTCGACTCGGTGATGGCCGGCCTGGCCTGTGGCGATACCTCGCCGCTGGCCTGGCGCTTTCTGGAACCTGCGGTCGACGATTTCATGACCGTGGACGACACCGACGCGGTGGCCGCCATGCGCGCTCTGGCCGCGGGCAGCGCGGGCGATGTGCCGCTGGTGGTCGGCGAATCCGGCGCGGCCGGCGCGGCGGCCTTGCGCGTGCTGTGCGCCGACCCGGCGCTGCGCCAGCAGGCGGGGCTGGACGCCACGTCGCGCGTGCTGGTTATCAGCACCGAAGGCGCGACGGCCCCCGGCGTGTACGTCGAGCTGGTGGGTGAAACGGCGGACAGCGTGCTGGCGCGCCAGGCCGCCTGGCGCGCGGCGCGCTAGAGTCGGCCCAACGGAGGACATGCCCGCGATGTACGTCGACCACGAACTCGGCACTCAGCTGGTGCGCTGGCGCCGCCACCTGCACCGCTTCCCTGAAACGGGGTTCAACGAACACCAGACGGCGGGTTACGTCGCCACGGCGCTGGAATTGCTGGGCCTGCAAGTGCAACGTGGCATTGGCGGCACCGGCCTGGTCGCCAGCCTCACGGTGGGTGAGGGCGGGGACACGATTGGCCTGCGCGCCGACATGGACGCGCTGGCCATGACCGAGACGGCCGAGGGGCGCGAGCACATTTCGCAAAACGCCGGCTGCATGCACGGCTGCGGGCACGACGGCCACATGGCGATGGTGCTGGGTGCGGCGCAGCTGCTGACGCGCGAACGCAACTTTCGCGGCACCGTGCGCTTCATCTTCCAGCCGGCCGAAGAGCACGGCCGCGGCGCGGGCGCGATGATCGCGGACGGCTTGTTTGAGCGCTTCCCGGTCGACGAAATTTACGGCGCGCACAACATCCCGGGCCTGCCAGCCGGGCATTTCGCCACGCGCGTGGGCGGCATCATGGCGAGCGAGGACAACTTCGTCATCCGCATTCGCGGCCGGGGCGGCCACGCGGCGCGGCCGCACATGGCGGTGGACCCGCTGGTGGTGGCGGCCGAGATCATCTTGGCGCTGCAGACCATCGTCGGCCGCTCGGTCGACCCAGCCGATTCGGCCGTGGTGTCCTGCACCGAAATCCACAGCGACGGCATCCGCAACGCCATCCCCACGCACGTCGAGATCAAGGGCGACACGCGCAGCTACGCGCCGGCCGTGCAGGCGCTGCTGGAGCGCCGCATGCGCGCGCTGTGCATCGGAATCGCCGCCGCGCACGGGGCCGAGGCCACGGTCGAGTACACGCACGAATTCGTGCCCACGGTGAACTGGCCGCAGTGCGTGCCGGTGGCCGTGCGCGCCGCGCAGGCGGTGGTGGGCGAAAGCCATGTGGACGCCAACGTCGCGCCCATGATGATTTCGGAGGACTTTGGCGCTTTTTTGAAGGTCGTGCCCGGCGCCTTCGTCTTCATCGGCAACGGCGCCAGCGACGCGCCCGGCGGCGTGCCGCTGCACAACGCGCAGTACGACTTCAACGACGCCATCCTGCCGATCGGCGCGCGCTACTTTGCCGAACTGGTGCGTCAGCGGCTGCCCGTGGGTTGACGCAAGCCCACCCGCCAAACGCTATCGAATCAGAAGCTGTTCGCGCAAGTGACTGTAGGGCCGGCGGCCGATTTGACTTGTAATTCGCCTGAAATGGATCGGCGTCCGCGGTACCCGGCAGACGCGGCCCCCCCAAGGCGTTCGCCCACAAAAAAAACCGCCCGAAGGCGGTTTCTCTGTTTTTGCTGACAGCGCACCCGTTCAAACGGCGGACGGCGCGGGCCGTCCGGGCGGGTTGCCTGCGTTAAATCAGGCGGCTTGCGCCAAGGCCTTGACCTTGGACGACAGGCGGCTCTTATCGCGAGCGGCCTTGTTGCGGTGGAAGATGCCCTTGTCGGCGACGGTGTCGACGACCGATTGCATCAGGGCGAAGGCGCTAGAGGCCTTCTCTTTGTCACCGGCGAGGACCGCCTTTTCGACGTTCTTCACTGCGGTGCGGTATTTGGAGCGCAGCGAGGTGTTCGCAGCGTTCAGGGAGACGTTCTGGCGGGCGCGTTTGCGGCCAGACGCCAGGCGGGGGTTCTTCTTTTTGGGCTTACCAGCGGCCATTGTGTTCTTTCCTTTGGTTTGTGGATGTTGTCAGCAAAACCCAGCATTCTACTCTTTGTGACAGCGCGCCGCCAGCCCCGGCCGCGCGGGGCACGTGCACAGGACTACACTTGCGCCCCAAAATCACGTCTGTTTCCCCCCGATCCCGCCCCTGCGCCCGTTACATGAGCCTTTTTGCGTGAGCCTCTTCAAAGCCGCCTCCACCGTCTCTTTGCTGACTTTGGCCTCGCGCATCACCGGGTTGGTGCGCGACTTGCTCATGGCGTCGGCCTTTGGCGTCAGCGGGCTGACGGACGCCTTCAACGTCGCGTTTCGCATCCCCAATCTGCTGCGCCGCCTGTTTGCCGAAGGCGCGTTCAGCCAGGCCTTCGTGCCGGTGCTGGCGCGCTCCAAGGCGGCCAATGGCGACGACGCCACGCGCCTGTTGATCGACGCCGTGGCCACGGTGCTGACCTGGGTGCTGGTGCTGACCTGCATCGTGGGCGTGGCGGCGGCGCCGCTCCTGGTGTGGCTGCTGGCCAGCGGGCTGGATGAGCACAGCTTTGACGCCGCCGTGCTGATGACGCGCTGGATGTTCCCCTACATCGGCTGCATGTCGCTGGTGGCGTTCGCCGCCGGCATTTTGAACACCTGGCGCCACTTTGTCGTGCCGGCCGCGACGCCCGTGCTGTTGAACGTCGCGATGATCGCCGCCGCGCTGGTCGGCGCGCCCTGGTTCGCGCGCATGGGCGTCGAGCCGATCTACGCCATGGCCGCGGGCGTGATGCTGGGAGGGGTGTTGCAACTGGCGGTGCAGATCCCGGCGCTCAAACGCCTGGGCCTCTTGCCGCGCATCGGCGTGGGCTGGTCGCGTGTGCGCACGGCCTGGGCCGACCCCGGCGTGCGCCAGGTGCTGACGCTGATGCTGCCGGCGCTGCTGGGCGTGGGCGTGGCGCAGCTGTCGCTCTTGATCAACACCCAGATCGCATCGCACCTGGCTGCCGGCAGCGTGACCTGGGTCTGGTACGCCGACCGGTTGATGGAATTCCCCACCGCGCTTTTGGGCGTGGCGCTGGGTGTGGTGCTGACGCCGCAGCTGGCCGCGGCCCGCGCCGCGGGCGACGACGCGCGCTATTCGGCGATGCTGGACTGGGGCTTGCGCCTGGTGGTGGTGCTGGCGCTGCCCTGCGCGGCGGCGCTGCTGGTGTTCGCCACGCCGCTGATCGCCACGCTGTTTTTCCACGGCAAGTTTGCCGCCGAAGACGTGTCGCGCGTGGCGCTGGCGCTGGCCGGCTACGGCGTGGGCCTGGTCGGCCTGGTGGCGGTGAAGGTGCTGGCGCCAGGTTATTACGCCAGCCTGGACATCCGCACGCCGGTGAAGATCGCCATTGCCGTGCTGGTCATCACGCAATTGCTCAACCTGGTGCTGGTGCCGCAGCTGCAGCACGCGGCGCTGACGCTGTCGATCGCCTTGGGCGCGCTGCTGAATGCGACGTGGCTGCTGATCGGCCTGATCCGCCGCGGCAGCTACCGCCCGCAGGCCGGCTGGGGCGTTTTTGGCGCGCAGGCGGTGGGAGCCACCCTGCTGATGAGCGCCTTTCTGTCCTGGACCAGCGAACACTTCGACTGGCTCGCCATGAGCACCTGGCAGCGCGTAGGCGGCCTGACGCTGGGCATCGTCGGCGCGGTGCTGATCTATTTCGGCGCGCTCGCGGTGGCGGGCGTCAAACTGCGCCAGCTGGTGCGGCGCTGACGCGCTTACACACCCGTGGGCCTAGGGTCACAGCGCATTGACGCGCCGCCGGCCCCCTCGTCACAATGTTTCTCATGCCGCTGGATTTGACTTTGCCCACGCCGCTGGCTTACTTCGCGGCTTTGGTGCAGCAGGACGAGGGCCTGCCCCTGCTGGAAGCCGCCGCTTCGCTGGCCCAGGACGAAACCCCCGAATTGGATGTGCAGCAGGTGCTGGGCCAGGTCGACCACCTGGTGGCGCGCCTGCGCCGACGCTTGTCGCCCGACGCCGAACCGGTTGAGCGCCTGCGCGCCGTCAACCAGCTGTTCTTTGCCGATCTGGGCTTCAGCGGCAACGTCAACGACTACTACAACCCCGACAACAGCTACCTGGACCGCGTGTTGCACACGCGCCGCGGCATCCCGATATCGCTGGCGGTGGTGTGGCTGGAGCTGGCGCAGTCGGTCGGCTTGACGGTGGACGGCGTCGGCTTTCCGGGCCACTTTCTGGTGCAGGCGCAGATTGAGGACGGGCGCGTCGTCATCGACCCGTTCACCGGCCAGTCGCTCGGCCGACCTGAGCTGCGCGAGCGGCTCGAGCAGTTCCAGATCGACCCCGAACTCGCCGACAGCGACGCTACCCTGGCGCAGTGCCTGCGCCCCACACCGCCGCGCCAGATCCTGGCACGCATGCTGCGCAACCTGCAGGACATCCACCGCACGCAGCGCGACTGGGCGCGGCTGGTGCTGGTGCAGGACCGCCTGGTCACGCTGCTGCCCGCCGCCTGGTCCGAATACCGCGAGCGCGGCCTGGCCCTGGCCGAGCTGGGCGACACCGAACGCGCCCGCGCCGACCTGGGCGTGTACCTGCGCGAAGCCGCCGAAGCGGCGGATCACGACGCCATGGCTGAGCGGCTGTCCGCGCTGGGCGGGGCGGGGCCCTGACGCTGCTGCTGCTGCGCGTTCTCGCCTGCTTTCTGGGAAAAATCGGCCAATGGCCCTACAGCCATCTGCGTGAGAAGCTATCAAAGGGATAGTAAATTTCGGCTGAAGATTGCGTTGCGTTGAGGGCGTCGATGCGCCTCAAAGGCCACACGCGACCCCGCGCAGGCGCGGGTGACGAGCCATGGCACTTGGTCTGGCGCGCGCTGACGCTGGCGTCGACCGCGCCCGTTGCGACCGTTAACGCCCGACAAGCGCCGCCAAGCACCCAGGCGCCGCCATAAAAAAAGCCGCGGCCCCCAAGGGACCGCGGCCCGCGCCTTTCAGCGGGGGGGTGCCGCCCTTACGCCTTCGCCCCACGGCGGCGCCGCAAGCCCAAGGCGCCGGTGGCCAACAGCGCGAGGGCGGCCCAGGCCCCACCCACCGGGACCGGGGTAGGACCATTGCCGGGCGTAGCCTTGGTGGTGGTGGTCTGCGCGGTGCCCGTGTTCCCGGCGGCATCGGTCTGCGATGCCGTCACCGTGACGGTCCCGGCGGGCAGGGCACTGACATTGCTCGGCGGTGCGACCCAGGTGCCGCCAGCGCTGCACGTCGCGGTCACGGTCACCTGTTGGGGCGCCGTGCCGATTGTCACGGTGACCGGGCCGTCCCCGGCGGAGCAGGTGCCGGACGGGCTGTAGGCGCCCTGGTTGCCGGCGTTGATGGGCGGCGCGACCACGGTGACGACCGGCGGGGGGTTGTCGCCGCCGGCCGGCGTGGTCTTGGTCGCGGTGCCGGTGCCGGTGCCGGTGTTGCCGGCTGCGTCGGTCTGCGAAGCGGTGATCGTCACCGTGCCCTGCGGCAGGTTGGCCACGTTGGCGCCGGTGACCGTCCAGGTGCCGCCGGCGGTGCAGGGCGTGACCGTCGACACATTGCCGATGGTCACCGACACCGCGCCATCGCCCGCGGTGCAGGTGCCGGACACGCTGTAGCTGCTCTGGTTGCCGGCGTTGATCTGTGCCGGCGCCGTCACGGTCACGGTAGGTGGCATCGTGTCCTTGGGCGTGGTACGGGTGGCCTGGCCGGTGTTGCCCGCCGCATCGGTCTGGGTGGCGAGGATGGTCACGGTGCCGTCCGGCAACGCGCTCGCGTTCACGCCGGTCAGGGTCCAGCTGCCGCTGGTGCAAGGCGTTGTGACCGGCGCGCCGCCGTTGAAGCTGACCGTGACGTTCCCATCCGAGGCGGTGCAGGTACCCGATACGGCGTAGTTGCTCACGTTGGCGGCGTTGATCGGCGGTGCGGTCGTGATGGCGACGACGGGTGGCGTGGCGTCCTTGAGCGTCGACGCCGAGCCGCTGCCCGTGCCGCTGGCGTTGGTTTGCGATGCAGTGACCGTGACCGGGCCGTCCGGCAGGCTTGACACGTTGATCGACGCGAGGCTCCACGTCCCCCCCGGTTGGCAGATCGGAGACGGTGCGGATATGGAGCCGACGGTGACCGTGACAGGTTGGCCGATTTGGTTGCAGGTGCCGGAGATGGGGCCATAGGCCGCTTGATTGCTGGCCGAAATCGGCGTCAGGGGCAGCACGGTAACGACCGGGACGCCGGCCGCCGTGGCCTTGGTGACCGTGGTGCTGGCGGATGCTGAGTCCTGCGTCGCGGTGAACGTCACCGGCCCGTCGGGCAAGGCGACGGCATTGACTGTGGTGCTGTAGGTGCCGGCCGGCCCGCACGTCGTGCTCACCGGGGCAATCGCGGGGTTGGAGGTAATCACCACTGGTCCGCCGCCGGCGGTGCAACTGCCCTGCACGGGGACCCCGCTGGCGTTGGCGGCGTTGATGTTGGGCGCGCTGATGGTCACCGACCCGCTGGCTGCAGAGCAGTTGGCCAGGGACGCCTGGGCATGGCCAACCACGACATCGGCGGTGATGAGCCCGAGCACGTTGATGGCCAAGTGCAGCGCATTGACGGTGATGCCGTTGGCACTCGGGATCTGCTCATTGATCGTGAGCACCGCCACGTTCGCGACGTTGACGACCGTTGGCCCCGTCGGATTGATGGTGACGGGAATGGTCAGGCCGAGCGGGCCGACCACCTTGAGGTTGGCCACCGTGCTGCTGCCACTGGCTACGGGCGTGCCGGCCGAGCAGACAACCTGAGCGTTCGCGGCGACGGCGTCGGCCGTCACGCGCAGCAGGCTGAGCGGCAGTATGTCCGAGCTGACCAGACCCAGGTTGAGGCCTGTGACGCTGCCCGTCGAATTGACGGTATTGAGCGCCAGCGCACTTTGCGTCGCGCCATTGATCACGCCCGCTTGAACCTGCAACAGGGCGCCGGCCGAGACGTTAGCGCCGACGACGGTTTGCGAGTTCGAGAAGTTGGGCGGCGCGGTCAGCAGCCCGGTGTCCGCGAGGGGCACTCCCAGGCCGATGCCCAGCACGTTGGCGTTGGCCAGAAGCCCGTAGCCCTGGCCCGTTGCACCGGTCGCGGCGAACGACGTGCCTGGCCAAACCAAGGCCGCCGCGATGGCGATGCAGGAGGCCCAAAACCTGCTCCGCCAAACTGTCTTCATCAAGTTGCGCATGCTCACCTCCGGACTGAATTCGAGTTAACACTTTACGATTAACAAAAGAATATCGTAAGGGTGATATTGAGCAAAAATGCGAATGATATTGGGACAATATATAAATCTTAAGTTATAATTTAAATAAAAATAATAAATAAACTATTCGGCCAGGAATGCGTACTTATTGTTTTGGAATAAAGGGAATCAGAGGCCCTGTGTCGGCGCCGCCCAGCGCACGCGCGCGCGTTCGCCTGGGCACCGCGTCCTGCGTGGGTCTTGGGAGGCGGCCGTCAAATGCGCGACCGTGGGCGAGCGAAGAGCGACCCCGCGCGCATGTTTGCGCGTTGCCGACGGACCCCTATCAAAATGGTGGTCACCAGGTGCTCGCGCGGGTTCCCGGGTAACGTGCCCGCAACAAACCCATGGGGCCGCACGCGCCGGGCGTCAAACCCAGTCGGCGGCCTGCAGCTCTTTCTTGAAGTAGGCGTAAAACATCGGCGCCGCCACCAGGCCGGGCGGGCCGAAGATGGCTTCCATGACGAACATGACGGCCAGCAGCTCCCACACGCCCATGTGGGTGCGGTGGCCGATCACCTTGGCGTTGATGAAGTATTCCGCCTTGTGGATCAGCACCAGAAACACCAGGCAGGCCAGCGCCACGCCGGGTGAAACCGACAGACCCACCAGCGTCAGCACCGCGTTGCACAGCAGGTTGCCCACGATCGGCACCAGCCCGGCGACGAAGGTCAGCAGGATCAGTGCCATGGAATAGGGCAGCTTGTTGCCGGTCAGCGGCAGCAACACCAGCAGGAAGATGGCGGTCAGGCAGGTGTTGAACAGCGCGATCCAGAACTGCGCCACCACGATCTGGCGAAAGGTTTCGCCAAAGCGTGTCAGGCGCAGGTGCAGTTGCGCCGCCAGCGGGCGCAGGTCAAAGGCGCTGGGCCGTGCCGCCGCCAGTGCGCCGATCAGCAGGCCGACGTAGGCGAACAGCAGACCGACCAACCAGGCGCGCCCCGTGGTGGCCATGGCGCCGGCCTTGCTGGCCAGGTAGGCGGCGATGACGTGCTGGACTTCGGCCGCGCCTTCAGGCAGCTGGGTCGCCAAGTCGGCAGGCAGCTTTTCGCGGAATTCCAGCACCGTGCGGGCCAGAAAGCCGAGCAGTTCGCGGTACACGGCTGGCGCGTCCAGAATCAGCCCGCGTGTGCGCGGCAGGGCGATGGCCAGCAGCAGCACCGGCAGCAGCGCCACCACGGCGGCGGCAAAGCGCGGCGCCTGGCCATTGGGCGAGCGCGTCAGCACGGCCAGCTTGGGGCTGAACCAGCGCGTACTTAAAAAGCCCAGACACACGCACAGCAGACCGGGCAGCAGGCTCTGCCACATGATCAGCAGCAGCGCGCCCACCATCAGCACATGGCTGGCCACGTCGGCGATGCGCAGGCGTGTGTCGGCGGGCAGGCGGGTCATTGGCGGTGGAGGGTGATCAGGTCCAGGTAAAAGCGGATCAGCGCGGCGGCGCCGCTCAGGCCACGACCACGGCGGCGCCGTTGCCGCGCGGGGCGATGCGCCCGATGGTGTGCACGCTGTCGCCACCGGCGCGCAGCGCGGCGGCCACCGCATCGGCGGCTGAGGGCGCGACGACCACGATCATGCCGATGCCGTTGTTGAAGGTGCGGTTCATCTCAATGTCGTCAACGCCCGCCGTCTTTTGCAGCCAGGCGAACAGCTCGGTCTGCGGCCAACTGCCCTTGGTCAAATGCGCGGCCAGGCCGTCGGGCAGCACGCGCGGGATGTTTTCCAGCAGGCCGCCACCGGTGATGTGGGCCAGCGCCTTGATGCCTCCGGCCGTCGCCGTGTTCGGCTGCGCGGCCAGCGCAGCCAGCACGTTTTTCACGTAGATGCGCGTGGGCGCCATCACGGCCTGGCGGAAGGGCACACCGTCCAGCGTGGCGGGCAGGTCGGCGCCCGCGCGTTCGATGCACTTGCGCACCAGGCTGAAGCCGTTGCTGTGCACGCCGCTGGACGACAGGCCCAACACCACGTCGCCCTCGGCCACGTCGCGCCCGGTCAGGATGCCGGCCTTTTCCACCGCGCCGACGCAAAAACCGGCCAGGTCGTATTCGCCGGCCGGGTACATGCCCGGCATCTCGGCGGTTTCGCCGCCGATCAGCGCGCAGCCGGCCAACTCGCACCCCTGAGCGATGCCGCCGACCACGGCTGCGGCCGTGTCCACGTCCAGCTTGCCGCACGCGAAATAGTCCAGAAAGAACAGCGGCTCGGCGCCCTGCACCCGCACGTCGTTCACGCTCATGGCGACCAGGTCGATGCCGACGGTGTCGTGCACGTTCCATTCGAACGCCAGGCGCAGCTTGGTGCCCACGCCGTCGGTGCCGCTGACCAGCACCGGCTCCTTGTAGCACTTGGGCACTTCAAACAGCGCGCCAAACCCGCCCAGGCCCGACAGCACGCCTTCGCGCAGCGTGCGCTTGGCCAGCGGCTTGATGCGCTCGACCAGCGCGTCGCCCGCGTCGATATCGACACCGGCGTCTTTGTAGCTCAGGGGGGTAGGGGAGGCACTCATCGGGGCAGGCGGTTCAGGCAACGGGCGCTTGCGCGCGCAAAAGGCGCCCGATTCGGGGCGCCGCGTAAAATCGAAGCTCGAATTCTAGGCGCTGCACCCGGCTTTTCCGGCGACACGCAGTGCCTCATTGAGGCCGCATGCCCCTGTTTGTTCCCCCGATCGCCCCCGCCGCGCGCCGATGAAGCAGATTGCCCTGGACATCGGGCTGGCGCCCGAGCCCACGCTGGACGACTACCTGCCCGGGCGCAACACCGAAGCGCTGCAGCACCTGCGCCTGTGGGCCGAAAGCGCGACCCGCTCGCCCGTGCCCACCTACCTGTGGGGCCCGCCCGGCGCCGGAAAGACGCATTTGCTGCGCGGTGCGCGCGCTGCCTTGCTGGCGCGCGGGGCCGCGGTCGGCTGGCTGGACGCCGATGGGCCGCCTGCGCGCGGCTTTCAGGACGGCTGGGACGCGGTGATGATGGACGACGTCGACCGCTACAGCGCCGAGCAGCAGCACACCGCCTTCAACTGGTTCGTCAACGCCGTCGCGCCCGCGTCGGGCCGGCCGCGCGCGGTGCTGGCCGCGGGCGCGTTGCCGCCGGCCGATTTGCCGCTGCGCGACGACCTGCGCACGCGCCTGGCCTGGGGCCATGTGTTTGAACTGCACGCGCTGCCCGAGTCCGAATGTCGTGCCGTGCTGCGCCGCGCGGCCGACGCACGCGGGCTGTTCTTGTCCGACGACGTCATGGACTACGTGCTGGGCCGCTTTTCGCGCGATCTGGGCAGTCTGGTCGAATTGCTGGACCACCTGGACCGCTACGCGCTGCAGACCCAGCGCGGTGTGACCATCCCGCTGATCAAGGCCATGCTGCAAAATGAGTAGCTGGCTGCGCAGGTGGCTGTAGCGCTAACCCCCGATTTTTATGATGAAACTGGCTCTCTTCGACCTTGACCACACGCTGATCCCGATCGATTCGGACCACGCGTGGGGCGAGTTCGCCACCCGCATCGGCTGGGCCGATCCGGTCGAATTCAAGCGCCGCAACGACGGTTTTTACGAGCAGTACAAGGCCGGCACGCTGGACATCCACGACTACATCCGCTTCACCACCGAGCCGATCCGCCGTCACGGCCCCGGCGCGTCGGCCGAGGCGCAGGCGCGCTTCATGCGCGAAGTGGTCGGTCCGGCCATCACGCCGCAGGCGCGCGCGCTGGTGGAGGCGCACCGCAAGGCGGGCGATCAGATCGTGATCGTCACCGCCACCAACGAATTCGTCACCCGGCCAATTGCGCACAGCTTTGGCGTGAGCGAGTTGATCGCGGTCGACCTGGCGCGCGGCCCGGGCGGCTGGTACACGGGCGAGATCGCCGGCACGCCGTCGTTTCGCGAAGGCAAGGTCACGCGCGTGGCCGAATGGCTGGCGGCGCGCGGGCGCGGCTGGGCCGACGCCGACATCACTTTTTATTCCGATTCGCGCAACGACCTGCCGCTGCTGGAAAAAGTCCAGCAGCCCGTGGCCACCAACCCCGACGACACCTTGCGGGCCACGGCCGTGGCCCGCGGCTGGCGCATCCTGGAACTCTTCAAAGAACAACAATGATCAAGAACCTGATCGACAAGCTGATCGGCAAGGCCACGGGCAAAAACGCCAGCGGCGGCGCGCGCAAGCGGCTGGGCAAGCGTGTCGAAGTCGGCCCCGACGGCCACGGCATCAACCCGGCGCTGGTCGATGAGCGCGCCGCGGGTGTCGTGCGCACGCTGAAAGAGGCGGGTTACGAGGCCTACATCGTCGGCGGCGCCGTGCGCGACTTGCTGCTGGGCTTGAAACCCAAGGACTTCGACGTGGCCACCAACGCCACGCCCGAACAGGTCAAGGGCTTGTTCCGCCGCGCCTTCATCATCGGGCGGCGCTTTCGCATCGTGCACGTGGTGTACGGCCGCGGGCGCGAGCACGAGGTGATCGAGGTTTCCACCTTCCGCGCCAACGTAGACAACACGGCGGCCGAACAAGTGAGCGGCAACGAACGCACCGCCAAGGGCCAGTTGGCCACCATGAAGCACGCGGTGGACGCCAGCGGCCGGGTGCTGCGCGACAACGTCTGGGGCCCGCAGGACGAAGACGCCGCGCGGCGCGACTTTACCGTCAACGCCATGTACTACGACCCCGAATCGCGCGTCGTGGTCGACTACCACGGCGGCATCCCCGACGCGCAGAAAAAGCTGCTGCGCATGATCGGCGACCCGGCCGCGCGCTACCGCGAAGACCCGGTGCGCATCATCCGCGCCGTGCGCTTTGGCGCCAAGCTGTCGGCGCTGGGCTTCAAGCTCGAGCCCAAGACCGCCAAGCCGCTCATCGAATGCCTGGGCCTGCTGGGCGACGTGCCGCAAAGCCGCTTGTTCGACGAAATGCTCAAGCTGCTGCAGACCGGCCACGCGCTGGCCAGCGTCGAACAGCTGCGCAAGCTGGGTGTGGGCAAGGGCATCTACCCGCTGCTGGACCTGGTGGTCGAACGTGCCGACCAGCCCTTCATCAAGGCCGCGCTGCAAGACACCGACCGCCGCGTGGGCGAGGGCAAACCGGTCGCACCGTCGTTCCTCTTGGCCTGCGTGCTGTGGCAGGACGTGTTGACGGGCTGGAACGCCCGCCTGGCGCGCAAGGAGCACCCGTTCCCGGCGCTGCAGGACGCGATCGACGAGGTGTTTGACGCGCGCGTGGGCGATGTGTCGGGCCGCGGCAAGCTGGGCGCCGACATGCGCGAGATCTGGATGATGCAGCCGCGCTTCGACAAGCGCAGCGGCAATTCGCCCATCAGCCTGGCGGGGCAGCCGCGCTTTCGCGCCGGCTTCGACTTCTTGCGCCTGCGTGCCGACGTCGGCGAAGTCGGCGAAGAGCTGGCCGACTGGTGGCAGCAGTTCAGCATCGCCGACGACGGCGCGCGCGAAAGCATGGTGCACGAATTGCGCAACGAGCAGCAACGTGCCAAGAAGCAGGCGCCGCGTGTCCACCGCGTGCCAAAAGGCACTCCAGCCCTAGATGGATCTGCGCAACTAGCTACCAAAAAAGTAGCGAAACGTGTCGCCGATGATGCCGGCACGCGGGACCACGACGAGGACCACGACTTCGACGACGGCGCGCCGGACCATGCCGACGCACCGCCCAAGAAGCGCCGCCGCCGGCGCCGCAAGCCGGCGGGTGGGGGTGGCGAGCGCTCGGCGCCGCCCGCGTCCGACGGCGGCGATTGACGCGGTGCGCACGATCGGCAGCGTGGGTACGGTGAAGCGGTTGGCTTCTACGGTTGATGCGGTGGCGCGCTTGGCCCGGGTGAACTGCTTGGCCGCCAGTGTGGGGCGCGCTTCGCTCGACGCATGACCTCTGCGGACGATCGCGACCCCGTCATCGCCTACATCGGCGTCGGCGCCAATCTGGGCGATGCGGCCGCCGCTGTGCGCCACGCACTGCACGAGTTGGCCAGCCTGCCCGGCACGCGCTGGGTTGGCGCTTCGCGCCTCTACGGCAGTGCCCCGGTGGACGCTGCGGGGCCGGACTATGTCAATGCCGTCGCGGCCATTGCCACGCGCTTGACCGCGCCGGCCTTGCTGCTCGCGCTGCAAAAGCAAGAGCAGGCCGCTGGGCGCGAACGTCCGTACCGCCACGCGCCGCGCACGCTGGACCTGGACCTGCTGCTGTATGGCGATGCGCGCATCGACAGCCCGTCGCTGACGCTGCCGCACCCGCGCTGGCGCGAGCGCGCCTTCGTGCTGCGCCCGCTGGCCGAACTGGCGCCCGAGCGTGTCGCCCCCGCCGACTTGGCCGCCGTGGCCACGCAGGTCTGCGCGCCGCTAGCGCCGTAAGCAGCCAGCGCAGTTCGCGCGGCGCAGGCCGATGGCGATCGAGCCCGCACACTGCTGACAGGTTCTGACAGGGCCACCGCCTATGGTCGGGGCCTTGTTCATTCTTTCGGAGCCAGCCATGCGCCTGTACTACCACCCCTTGTCGTCCAACGCCCGCCGCGCTGTGATGGCGGCCCTGCATTTGGCCCCGCAGCTGTCCGAGCCGGTCGAGCTGGTGCTGGTCGATCTGACCCAGGGCGCGCACCGCCAGCCCGACTTTCTGCGGCTGAACCCGCAGGGCAAGGTGCCGGTGCTGGTGGACGGCGACTTCGCGCTGACCGAATCGCACGCGATCATGGAATACTTGGCCGAGCGCGCGCCCGGCCAGACCCTGTGGCCCACCGACGCGCAAGCCCGCGCCGACGTCAACCGCTGGATGTTCTGGAGCGCGCAGCACCTGATGCCGCCCGTCAGCGTGCTGAACTGGGAGCGCTTCGTCAAAGGCCTGTTGGGCGCCGGAGCCCCGGACGCGGCGCGCGAAGCGGCGGGCGAGGCCGAATGCCGCGCCGCCCTGACGACGCTGGACACGCACCTGAACGGGCGTACCTGGGTGGCCGGTGATGCGCTCAGCCTGGCCGATCTGGCGCTGGCCGCGCCGTTGATGCACGCGCAGACCGCGCGCCTGCCGCTGGACGGGCTGCCGCACCTGGCCGCCTGGGCGGCGCGGGTGCAGGCACTGCCGGCCTGGCAGCAGACCGAGGGCTGAGCGCTGCGGTGCGTGGCCGCCGCGCTGGCACGCGGGGGCATCGGCCGGCATGCGGCATGATCCGGCTCCCGCACGGACATGCCCCGGAGTCGCACCATGCAGTCGTTCACCTCCTTGCCCATCAGCGCCCAGACGGTGCTGTTGCTGGCCCTCAGCAACGTCTTCATGACCTTCGCCTGGTACGGCCACCTGAAGAACCTGGCCACCGCACCCTGGTACGTGGCGGCGCTGGTCAGCTGGGGCATTGCGCTGTTCGAGTACCTGCTGCAGGTGCCGGCCAACCGCATTGGGCACACGCAGTTCAGCGTGGGGCAACTGAAAATCATGCAGGAGGTGATCACCCTCAGCGTGTTCGTGCCCTTCGCTGTGCTGTACTTGAAGGAGCCGATGAAGCTGGATTACCTGTGGGCGGCGCTGTGCATGGTGGGGGCGGTGTACTTTGTGTTTAGGAGCTAGAAGGCACCCCCTGAGGCGCTGACGCGCCTTCCCCCTCTCTCTTCGGGAGGGGGACAACGCCGATGTGCGGCGCAGGTCCGCACATGGCGTTTGCTGGATGGGGGTGTGCTGCGGCTGCGCCGCTTGCTGGCGTTGGGGTTCGTTTGCGGTGTGAGTGCCGCCTTGCTGCGCCGATCTCGTTGGGCGTCTGATGGCGACGTGGCGCGCTGGCGCTGGGTCGCCCACGCGACGTGGGCGGGTGTCAGGGCGGTTACATGAAGATGTCACAATCTGCTGTTAGACGAACACCCCCAGGCCCGGACCGATAACCACCATGTTGTTCAGCAAACTGTTGCCCAAGGAGGGCAATTTTTTTGAGCTCTTCAACCAGCACGCCGAGCGCATCGTCCAGGCGGCGCAGGCGTTTGAGAACCTGGTTGCGCACTACAACGACCCGCAGCTGCGCGAGAAGTACAACCAGGAAGTGGACAACGCCGAGCGTGCGGCCGACCGCGTGACGGAAGAGGTCAACCGCCTCATCCACACCACCTTCATCACGCCGATCGACCGCGAGCAAATCCATTCGCTGATCAACCAGATGGACGACGTGGCCGACCTGCTGCAGGACTCGGCCGAGACGATGGCGCTGTACGACATCCACCACATGACGGAGGAGATCACACGCCTGACGGATCTGGCCGTGAAATGCTGCGAGCGCGTGCAGGCAGCCGTGAAGCTGCTGAGCCGCCTGGCCGACCCGGGCACAGCCGAAGCGGCGCTGAAGACCTGCGAAGAGATCGACCGGCTGGAGTCCGACGCCGACCGCGTGATGCGCAGCGCCATGAGTCGCCTGTTCCGCCACGAGCCGGACGTGCGCGAGCTGATCAAGCTGAAAGCCATCTACGAGCTGCTGGAATCGATCACCGACCGCTGCGAAGACGTGGCCAACCAGATCGAAGGCATCGTCCTGGAAAACTCCTGACGGCGGCCCGGCGCGCCGCGGCCAGTCTGCACGCGCCGCCCGTCTCCATGCCGCCTGCGCGCGCCACCGGGCGGCGGAACCCCTCCCCAAGAACCTTCAACGCTCCATGGAAACCGCCCAAGCCGCCCTCTGGGTCGTGATGCTGCTGGTCGCACTGGCGATCGCGTTCGACTTCATGAACGGCTTTCACGACGCCGCCAACTCGATCGCCACGGTGGTGTCCACTGGCGTGCTCAAGCCCACGCAGGCCGTGGTGTTTGCCGCGTTCTTCAACTTCATCGCCATCTTCATCTTCCACCTCAGCGTGGCGGCGACGGTGGGCAAGGGCATCGTGCAGCCGGGCGTGGTGGACACACACGTCGTCTTTGGCGCGCTGATCGGCGCCATCAGCTGGAACGTCATCACCTGGTACTACGGCATTCCCAGCAGTTCGTCGCACGCGCTGATCGGCGGCATCGTCGGGGCGGTGCTGGCCAAGGCGGGCACCAGCGTGCTGATCGCTGGCGGCATCCTGAAAACGGTGGCCTTCATCTTCATCTCGCCGCTGCTGGGCTTCCTGCTGGGCTCGCTGATGATGGTGGCGGTGGCCTGGATCTTCCGGCGCACGCGCCCGAGCAAGGTGGACAAATGGTTCCGGCGCCTGCAGCTGGTGTCGGCCGGCGCGTACAGCCTGGGCCACGGCGGCAACGATGCACAAAAGACCATCGGCATCATCTGGATGCTGCTGATCGCCACCGGCTACACCGCCGCCAGCGACGCCTCGCCGCCGCTGTGGGCCATCGTCAGCTGTTATGTGGCGATCGCCGCCGGTACCATGTTCGGCGGCTGGCGCATCGTCAAGACCATGGGCCAGAAGATCACCAAGCTCAAGCCCGTGGGCGGCTTCTGCGCCGAAACGGGCGGCGCGCTGACGCTGTTCATCGCCACGGCGATGGGCGTGCCGGTGTCCACCACCCACACCATCACCGGCGCCATCGTCGGTGTGGGCTCCACCCAGCGCGCCAGCGCCGTGCGCTGGGGCGTGGCCGGCAATATCGTGTGGGCCTGGGTGCTGACGATCCCGGCCAGCGCGCTGGTCGCGGCCATCGCCTACTGGGTCAGCCTGCGGATCTTCTGACCGGGGTGCTTGCTATTCATTGAATAGCTGGCCGCGCAGGTGGCTGTAGGGCAAGAGGCCGATTTCCTTTGAAATCGGCTTTTAGGTGGCCTGCCCGACCTACTGCGAGATCTTGCGCGCCTCTTCGATCTGGTACTCGAAGTAGCGCTGAAAGCTGAACGCCAGCGAAGCCATCAGCACCGCCGTGCCGACCATCAAGGCGACGGCGATCCCGACCACGGTGAACCAGTTGGTGCGCCCCGGCAGCGCTTCGGGATCGGCGCCGGGGTTGAAGCGGGCGTTCCATTTTTCGGGCGTCATCAGCCCGTAGATGATGGCCATCAGCGCGCAGGCGGCGATGGTGAAGCCCAGCAGCGGGATCAGCATCCAGCTCCACAAATCGTCCTGGCCATAGTTCTGCACCCGTTCAATACCGTAGATGCCCAGCGCCGTGGGAATCGGCAGCAACCAGCCCAGCACGTCGCCAAAGCCGCGCAGGTAAAAGCGGTGCAGCCCAAGCGGGCCGCCGAAGAAGGTCAGCCAGGTGGCGACGGTTTTGTTCTTGAGGCTCATGGCTGGCCTTTCGCAGGAGTGGTGGCAGGCAGAGTGGCGCCGGCACCGATGGTTTTTTCCATCAGCACGATGTCCAGCCAGCGGTCGAACTTCCAGCCGCAGGCGGCGATGGTGCCCACGTCCGCAAAGCCCATGGCGCGGTGCAGGCCGACCGAGCCCGCGTTGGCCGAATCGCCGATGACGGCGATCAGCTTGCGCACGCCGGCCGCCTGGGCTGCGCGCTCCAGCTCGCTCAGCAGCGCGCGCCCCAGACCGCGCGCTTGGACTTGCGGGTGCAGGTAGACCGAATCCTCGGCCGAAAACCGGTAGGCCGCGCGCGGCTTGAACCAGTTGCAGTACGCAAAGCCGATGACCTGGCCGTCCGCGTCTTCGGCCACCAACCAGGGCAGGTCGCGCGCCAGCACGTCGCGGCGGCGCTGCGCCATGTCGGCCTCGGTGGGTGGCTCGGTCTCGAAGGTGCCCGTGCCGTGCAGCACGTGGTGGGCGTAGAGGGCGGTGATGGCAGCGACATCCTGGTCGGTGCTGGGACGGATCAGCGGCATGGGGGCAGGGCGGGAAAAGAGGAAAACGGCAAAATCGGGGCCTCCAACGGCTTGTCGGGGCAAAAATCGGGTCAATTCGGGGCCTTACGGCGCAAAAAGACGACACGACAAGGGCAAATCCACGCGTGAAGCGGTCTTCCTGCGACAGGCAGCCTATAATCATAGGCTTTCCGATGTGTCGCTGGCCGGGTGGCCATGTCGCGTGTCTCAACATCGAAAGAATCAGGCGCTGCTGCCTCCAACCCCAACCCGAGGTTCTCAGCGCCGAATCACCACCCCAGGATATTCAACAACATGGTCGTTATTCGTCTCTCGCGCGGCGGCGCCAAAGCCCGCCCCTTCTACAACATCGTCGTGGCCGACAAGCGCGTTCGCCGCGATGGCCGCTTCATCGAGCGCGTGGGTTTCTACAACCCCGGCGCCGTGGAAGGTGAAGAAGGTCTGCGCGTGGCCCAGGACCGCCTGAGCTACTGGACCGGCGTCGGCGCCCAGATGTCGCCCACCGTGGCCCGTCTGGTCAAGCAGGCCGCCAAGGCCGCGCCTGCCGCTGCCTGATCGCCCGATGACCCCCGGCGCACCGGAGCCGGCCGAATTGCCACCCGACGCGGTGGAGGTCGGCCGCATACTGGACGCGTGGGGCATCAAGGGCTGGTTCAAAGTCCAGCCCTACAGCGCCTCGCCCGAGGCGCTTTTTTCTTCCCAACGCTGGTTTCTGCAGCCGCCCGAGCGCGGTGCGCGGCATTTCAGTGGCACCCTCAGCCTGTCGATCAAACAGGCGCGCGAACACGCCGACACCGTCGTGGCCAGCGCCAGCGAGGTGCCGGATCGCACCGCAGCAGAGCAGATCAAGGGCGCGCGCATCTTCATCGCCCGATCGTCTTTCCCCGCGCCCGCAGAAGGCGAGTACTACTGGGTCGACCTGATTGGCTTACCCGTGGTCAATCGCGAAGGTGTGGCCCTGGGCCACGTGACCGATTTGATGGCCACCGGCCCGCAGCAGACGCTCGTGCTGGGCTACGAGGAAAACGGCAAGCAGTTGGAGCGCCTGATCCCGTTCGTGGACGCCTACGTCGACGAGGTCGACCTGGCGGCCAAGCGCATCACGGTGGACTGGCAGCCGGACTACTGATTCACCGCACCTGCACACCGTGCGCGGCATTGGGCTGATCGACTGGAAGGTGCTGGTGTTTGCGCTGTTCGGGTGCTATTTCATCCCGTGGGTGGCGGCCGGGGTCGTTGTGCGCTTGTTTATCGAGACCACCGAAGACCCCACGCGTCACCGAGGTGCGCTGGGCCTGGTGTTTCTGGTATCCACCGTCCTCAGTCCTCTCCTGGCGGGTTACTTCACGGCGCGCTTTGCCGCCAATCGCCCGCTGCTGCATGTGCTGCTGATCGCGCTGCTGGGCCCCATGCTGCAAGCCGTCGCCAGTGGCCAGTCTGTCTTGGGGTACCTCGGCTACGTGGCGTTGACGGCCGCGTGTCGTGCTTTGGGTGCTTTCATCGCCCTGCGCCAGGGCGTTCGCGGGGCTTGAGGCGCCACGTGCCGCTCAGCGCGGCGTCACCTGCACGAAAATTTCGTTGGGCTTGACCATGCCCAGTTCCATGCGCGCCTTTTCCTCGACCATGCCGAGGCCCGCTTTCAGGTCTTCGACTTCGGAACTGAGCTGATCGTTGGCCAGGCGCGCCTGGTTGTTGGCCGCCTTCTGCTGGTCAACCTTGCGCTGCAGCCCCGTCACGTTGGGCACGCTGCCGCGCCCAAACCACAGCTGCGCGTGGACGATGACCAGCAGCACGATCAGGACGGCTGGGACGGCGCGGTTGGACATGTGGGGGACAGCGTTTCCAGGAACAGGTTTGCTATGAGTTTAATAGAACTCCGCGCTGATTGTAAAACGCTTCGCGCACGAATCGAGCCTTAGCGTGGGTCTGGCGCGTCAAAGCCTGTAACGGCGAATCGGGCCGGACACCCGGCACTGGATCCAAGCTGAGGTTGTCCGATGGCGATGCTGGCTGACGCAGCATCGGGGCGTGTGGCTCTCGCACGCTTCGCGTCATGCGCGCAGAAGCGGCGTTCTGAACTGCCATGGATGCTGGTTCGAAAGCGCGTCATCCAGCATTCCATGTGCTGAGAAAGAAGTTGCATTTAGCTAATTAGCTAAATAGAATTCGACGCATGACCGAAGACAACGTATTTGCAGCCCTGGCGTCCACCCCGCGTCGGCAGATTCTTGCCTACCTGTCGCAAGCCTCGCTCACGGCGGGCGAGATCGCCGAGCGCTTCGATATGACCAAGCCCTCGCTGTCCAAGCACCTGCGTGTACTGGAAAACGCGGGCCTGATCGTCAGCGAAAAGCGCGGGCAGTTCGTGCACTACACGGTGGCCGACGGCAATCTTTTGGGCACATTGACTGGCTACCTGATGAACTTCTGCCCGGTTGGCGGCCCCTTGCAGAAGGAGAGTGCCAGCCTGGCTCAAAATGGCAAGGCGCGCGCCGTACCGGACAAATCATCCCAACCGGCCAAGGCAGCCAAGACGCCCCGAAAAAACCAGGAGGAATCCACGTGAGCACCGCCGCGCTGTCGTGGCCGTTGGCGCCGCGCGTGACGCGCGCCACCCGCACCTTCCCCAGCGTGTCGCTGCCGACCCGCGGTGTGCCGATCGAAGTCAATCTGGTCGCCCAGCTCAGCCCCGGCACGGGCACGCGCTTGTTCCATGACGCGCTGGCGCGCCAGCGCGAGCATGGGCGCTTCGTGGACGAGCTGGACGAGCCTTCGGCCAAGCTGGGCGGTTGCGACTTTGCCAAGGGCGACGCGACAGCGCTGTACACCTTCAGCGTGGGCCAGGGCGGCCACCCGTTTCACCGCCACGCGGGGCACCGCGTGTTCACGGCGGTGTCGGGCAGCGCCGGTGCGTAGCTGCGATTTTCGACGGCGACGCCGGCCGAGCTGGTGCGCGATCCGGCGAGCTTTCTGCGCGCGTTGCACCACGTCAACGTGCCACCCGATTGCCTCTTCACCGTGCGCTTTTCGGGCGAGCACTGGCACCAGTTTGCGCCGCTGGGGCAGGGCAGTGGCCACCCCGCCTTCTTCGCCTTGTCGACCCACACCAACGAACTGGGTGGTGACTTGTCCGACGCCTTGCGCGAACAGGTCCTGGCCGACCGCGCCGACATCCCGACGCTGACCGAATTGCTGCCAGATGCGGTGCTGGCGCTGCTGCAGGGCACGCCAGCCGATGCCCGGCAAGTGCCGACCACCGAGCTGTCCCTGGTCGGGCGCGCCGGCACTTTGGCCGAAGCGGCGTGCCGTCGCTACCGCTCCTGGATGGGGCACGCCAAGGCCGCGTGGGGACGCGGCGATGCGCGCCTGGGCGCGGTGCGTGAATCGTCTGACCATGACGCGAACCAAGACGCGCACCATGACATGCTGGCGGCCGATTCCCTCTTGCGCGCGCAGCTGACCGACCGGCGCGTCCACCACCAGGACAGCTTTACCCTCGGTGTGGCGGCCAGCCGCTTGCCGGCGGGCGATGCCGCGGCGTTGCTCGCGGGCTTGCTGGACGCCTTTCTGGCGCACCGCCACGCGGGCGTGTCGCGCGCGATGGCGGTGCGCAACTGGATCGTGCGGCCGCTGGCGCTGCGGCGCTCACCCTTGGCGTGCCCGGTTTCGTCCTTGCTGGCCGACAGTGCGCCAGCGGTATTTGCGGGTCACCCCGTGCTGGCCTGGCGTGTGGCCGACGATGGCCGCACCGCGCAAGTGGTGCTGGGGGCGGACGACCGCCACCTGGTGTTTCGCAGCTCGGTGGAAGTGCGTTGCACGGCGGATGGTGAAGTGCGCTTCACCCTGGCCACGCGCGTGGCCTGTCGCAACGCGTTTGGGCGCCTGTACATGGGCTTGATTTCCCATGCACACCGCCACTACATCGTGCCGCGTCTGCTGGGCGTGGCGGTGGACGCGCTGGCGGTGCCCACCACAGACGTGACCAGCGCGGCGCCGGTGGCCGTGTGATGTGAGCAGGCTTGGCAGGGCGGTTGCATCGCCGCCCTGTCAGCGAACCAGCGCGTTCCGTTCAGCGCAGGTTGTAGAACGCCGCGCGGCCTGGGTAGACGGCCATGTCGCCCAGGTCTTCTTCGATGCGCAGCAGCTGGTTGTACTTGGCCATGCGGTCCGAACGCGACAGCGAGCCGGTCTTGATCTGCCCGGCGTTGGTCCCCACGGCGATGTCGGCAATCGTGCTGTCTTCGGTCTCGCCCGAGCGGTGGCTGATGACGGCGGTGTAGCCGGCGCGCTTGGCCATTTCGATGGCCTGGAAGGTTTCGGTCAGCGTGCCGATCTGGTTGATCTTGATCAGGATCGAGTTGGCGATGTGCTTGTCGATGCCTTCTTTCAGGATCTTGGTGTTGGTGACGAAGAGGTCGTCGCCCACCAGCTGCACCTTGCTGCCCAGCCGCTCGGTCAGCAGCTTCCAGCCGTCCCAATCGCCTTCGTGCATGCCGTCTTCGATGCTGATGATCGGGTACTTGTCGCACCAGGTGGCCAGCATGTCGACCCACTGCTGGGCGGACAGCTTCAGGCCGCCTTCGCCCTCCAGCACGTACTGGCCGTCCTTGTAGAACTCGCTGGCCGCGCAGTCCAGGCCCAGCACGATGTCCTGGCCGGGCGTGTAGCCGGCGGCGGTGATGGCGTCCAGGATCAACTGGATCGCCGCTTCGTGGTTGTCCACGCTGGGGGCAAAGCCGCCTTCATCGCCCACGGCCGTGCTCATGCCCTTGCCGTCGATGATTTTCTTGAGCGCGTGGAACACTTCGGCGCCGTAGCGCAGCGCTTCGCGGAACGAAGGCGCGCCCACCGGGATGATCATGAATTCCTGCAGGTCCAGGCTGTTGTTGGCGTGCGCGCCGCCGTTGATCACGTTCATCATCGGCACGGGCAGCAGGTTGCCGTTCATGCCGCCGAAATAGCGGTACAGCGGCAGGCCGGATTCTTCGGCCGCGGCGCGGGCCACGGCCATCGACACCGCCAGCATGGCGTTCGCGCCCAGGCGGCTCTTGTTGTCGGTGCCGTCCAGGTCGATCAGGGTCTTGTCCAGAAAGGCCTGTTCGCTGGCGTCCAGGCCCAGCACGGCTTCACTGATTTCGGTGTTGATGTGCTCAACGGCTTTCAGCACGCCCTTACCGAGGTAACGCGCCTTGTCGCCGTCGCGCAGCTCGATCGCTTCGCGGCTGCCGGTGGAGGCGCCGCTGGGCACGGCGGCGCGGCCCATCACGCCGGACTCCAGCAGCACGTCGCATTCGACGGTGGGGTTGCCGCGGCTGTCCAAAACCTCGCGGCCGACGATGTCAACAATGGCGCTCATGGTAGTACTCGATTCTCGGAAGTTACAAATAAAATCGGCCGCCCGCCCTACATGAATCTGCGCGGGCAGCTATAAAGTTAGGAGTATTCAACGTGCCAAAGTGGTGCGGCCCCTTGGGAGGCGCGCCCCTGCGGCACCGGCTTCACATGCCTTCGACCACCACCAGGCGCATGATGGCCGCGCCTTCGCGGGCCTTGCGCGCCTTCAGGTATTCGACCGAGTCGTAGAAGGCCTTGGCCGCTTCAAAGCTGGGGAACTTGGCCACCACCACGCGGTCGGGCTGCCAGTCGCCTTCCATCACTTCGACCTTGCCGCCGCGCACGCAGATCTCGGCGTTGTGGGCGGCGAACGCGGCCGTCGACCACTTCTTGTATTCCTCGTACTGCTCGGGGTTGGTCACTTTGACGTTGGCGATGATGTAGCCGCTGGGCATGGGGTGATCTCCTTGATGGTCTATTGAGGTGGGCCGGGGGCGCGGCGGGATTCTTGTCCGATGCCTGCGCCGCCGCCGCGTGCCGGATTAGAAGGTCTGGATCCGCTCTTCCAGAAAGCCGCCTTGCTGCGCCTGGCGCTTGGCGATCTCGTCCAGCGCGTTCAGCGTTTCGAGCAGCTCGCGCATGTGCTTCAGCGGCACGGCGTTCGGGCCGTCCGATAGCGCATGCGCCGGGTCGGGGTGCGTTTCCATGAACACGCCGGCCACGCCCACGGCCATGGCGGCGCGCGCTAGCACGGGCACGAATTCGCGCTGCCCGCCGCTGCTGGTGCCCTGGCCACCGGGGAGCTGCACGCTGTGCGTGGCGTCGAACACGACCGGCGCATTCGTCTCGCGCATGATCGCCAGGCTGCGCATGTCGCTGACCAGGTTGTTGTAGCCAAAGCTGGCGCCGCGCTCGCAGGCCATGAAGGCGTCGGTCGGGAGGCCTTTTTCGGCCGCGGCGGCGCGCGCTTTGTCGATCACGTTCTTCATGTCGTGCGGCGCCAGAAACTGCCCCTTCTTGATGTTGACCGGCTTGCCCGACTGCGCGCAGGCGCGGATGAAGTCGGTCTGGCGGCACAGGAAGGCGGGGGTTTGCAGCACGTCGACCACGCTGGCCACGTGCGGTACCTCGGCTTCGGTGTGCACGTCGGTGATGATCGGCACGTTCAGCTCGCGCTTGACCTTGGCCAGGATGTCCAGGCCCTTGTCCATGCCCGGGCCGCGAAAGCTGGTGCCGGAGCTGCGGTTGGCTTTGTCGTAGCTGCTCTTGAAGATGAAGGGAATGCCCAGCGCAGCGGTGATTTCCTTCAGCTGGCCGGCCACGTCGACCTGCAACTGCTCGGACTCAACCACGCAGGGGCCGGCGATCAAAAAGAAGGGCTGCGTGGGCCCGACGTCAAAACCGCACAGCTTCATGACACGGCCTTCAGTTTGCCGCCCGCGGCTTCGGCCGCACCGGCGTCCGCCTGGTGCGCCAGCGCGGCCTTGACGAAGGCGTTGAACAGCGGGTGGCCGTCCCAGGGCGTGCTCTTGAATTCGGGGTGAAACTGCACGCCGATGTACCAGGGGTGCACGTTGGCGGGCAATTCGACGATTTCGGTCAGGTGCTCGCGTTGCGTCAGCGCGGAGATCACCAGGCCGGCGTCGCGCAGGCGGTCCAGGTAGTTGACGTTGGCCTCGTAGCGGTGGCGGTGGCGCTCGGTCACCACGTCGCCGTAGATGCTGTGCGCGAGCGTGCCGGCGGCGACGTCGGAGCTTTGCGCGCCCAGGCGCATCGTGCCGCCCAGGTCGGACTTTTCGTCGCGTTTCTGGATGCTGCCGTCGGCGTTCTTCCATTCGGTGATCAGCGCGATCACCGGGTCGGGCGTGGCGGGGTCGAATTCGGTGCTGTTGGCTTTGGGCAAGCCAGCCACATGGCGCGCGTACTCAATGGTGGCGACCTGCATGCCCAGGCAGATGCCCAGGTAGGGCACCTTGTGCTCGCGCGCATAGCGGGCGGTGGCGATCTTGCCTTCCACCCCGCGCTGGCCAAAGCCACCGGGCACCAAAATCGCGTCGTACTGCCCCAACTGGCCCACGGTGGCCGGTGTGATGGTTTCCGAATCGATGTGGTCGATCTTGACGCGCGCGTCGTTGCGCATGCCGGCGTGGCGCAGCGCTTCATTGACCGACTTGTAGCTGTCGGACAGCTCGACGTACTTGCCGACCATGGCGATGCGCACTTCGTGCTGCGGGTGCTCGACCTCGTGCACCAGCGCGTCCCAGCGCTTGAGGTTGGCCGGCGGCGTGTTCAGGCGCAGCTTGTCGCAGATCAGGCCGTCCAGGCCTTGCTCGTGCAGCATGCGCGGGACTTTGTAGATGGTGTCCACGTCCCACATGCTGATCACGCCCCATTCGGCGACGTTGGTGAACAGGCTGATCTTTTCGCGTTCTTCGTCGGGAATGGGCCGGTCGGCGCGGCAGAGCAGGGCATCGGGTTGGATACCGATTTCGCGCAGCTTTTGCACCGTGTGTTGGGTCGGCTTGGTCTTCAACTCGCCCGCCGCCGCGATGTAGGGCAGGTAGGTCAGATGGACGAAGGCGGCGTTGTTGGGGCCGAGCTTCAGGCTCAGCTGGCGCACGGCTTCGAGGAAGGGCAAGGATTCGATGTCGCCCACCGTGCCGCCGATTTCGGCAATCGCCACGTCGGCCGCACCGGCCGAGCCGTAGCCCGCGCCACGCTTGATGAAATCCTGAATTTCGTTGGTGACGTGCGGAATCACCTGCACCGTCTTGCCCAGGTAGTCGCCGCGGCGCTCCTTTTCGAGCACGCTTTTGTAGATCTGGCCGGTGGTGAAGTTGTTGGCCCGCTTCATCCGCGTCGTGATGAAGCGCTCGTAGTGCCCCAGGTCCAGGTCGGTTTCAGCGCCGTCGTCGGTGACGAACACCTCGCCGTGCTGGAACGGGCTCATGGTGCCCGGGTCGACGTTGAGGTAGGGGTCCAGCTTGATCAGCGTGACCTTGAGGCCGCGCGATTCCAGGATCGCAGCGAGGGAGGCCGAGGCGATTCCCTTGCCCAGGGAAGACACCACACCACCGGTGACGAAGACAAATTTGGTCATTTCGTGAACGGACAAGCGCGTGTCCGCCGGGTGGGAAATTGCGATTGTAGCCAAGCGGGACTTACCGCGATGCGGCCACCCGCCACGGCGACGCGGTTGCGAAGGGGCTCTGCTACATTGCCCGCCATGAATGTTCAAGCCCATAACACCGAGCTGGCGGGGCGGCACGTCCTGCTGGGGCTGACCGGCGGTGCGGCCTGTTTCAAGGCGGCGGAGCTGTGCCGGCTGCTGATCAAATCCGGCGCGACGGTGCAGGTGGTGATGACCGAGGCGGCGTGCCAATTCATCACGCCGGTGGCGATGCAGTCGCTGTCGGGGCGGCCGGTGTTTGTGTCGCAGTGGGACGCGCGGCCGGACAACAACATGGCGCACATCAACCTCAGCCGCGAGGCCGACGCCATGCTGATTGCGCCGACCAGCGCGGACTTCATCGCGCAGCTGGCGCAGGGGCGGGCGGGCGATTTGCTGTCGCTCATGTGCCTGGCGCGGCCGATCGACCGCGTGCCGCTGCTGCTGGCGCCGTCGATGAACCGAGAGATGTGGGCGCACCCCGCCACGCAGCGCAACCTGCAGCAGGTGGCGGCCGATGGCGCCAAGGTGCTGGGCGTGGCGCATGGCGACCAGGCCTGCGGCGAATTCGGTGACGGGCGCATACTCGAGGCGGCCGAGATTCAGGAAGAACTGATTGCCTTTTTCGCGCCCAAGTCGCTGCTGGGCCAGCACGTGCTGGTCACCGCCGGCCCGACGTTTGAGGCTATCGACCCGGTGCGTGGCATCACCAACCTGTCCAGCGGCAAGATGGGCTTCGCGATCGCGCGTGCGGCGCGAGAAGCGGGTGCCGAGGTCACGCTGGTGGCCGGCCCGGTGCATTTGCCTACGCCGCGCGGCGTGCGCCGCATTGACGTGGATTCGGCAAGAAATATGCTCGCAGCCGTAGAGGGATCTGCGCAAGCAGCTACCATATTCATAGCAACTGCCGCGGTGGCCGACTGGCGACCAGCCAACACGGCGGAGCACAAGATCAAGAAAGACGGCTCGGGCGAAGTGCCGCAGATGCAGTTTGTCGAAAACCCGGACATCCTGGCCGGCGTGGCGCGTTCGCCGCGCGCGCAGGCGGGCGAGCTGTACTGCGTCGGCTTTGCCGCTGAAAGCGAAAACCTGGAAGCCAACGCGCAGGCCAAGCGCGTGCGCAAGGGCGTGCCGCTGCTGGTCGCCAACATCGGGCCATCGACGTTTGGCAAGGACGACAACGCGCTGCTGCTGGTCGACGACGAAGGGGTGTCCGAATTGCCGCACGCCAGCAAGCGCCTGCTGGCGCAACAACTGGTGGCCGAGATCGCGCGCCGTGTGACGGGGATGAGTGCATGAAACTGGATGTCCGCATTCTGGATGAACGCCTGCGCAGCCAGCTGCCGGCCTACGCCACGCCGGGCAGCGCCGGGCTGGACCTGCGCGCCTGCCTGGACGCGCCTTTGACGTTGGCGCCCAACGCCTGGCAATTGGTGCCCACCGGCATGGCCATTCACTTGGCCGACGCGGGTTACGCGGCGCTGATCCTGCCGCGCTCTGGGCTGGGGCACAAGCACGGCATCGTGCTGGGCAACCTGGTCGGGCTGATCGACAGCGATTACCAGGGCCAGCTGATGGTCAGTGCTTGGAACCGCAGCGACGTGGCCTTCACCATCGAGCCGATGGAGCGCATCGCGCAGCTGGTGATCGTGCCGGTGGTGCAGGCCAGCTTTAACATCGTGGACGACTTCGCCGCTGAATCGGCGCGTGGCACGGGTGGGTACGGTTCCACAGGGCGCGGCTGACGGGGCAGTGTGGCGATCGCCGCGCTGTTTGAAATCGTTCAGTGCATCGCGGCGTTTGTAGGTCACGTCCTACGTACTGCGCGCCTGCGTACTTACGTTTGCTGAGGACTTGTGACCTCGACTTTACGTGGCCGACGTGGTTCCAATCACAGTGTTGTGTTTAATCGGATGCAGCAGGTGGATTGCTTCAAACACGCGCCTTCACCTGAACCAGATGTCCGAGATTTTTTTGGAGAGAACGATGCCCATGCCTTCCCGTTTGCTTTCGTCCGTTGGTGTTGTCGGTGCCGCCCTGGTGCTGGCCGCCTGTGCCTCGCCTTATCCCCAGCAAGGTGGTTACCCCCAGCAAGGCTACCCACAAGGTAGCTATCCGCAACAGCAGGGCCAGGGCAACTATGCTCAGTTCGGCCGCGTGACCAACGTCGAGTACCTGCGTGGCGGCCAGACGCAAGGCGTGGCCGGTGCGGTGGTGGGTGGCGCGGTGGGCGGCCTGGCGGGTAACCAGGTTGGTGGCGGCAGTGGCCGCACGGCGGCGACCGTCGTCGGCGTGGTGGGCGGCGCCCTGATCGGCCGCGCTATTGAACAGAACATGAACCGCAACAGCGGCCAGGACTACTACCGCGTCACGGTGCAAATGGACAACGGCTCCATGCGCAGCTTCGACTACGCGCAAGCGCCCGACGTGCGCATTGGCGACCGCGTGCGCGCGGACGGCAACCAGCTGTACCGCTAAAGCCGGGGGGCCCAGTCCGCGCGCCGGCGCTGGGCTCGCCAAGCAAAACGGCACCTTCGGGTGCCGTTTTTTATAGCGCGCTGTCCGCGTTCAGTGTGCTGCGCTCAGTGCACCTGCGTGCTGCCTGGGCCCATCGGTTGCAGGCGGAAAAAACCGGTCCCGACCGAGCCGCGTTCGACCTCTTCCTCGGTCGCTTCGCGCACGGCCACCACTTTCAGGTCCAGCCGCAGCGAAATCCCGGCCAGCGGGTGGTTGCCGTCCAGCACGGCGTGCTCGGGGTACAGCTCGGTGACGGTGAGCAGAGCTTCGGGTGCTGCTCCCTGGACCACTTCGGCGGGCAGGGTGCTGGGTTCGAGCAGCATGCCTTCTTCGATCGATTCGGGCAGCGCGCTGCGCGGTGCCAGGAAGACCTGGTTTTCGTCGTAATCGCCGAAGGCGTCTTCGGGTTCCAGATTCAGGTGCAGTTCGGCGCCGGGCTCGTGCCCTTCCAGTGCGCGCTCGATCGCGGGCAGCAGGTCGTCGCCACCGACGAGAAACTCCACCGGTTCGTCCAACTCGTCGAGCACTTCGCCCAGGCTGTCCTTGAGCTTCCAGGTCAGCGCGACCACGCAGGGTGAATGTATTTCCATGGCCGGATTGTCGCACCGCAAGCCATCCATCGTCGGACTTGCGTATGCTTGCCAGCCATGGATGTGAACCAAGCCTTGACCTTGCTGGGCGGCCTGACGCCGGCCCAGTTCATGAAGCGCCACTGGCAGAAAAAGCCCTTGCTGGTGCGCCAGGCCCTGCCGGGCTTTCAGCCGCTGGTGTCGCGCGCCGGCCTGTTCGCCATGGCGGGTGAGGAGGCGGTCGAATCGCGCCTGATCACCCAGGCGGGCGGTTGGCGTCTGCGCCGCGGCCCGTTGCCACGCCGTGTGCTGCCGCCCTTGACCGAGCGCGGATGGACCTTGCTGGTGCAGGGCGTCGATCTGCACGACGATGGTGTGCACGCGCTCATGCAGCAGTTCCGCTTCGTGCCGGACGCGCGGCTCGACGACATCATGATCAGCTTTGCCACCGATGGCGGAGGCGTGGGGCCGCACTTCGACAGCTATGACGTTTTTTTGTTGCAGGCACAAGGCCAGCGGCGCTGGCGCATTGGGCGGCAGACGGATCTGAGCCTGGTCGAAGACCTGCCGCTCAAGATATTGGCGAATTTCGAGCCCGAGGAAGAGTACGTGCTTGACCCTGGCGACATGCTGTACCTGCCACCACGTTGGGCGCACGACGGGGTGGCCGTGGGGGAATGCATGACGTACTCCATCGGCTTTCGCCAACCGGCGCGCGGCGAGATCGCGCAAGAGCTGCTGGGCCGCCTGGCCGAGGAAGCGCCCGAGCTGGTGGGCGACGCCGCCTACCGCGACCCGTCGCAACCCGCGGTGACCACACCGGGTGAGGTGCCGGCGGCCATGCGCGACTTCGCGCGCGACGCCCTCTCGCGCGCGCTGCAGGACCCGGGGCTTTTGGCCATGTTGATGGGCGAATGGCTGACCGAGCCGAAGGCCAACGTCTGGTTTGAGCCTGCGCACGGGCGGGGTGGTGACCTGGAAGGCGGCGCGCGGCTGGACCGCCGCACGCGCATGCTCTACGACGACGAGCACGTCTTCATCAACGGCGAGGGTTTCAGCGCATCAGGCCGCGATGCGCGCACGATGCGCCAGTTGGCCGATGCGCGCCAGCTGGACGCAGCTGGGGTGAAAGGGCTGAGTGCCGAGGCGCGGGCGCTGTTGCAGCAATGGTGCGAAGCGGGGTGGTTGCATGTCGAATGACGCTGTAACCGAATCCGCCCCCGCGCTGCCCGAGGGTGCCTTTCTGGGCCGCGAAGCCTTTCGCGACCGGATTCGCCAAGCCGTGCAGCAAGCCGCCGACGAGGGTTGGCGCGAGCTGTTCTTTTGTGACGTCGACTTTGAAGACTGGCCCTTGAATGAGCGCCCGGTGATCGACGCGCTCGGGCGTTGGGTACGCCACGCACAGAGTTTCACCATCGTGGCGCAGCGCTACGACAAGGTGATTCGCCTGCACCCCTTGTTCACCGAATGGCGCAGATTCTGGTCACACAAGATCGAAGGGCGGACTTGCGCGTCGCGCGATGCCCAGGATTTGCCGAGTGCCCTGTGGTCGCCGCACTGGGCCTTGCAGCGCATGGATCTGCTGCGCAGCGCCGGGGTGGCGGGCGCTGACGCAGAACGCCGCGCCGCCTTGCGCGAAACCCTGGATGAATGCCTGCGACGCAGCACCGTCGGCTTTCCTTCAACTACCCTGGGTTTGTGAGACTTTGTTTATTCGTGGCGTGGCTGCATCAGGGTTTGTAGCGATTGCGTATTTGACCGCTATAATTTCAGGTTGAGCGAGGGTGAGTGAAGGGCTTGTTTCTCGCTTTTCAATTGGTCGGGACGACGGCATTTTGCTATGCGGCGCTCTGATACCTTCTTCTGATAACTATTCTGATTTTCATAGAGGATCTTTGACATGAATAAATCGCTCGTTCTGGCCGCTCTGATCGCCGCTGCTTCCCTGGCCGCCTGCGGCAAAAAAGAAGAAGCCGCTCCTGCACCGGCGCCTGAGGCACCCGCTGCCGCTGCCGCTGCTGATTCCGCCGCCAGCGCTGCTGACGCTGCTGCCAGCGCCGCCGATTCCGCCGCTACCGCTGCTGGCAACGCCGCTTCCGCCGCTGGCGCCGCCGTGGATGGTGCTGCTTCTGCTGCTGGCAACGCCGCTTCGGCTGCTGGTGCTGCTGTGGGTTCGGCCGCTGACGCTGCTGGCGCCGCTGCCGCTGCCGCTGTGGGCGCCGCCGCCAGCGCTGCTGCTGACGCTGCGACCGCCGCTGCCAGCGCCGCGAGCAACTGATCGACTTGGGCTTCAATAACCGGGGGTGGTAAACCCTTCGTTGTTAAGTCTGGTTGAAAAAAAGCCACCCTCGGGTGGCTTTTTTGTTGGCAAAACTTGGGGTGCCCCGCGCAGTCGTGTTTCAAGCTTCGCTCCCAGCGCAGCGGAAAGTGAGGGAGGCGACCCGTGCGCGCTTTTCGCCTTTCTGGTCGCGTCGACTCGGAAAGCAGGGCGGTTCGCTGCCAGGTGGCGTCGGGACGTGCCCCGGCCGGCCTGTCCAGCCCGGCGCGGATTCACACCGTCAGCCAGCCTTCGGCCATGCCGTGCCGCTCGGCCACCAGGACGTCGTCGGGCGCGCCGCCCAGCGCTGCGGCCAGCGACACGCGGGCCAGGAGAGGCAGGTTGTTGCGCTCGCTCAAGTGGGCAGCGACCACAGTGTTGAGCGCGCCATGGCGCAGGCCCAGCAGGGCCGACGCGGCCTGTTCGTTGCTCAGATGCCCGTGCAGGCCGGCCACGCGGCGTTTCAGGAAGGGCGGGTAGCGCGACGCAGCCAGCATGGCCGGGTCGTGGTTGCTTTCCAGCATCAGCGCGTGGCAGCCCGACAGCTGCGCCAGCACGTAGGATGTGACATGGCCCAGATCGGTCAGAATGCCCAGGTCCCGTGCGCCGTCGCTGCAGCGCAGCTGCAAGGGTTCGCGCGCGTCGTGCGGCACGGTGAAGGGCTGGATCTGCAGCGCGCCCATCGCCAGCGCCTGACCATCGCGCGCGATCTGCATGGGCAGGTCGTGCCCGGCATCGCGCAGGGCTTGGCCAGTGCCGGCGCTGGTCCATAGCACGGCGCGGTGGCGCTGCGCCAGCAGGGGCGCGCAGCCCACGTGGTCGCCGTGCTCGTGCGTGATGAAGACCGCGTCGATGTCATCAGGCGTCAATCCGCAGCGGGCGAGGGCGGCGCCCAGTTGGCGCCAGCCCAGGCCGCAGTCGATCAGCGCCAGCGTGCGGTGCAGGCCGTCGCTGGCCTCGACCAACGTTGCGTTGCCAGCGCTGCCGCTGGCCAGACTGCGAAAACGCAGCACGGGGCGTGCCGCGCGGGGCTTACTTCAGCTCGTCGGCCAGCACCTTCATGATGCGCTGGGCGTCGGCCTGGGGCGCGGGCGCGCCGTTGCCGTCCATCACGTTGACGACGCTGGCTTGGCCCTGGCCGCGCACGACGATCTGGTACTTGGTGGTGGGCAACTGCTTGCTGGCGCTGCCGAACAGTTTGCCGAAGAAGCCCGGCTCCTGCTTTTCGACCTTCGGGTCGACGTAGCGCACGAAGTACACGCCCTTGCTGCGGTCGCGGTCTTCGACGGTGAAACCGGTGCGGTCCAGCGCCAGACCGACGCGGCGCCAGGCGCGGTCGAAGTCCTCGTTGACCTGCACGGTCGGTTGCCCGCCGATCGCGGCCACGGTGGCCTGCGGCGCCGGCTTGGCGGCGGTGCCGCTGCTGGCGATCATGGCCTTGGATTCTTCCTGGGATACGCCCAGCTTGACCATCATGCGGCGCAGGAATTCGGCCTCCAGCTCGGCGTCGCGCGCGCGCGGCTGCCAGATGGTGCTGTCCTTGCGCGCCGACGAATACACCTCTTCCATGCCGCGGTGGGTGATGAAGATGTCGGTGCCGCCATCGGCGCTGCGCTCCAGGCGGGTGCGGAAACGGTCGCGCTCGCCGGTGGAATAGAGCGAATCGAACACCTTGCCGACCGTGTTGCGGATGAAGTCCTGCGGGATCTTGGCGCGGTTTTCGGCCCAGTCGGTTTCCATCAGGCCCATGTTGGCCTGGTCGACCGCCAGCAGAAAGCCGCTTTCCAGCCAGAAGTCGCGCACCGGGCCCCACAGCGCGTCGGGCGTGCGGGACACGTGCAACCAGCGCTCGCCGCCGTCGCGCTTGAACTGCACGTCGGCGATGGTGTTGGCGGCCGCCTGGGTCCCGGTGGTTTGCACGGCCGCCTGGCCGGCTTGGTAGCCACTGGCGGTCACCGTGCCGCTGTTGGAGCCGGCGGCGTTGTAGCGCGACTGGCCGGGCAACTGCGTCAAATCGGGCGGCACTTCCAGCGCCACGCCACGGCCGGCGGTCTTGTAGTCGATCTTGTCCGGCTCGAGCATCGAGCAGGCGCTCAGTGCCATCACGGCCGTGGAGCCCACGAGGGCCAGGGAGATTCGGCGATCAGCAACTTTCACGTGTGCATTCCTTTGGAGGAAAATCGGGTTTTGGCCCTACAACCATCTGCGCGGCCAGCTATTAATTTCAGAGCAATCCGGCGCTCTTCAGCGCTTGTTCGACCACCGGCTCGTTGGTCTTGAGCAGGGGCGTCATCGGCAGGCGCATGGTCGGGCCGCACAGGCCCATGCGCGCCATCGCCCATTTGACGGGAATCGGGTTGGCTTCGACGAACAGCTGCTTGTGCACCGGCATCAGCTTGAACTGGATGTCCATCGCCTTCTGGCGGTCGCCCGCGATGGCGGCCACGCACAGCGCGTGCATCAGGCGTGGCGCCACGTTGGCGGTGACGCTGATGTTGCCCTGGCCGCCGCACAGCATCAGCGCGACGGCGGTGGGGTCGTCGCCGGAATACACGGCAAAGCCCTTGGGCACGTCGCGGATCAGCCACTGCGCGCGTTCGATGTTGCCGGTGGCTTCCTTGATGCCGACGATGCCCGGCACCTGCGTCAGGCGCAGCACGGTGTCGTGCAGCATGTCGCCCACGGTGCGGCCGGGCACGTTGTACAGCACCATGGGCAGATCGCCCACGGCTTCGGCAATCGCCTTGAAGTGCTGGTACTGGCCCTCTTGCGTGGGCTTGTTGTAGTAGGGCACGACCTGCAGCTGGCAGTCGGCGCCGACCTTCTTGGCGTAGCGGGCGAGTTCGATCGCCTCGGCGGTGGAGTTGGCGCCGCAGCCGGCCATGATCGGCACGCGGCCCTTGGCCTGCTCGACCGACACGCGGATGATTTCCTGGTGCTCTTCAACGTTCACCGTGGGCGATTCGCCCGTGGTGCCGACAACGCCGATGCAGTCGGTGCCTTCGGCGATGTGCCAGTCGATGAGTTTGCGCAGCGTCGGGTAGTCAACGCTGCCGTCTTCCAGCATGGGGGTGACAAGGGCGACGATGCTGCCAGTGATGGGGGTCATGGATGGCGGGGAATTCGGCGGAAAACGCGCATTTTAGTGTGCTGGCACGCCGTCTGTAACAAGGCGGCCGGGCAAGTGCGCCAGGTTTAAGAATCAGCTCAGTGGATAACGTTCCACCGGCTGGGTGGGTGCACCGGGCGTGGGGGCCGGTGCGGCGGCCGGGCGCACGGCGGCGATGCGCTGCACAAAGCGCTCTGGGCCGGGTAAAAAGCCGTCTTCGTAGGCCACGACGCGCCAGTCCGGGCGGGCGCACCAGCGCAGCAACTCGCCGGGTTGCAGCAAAAAGTCGGGGCGCGACGGCTTGCCCACCGTTTCGTTGCCGGCGGCAAAGGTTTCGTAGATCAGCACGCCGCCTTCGGCGACGCTGTCCAGCACCGTGGGCATCAACGGGCGCCACAGGTAGTGGGTGACCACAACGGCGCCAAAGCGGCGGCCGGGCAGGGGCCAACTGCCGGATTCGATGTCGGCCTGCAGCACTTCGCCCAGGCCTTCCAGCGCGGCGATGGCGGCGCCGTCGCGGTCGACACCGGTGAGGCGAAAGCCTTGCGCGGCCAGCCAGCGCAGGTGGCGACCGTGGCCACAGGCCAGGTCCAGCACGCTGGCGCCGGGCGCGATCAGCGCGGCGAAGCGCTGCACCCAGGGCGATGGCGCCTGGCAGCCGTGGGCGGTGGAAGAAGACATGATCTTGTCACTCAAAACTGCAAAATTGATAGCTGCCTGCGCAGATCAGTGTAGCGCGGCAGGGCGTTTTCTTGTGCAAACGTGGCGAGGCCCGTGAAGGGCGAGCCTGGGTTTGCATACAGCGCTTCGTCGGCGCGCGGGTTAAAATGGGGGGTTATGGCCAAACCGACAACGCCTGCTGAAGCGGGCTATTCCGAGGGTTCGATCCGCGTCCTGAAGGGGCTCGAACCCGTCAAGCAGCGCCCGGGCATGTACACGCGCACGGACAACCCGCTGCACGTCATCCAGGAAGTCATCGACAACGCCGCCGACGAGGCGCTGGCGGGCTTCGGCAAGAAATTCAAGGTCACGCTGCACGCCGACGGCTCGGTCAGCGTGGAAGACGACGGCCGCGGCATTCCCTTCGGCCTCCACCCCGAAGAGAAAGCGCCGGTGCTGGAACTGGTCTTCACCCGCCTGCACGCGGGGGGCAAGTTCGACAAGGGCCAGGGCGGCGCCTACAGCTTCTCGGGCGGCCTGCACGGCGTGGGCGTCAGCGTGACCAACGCGCTGGCCAAGCGCATGGAAGTCACCAGTCACCGCGAAGGGCAGGTGGCGACCATGGTGTTTTCGGGTGGCGACGTGATCGAAAAACTCGCCTTGCGCAAGCAGGGCGAGGGCGACCGCAAGCAAGGCACGACGGTGCGCGTGTGGCCTGACGCCAAGTACTTCGAATCGCCCGCGCTGCCGATGGGCGAGCTGGTGCACCTGCTGCGCAGCAAAGCCGTGCTGATGCCCGGCGTGACCGTGCAACTGGCCGATGAAAAGAAAAAGGACACGCAAAGCTGGCAGTACAAGGGCGGTCTGCGCGACTACCTGGAGCAAACCCTGCCGGTCGACGCGGTCATCCCGATTTTTGAGGGTGAGGGTTACGCCGACAAAAACGCTGAATCCTTTGCCGAAGGCGAGGGCGCGCAATGGGCCGTCGCCTTCACCGAAGACGGTCAACCGGTGCGCGAAAGCTACGTCAACCTGATCCCCACCACGGCCGGCGGCACGCACGACAGCGGTCTGCGCGATGGCTTGTTTCAGGCGGTAAAAAGCTTCATCGAGCTGCACGCGCTGCTGCCCAAGGGCGTCAAGCTGATGCCCGAAGACGTGTTCGCCCGCGCCAGCTACGTGCTGTCGGCCAAGGTGCTGGACCCGCAGTTCCAGGGCCAGATCAAGGAGCGGCTGAACTCGCGCGATGCGCTGCGCCTGGTGTCGGGCTATGTGCGCCCGGCGCTCGAACTCTGGCTGAACCAGCATGTCGACTACGGCAAGCGCCTGGCCGAGCTGGCCATCAAGGCCGCGCAAACGCGCCAGCGCGCCGGCCAGAAGGTCGAAAAGCGCAAGGGCAGCGGCGTTGCCGTGCTGCCGGGCAAGCTCACGGACTGCGAAAGCCGCGATCTGACGCTGAACGAAGTCTTCCTGGTCGAGGGCGATTCGGCCGGCGGCAGCGCCAAGATGGGCCGCGACAAGGAAACGCAAGCCGTGCTGCCCCTGCGCGGCAAGGTGCTGAACACCTGGGAAGTCGACCGCGACCTGCTGTTCAAGAACACCGAGATCCACGACATTTCCGTGGCCATCGGCGTGGACCCGCACGGCCCGCAGGACACGCCCGATCTGTCCGGCCTGCGCTACGGCAAGATCTGCGTGCTGTCGGACGCGGACGTGGATGGCTCGCACATCCAGGTGCTGCTGCTCACGCTGTTCTTCCGCCACTTCCCCAAGCTGATCGAGGCCGGGCACGTGTTTGTCGCCCGTCCTCCGCTGTTCCGTGTGGACGCGCCAGCGCGCGGCAAGAAGCCGGCCGCCAAGATGTACGCGCTGGATGACGGGGAATTGACCGCCATTCTCGATAAGTTACGCAAAGATGGCGTACCTGAGGGAAAATGGAGTGTTGGCCGCTTCAAGGGCCTGGGTGAAATGAATCCGGAACAATTGTGGGAAACCACGCTCAATCCAGACACCCGTCGCCTGCTGCCGGTGCAGTTGGGTCGCTTTGACTTCACCCAAACCACCGCGGAGATGACCAAGATCATGGGCAAAGGCGAAGCTGCTGCGCGACGCGAGCTCATGGAACTGCACGGCGATGCCGTGGAAATCGACATTTGAGTCGGGATCGCTAGAAAAGCTATGCCATTGCCGTCGTTGCGCGCGTGGGCGCGCCGGGCACCCCTGTCGTGGGCACTCGCCGCTGCGCTGGTGCTCATGCTGGGTCACGCCCCCGCGCGGGCCGATCTGTGGAGCTACGTGGACGAACAGGGCACCAGCCACTTCGCCGCGGAGAAGATCGACGAGCGCTACCAGCTGTACTTCAAGGGCAGCGATGTCTCGCAACTGAGCCTCACGGCCGAGACACGCCTGGCCAACTCCGGGGCCGCTCCGCGCGGCAGCGGCGCCGTCGGCCTGCGCCAACCCACCGCCAAAGGCGACGGTGCGCCGGCCTTCAAGCTGCCGCAGCGCTTTGCCGCCATCGACGATTCACGCAGCTACAAGGCGGTGCAAAAGCACCTGCGCGCCGCGGCCAAGCAGCACGCGGTGGACTACGAATTGCTGAAAGCCGTGGTCGCGGCCGAATCCGGCTTTGACCCCACCGCGGTGTCGCCCAAGGGCGCGGTCGGCCTGATGCAACTGCTGCCGACCACGGCCGCCATGTACGGCGTGACCGCCGACCGCGAAGGCCGCAAGGACCGCAAGGGCCAGCCGATCGCCGCGCAAAGCGTCGAGCAGAAGCTGACCGACCCACGCACCAACGTGTTTGCGGGCGCGCGCTACCTGGCCTACCTGCTCAAGCTGTTCAAGGGCGAAACGCAGCTGGCCGTGGCCGCTTACAACGCCGGCGAAGGCGCCGTGCAGCGCGCCGGCAACAAGATCCCGAACTACAAGGAAACCCAGGGCTACGTCCGCACGGTGATGGGCCTGTACGGGGTGTTCAAGCCCGATGCGCTGACCACGGTGGCCAGCAGCAGCAACAGCGCGCCGCTGGCCCGTGCCGTCAGCAAGGTCGGTGGGCGCGTCCGCGTGGAATTGGGCGGCGGCCCGGCCAAGGGCCGCGCGACCCCGGCCGACACGGCCGGCAGCGCTTCGGCGCCGGCCACCGATGCTGCCTGGGTGCCTGTGGTGTACCGCAAGCCGGACAGCGCGGCGCCCAACGGTGCCACCCCGCCGACGCCCGCGTCGGTGAACGGCGGCGAATAGTTTTCTTCTGATTTTTTCCTGAATGAACGATCAAACGGTCCTCGATCTGACCGGGGGCGATGGCGGGTCGGGTGACGACCTGGCCCTGGCCACCTACGCGCAACGCGCCTACCTCGAATACGCCCTGTCCGTGGTCAAAGGCCGGGCCTTGCCCGACGTGGCAGACGGCCAGAAGCCGGTGCAGCGCCGCATCCTGTACGTCATGGACCAGATGGGTCTGGGCTATGGCGGCGCGGGCGGCAACACCGCGGCCTCGCCCGTCAAGAGCGCCCGCGTGGTGGGCGACGTGCTGGGCAAGTTCCACCCGCACGGCGACACCGCCGCGTACGACGCGTTGGTGCGCATGGCGCAGGACTTTTCCCTGCGCTACCCGCTGGTCGACGGGCAAGGCAACTTTGGCAGCCGCGACGGCGACGGCGCCGCCGCCATGCGCTACACCGAAGCGCGCCTGTCCAAGATCACGCGCCTGCTGCTCGAGGAGATCGACG
The DNA here is from genome assembly GCA_023442945.1 of Pseudomonadota bacterium. GTDB lineage: Bacteria > Pseudomonadota > Gammaproteobacteria > Burkholderiales > Burkholderiaceae_C > Ottowia. Next base: position 33,005 of record JAEZWW010000040.1, on the reverse strand, counting down.
AAGGCACGGTCGACTTCCAGCCCAACTACGACGGCCGAGAGGAAGAGCCGCGCCAGTTGCCCGCGCGCCTGCCGTTTGCGCTGCTGAACGGCGCCAGCGGCATCGCCGTCGGCATGGCGACCGAGATCCCCAGCCATAACCTGCGCGAAGTGGCCGACGCCTGCGTCGCCCTGGTCAAGAACGCCAAGCTGGGCGACGACGAGCTGTTTGCCCTGATCCCTGGCCCCGACTACCCCGGCGGCGGCCAGATCATCAGCCCCGCCAGCGACATCCAGGACGCGTACCGCAGCGGCCGCGGCAGCTTGAAGGTGCGCGCGCGCTGGAAGATCGAAGACCTGGCGCGCGGCCAGTGGCAGCTGGTCGTGACCGAACTGCCGCCTGGCGTTAGCACCCAGAAAGTGCTGGAAGAGATCGAAGAGCTGACCAACCCCAAGGTCAAGAACGGCAAGAAGGCGCTGACGCAGGACCAGAACCAGCTCAAGGCCACCGTGCTGGCGGTGCTGGACGAAGTGCGCGACGAGTCCAGCAAGGACGCGGCCGTGCGCATCGTGTTCGAGCCCAAGAGCCGCACCATCAGCCAGGACGAGCTGGCGCACACGCTGCTGGCGCACACCAGCCTGGAGACGTCGGCGCCGATCAACCTGACCTGCGTGGGCCTGGACGGCAAGCCGGTGCAGAAGTCGCTGCGCGACATGCTGACGGAGTGGATCGAATTCCGCCAGACCACGATCACGCGCCGCAGCCAGCACCGCTTGAACAAGGTGCTGGACCGCATCCACATCCTCGAAGGCCGGCAGCTGGTGCTGCTGAACATCGACGAGGTGATCGCCATCATCCGCGAGAGTGACGAGCCCAAGGCCGCGCTGATCGCCCGCTTCAACCTGTCCGACCGGCAGGCCGACGACATCCTGGACATCCGGCTGCGCCAGTTGGCGCGCCTGGAAGCCATCAAGATCGAGCAGGAGCTGGCCGAGCTGCGCAAGGACCAGGGCAGCCTGGAAGACATTCTGGGCAGCCCCGCCAGCCTGCGCCGCCTGATGGTCAAGGAGATCGAGGCCGACGCCAAGGTCTTCGCCGACGAGCGCCGCACGCTGATCCAGGCAGAAAAGAAGGCCGTGGCCGAAGTGAAAGTGGTGGACGAACCCGTCACCGTGGTCATCAGCGAAAAAGGCTGGGTGCGTGCGCGCCAGGGCCATGGGCACGACGCGGCGGCTTTCGCCTTCAAGGCGGGCGACGGGCTGTACGGCACGTTTGAATGCCGCACCGTGGACAACCTGCTGGTCTTTGGCAGCAACGGCCGCGTCTACACCGTGGCCGTGGCCAACCTGCCGGGCGCGCGCGGCGACGGCCAGCCGATCACCACGCTGATCGACCTGGACAGCGGCACGCAGCCCATGCACTTCTTTGCCGGCCCGGAGGGGGCGACGCTGCTGCTGTCGGGCTCGGGCGGCTACGGCTTTCTGGCGCGGGTGGAACACATGCTGTCGCGCCAGCGCGGCGGCAAGGCCTTCATCAGCGTGGGCGAGGGCGAGCAGATCTGCCGGCCGTCGCTCGCGGCCTGGGATCCCAAGCAAAATCTGCCTTCAGCCCTAGAGGGATCTGCGCAGCAAGCTATGCAAAGTGTAGCAACCACGCACGTGGCCTGCGCTTCCACGGGCGGGCGCATCCTGACGTTTGAGATCGCCGAGCTGAAGCTGATGGAAAAGGGCGGCCGCGGCCTGACCCTGATCGACCTGGAAGACAAGGACCGCCTGGCCGGCGCCGCCGCCTACACCCGCAGCGTGCGCATCAGCGGCATCGGCCGCGGTGGCAAGGCGCGTGAAGAGACGCTGGAAATCCGCAGCCTGAACAACGCCCGTGCCGCGCGCGGACGCAAAGGCAAGGCGGCCGACCTCGGCTTCAAGCCGAACGACGTGCAGCGGGTGCTGTGATGGGCGGCGAACTTTCGCCTGTCGGCCTGCTGGCCATGGCGCTGGGCGGCGTGGTCAGTTTCCTGCTGGGGCGCTACCTGTCGCGCGGCTGGCGCGCCAAGCGCCGCGAGAAGGAAGTCGCGGCCAGGCTGGCCAGCGAAACGCGGCAGCAGCGGCGGGCGCGGGAGCGCAAGGCAACAAAGCAGCGATGAACCCCCAGCGCCCACCCCGTTCGCTGGTGCGCCGCTGCGCTGCGTCGCTGATTCCGCTGATTGGCCTTCCCATGCTCGGTGCCGCGTGGGCGAAAAGCGCCGCGGTGGCCCCCGCCGCGTGCGAAAAGCCGGTGTACCTGACCTTCGATACCGGCTCCATGGACGTGGCGCCACTGGTCGCCGTGGTGTTGCAACGCCAGAAATTCCGCGCAACCTTTTTTGCCGGCATGAACCCGACGCCGACGGGCGACAGCCTGGATGCCAGCTGGGCGAACTGGTGGAAGGCGCGTGCTGCCGAAGGTCACGCGTTCGCCCCCCGCACACGCGACGAGGTCGTGTGGGTGGGTGATGCCAACGCGCGCGACGCGCAGTTCATCGTGCGTCCCACGCAAGGCGCATTCGCCGGTCGCACCTTCACCTGGCCGGCCGCCAAGTACTGCGAGAACATCACCACCACCGCCGACCGTCTCGCCAATGTCACCGGCGAGCGCCCTTTGCCGCTGTACCGCGCCGCAGGCGGCAAAACCTCGCCCCGCCTGCAAGCCGCGGTCAAGGCGTGTGGCTACGTTCAGGTGGGTGGGGAGCCGCCTGGTTTTCTGAGCGGCCGTCCCGGCACCAAAGACCCGAGCGACGCGCAGATCGCCCAAGCCGTTGCCCCCGTGCGTGCTGGCGACGTGGTGGCCGTGCCACTGACGGGGTGGTCGCGCCAGGTGTCGCAGGTGCCGCTGGGACTGGACAAGTGGATTGCGGGGTTGAAAGAACAAGGGTTCTGCTTTGCCACGCTGCGCGAACACCCGGACTACGGCGGGGCGACGGCTGCGCGGCCCTGAACGTTTTGTGTCAGAACGGGCGACAGCCCTACAGGCATATGCGCGGGCAGCTATAGATTTCGGAGTTTGTTCCGAACGCGATCCCGATCAAGCACTGCTAGCGGCAGCCTGCGGCAGGCGTTCAGCCGCAGCGTGCGGGCATCGGCCGCGGCGGCAAGGCGCGCGAGGAAACGCTGGAAATCCGCCGCCTGGACAACGCCCGCGCCGCGCGCGGACGCAAAGGCAAGGCGGCCGATCTCGGCTTCAAGCCGAACGACGTGCAACGGGTGCTGTGATGGGCGGCGAACTCTCGCCCGTCGGCCTGCTGGCGATGGCGCTGGGCGGCGTGGTCAGCTTCCTGCTGGGTCGCTACCTGTCGCGCGGCTGGCGCGCCAAGCGCCGCGAGAAAGAGGCCGCCGCCAAGCTGGCCAGCGAAACGCGCCAGCAGCGGCGGGCGCGGGAGCGGTGCGAGCGGAAGTAAGGCGTGGCCAGTACGGTGCGGCTGCGCGTGGATGGGTGCTCTCGTCCTGGAGCGGCCCGCGCTGCCCTCAGCGCGCCCCCACTCGATACCGTCAATACCGCTTGCGCAGTTCGCGGTTGACTTCCTCTGGCATCGGGCAGTTGGGCTGTGTCACAAACGCGCAACGCTGGGCGCAGTCGCCTCTCAGGCCACCGTTGGCGTTCCGACACGGGTCGAGGCAGGCCGCTGCGGCGGTGAAGCGGTTCCATTCCGCGACGCAGCTGTTGATCTCCGGAGCGGAAGCGGGACGTCGCGCCGGCGCGGCCGGTTTGGGGTTGCGCGCGACGGGCGCGGGCGGTTTCAGGTCTTGTTCGTATTGCTGCATCCGAGCGCGCGCACGGGCATCGTCTTCAGGCGTCAGCGGGGTCGCGCCCGGTACGATCTTGACGTTCTTGCCATCGGCTGGCGGTGGCAGGTCGCCAAAATGCACCTTGCCTTGCGCATCCGTCCAGCGTTGGATTTGCGCGGGGGCTGCCGCACTGGCCAATGCCAGCAACGCGGCCAGACCGGCCATTGCCAAGCCTCTTGCCAGCGCTGTACGTGAGCGCGAACCTGTGTTCATCCCACCTCCCTGCATCGACGACGTCACTGCGAGCCCAGCGGAGCGCATTCGGGTTGCGCCACCACCGGGCAGTTCTTGAAGCCCTCGTTGCGGATGCCACCCTTGTTCACGCGGTACTGGTCCATGCAGGCGTAGGCGGCGTTGTAGCGTGCCCATTGGGCGGCGCAGCTCTGGTCACGCGGCCCCGGGCCATTGGCGCGCTTGGCGGGCTGCGGGGCAGACGCCGGGGCTTCGGGTTTATCGGCCATGGTGCGGCGGTACTTGTCCATTTCGCTTCGCGCGCGGGCCTGATCGGCGGCGGTCTGCGGCGCCGCCATCGGGATCTCGGTCACGGGCGCCGCTGGGCGCTCCGCCGCGGGCGGTGGGCCGTCACTGAAATGCACTCTGCCGCGCTGGTCGACCCAGCGCTTAATGGAGGGCGCTGGGGGCACCCAGGGGGCGCTGGCCGCGGAAGCGGCTGGGGTTGCAGGGGCCGCCGGGGCTTGCGCCACAGCGCTGAGGGGCCAGGCGCCCAGCGCGCCGGCGCCGGCGGCGAGCGCCCACACGGCCAGGCGCGGAGAAATCGAAAGGGGAGGGGGCTGACGCGTCATGGCGCGCATCTTGCCCGCTCGCTTGGCGCTTGCCAAGCCGCCGCCGCGCCAAGCTTTTCACGCTGGCGCGGCACGCCGGCGCAGCTCACTCGTTGACCAGCACCAGCTTGCCCTTCACTTCGCGCGAGCCCATGCGGGCGTAGGCGGCTTTCAGCTCACTCATGGGCATTTCGCGGTCGATCACGGGCTTGATCTTGCCTTGGGCGTACCAGGTGGTCAGCTCCTGCATCATGGTGGCGTTGGCGGCGGGCTCGCGCTTGGCGAAGTCGCCCCAGAACACGCCGACGATGCTGGCGCCCTTGACCAGGGCCAGGTTGATCTTGATGGCCGGGATTTCGCCCGCCGCAAAGCCCACCACCAGGTGGCGCCCGCGCCAGGCGATGGAGCGGAAGGCCGGCTCGGTGAATGGGCCGCCGACCGGGTCATAGATCACGTCGGGGCCGTTGCCGCCGGTCAGCTCTTTCAGGCGCTCGCGCAGGTCCTGGGTGCTGTAGTTGATGGTCTCGTCGGCGCCCAGCTCGCGGCAGAAGGCCAGTTTTTCGTCGCTCGACGCGGCGGCGATGACCTTGGCCCCGGCGATCTTGGCGATCTGGATGGCTGACATGCCCACGCCGCCGGCGGCGCCCAGCACCAACACGGTTTCGCCGGCTTTGAGCTGACCGCGGTCCAGCAGCGCGTGGTGGCTGGTGGCGTAAATCATGATGAAAGCGGCGGCGTCGACGGCCGGAAAGCCCGCCGGCAGCGGCATGCACAACTTGGCCGGCGCCAGCGTGTGCGTGGCAAAGCCGCCCGTGCCGGACAGGCAGGCCACCATTTGGCCGACCTGCACGTTGGTCACGCCTTCACCCACGGCCTCGACTACGCCAGCGAATTCGGAGCCGGGCACGAAGGGCAATTCGGGCTTGAACTGGTACTTGTTCTGCACGATCAGCAGGTCGGGGAAGTTCAGGCTGGCGGCCTGGATGCGGATCAGCACCTGGCCCTTGGCGGGCTGGGGCGTGGGCAGTTCCTTCCAGGTCAGGGCGTCTACGCCGACGGGGTTTTCGCAAAGCCAGGCGTGCATGCGGGGTCTCTCCTCAGGGTCCGGTGGGTGGAAGCTTGACCGGCATCATAGGAGCGCGGGCTGCCGCGCCCATGTCTCAGGGGCGACCAGAATCGGACCTGTGGGGCCACCGCGGGTGGGGCGCCTACAATCGGTTGCAGTTCCCCCTTTGCCATGAAGATTCTCCTCAGCAACGACGATGGTTTCCAGGCCCCGGGCATCGTGGCCCTGTACCAGGCGCTGGCCCGCTTCGCCGAGGTCGAAGTGGTGGCCCCCGAGCACAACAACAGCGCCAAGTCCAACGCGCTGACGCTGCATTCGCCGCTGTACGTGCACCAGGCCGCCAACGGCTTTCGCTACGTCAACGGTACGCCGGCCGACTGCGTGCACATCGCGCTGACGGGCCTGCTGGACTACCGCCCGGACCTGGTCGTCTCGGGCATCAACAACGGCGCCAACATGGGCGACGACACCATTTACTCCGGCACCGTTGGCGCGGCGATGGAGGGTTACCTCTTCGGCGTGCCCGCCATCGCGTTTTCGCAGATCGAGCGCGGCTGGACGTACCTGGACGCCGCCGCGGCCAAGGCCGCCGATCTGGTGCAGCGCATCGGCGAACAGTCTGCGGGGGGCAAGCCCTGGCTGCTGAACGTGAACATCCCGAACCTGCCGCTGGATGAGATCAAGTCGCCCAAGGTCTGTCGCCTGGGGCGCCGCCACTCGGCCGAAGGCGTGATCACCATGGACAACCCGCGCGGCGACACCATGTACTGGATCGGCAGTGCCGGCGCCGCTGCCGACGCGGCTGAAGGCACGGATTTCCACGCCACCGCGGCCGGCCACATCGCGCTGACGCCGCTGAAGGTGGACCTGACCGACCACGACGCGCTGGCGTACTGGTCGCAAGGCATGAAGCAGATGCTGGAAGGGGCCCCGCGCTGATGGCCACGCCGCCGCAACGCCCGGGCTTTCCGGCGCGCATCGACCTGGGGGGCGGTAACGCGCCCGCCGGCAGCCCACGCCCCGCCGCGCCGAGGCCGGCGCCCGCCCGCCCGCAAGGCCTGGACGGCGGTCTGCCGCAGACGGCCGCCCCCGCGCCGGTGCGCGACAGCATTCCGGCGCGCGCGCGCATGGTGCAGCAGCTGATGGCCGAGGGCATCAGCGACCCGCTGGTGTTGCGCGCCATGGGCAACGTGGACCGCCACCACTTTGTCGACAGCGCCTTGGTGCCGCAAGCCTACGAAGACACGGCCTTGCCGATCGGGCTGGGCCAGACGATTTCCAAACCCAGCGTGGTCGCCCGCATGCTGGAATTGCTGATGCAAGGCGGCCTGAAGGGCGAAAACGGCAAGCTGGGCCGCGTGCTGGACATCGGCACCGGCTGTGGCTACCAGGCGGTGGTGATGGGGCAGATCGCGTCCGAGGTCTACACCATCGAGCGCCTGCGCGACCTGCACGAGAAGGCGCGCGCCAACCTGCGCCCGCTGCGCATCGCCAACGTGCACCTCATTTTGGGCGACGGCATGGTCGGTTTTCCTAGCGGCGCGCCGTACGCCGGCATCGTGGCGGCGGCAGGCGGGGAGGCCGTGCCGGACGCCTGGATCGACCAGTTGGCGTATGGTGGGCGCATCGTCGCGCCCGTGGCGTCGGCGCCGGGACAACAGGCCTTGATGGTCATTGACAAGACGCGCGGGGGGATTCGCCAGACCGTTTTGGAGGCGGTCAATTTCGTACCCTTAAAATCGGGGGTTGCCTAAGGCACTCACGGGAAGGTAGTTCTATGCAGTTCTCAGGTCGCAAGACTTGGATTTCTCTCGCGCTGGTGGTGGCTGCGGCCGTCTCCGGCTGCTCGATGACCTCGGCCTCGCGCGCGCCGGTGGAAGACCGCACAGCGGGCGGCAGCACCGCCCCGCGCGTCGACCCCGCCACGCTGCCCGGTTACGAAAACACCGGCAAGCCCGGGTACTACTCGGTGCGCCCCGGCGACACGATCATGAAGATCGCGACCGAGGTCAACCAGCCCTGGCGCGACATCGTGCGCTGGAACAGCCTCGACAACCCCAACCAGATCGAGGTGGGGCAGGTGCTGCGCGTGGTGCCGCCGACGGGCACGGCCGTGGCCGTGGCGCCAGTGGCCGAATCCGGCACCCGCCCGGCGACCGGCAATGGCGTGGCCCCGGCGACGGGCACCAAGCCGTCCGTGCCGGTGGCCACGCAGACCACGCCTGGCGTCAGCACGCCGTCCAGCCCGGCGCCTTCGGCCGGTGGGGACGATGTCGACTTCATCTGGCCCGCCAGCGGCGCCTTGGTCGCCGGCTTTGATGAAGCCAAGAACAAGGGCATCAGCATCGCCGGCAAGGCGGGCGACCCGGTGTTGGCCGCGGCCGACGGCAAGGTGGTGTATGCCGGTGCCGGCCTGCGCGGCTACGGCAATCTGATCATCCTGAAGCATAACAACACCTTCTTGACGGCGTACGCGCACAACCAGACGCTGTTGGTCAAGGAAGACCAGAGCGTGAAGAAGGGCCAGAAGATCGCCGAGATGGGCTCGACCGATTCCGATCGCGTCAAGCTGCACTTCGAGGTTCGCCGCTCCGGCAAGCCGGTGGACCCGGCGCGCTACCTGCCCGCGCGCTGAAGGCGCGGCCAGGCCGCCAAGCCAACGGGCGCTCTTTGCAGCGCCCGTTGCTGTTTCCGGAAGAACGTTGCGCACCACCGGATACTTCAAAATATATAGCTGCCCGCGCAGGTGGCTCTAGGGCCAGAGGCTGATTTGACCGATAAAACCACTCCCGAACCCGTGCGCCCCGCTGTTGCCGCGCCGCGCCCCGCTGGTATGCCTGACGACGCGCTGTACATCGACGCGATCGACTTGGACGCGCAAGGCATCGCGCGCCGGCCCGACGGCAAGGTCGTCTTCATCGACGGCGCGCTGCCCGGCGAATGGGTCAGCGCCCAGGTCACCAAGCGCAAGAACCAGTGGGAAGCGGCCACGCTGACGGCACTGCACCGCGAATCGGCCTTGCGCGTGCGCCCGCGCTGCCCGCACTTCGGCCTGCACCAGGGCGCCTGCGGCGGTTGCAAGATGCAGCACCTGGAAGCGTCCGCGCAGGTCGCCGTCAAACAGCGCGTGCTGGAAGACAACCTGTGGCATTTGGGCAAGGTCAAGCCCGAGCTGATGCTGCGCCCGATCGAGGGGCCGACCTGGGGCTACCGCTACCGCGCGCGCCTGTCGGTGCGCTACGTGCAAAAGCGCGGCGAGGTACTGATCGGCTTCCATGAGCGCAAGAGCCGCTACGTGGCCGACATGCGCAGCTGCAGCGTGCTGCTGCCCAAAGTCAGCGACCTGCTGCTGCCGCTGCGTGCGCTGATTGAGAGCCTGCAAGCGCGCGAAACCTGCCCGCAGATCGAGCTGGCCGCGGGCGACGCCGTCACCGCGCTGGTGCTGCGCCACCTGGAGCCGCTGAGCGACGCCGACCAGCAGAAGCTGCGCGCGTTTGGCGCCGCGCACGGTGTGCAATGGTGGCTGCAGCCCAAAGGGCCGGACACGGTGCATTTGCTGGACGAAGGTGGCGCGCAGCTGGCCTACGCGCTGCCGGACTTCGGCATCACCATGCCGTTCAAACCGACCGACTTCACCCAGGTCAACCCGCACATCAACCGCGTGCTGGTCACGCGCGCACTGCGCCTGCTGGCCGCGCAAAAAACCGAGCGCGTGATCGACTGGTTCTGCGGCCTGGGCAACTTCACGCTGCCCATCGCCACGCAGGCGGGCGAGGTCTTGGGCGTGGAGGGCAGCGACGCGCTGGTCGCCCGCGCACAGCAGAATTATGAGAAGAATCGGGCTGCGGCCCTAGAAGGATCAGCGCTGGCAGCTACGCAATTCGTAGCGCGAAACCTGTTCGACATGACCGCCGCGCAGCTGGTGGCCGACGGCACGGCCGACCGCTGGCTGGTCGACCCACCGCGGGAAGGCGCGTTTGCGCTGTGCAAAGCGCTGGCAGCGATCCACCAGGCGCGCATCGGCGCCGAAGACGCCGAGCCGCTGCCCGAGGGCGCCGACGCCTGGCGGCCACCGCGCCGCATTGTCTACGTCAGCTGCAACCCGGCCACGCTGGCGCGCGACGCGGGGCTGCTGGTGCACCAGGCGGGCTACCGCTGCACGGCGGCGGGCGTGGTCAACATGTTCCCGCACACCGCGCACGTGGAAAGCATGGCGGTGTTTGAGCGGGCGGACTGAACGCGCCGACAGATCGCGGCAGCGCGTACCGTTTGACGCAGCGGGCGTTCGTCAGCCGCCGGCAGAGCGCGCCGTGTCGCCCCGGCAGTGCGCGATGAAATCGGCAATCGCCCCGCGGTCTGGCCGCGCGCGGTGGGACACGATGGACAGCGCGCGCCGCTGCGGCCCGAGGCGACTGGACAGAGCCACCAGCGTGCCCTGATCCACCTCGCGCTGCACCGCGTAGCGTGACAGCGCGGTCAGCAAATCGCTGGCCAGCACGGCGCGCTTGATGGCTTCGGTGCTGCCCAATTCCAGCGCGACGTGCAGCGCGTCCAGGCGCCGGCGCAGCCAGCTTTCGGCCACCTGGCGCGTGCCGGAGCCCGGTTCGCGCAGCGCCCAGGCGGCCGCGCGCAAGGCGGCCAGCTCCACCGGCGCGCCCGCCAGGGGGTGGCCGGCGCGGGCGACCAGCACCAGTTCATCGTCCAGCCACGGGCGCACCAGCACGTCGGGGTGCGACACCGGGCCTTCGACAAAGCCGATGTCGACCTGCAGCGCGGCCACGGCTTCGACCACGTCGTGCGTGTTGTCCACCGACATCTGGACCGGCCGGCGCGGGTAGCGCTGCACCCATTGCGCCAGGCGCTCGGGCAGCAGGTATTCGCCGACCGTGAAGCTGGCCGCGATGTGCAGCGACACGGCGCTGTCGTGCGCAAACAGGGCTTCAATGTCGGCGGCGCGCTCCATCAGCGCGCGCGCCGGCGCGAGCAGGGCGCGCCCGTGCGCGTTCAGGCGCAGGCGCTTGCCGACGCGGTCGAACAGCGCCTGGCCCAACGCAGACTCCAATTCGGCCAGCGCCGAGCTGACCGCCGACTGCGAACGTGCCAGCTGGTCCGCCGCGGCACGCGCCGTGCCGGTTTGGGCGATGGCCAGAAAGACCTCGTACTGGCGCAGGGTCGCCCGGGACAATTGATCGGTAGGGTCGATCAGCATAAGAAGAATTATGCGCTTTATTCAATCAATAGGGGGTCGTACGATGCCCGTACTGGCTCCCCCAAGAGTCCTTTGTCCCGCCGCCGTAACGCTCGGCGGGCGCAGGACGGATCAGCGTGAGAAGGCCAGGCCCAATCAAGAGACCGACCATGTCCCCCACCACCGCCCCCGCCCAGACCCCGCCCCACGCCGCCGCGAGCGCCGCCCCGCGCACGACTTCGCTGTGGCCGGGCCTGGCGCTGGCGGGCGCTATCGCCGCCGTGGCGATGGCGTTGGGACGCGTGCCCTGGTTCCAGGCGCACGGCCTGTCCGCGCTGACCCTGGCGATCGTGCTGGGCATGCTGGTCGGCAACACCGTCTACCCGCGCATCGCGGCGCCCGCGCAGGCCGGCGTGGGCTTTGCCAAGGCCACGCTGCTGCGCGCTGGCATCGTGCTGTACGGCCTGCGCCTCACCTTCACCGACGTGGCGCAGGTCGGCTGGGCCGGCGTGCTGATCGACGCGCTGATGCTCAGCTCCACCTTCGTCGGCGCCTACTGGGCCGGTACGCGCTGGCTGAAGATGGACCGTCAGACCGTGCTGCTGATCGGCGCCGGCAGCTCGGTCTGCGGCGCGGCGGCCGTGCTGGCGACCGAGCCCGTGGTCAAAGCGCGCGCGGACCAGGTCGCGGTGGCGGTGGCCACGGTGGTGGTGTTCGGCACGCTGGCCATGTTCCTGTGGCCGGCGCTGTACAGCGTCGGCACACAAAGCGGCTGGCTGCAGATGGACGCGCACCAGTACGGCATTTTTGTCGGCTCCACGGTGCACGAAGTGGCCCAGGTGGTGGTGGCCGGCGCGGCCCAGGGCGAAGCCGCGGCCAACGCCGCTGTCATCGCCAAGATGGTGCGCGTGATGATGCTGGCACCGCTGCTGCTGGCGCTGTCCTGGTGGCTCGCCGATGTCGGCCGCCAAGGCGGCAGCGCATCTGACGGCGAACGCGCCCGCCTAGTCGTGCCCTGGTTCGCAGTCGGCTTCATCGTCGTGACCGCCTTCAATACCCTGGTCAAACTGCCGCCCGACTGGCTGGTGGCCGGCCGCTGGGTGGACGACGCGCTGCTCGCCACCGCCATGGCCAGCCTGGGCCTGACCACGCACGTCAAGCTGATCCGCAACGCGGGCGTGAAGCCGCTGTTGCTGGCGTCGATGCTGTTCGGCTGGTTGCTGGTCGGCGGCTTGCTGGTGAACGGGGCGGTGCGCTGGGTCATGGGCTGACCCTGGTTCAGACGTCAGCGTGCGGCCTTGTGCAGGCCGCCGCAGCAAGAGTTACGGGCGCAAGACGCGCAGCACGTCGTCCTGCACTTGCGCCATCCAACGTTTGTCGGTCTTGAGCGCTTCGTCGGCAAAGCCGGCGACCAGGGTAGGGCGCACCATCTTGGCGTAGTTCAGCGTCCCCAGGATCAGCGTCAGCGCGAACAGCCAGCTGACGTCGCTGCGCACCAGGCCCGTGGCCTGCGCTTGCTGCAGCAAGGTCTGCGCTTCTTGCAAAAAGCTTTCCAGCGGCCGGGTTTGCGCCGTTTTCATGCGCTCGGAGTTGTCCAGCAACTCGCGCGTGATCAGGCGGAAGCCAGCTGGCCGCACCCGCATCCATTCGACCTGCACGCTGATGAAATCGGTCAGGCGCTGCGCCAGACCGTCGGATTTCGCCAGACGGCGGTGCATGCGCGCCGCCAGGTCGCGCGCTTGTTCTTCCAGCACCGCGCGGTACAGGTGTTCCTTGCTCGGGAAATGGTGCAGCAGGCCGGGGTTTTGGATGCCGGCTTCGCGCGCGATGGCGGAAAGCGAGCCGCCTTGAAAACCGTGCTCGGCAAAGTGCCGTTCAGCGAGTTCGAGAATCAGTTCCTTGCGGGGACGCAGTGCGGTGGACGACATGCCGCCATTGTAGGAAGTGGGTGCCTCAGTTCACGGCGCGTTCTTGCTCGCGCCAATAGGGCTCGCGCAGCGTGCGCTTGAGCAGTTTGCCGGACTCGGTGCGCGGCAGCGCGGGCATAAAGTCGACCGTGCGTGGGCACTTGAAGTGCGCGATCTCGCTGCGCATGAAATCAATCAGGTTCTGCGCGTTGGCGCCGGCGTCGGGCCGCAGCACCACGCAGGCTTTCACCGATTCGCCCCACGTCGCGTCGGGCACGCCGATGATGGCGCAGTCGGCCACGGCGGGGTGCTTCATCAGCGTGTTTTCTACTTCAGCGGGGTAGACGTTTTCTCCGCCAGTGACCACCATGTCTTTGATGCGGTCGCTGACGTACAGGTAGCCGTCCACCGAATAGCCGGCGTCGCCGGAGCGGAACCAACCTCCTGTTGCTTCACGGCCTTCAGGGTAGGCGTCTGCGGTGGCGGTGGGGTTGCGCCAATAGGTCTTGAAGGTACGTCGGCTGCGGATCCAGATTTCCCCCACCTGGCCGTTCGGCACGTCCTTCAGCGTGCCGGGGTCGACGATGCGCAGTTCAATATGGCGCATCGGCTTCCCTGCCGAACGCAGCAGGTGATCACCTGCCAGGTGGTCTTCGGGCGTCAGATTGGTAACAGTGCCGCACACCTCGGTCAGACCATAAATCTGCGAGAAGCCGCACCCAAACATGGCCATGCCCGCGCGCAACACGGACTCGGTAATCGGGGAGCCACTGTAGGCGATGAGCTTCAGGTGGCTGAAGTCCAGCGTCCGCTCAGGCCGTTGCGCCAGCAAAAAGCCGATCATGGCCGGCACCAGCAGCAGGTGCGAAATCTTCCATTCGGACAGCGACACCAGCAGTTGCTGCGGTTGAAATTCACGGAAGTTGACGCAGCGACAGCCGGTGTAGATCGGGAAGATCAGCATCAGCAAGCCAGCGATGTGGAAGATGGGCAATACGTGGCCGACCACCGATGCGTGGTCAAGTTGCCAAGCGCTTGTAGTGGCTTCGCACGACGACATCAAACCGCGGTGGGTCAGCACCACGCCCTTGGGCCGGCCAGTGGTGCCGGACGAGTACATGTGCAGTGCTTCGTCGTCTTGGTCGATCGATGGCGGTGCCAGGGTGGTGTCAAAGTCGGCGCTCCACGCGTCGATTTGGGCAGCGGTGTCGGTCGCGCCGTCGGTCAGCAGCAAGCGCGTGCTCAGGTCAATCGTGGCCGATTCGACCTGTGGCAGGAATTCGCTGTCGCAAACCAGGATGGACGCGGTGGCGTCTTCAACGATGTAGCGAATCTCCTGCGCCGACAAGCGCCAGTTGACCGGCACACAGCAGGCGCCGATCTTCATGGTCGCCAGAATTAACACGGCGCTGTGCAACTGGCCGCGGCTGAGGATGGCCACGCGGCTGCCACGCACAATACCGTTGGCCAGCAGCGCGTGGGCCAACTGGTTGGCGCGCTCATCCAACTGTTTGAAGCTAACAGCGCTTGCGTCGGACGCGTAGACGGTCGCGTCTGGTTGGCTTTGCACATGGTCGCGCAGGCGATCCACCAGGTTGGTTGCGTTCATTGCTTGTCTCCGGAGTTGTTTTGGGGCACGGCCCACGCGGGCTGGGCCGCGGAGCAGGGCTTTTCTGCGAGGAGGAAGGCGCGCCAACGCACCCGCAAGTCAGCGCGCGGCGTCGGCTGCCAAGGCCTCTTGCAGCTGCTCGTGAAATCGCGGCGCGCTGTATTCGAAGGTGCCGAACTTCAGCGCGTCGTTCGCGCCCGAGTGCAGGCCGGCCTGAATAGACTCAGACAGGGCGTAGTCTTCAGACAGCGTGCGCCGGTACAGCTCGACGTTGGCGTGCCAGTGGCCCAGCGCCTTGTCTGACGCAGGTTCTTCGGGGATCAGCGTCACTTCGTGCACGCGTGTGCGCGTCGGCCCCAGCGGCTCCAGTGCGCTGACCTGGGCGTGATCGGGTTGCACGAGCAACGTGGTACTGGGAAAGAAGTAGTAGAGGATGTTGCCGTAGCGGCGCGGGTCAAAGCCGTCAACGCCCGGTTGCTCCTTGGCGAAATTTGACTTGACCAGGTACAGCCGCCGGTTCAAGCCGAATTCATCGATCACCTGCATGTTGTCGGCGAACATGTGGGCAATCGTCTCGCGGTGGGCGATCTTGAAGTGGTAGGCCTCAAACGAGCCGTCGACCAGCAGCTTCCAATTCGCTTCGACGACGTAGGAGCGGGGTGCAAACCCGACGGGCGAACGCAGCCCGGTGAGCGATTCCAACTCGTCCATCAGCGGCCCCAACTGGGTACTCAGCGCCTCAGGGGTCACGGCAGGGTCCAAGCCTACCCAGATCAGACCCACGCGTTCGGTGCAGGCCAGCCGGCGCAGGCCCGAATCGGCTTTGTCGAGGCACGGGAAGCCGTGTGCTTGCGGCAGGCCGATCAACGCGCCATCGGGCCGGTAGCTCCAGGCATGGTACGGGCACACAAAGGCGCGGCTGCCGCTGCCGGAACCTGCTGGCACCACGCGTGCGCCGCGATGGCGGCACACGTTCAGAAAGGCGTGAACGCTCCGGTCGGGCTGGCGCACCAGCAGCAGTGGCGTGTCCATGTGCGTCAGCGATACCCAGTCGCCTGGGGCCGGCAGCGCGGACGCGTGCACGACCGGCTGCGGCGTGCGGCGCATCAACCGCACCTCGGCCGCGCTGACGTCGGGATCGAGGTAACGGGCCACCGGCACCTGGGCCGACTCGCTGGCGGCGTCTCCATGCTGACGTTGCAGCGCATCGCCGATGCGCTGGTGCAAGTGGGCGGCAAGGGTTTCGTTCATGCTTGATCTACCCAGCAAGCGCTGGTACCGAGTTGCGTTAGATCAAGCAAGTTTAAATACTGACTGGTCAGTATGTCAATGTTGTGCAAAACACTATTGCGTGGCAGGTGCGATGGTCGGACACGCCTGTGAGCAGGGGAAAAGAGGGGCGTTAGTCGCGGGCGGGCTAACCGCCTGGTCGCAGGTACAAGAAACAAGTTTTGTTGCTCAAATAAGGCGCGGCAGATGTCGCGCCTGGATCCATGGGTGGCGCGTTGCTTCTGATGCGCGCAGAAGTACGTGAATAAGCTGTCTGCCCAAGAATGGACGCGTCTCCTTCGCGCGAAGTGCGCCGTGGCACGGAACCCGTACTTCAGCGGTCGACGCCGCGATCACCTGGCCGCGTCCTCTTTTTTGACAAATTTTCGACAAGCCTTGAGAAGGCCAAAATTCCGGCATATAATGCAAAGCTTGTTCCCTGATAGCTCAGTCGGTAGAGCGACGGACTGTTAATCCGCAGGTCCCTGGTTCGAGCCCAGGTCGGGGAGCCACAAACGCAAGGCCTCGCACGAAAGTGCGGGGCCTTTTCGTTTCTGGCGGTTGAACGAGGCCCGACGAAGCGCAGTGTCTGCGCCTCGGCTATGATCCGGCCACACTCCGGGGTGCCCGCTGCAAGCGAGCTGAGATGGTCGATATGGCGACCGAACCCGTCAACTTGATCCGGCTAGTACCGGCGTAAGGAAGAGCAGTCCCAGGCCCTCAGTGCGCAACGCACGCAAGGGCGGGGCAGGTCACCCGGAGTCCTTGTTGTTCGACCCACCGGAGACCTGCGATGAATGCACCCGACCCCCTTGCCCATCTGCTGGCGTTGACGCGCGAGCCCTTGCCCGCATCCACCAAGGGTGCCATCACCGGCAGCCGCGCGGACCTGCGCGTACCGGTGCGCGATGTGCAGCTGACCAATGGGCGCGGTGTGTCTTTCTACGACACCTCGGGTCCGTACACCGACCCTGGCGTGGCCATCGACGTGCGCCAAGGCCTGCCGCCCGTGCGTGCGGGCTGGATCGAAGAGCGCGGCGACACCGAGGCCTATGAAGGCCGCTTGGCCCACATCCTGGATGATGGCGGCAAGCTGGAAGCGCGCGACGCCGAACGCATCGACCAACTGCGGCGCGACGCCGCCGGTCTGCAGCGTCAACCGCGCCGCGCCAAGGCGGGTGCCAACGTGACGCAGATGCACTACGCGCGCCGCGGCATCGTCACGCCCGAGATGGAATACATCGCCCTGCGCGAAAACGGCCGCATGGAATGGCTGGCCGAGCACCTGGGCGACGCCAAACGCGAAGCGCGCCGGCGCGGCAACGCGATGGGCGCGCTGATCCCCGACCGCGTTACGCCGGAATTCGTGCGCGATGAGGTGGCGCGCGGCCGCGCCATCATTCCCGCCAACATCAACCACCCGGAAATCGAGCCGATGATCATTGGCCGCAACTTCCGCGTGAAGATCAACGCCAACATCGGCAACAGCGCCGTCACCAGCAGCATCGAAGAAGAGGTGGAAAAGCTGGTCTGGTCGATCCGCTGGGGTGCGGACACGGTGATGGATTTGTCGACCGGCAAAAACATCCACACCACGCGCGACTGGATCCTGCGCAACTCGCCCGTGCCGATCGGCACCGTGCCCATCTACCAAGCGCTGGAGAAAGTCGGCGGTGTGGCCGAAGACCTGACCTGGGCCATCTTCCGCGACACGCTGATCGAACAGGCCGAGCAGGGCGTCGACTACTTCACCATCCACGCGGGCGTGCGCCTGCCGTTCATCCACCTGACGGCTGATCGCGTGACGGGCATCGTCAGCCGCGGCGGATCGATCATGGCCAAGTGGTGCATTGCGCACCACCAGGAAAGCTTCTTGTACACGCACTTCGAAGAGATCTGCGACATCATGAAGGCGTACGACGTGTCCTTCAGCCTGGGCGACGGCCTGCGTCCCGGTTGCGCGTCCGACGCCAACGACGACGCCCAGTTTGCCGAGCTGCGCACGTTGGGCGAGCTGACGCAAATCGCCTGGAAGCACGATGTGCAAACCATGATCGAAGGCCCCGGCCACGTGCCCATGCACCTGATCCAGGCCAACATGGACGAGCAGCTCAAGCACTGCCATGAGGCGCCGTTTTACACGCTGGGTCCGCTGACCATCGACATCGCGCCGGGCTACGACCACATCGCCAGCGCCATTGGCGCCGCCATGATCGGCTGGATGGGCACGGCCATGCTGTGCTACGTGACGCCCAAGGAGCATTTGGGCCTGCCCGACCGTGACGACGTCAAGCAAGGCATCATCGCGTACAAGATCGCGGCGCACGCCGCCGACGTTGCCAAGGGCCACCCCGCGGCGCGGGCGCGTGACGACGCGATCAGCAAGGCGCGCTTTGAATTCCGCTGGGAAGACCAGTTCAACCTCGGTCTGGACCCCGACACCGCGCGCGACTTCCACGACGAAACCCTGCCCAAGGACAGCAGCAAGACGGCGCACTTCTGCAGCATGTGCGGGCCGAAGTTCTGCTCGATGAAAATCACGCAGGAGGTGCGCGACTTCGCCGCCGCCAAGGGCTTGAGCGAGCAGGACGCGCTGCAGCGCGGCATGGATGAGAAGTCCGCCGAGTTCCAGGCCAAGGGCGGCGAGTTTTACGTGCCGATTCATAAGGTTTGAGTGACATGCCGGTTCGGCCGTTTGAGGAGGGTGACATGGATGCCGTGTGGTCGCTTCTGCGCGAGAACGGTTGGGGCCATCGTTTTCCTTCTGCCAGCGCCCTAGCGCAGGTGATTGCAGCCAGTCAACGCGCCATGGTGGCCGTGGATGCCCTCGGCAAGCCGGTAGGCTTCGCGCGCGCAATCACCGATGAGCACTCCAACGGCTACCTGTCCATGGTCGTGGTCGATGCCAATTGCAGGCGTCAGGGCGTTGGACGTGCGCTCGTGGTAGCCATCACAGAGAGCTCGCCTGCGGTCACCTGGGTCCTGCGTGCTGGGCGAGAAGGGGCAAGTGCGTTCTTCGCTTCGTTGGGCTTCGTGCCCTCCGTGGTGGCGATGGAGCTCCCACGCAGTACCGGGCCTAAGGAGGAGCGGTCGTGAAAGCCACGTCGATTGGCATCGCCGGCGCCGGCCTGCTCGGGCGTTTGCTGGCTTGGCAGCTGGCGCGCGCTGGCCACCGCGTCAGCGTGTTCGACCCGGCGCTGTCGCCCGCGCCGGTGCCGCGCAGCCAGGCGCCGGATCCGTATGTCCCGACGGCGGCCGGCTTCACTGCGGCAGGCATGCTCAGCCCCTTGGCCGAGTTGGACAACGCCGAGCCGGCGGTGGCCGCGTTGGGCTGGCGATCGCTGGCGCTGTGGCGCGACATCGCGGCGGCGTTGCCCGCGCGGCCGATGTTTGCCGACCGCGGCAGTCTGCTGGTGGCGCACCGCAACGACCTGGGTACGGCGCGCCGCATGCTGGACCGTTTGGCCGCCGCCACGGCGACGCCTGCGTGGCGCGACGCCAGCCCGGCCGAAGGCGCGCAGGCGCTGGACCTGGCCGCGCTGCGCGCGCTGGAGCCTGCCATTCAGGGGCCGGCCCACGCCTGGCTGCTGCCGGGCGAAGGGCAGATCGACACGGTCGCCACGCTGGCCGCGCTGCACGCCGACGCGCCGGGCGTGGATTGGCAATGGGGCCAGCGCGTCATCGCCGTGGAAGCCGGCGAGGGCGGTGGCACGCTGCGCCTGGCCGACGGGCGCATGCTGGCGTTTGACGTGGTGATCGACGTGCGCGGCGTGGGTGCGCGGCCGGATCTGCCGGTGCGCGGCGTGCGCGGCGAAGTCGTTTGGCTGCACGCGCCCGACCACGGCCTGACGCGCCCGGTGCGCCTGCTGCACCCGCGCCACCGCGTGTACGTGGTGCCGCGCTCGCCGCAGGATGTGCTGGTCGGCGCCAGCGAGATCGAAAGCGAAGACCGCTCGCCCGTCAGCCTGCGCAGCGCCACCGAGCTGATGGCCGCCGCCCACAGCGTCATACCGGCGTTGGCCGAGGCGCGCATCTTGAAGCTGGACGTCAACCTGCGCCCGGCCTTGCCCGACAACAACCCGCGCGCCGAATGGACGGGCCGCCGCTTGGTGATCAATGGCCTGTTTCGCCATGGCTGGCTGCTGGCGCCTGCGCTGGTGGAACAGGCGCTGGCCGCACCCGCCGCGCAAGCCCTGGGTCTGCCGACCTTGGCTGGGGGTATAACCGAAGCCGCGCACTGACGCGTCGGTGTCGCAATTGCTACGATTTGAGTAGCTGGCCCCGCAATATGGGCGCCGGCCAGGCCATGAAAATTACTGAAATCTTTGTTCCACAAGACACGCCCGGCGTGGGCGCTGTCCCGATCCAGCTGGACGGCCAGCCGCGCTTGCTGACCGCCGGCACTACGCTGGCGCAGCTGGTCGCCGCGGTGGGCCACGAAGAAAAGGCCGTCAGCACGGCCGTCAACGGCGAATTCGTCGCGCGCGGTGCGCGCGAGCGGGTTTTGGTGGCCGGGGACGTGGTGCTGCTGTTTCAGCCCATTGTGGGCGGTTGAGGGTGGCCGCTGCGAACGAAAGTCTTCAGGCCGAGTTGCGCTATTCGCAGGCACTGGTGCAAATGGCGACTCGCCGCTACTGGCACAGCTTGTTTGGCCCAAGCTTTTGGTGGGCGATGCTCATATCGGCTGCCGCTTTGCTGTTTGGGTGGGCCCGCGCGTCTTCCACGTGGTGGGACAAGGCGCTGGCCGCAGTGTGGCTATTGTGCTTCCTGTTCGCCTGGTGGATGCGCTGGCTGTTGGCGCGGCGCGCGCGCGTGGCGCTGCGCGATCTGGGCGAGCCCGCGACAGCGCGACTGACGCTGTCGGACGCGCGGTTTCAAATCGCCACTCGACACGGTGAGATGGCGCTGGCCTGGCCGCGCGTGACGGAGTTGCGCCAGTACCCCGAGCATTGGACGCTGATCCTGGCCGGTGGCGGGCCGATAACGCTGCCCCTCGAAAGCCTGCCGGACCCGATGCGTGATTTTTTGGGAGCCCAGGTCCGGCGCCACGGTGGCAAGGTGATCGCGCTGTGGTGACGGCCTGGCATATCGGCCATCGGCGGCAGGGCACTGGGGCTCACGGACGTGCGCTGGGGCCTGATGTGCCCGGCCCGTGTACAGCGCCCTGTGGCCCACGCCAGCGCGCGCCGTCCGGGGCCACGCCATGACCGCCCCGGCCCAACTCCGCCTCGGCCCGCTGACCGCGCTGGTGGTCGGCTCGATGGTCGGGGGCGGCATTTTTTCGCTGCCGCAGAACACGGCGGCCAGCGCGGGCGTGGGCGCGACGGCGATCGCCTGGGGCATCACCGGGCTGGGCATGCTGGCGCTGGCCTTTGTGTTTGTGAACCTGACCCTGCGTCGGCCCGACCTGGATTCGGGCGTGTACGCCTACGCGCGGGCGGGCTTCGGGCCGTTTGTGGGCTTCAGCTCGGCCTGGGGTTACTGGTTCATGGCGGTGCTGGGCAACGTGGGGTACTACGTGCTGGTGTTCAGCACGCTGGGGCATTACCGGCCGGTGTTCGGCGATGGCAACACGCCGCTGGCGGTGGGCTGCGCGTCGGTCATGCTGTGGGGCATGCACGCGCTGGTGCTGCGCGGCATCAAGGAGGCGGCGGTGATCAACCAGATCACCACCGTGGCCAAGCTGGTGCCGCTGGGCCTGTTCGTGCTGCTGGTGGCGCTGGCGTTCAAGGTCGATCTGTTCACGCAGGACGTCTGGGGCCGCGCCAATCCGGCGCTGGGCAGCGTGACCGAGCAGGTGCGCGGGATGATGCTGGTCACGGTGTGGGTCTTCATCGGGGTGGAAGGCGCCAGCGTGTATTCGGCCCGCGCTGCGCGCCGCATCGACGTGGGCCGCGCCACGCTGCTGGGCTTTCTGTTCACGCTGGCGCTGCTGGTGTCGGTCAGCCTGCTGTCGCTGGGGGTGATGGCGCAGCCGGAACTGGCGCAGCAGAAGAACCCGTCGATGGCGCACGTGCTGGCGCGCGCCGTCGGGCCGTGGGGCGCGGCGCTGATCAGCGTCGGGCTGCTGATTTCGTTGTCGGGCGCGCTGCTGTCGTGGCTGATGCTGTCGAGCGAGACGCTGTACATGGCCGCGCGCGACGGCACGGCGCCACAGTGGCTGGCGCGCGAAAATGCACGCGGCGTGCCCGCGCCCGCGCTGTGGCTGACCAGCGGCTGCGTGCAGGCGTTTTTGCTGATCACGCTGGTCAGCAATTCGACGTACCTGTCGCTGGTCAACCTGGGCACGGCCATGGTGCTGTTGCCCTACACCTGGGCCGCGCTGTTCGCGCTGCGCCTGGCCTGGCGCGGACAGGGCTACCACCCGGGCCAGCTGGCGCTGCGTGCGCGCGACCTGAGCGTGGGCGCGGTGGCCGTGCTGTACGCGGCCTGGCTGCTGTACGCCTGCGGGGCGAAGTACCTGCTGCTGTCGGCGCTGCTGTACGTGCCGGGCGCGGTGCTCTACGCCTGGGCGCGGCGACAACACGGTTGGGCGTTGCTGTCGCGCGGTGAATGGCTGGCCTTTGCCGGGTTGCTGGGCGCGGGTGCGGTGGCGCTGTCGGGGCTAAAGGCCGGGTGGTTGAGTTTGTGATGATTTCGGGCGCTGGCCCTAGTTCTGACAGCGCGGGCAGCTATAACTATTGAAGCGACCATCGCGTGCAGCAGGGGCGAATCTGACGACTGCTGACCTGTGTCGGCGCCACCCCCAGCGAGTGAAGGCGCGAAGCCTGGGTTGAAACCATCAAGCGCGCTGCCGTACTACCGCAGGCACGTTCCGTTAACCTGGCCTGCGGCAAGCGTCGGGCCGCTCGGCCGTTGCGGTGCGCTTGGGCACCGCCATGGGGCCGGTCAGCGACCAGGTGTTGCTAGCGGGGTCGTACAGCTCGGCCGCCGTGGCAGCCCGGTTGTCGCGGATGCCGCCGACCACCAGCACTTTGCCATTGGGTAGTAACGTGGCCGTGTGGCCGGTCCGACCCAGCGTCATCTGGTTGGCAGACGACCAGCGGTTCGTCTTGGGGTCGTACAGCTCAGCGCTGGCGCTGGTGAATCGGGGGGTAACGGTTCCGCCTGCCACCAGCACATGGCCTGTGGGCAGCAACACGGCAGTGTGTCCGTCTCGCGGCACCACGCGCAGTGGGCTGGCGGGCTCCCAGGTGCCGGTGAGGGGGGCGAAAAGTTCGGCGCGGGTCGTCTCGCCCCGTGACTGGGTTCCACCGCCCACGAGCAGCACTTTGCCGGACGGCAGCAGGGTGGCGGTGGCGCGATAGCGGCCAAGCTTCATGGAACCGGTCGTGGACCAGGTACGGGTGGCAGGGTCGTACAACTCGGCCATGGCAGACGGGTCTTTAGGGTCCGATGCATCGCTTTCTGGATCGTCCGGGTTGAAAAGCATGCTGCGGCCGCCCGAGGTGTAGCTGCCTGCGGCCAATACCTTGCCTGAGGGCAGCAGCGTCATCGTGTGCCAACTGCGGGCGACCTTGGTTGCCCCGACGCGGGTCCATTGGTTGGTAGCGGGGTCGTACAGCTCAGCGGGTATCGCTTTGGCGGAAGCGCCATCGAGTGGCCCGCCGCCCGCCACCAACACCTGACCGGAAAGCAACAAGACTGCGCTGTGGTCACGGCGTCCAATCGCCAAGGGCGCAGCGGGCGACCAGGTGTTGGCCGCCGGGTCATACAGCTCGGCAGTCGCGCTGGACCCGCCGGAGACCAGCGTCTTGCCAGACGGCAGCAGAGTGGCAGTGAAAGCCGTGCGCGCCTGCGCCATGGGCGCGGCCAGCGACCACGCATTGGTGGCAGGGTCGTACAGCCACGCGTGCGCGAACTTCCCGAAGACATCGCAAGCACACCCGTGATCCCCTGTGCCGGATGTGCGGCTCACGCCGCCCGCCACCAGCACCTTGCCATTGGGCAAGAGGGTCGCGGTGTGGCCTGTCTCTGGTGCATCGGCAGGGGGTGGACATGCGAGGTCCGGTGCAGCCTGCGCGTGCGCGACGCTCAGGCTTACCGCCACCCACCGGAGGATCGTGATTCGCCAGCGGCGGGGTGTCGGTGCTTTCATCGGGAGGGCATGGGACGTTCAGCAGACTGGGAGCCGAGCGGCCCCGTAAAGGCCCACGTGTTGGTCGCCGGGTCGTACAGTTCGGCCGCAACGGCGGGTGTGCTGTTGAGGTTGTCTCCGCCGCCCACCACCAGCACCTTGCCGTTGGGCAACAAAGTGGCCGTGTGCTCGTAACGGCCCAATGCCATCAGGCCTGCGGCTGACCAAGTGTCGGTGTGTGGGTCGTACAACTCGGCGCTGGGCGTGACGAAGAAATGGCCAGCTTCCCCGCCCGTCACCAGGACTTTGCCGGAGCGGAGCAGAGTGGCCGTGTGGCCCGCGCGTGGGCTGGCCTGCGGAGCATTGGCGACGGACCAGGTGTTGGTTCCCGGGTCATACAGCTCGGCATCGACAGGCGGGGCGCTACCGTACGCTGCGGATTCCCCTACCAACAGCACTTTGCCCGATGGCAGCACAGTGGCGCTGGGTTCGCGGTGGCTGCCCCGCATGGTGCCTGCGGGTGCCCAGCGGTCGGTCGCCGGGTCGTACAGCTCGGCATCGTCGATGGGCTCCAGCATGTTGTTGCCGGTTTTCTTGTCCGGCTCGCCAGCCACCAGCACTTTGCCGCCGGGCAACAGGGTTGCGGTGTGGGCGTTGCGCGCGACCGCCATCTTGGCCACGGCTGTCCAGCGGTTGGTCGCCGGGTCGTACGCGCGGGCCTGGGAGGTGTACTCGGGCCGTCCGGGCCCGTCCGTCAAGCCGCCTGCGATCAGCACACTGCCGGACGGCAGCAGCGTGGCGCTGTGCAGGCGTTGGTCCATCAATTCCGTCGACCCGACGGCCGTCCACGTGTTGGTCGCCGGGTCGTACAACTGGGGTTTGACTCGGGACGACAACACGACGACCTTGCCGTCTGGCGACAGGGTTGCCGTGAATTGCTGGACGTCGCCCGTCAATGGCGCGCTGGGTGTCCACTGGTTGGTGGTCGGGTCATACAGCCAAGTGGCGTTCAGCGTCTCGTTGACGTCGCACATGGAGTGAATGATTGTGGTCTTGGGTGTTCGATGTCCGTAGCCACCGATGACCAATACCTTGCCCGTGGTCAACAAGATGGCGCGGTGGCCATACAAAGGGAAGTCTCTGGAAGGCGCAGGGCATTCAAAGTCCGATGTCACAGCGAGGGGCGGGTTGGGGGCCCCCCGCTTTGCCAGAAACCCCAGCAATAGCAACACCAGAAGGATCAGCGCGGCAGGCCATAACCTCCGGCGGAATCGTCGAGAAGGTGCGGATCGCATGCAGGCATTATCTGGTGCTCGTTGTGGGAACCGGGGTTCTGTCCATGCGCCACTGCCAACGTCTGAGAGCGTTCGGTACCCGTTGCCGTACCCGGTTGGCATAGACTTGCGGGTGGCGCAGATTGCCCGCCCGCGCCCTTTTGGCAGAGCCGCTTTCGCCTAGCGGTTTTTGCATCGAATGAGGCGGTAGCCCTACAGCAATCTGCGCAAGCAGCTACGAATTTTGAAGTACCGATGACATCCCCGGATACCGCGCAAAGCGCCCAGACTACCGACACTTGGCAGGTCGGCGACATTGCTCTCGCCAGCCGCTTCCTGCTCGGCACCGCCGGCTACCCGTCGCCCCAGGTGCTGGGCGAGGCCATCGTGGCGTCGGGCGCGCAGATCGTCACCGTGGGCCTGAAGCGCCAGCTGGCCGCGGCGGGCGACAACGGCTTTGTCGAGATCATCCGCGCCGCCATGCAGACGCAGGGCGCGTGCCTGCTGCCCAACACCGCCGGCTGCACCACGGCGCGCGAAGCCGTGCAGCTGGCCCACATAGCGCGCGAGCTGTACGACACGCCCTGGGTCAAGCTGGAGGTGGTGGGCGACGAGTACACGCTGCAGCCCGACCCGGTCGAGCTGGTCGAAGCCGCGCGCCAGCTCGCCAAGGACGGCTTCACCGTCTTCCCGTATTGCACCGACGACCTGGTGACGTGCAAACGCCTGCTGGACGCCGGCTGCCCGCTGCTGATGCCCTGGGGCGCGCCCATCGGCAGCGGCCAGGGCCTGATCAACCCGTTTGCGCTGCGCACGCTGCGCGAGCGGCTGCCGGACGTGGTGCTGGTCATCGACGCCGGCATCGGTGCGCCCAGCCACGCCGCGCAGGCGATGGAGATGGGCTTTGACGCGGTGCTGCTGAACAGCGCCGTCAGCCAGGCCAGCGACCCGGTGCGCATGGCCGCCGCGTTCGGCCAGGCGATTGAGGCCGGGCGCACCGCCTACCGCGCCGGGGTCATGGCCAAGCAGGACTTCGCCACCGCCACCACGCCCGTCACCGGCAACCCGTTTTTGATCGGAAACTGAGCGTGGCCCTACAGCCGTCTGCGCAGGCAGCTATCAAAACTGAAGTATCTGGCCGGGCAGCACCGATCGTCTGGAGCATTGCTGGCAACGATTCCGGTGGTGGCGCCGGCCTGTCGGCCGACCAGCGCGCCGCCGAGGCGTTGGGCGTGCACCTGTGCCCGGTGGTGGCCGCCATCACGGCCCAGAACTCGCAGGCGGTGACCCAGGTGCTGCCCGTGGCGCCCGAGGTGCTGGACGCGCAACTGGCCGCGTTGGCGGACGACCTGCCGCCGGCCGCCATCAAGACCGGCCTGCTGGGCGGGCCCGAGCAAGTCGCCGTGGTCGCGCGCTGGGTCGAGCGCCTGCGCGAACGCCGGCCCGACCTGGCGCTGGTGGTCGACCCGGTGCTGCGCTCGTCCACCGGTGCCGCGTTCGCGGGCGAGGCCACGCTGCGCGCGTACCGCGACCTGCTGCTGCCGCGCGCGACGCTGCTCACGCCCAACCGGCGCGAGGCGCTGCGCCTGGCCGGCCTGCCCGACAGCGCCGACGCGCCCACGCTGGCCGCCGCGCGGCAAGCCCTGGGCGCCGCCAGCGTGTGGGTGACCGGCGGTGACGAGGGCGCGGCGCAGCCCGCCTGGTCGCTCGACTGGGTGCAGACCGGGCTGGCCAGCGGCTGGCTGGCGCTGCCGCGCGTGGTCACGCCGCACACCCACGGCACCGGCTGCACGTTCGCCAGCAGCGCCGCCGCGGCGATGGCGCTGGGCTTTGTCGCGCCCGACGCGCTGGTGCTGGCCAAGATGGCGACCACGCACGCGCTGCGGCGTGGTTACGCGGCCGGGCAGGGCGCTGGCCCGGTGGCGGCGGGCGCGGGTTTTGGCGCGGACCCGACCCTGATGCCGATCATGGGCTGGGGTGACGACTTTGATTTTGATAGCTGCTTGCGCAGATGGGACGCCGGCCAGCGGCCGATTTCTTCTGAAAATACCGATCTGGGCCTGTACGCCATCGTCGACAGCGCGGCGCGCGTGCAGAACGTGCTGCAGGCCGGCGTGCACACGGTGCAGCTGCGCATCAAGACGCCGGATGACGCGGATGCCGCCTGGTTCACCCGGCTGGAGGCCGAATTGCAATCGGCCCTGACCGCTTGCCGGGCCGCGGGCGCCACCTTGGTGGTCAACGACCACTGGCGCATCGCCCACGCGCTGGCCCAGCGTGACCCCGGCGCCGCGCCACACCTGGCCCTGCACCTGGGTCAGGAAGACCTGCACACGCTGGGCACCGCCGGCCGCGCCGCGCTGGCCGCCACCGGCCTGCAGCTGGGCATCAGCAGCCACAGCCTGTGGGAACTGGCCCGCGCGCGCAGCCTGCAGCCCTGGTACGCCGCCTGCGGCCCGGTCTGGCCCACGCTGACCAAGGACATGCCCTGGGTGCCGCAGGGCCTGGACAACCTGGCCTGGTGGGTGCACATGGCGGGTGCGCCGGTGGTCGCCATCGGCGGCATCCTGGACCACGCGCAGGCCGAACAAGCGGCGCGCAGCGGCGCCGCCGGCGTGTGCATCGTGCGCGGGCTGGGCGACGACCCGGCGGCGCAGGCACCCGGCTGGCAGGCCGCGATTGCGCGCGGGCACGCCGCCGCGCGCCTGCCGGTACCGGCGCTGCCGCACCCGTCGCTGGCCGCCAGCGGCTGAATGCCCCCAGCGCCCGCCCGGTCGGTCATGCACGCGCGTGGGCGCACCTGCTCTAATGGCGGCCTGGGCAATTTGTTTCGACCAAGAAGGCCGATGAATGTCGATGGATACCCTTCCCCCCACCCATGAATATGTGCGCGTGCTGGCCATCGCCGGCTCCGATTCCGGCGGCGGCGCCGGCATCCAGGCCGACCTGAAGACGCTGGCCGCACTGGGCTGCTACGGCATGACCGCCGTCACCGCGCTGACGGCGCAGAACACGCGCGGCGTGGCCGGCATCCACGCCGCGCCGCCGGACTTTCTGTCGGCGCAGATCGACGCCGTGGCCACCGACATCGGCGCGCACGCGGTCAAGATTGGCATGCTGCACAGCGCCGAGCTGGTGCACGTCGTCGCGCAGGCGATCGACCGCCACGGCCTGACGCGCGTGGTGCTGGACCCGGTGATGGTGTCGGCCAACGGCGCCACGCTGATCCAGCCCGACGCCGTACAGGCGCTGGTCAGCGAGCTGTTTCCGCGCGCCGACCTGATCACCCCCAACCTGGACGAAGCGGCGTTGCTGCTGGGCCGCCCGGTCGAATCGGCCGCCGACATGCCCGCGGCCGCGCAGGCGCTGCTGCAGATGGGCGCGCGCGCCGTGCTGCTGAAAGGCGGCCACCTGGCGGGCGACGAGGTGCAGGACTACCTGATCGAGCGCGGCAACGAATCGCACGTGATGCGCTCGGAGCGCGTGCACACGCCCAACGTGCACGGCTCGGGCTGCACGCTGTCCTCGGCGCTGGCGGCGTTTCTGGCGCAGGGCCTGCCGCTGCGCCTGGCGGCCGAGGCGGCGCGCAGCTTCGTGCTGGATGCGCTGAAAAGTGGCGCCGGCGTGCGTACCGGCCACGGTGCCGGTCCGCTGAACCACGGCTTTTCGCCCAAGCAGACGGTGTTCCGCGAGCTGGAAGACATCGGCTGAGCACGCGGTGGCGCCGGTGCGTGCCACCGTTGGTCGCGCGGGCGCGTGAAAAAGCCCGCTGAAAAGCGGGCTGGGTGGATGTCGGCCGCGCGACAGCGGCAGAGGGGGCAGCCTTATTTGGCTGTGCGTGCGGCCTGCAGCGCGCTGGTGTGCGCGGCCTTGGCGTCCTTTTCGCAGCTGCTTTTGGCGGCGCCGCTCAGGTCGTCGCACTTTTCCTTGGCGACTTCGTAGGCGGCGTCGGCGCGCGCCTCACGGGCTTTTTGCTGGTTGCGCGGGGTAGGCTCGTGCTGGGCCTTCAGGTCGGCCTTGGCGACCTTTTCCTTGCCTTCGGCTTCTTCCTCGCATACGTCCTTGGCGTTGCCGGTCTGGGACTTGCACTGTTCCTTCTCGGACTTGTACGTGGCTTCGATGCGGCTTTTCTCCGCGTCGTACTCGGCCTTGGTCAGCGCCAGCGCGTGGCCGGCAAAGAGACCGGTGGCGAGCAGGGCGGCGAGGGCGGGCGACAGTGTCTTCATGGTGTGAACTCCTTCAACAGCTTTAAGGATCAGGGCCTGCGCCCTGCGTTGGTCCCCACTGTACGGTGCGCGCGCCGTGCGCCCGGTCGGCGCGCCGTCCCCGGGCCGGTAGGGCATGGTGACCCGTCCCTGTAGGCGCAGTCCTACGCGTGCGGGTGTGCGGCGGCCAAAAAGCCGGCCAAAGCTGCGAAGATCGCATACCCCATCCCCCCACGCCCATGCGCATCTTCACCAACCCCGACCAGGCCGGCCACAACCCGCGCGACGAGTTCTACCGCGGCCAGCGCGTGCCGTGCTTTGAAAACCCCACGCGTGCCCGCTACGTGCTGGACGCGCTGGCCGCGCGCGGCGCCCGCGTCGAGCCACCGACGCACGACAGCACACCAGCGCTGGCGACGGTACACACGCCGCGCTACCTCGCTTTTCTGCAAGACGCCTGGCGCCAGTGGCTGGCGCTGGACGCGGCCAACGCCGACGTGCAGCCCTTTCCGGCCGTCTGGCCCGTGCGCACCCTGCGCAGCGACGTCGAGCCGACCAACTTCGTCGCTCGCCTGGGCCTGTATTCGATGGACAGCGGCAGCCCGCTGGCCGCCGGCACCTGGGCGGCGGCCAAGGGCGGTGCCGACGCCGCCGCCAGCGCCGCGCGCGCCATCCAGGCCGGTGCGCCCGTCGCCTTCTGCGCCACACGCCCGCCCGGTCACCACGCGGGGCCGGACTTCATGGGGGGTTACTGCTTCCTGAACAACGCCGCCGTCGCCGCGCAGACCCTGCGCGACGGTGGCGCGGCGCGCGTGGCCGTGCTGGACGTGGACTACCACCACGGCAACGGCACGCAAGCCATCTTCTACGACCGCCCCGACGTGCTGTTCGTCAGCCTGCACGGCGACCCGCGCACCGAATACCCGTTTTACCTGGGCCACGCCGACGAAACCGGCGTGGGTGCGGGTGCCGGCTTCAACCTGAACCTGCCGCTGCCGGCCGGCACGCGGCCGGACGCCTGGTTCGGTGCGCTCGACGCCGCCTGCCAGCGCGTGGAGGCGCACGGGGCGGACGTGCTGGTCGTGTCGCTGGGGCTGGACACCTACGGCGCCGACCCGATTGCCGGCTTTGGCTTGCAGACGGCCGATTTCGCGCGGCTGGGCGCGCGCCTGCGCCGCCTGGGCCTGCCCACGGTGATGGTGCTGGAAGGCGGTTACGCCAGCGCCGAACTGGGCGACAACGCCTGTCACGTTCTGGAAGGATTCGAAGCATGAACGACACCGTGGAAACCCTGGACACCGTCGTCATCGGCGCCGGCGTGGTCGGCCTGGCGGTGGCGCGCGCGCTGGCCCTGGCCGGGCGCGAGGTGATGGTGCTGGACCGCGCCGAAGCCTTTGGCACCGCCACCAGCGCCCGCAACAGCGAGGTGATTCACGCCGGTATCTACTACCCGCAGGGTTCGCTGAAGGCGCGGCTGTGCGTGCAGGGCAAGGCCATGCTCTACGCCTACTGCGCCGAACGCGGTGTGGCGCACCAGCGCTGCGGCAAGCTGATCGTGGCCACCAGCGCCGCGCAGGTGGGCGAACTGCAAGCCATCCAGGCGCGCGCCGCGGCCAACGGCGTGCACGACCTGCAACTGCTCAGCCCCGCTGAGGCGCAGGCGCTGGAGCCTGCGCTGGCCTGCCACGCCGCGCTGCTGTCGCCATCCACCGGCATCGTCGACAGCCACGGGCTGATGCTGGCGCTGCTGGGCGACCTGGAGAACGCAGGCGGCATGCTGGCCGCGCATTCAGAGGTTTTAAGCATTTCAGCACTACAGCCATCTGCGCAAGCAGCTATCGAAATTGAAGCGCAGGACGGCCTGCGCCTGCACGCACGCACCGTCGTCAACGCGGCGGGGCTGGGCGCCGTCGCCTTGGCCGAGCGCACCCAGGGCCTGGCGCCGCAGCACGTGCCGCGCGCGTACTTCGCCAAGGGCAACTACTTCACCCTGAGCGGTCGCGCGCCCTTTGGCCGCCTGATCTACCCCGTGCCCGAACCCGGCGGCCTGGGCGTGCACCTGACGCTGGACCTGGGCGGCCAGGCCAAATTCGGCCCCGACGTGCAGTGGGTGGACGGCCCGGACGACTACCTGGTCGACCCGGCGCGCGGCGACGCTTTTTACGAAGAAGTGCGCCGCTACTGGCCCGGCCTGCCCGATGGCGCGCTGCAAACCGGCTACGCCGGCATCCGTCCCAAGATCAGCGGCCCGGGCGAGCCGGCGGCCGACTTCGTCATCCAGGGCCCGCAAGACCACGGCGTGCGCGGCCTGGTCAACCTGTTCGGCATCGAATCGCCGGGGCTGACCAGCTGCCTGGCGATCGGCGAGGTGGTGCGGGATGTGGTCTTGGGGGACTGACGAGCGCCCTATGACCGTCCCGGCGACGCGCGACGCGTGACGCGCGACGCAAAAGCGCGGCCTCTCTCAAGCACCTGCCAGCGAGCTGCGCCTGCGCAGGCTGATCAGCCCGGCCACAAAGGCCGATGCGGCACCCAGAAACAACGCGGTCACCGGGCCACCTCCGTGGTTGCCGACCATGCTGAACACGATGGCCAGCGCCACCGCGCCGCTGGTTTGCCCGATCAGCCGAGCCGTCCCCAGCATGCCGCTGGCGCCGCCGGCGCGGTGGGCGGGGGCGGAGGTGACCAGGGTGAAGTTGTTGGGCGACTGGAACAGCGCGAAGCCCGCGCCGCACACGGCCATGCACACGGCGACGTAGGCGTTGCCGGCGACCGCAGGCAGGGTGGCGAGCAGCAGCAGGCCAACGCCCAGCACGCCCAGGCCGCAGGCGACCAGCACGCCCGCGTTGACGCGCCCGATCAGCCGACCGGCCAAAGGCGCGGTGGCGATGGTGCCCAGTGGCCAGGCCGACATCAGCAAGCCCGCTTCGGCGGTCGACCGGCCGTGGTCGGCCAGCAACAGAAAGGGCAGGGCGATAAAGCCAAGGGTCTGCGCGGCAAAGGCCATGATGGACGTGCCCACCGTCAGCGCAAAAACCGGGTGGCGCATCAAATCAACGGGCAGCAGCGGCGTGGTGAGCGCCCATTGGCCGCGCGCGTACCAGGCCCCCACGGCCAGGCCGGCCAGCAGCAGCGCCGCGCCCAGCGCCCAATCGGGCGTGGTGCCGCCGCGGGCGCACGTGCCCAGCAGTTCGACCCCCAGAAAGATCAGCGCAAAGGTGCCCGCGTTTTGCAGCACGTCGCCCAGGCGCAGGCGAATCGCCGGGTTGCCGGGCGGGTTGGGCAGGGTGCGCGGCGCCAACCACAGCAGCCCGGCCAAGAGCGGCAGGTTGACGGCGAACAGCCAGGGCCAGCTGGCGTGGGACAGCACGGCGGCGGCGATCGCCGGGCCGCCCACCGACGTGGCGGCCACGGTGGCCGAGTTGATCGCCATGGCGCGGCCCAGCTCGGCACGCGGGTAGGTCAGGCGGACCAGGGCGGTGTCCATCAGCCCGGCCGCGCCCACGCCTTGCAGGGCGCGCCAGACGATCAGGCTGGTCATGTCGCGTGCCAGCAGGCAACCCGCGCTGCCGATCAGCATGCCCACCACGCCGCCGATGTAGACCTTGCGGTAGCCCAGCTTGTCGCCCAGCGTGGCAAAGGGCAGCAACAGCATCAGCACCGCCAGCTGGTAAGCGTTGACGATCCAGATCGCCTGGGCGGGCGCGCCGCCGAATTCGCGCGCGATGGTGGGCAGCGCTAGGTTGATGACGCTGGTGTCCAGCACCGACAGGCCGATGCCGATCAGTATGCACACCATGGCCCAGCGCCGCGCGGGCTGGGGCAGGC